>NZ_BAFR01000058.1 GCF_000308435.1 Nocardia araoensis NBRC 100135 | reverse complement strand
GCCGGTCGTCAATTCGCCCTCCCCGTCGTCAACCGCGCATCCCGCGCGCGGTCAGGAACGGAATACCATGTCCAGCACCTTCTCGTGGTACGACCCGGCGATTCGTGTGACCAGGTCCACAGCGATGGCATCGATTCCGACCAGCACCTTCGCCTCGCCGCGCGCCGCGCCGCGCAGAATGGTCCGCGCCGCGGCCGCCGGGCTGGTCCGCGCCACGTGGCCCTCGAATCGGCGCACTACTTCTCCCGCGTCGACGCCCGGCGCCACGCTGGCCGACCGGGCGATCCCGGTGAGCACGCCGCCCGGATACACCCCCGTGACCCGCACGGAGCCGCCCGCGGCACGCATGTCCTGACGCAGCGAGTCGGTGAAACCCCGCACGGCGAACTTCGCCGCGTTGTACGGCGCGTGCCGCGCGACGGCCACCAGCCCGAAGGCCGAGGACATGTTGACGACGTGCGCGCGATCGGCGGCCAGCAGATGGGGCAGGAACGCCTTGGTCCCGTTCACCACACCCCAGAATCGACGGCCATCACCTGTTCGAAGTCGCTGAACGGCGACTCCAGCACGCCACCGACGTGCAGGATGCCCGCGTTGTTGAACAGCGCATCGACCCGCCCGAATCGCGCGACGGTTCGCTCCGCGTACGCGAACACCGCCGCCCGGTCGGTGACGTCCACCGTCCTCACCCAGGGCTCGCTGCCCACCGCCGCGCACAACGCCCCCGTCTCGGCCACGGCATCCGCCGACTTGTCCGACAGCGCCAGCGATGCCCCCGCGCCCGCCAGTGCCACCGCCAACGCCCGGCCGATGCCAGCGCCCGCGCCGGTGACCGCCACCACGCGATTCGCGAAATACCCCATGGCTCAACCCCTTTCCGGACCGGCCGTAGCCGAGGCCGGACACCGACCACAGGCTATCCAGCCGAATCTGGACACGCGACCCACTCCGTGTGACCGCGCCGTCGGGCAATGCCAGGCCACGCCGCGCCCAACCGATGAAATAATGGACGTTCCCGTCCGCACCCGTCGCGACGCCGCGCCCACCGGCCACGGCCCGGCGCCCGCGCCGAACCCACTGGAGATCCGATGCCAACCATCTCGCCCATGTTGCAGCGCATCCTCGAGAAGCCGGTCGCCGACGGCGAAAAGCTCCTGGAAAGCGCGCTCTCGGCATTCCTGGACTTCGGCATCAAGCGGACCAGCATGGGCGAGATCGCTCGCCGCGCCGGTATCAGCCCGGCCACGCTGTACCGGCGCTACGAATCCAAGAACGACCTCGTCGAGGCGGTCAGCGTCCGGGAAGCCCAGCGCTTCGTCGCCGCGATCGAGAAGCAGGTGCGCACCGTCTCGGGCAACGACGATCAGCTGGTCGAGATCTTCGTCGCGTTCATCAGCGCCATCGCGGGCAACGAACTGCTGCGCCGGCTGCTGCGCACCGAGCCCGACCTGATCCTCCCCCGGTTGACCACCGAGGCCGGACCGATCCTCGCCGTCGGCCGCGACTACCTGGCCGAGAAGCTGCGCGAGCTACGGGATGCCGGTGGCACGCACGACTTCGACGCCGATCTGGTCGCCGAGATCATGGCCCGGCTCGCGCTGTCGCTCGCCCTCACCCCCGACGGCCTGATCCCGGTCAGCGATCAGAACGCCGCGCGCGAGTTCGCCCGCCGCACGCTGCTGCCGATGGTCGGCGTCCGGGTCAGCGCTTAATGGGCGCTGTCGGACGCAGTCCGTCTTCAGCCCGCGCATGGCCGGAGCGAAGGCGGAGGTACGCCTGATGGGCGCTGTCGGACGCAGTCCGTCTTCAGCCCGCGCATGGCCGGAGCGAAGGCGGAGGTACGCGTAACCCGACGCCGAACGCGGCGGCCACCCGCTCGTCCAGTTCCGCCTGCGCCGCCGGATCCGGCGCACGGCCCGCAACGAACTCGCGCACCAACTCGATGACACCCGCCGACCGGGCCGCCGCCGGATCGGGCACCGGCAGCCGGGACACGTACTGGGTGATCCACCGCCGCCTCCCCGAATACAACCGATTGCCGCAGACCACGTCGTAGAACCGCAATCCGAGCGCCGAATTGGCCACGCCCATCAGCAGATATGCCAAGCGCGTCGCCTCCGCGGGCGCGGCGGCCAGATCGGGCAGCGAGATCCAGTAACAGTCGCCGTTGACCACCGCGCCCGAGCTGTCCAGCGCGAAACGCGGACGGTCGCTGATGTCCGGGAAGACCAGTTTCGGCTGCCGCCACAGGTGCGGGCGCTGCGGAACCCAGATCTCGTACCAGGCGCGGCCGCTCTCGACGACATAGCGGCGCCCGGCCAGCGTCCGGCGGTGCGACCGCAGATACGCGGCGGCGCTCGGGTATGCACCGAGATCGATCGGCGTGCGGCGGGTATGGGCCAGGTCGTAGGGATACAGCACGCGAACGTCACGGGCCCGCGTGGCCCGCCACGGCGCGAGGTCGTGATGGGTGATCAGATCCAGCAGCAGGTCGGCCTCGGGACACGGGTCGGCCTGCGCCCAGCGGTCGGAGATGAACACGTGGTCGGCGGTCGTCTTGATGCCGACCCGGATACGCGCCACGTCGCCGAAACTGCGCCAGGTCGCCCCCGCTATCCGCGCCAGCCAGGAATCGATCGCCTCGTGCGACATCCGCCACGCGGCGTCGGGTTCCCGCGCGAGGCGCGTCCTCCGTACCACCGCCAGTTCCGGCGCCGCGTCACTCTCGTCGCGATCCCGACCGGCTCCGGAAGCCCCCGGCGGCCCGCCTCCCGTCGCCAACTTGCCGACCTCCACGGCGAAGGTCCGCCCGTTGTACTCGACGATCGAGCCGCCCGGGTCGAGCAGCGCCTCGAACAACGTCTTCGCACCGGGTGTTTCGCCGGTGGCCTCGTAGGCGGAGACGTAGCGGCAGCCGTCGCCGTGACTCGCGCGGCGCGCGATGGTGATCGCGGGCAGCACCGCGGCGGTGAACAGTTTGGTGTCCCCCAGGTCGTACAGCTCGACCGGGGCCAGATCGGTCAGCAACAGCCGCCGGATATTCGCGCCGGCCTTGGTGGTCAGGAAACGGTTGGCGCACAGCAGGCCGAGCACACCTCCGGCGGCCAGCAGCCGGGGCAACGTCGCCACGAACGGATGGGTCAGGTCGATCCGCCCGCGCAGACCGAACCGCTTGCTCAGCAGCTGCGCGGTCGATCCGCCCAACTGCTGGGTGCGCACATACGGCGGGTTGGTGATCACCGCGTCGAACGAGCCGTCCGCGAGCCGCGCCTCGACCGCGAGGAAGTCGGCCTTGCGCCAGTGCGCGGCGATCCCCTCCGCGCGGGCGCGCTCCCTGGCGACCGCGAGCGCGCGGGCGTCCAGGTCGTAGCCGATCAGCACCAGACGGATACCGGGAAACCGGGTCGCGACCTCCCGGTGCACGGCGAACAGCAATTCGCCGTCGCCGCAAGCCGGATCGAGCACGCGCAGGACGCCCGCCCCCGACGGCTGGACATGGCGCAGCAGCCGTTGGGCGAGGAACCGGGCCAGCACGGGCGGCGTGTAATGCCTGCCGTGCCGTTTGCGGTCCCGCGCGGCGGGGGCTTCGGACGCCATATCGGGATTCTGCCTCGCGCGACCGCGCCCGTTGCCACAACGCGGGCAACACTTTTGCGCCGCCGCGCGCGTCGCGGTCGACTCGCCCGGCTTTCGCGCCGAAGCGTTCGATGCTAGCGTTCGGTCTCGAAATAAGACTGCCAAGGGAGGCGGGGGAATGACAGTGACGACCGACGACTTCACGGCGCTGACCCGAGTGCTCGATGAACGGTGGACCTGCAGGCAATTCCGCTCGCAGTCCGTCGAGCGCGACACCATCCGCGCCCTGCTGCGACTGGCCCAGCGAACGCCGTCGTGGTGCAACACCCAGCCTTGGCAGGTCGTCGTGACGGAGGGCGCCGGAACGGATCGTTTCCGCAAGGAACTGCTCGACCACATCGCGACGGCCACGCCCGCGCCGGATTTCGAGTTCCCCGCGCACTACACCGGTGTGTACCGGGACCGCAGGCGCGAATGCGGAAAGCAACTGTACGAAAGCGTCGGCATCGCCAAAGGCGATCACGAGAAGACCATGCAGCAGGCCGTACGGAATTTCGAACTGTTCGACGCGCCGCATGCGGCGATCGTGACCAGCGAAGCCGATCTCGGCGTCTACGGGGCGGTGGACTGCGGGCTGTACATCGGTAGCTTCCTGTTGGGCGCGCAGAGCCTCGGCCTCGGCGCGGCGCCGCAAGCGGCACTGGCCTCGTACTCACCCTTCATCCGGGAGTACTTCGGCATCCCGGAGCAGCGCAAGGTCGTCGCCGGGATCTCGTTCGGATATCCGGACCCCGACCACCCCGTCAACGGCTTCCGCACCACCCGGGCCGACGCCGACGAAGTCGCCACCTGGTTCGCCGACTGACACCCGCGGGCGCGCCCGTCGCTAGCGCGCGCTACCCGCGGTCGCCTCGGTCCCGGTGACGCCCAGCAAGCCCGGTCCCGGCTGCGGGGTGACATCCCGTGCGGTGAGTTCGCTTCCGCACGAATCACATTCGAGCCGGACATGGGCCTCGCCCGCACACTCGTGATGGGCGTAACGCACGGGAGGACCTTCGGGCGCCATGTAGGCGTCGCCCCAATCGCGGATGGCCAGCAGAATCGGGTAGATGTCGTGCCCCTTGGGGGTGAGGCGGTACTCCTCGTGCGCACCCACGGCGGCCTTCTGCTTGACGAGGATGCCGTTGTCGAGCAGGCGGTCCAGACGATCCTGCAATCTGCTGCGCGAGATGCCCAGTGCGCTTTGGAAAGCGTTGAACCGCCGGATGCCGGAGAAGCAGGACTTGAGGATCAGCAGCGTCCAGCGGTCACCGAAGATCACGAGCGGGCGCGTGATCGAGCACGGCACGTCGGCCAGTTCTTCGTAGCGCACCTCCCGATGCTACCGACCAGCGAGCCGCTCCCGCC
The DNA here is from genome assembly GCF_000308435.1 of Nocardia araoensis NBRC 100135. Taxonomy (GTDB): domain Bacteria; phylum Actinomycetota; class Actinomycetes; order Mycobacteriales; family Mycobacteriaceae; genus Nocardia; species Nocardia araoensis. Next base: position 18,209 of record NZ_BAFR01000058.1, on the reverse strand, counting down.
CCGTGAAACCTCACGACCTCTTCCGCTCGGACTGCGTGCGACACACCAAACCACCGAGTACGCACACCGCGGTCCGCGTCCCGCGGTCTCCGGAAACGCGAAACGGGCCCCGGGAGCGCCCGGAGCCCGCTTCGGTACGTGGATCAGAGCGGGATGTTCTTGTGGTGGCTGGCGCGAGCCGGGGCCACGGCCAGCGCCGCGGCGATGGTGCTGCGGGTCTTCGCCGGGTCGATGACCTGGTCGACGACACCGATCGCCATGGCGCGCTCCACACCGCCCGCGATGCGCTCGTGCTCGGCGGTGAGCCGCTCGTGCAGCGCCTCGCGCTCCTCCTCCGGCGCGGCCGCGAGGGCCTTCTTGTGCAGGATGCCGACCGCGGCCTTGGCGCCCATGACGGCCACCTCGGAACCCGGCCACGCGTAGACCGCCGTCGCACCGAGCGAGCGGGCGTTCATCGCGATGTAGGCGCCACCGTAGATCTTGCGGGTGACCAGCGTGACCCGCGGAACGCGCGCCTCGGCGAACGCGTGCAGCAGCTTCGCGCCGCGCCGCACGACGCCTTCCCACTCCTGGCCCACGCCGGGCAGGTAACCCGGAACGTCGGTGACCACGATCAGCGGAATGCCGAACGCGTCGCACAGCCGCACGAAACGCGCCGCCTTCTCCGCGCTCTCGGAGTTCAAGCAGCCGCCGAGACGGATCGGGTTGTTCGCCAGCACGCCGACGGTGCGGCCGCCGAGACGGCCCAGGCCGGTGACGATGCTGCGGGCGTACCCGCCCTGCAATTCCTCGAAGGAGGACTCGCCGTCGACGTTGTCGAGCAGCTCGTTGATGATCGGCTTCACGTCGTAGGCGCGCTTGGCCGACTCCGGCAGCAGAGCCTTCAGATCCACGTCGCCGTGCTCGGCCGCGACCAGATCGAATTCGCCCTGCTCGGCGAACATCGACACCAGTCGGCGAGCGCGGTGCAGCGCGTCGGCCTCGTCGTCGGCCACGATATGGGTGACGCCGGACTTCTTGCCGTGCGTCTCCGGCCCGCCCAAGGTGGCCATGTCCACCTGCTCGCCGGTCACGCTGCGCACCACGTCCGGGCCGGTCACGAAGACGCGGCCTTCCGGAGCCATGATCACGATGTCGGTCAGCGCCGGGCCGTAGGCGGCGCCGCCTGCCGCGAAGCCGAGCACCACGGAGATCTGCGGGACCAGGCCGGAGGCGCGGACCATGGCCTCGAAGACCAGGCCGACCGCGTGCAGCGCCTCGACGCCCTCGGCCAGTCGAGCGCCGCCGGAGTGCCACAGGCCGACCACGGGGACACCGGAGTCGATGGCGGTGTCGATGGCGTCGACGATGTGCTTGCAGCCCTCCACGCCCATCGCGCCGCCCATGACGGTGGCGTCGGAGCAGTAGGCCACGGTGCGGACGCCATCCACCTCGCCGATGGCGGCGAGCACGCCGGACTTGTCACGCGGGTGGAGCGGAAGAATGGTGCCGGGATCGAAGAAACGCTGGAGCCGACCGAGCGGATCGCGCGGGTCGGTCGTCGTCTCCTGATGCAACGCGGGAGCGATGATTGTCATCGCGTTGTCTCCTGACCTCGATAAGTGCGCCGCTGCCGCGGCTGCGTATGGCGAAACGCGGCGGGGCCGAGCCAAAGATGGCCGGCCCCGCCGGAATCGTTGTGCAGTCGATCGCGCGGCTAGGCCCGACCGAAGGCGAGCGCTACGTTGTGCCCACCGAATCCGAAGGAGTTGTTGATCGCGTACTCGATCTCCTGGCGGCGGGCTTCGCCCTTCACCACGTCGAGGTCGATCTCCGGGTCCTGGTTCTCCAGGTTCAGCGTCGGCGGAACGATGCCGTCGCGGATGGCGAGCACGGTGAGCACGGACTCCAGGGCGCCGACGGCGCCGATCGAGTGGCCGAGCGCCGACTTCGGCGCGTACACCGAGGCGTGGTTGCCCACGGCTTTGTTGATCGCGTTCGCCTCGGCGGTGTCGCCGATCGGCGTCGCGGTCGCGTGCGCGTTGATGTGCGTGATGTCCTTCTTGGTCAGACCCGCGGACTGCATCGCCCTGGTCATCGCCCGCGCGGCGCCGTCACCCGTTGGGTCGGGGGCGACGAGGTGGAAGCCGTCGGAGGTGATGCCCGCGCCGAGCAGGCGCGCGTGGATGGTCGCGCCCCTGGCCTTCGCGTGCTCTTCGGTCTCGATGACCATCAGCGCGCCCGCCTCGCCGAAGACGAAGCCGTCGCGATCCTTGTCGAAGGGACGCGAGGCGCCCTTCGGATCGTCGTTGCGAGTGCTCATGGCGCGCATCATGGTGAACGCCGCGATCGGCACCGCGTCGATGAAGCCCTCGACGCCACCGGTGACGACCATGTCGGCGTCACCCATGACGATCATCCGCCAGGCATTGGCGATGGCCTCGGAGCCGGACGAGCACGCCGAGACCGGAGTGACCACTCCTGCCCTGGCCTTCAATTCGAGGCCGACAACGGCCGACGGGCCGTTCGGCATGACCATCTGCACAGCCAACGGCGAAATCTTGCGATAGCCGCCGTTCTTCAGCTTGTCCACGGAATCGATGAGGGCGTCGCCGCCTCCCAATCCGGTGCCGATGGCCACACCCAGCCGCTCCGGGTCGACTTCCGGGCTGCCCGCGTTCCGCCAGACCTCGCGACCGAGCACGGTCGCGAGCTGCTCGACGTAGGCCATGCGCCGACACTCGACACGAGACAGCAGGGTGTCGGGCCGAACCTTCAGGTGACCGCCGATGCGGACCGGAAGGTCGTATTCCTCGACGAAGGAATCCTCGAGAACGTCGATGCCGCTCTCGCCGTTGAGGAGTCCCTTCCACGTCGCATCGACGTCACCCGCGATCGACGTGGTCGCCGCAAGGCTGGTTACGACGACGTTGGGGAAGTTCCCGTTCAAGGTGGAAGGAGTGGTCACAGTTTCGGCCCTACTCGGCGTTGTCGAACTTGGCCTTGAGCTCGGCCGCCGCCTCGGCGTTCTCGGCCTCGAGCTTCTGGATGTAGTTGACGGCGTCGCCAACGGTCTTCAGGCTGGCCAGATCCTCGTCGGGGATCTTCACGCCGTACTTGTCCTCGGTCTGAACCGCGATCTCGACCATGGACAGCGAGTCGATGTCCAGGTCATCGACGAAGGACTTCTCGATCGTCACCTCGGAGGGCTCGATGCCGGTCACCTCTTCGATGATCTTGCCGAGTTCCTCGACGATTTGTTCCTGGGTCAGAGCGGCCACTTCGTGGCTCCCTTCTTGATACTTTGTAGGGCTCTACTGGTTTTTTTCGGATCGAGCGCGGTAATAGTTACCGCCTCTCGGTCACGACCTCGCATCGAGTGATGCATGGTCGCGGAGGAAAGCTAGCCGGACACGGTCAGCTCAGCCAACGCGGGGAGGTCTTGCGGGGTCTTCAGGGCCAGCGTCGGCGTGCCCTTCAGTTCCCGTTTGGCGATGCCGACGAGGGTGCCCGCCGGCGGCAGCTCCGCCACTGCCGAAACAGCGGCCTGCCGAACGGTCTCGGTGCACAGATCCCAGCGAACGGGCCGGGTGACCTGCGCGGCGAGCTTGTCGATCGCGTCCTGTCCGGACGCGACCGGCTTGCCGTCGAAGTTCGAGAGCAAGGTCCTGTTCGGCTCGTTCGGCGTGATCTTCGTTATGGCTTCGGTCACAGCATCCTGCGCCGGGGCCATGAACGCCGTGTGGAACGCGCCCGCGACGGGCAGCGCCCGAACCCTGGCCTTCTCCGGAGGGTTCGCGGCGAGCTCGGCGAGAGCGTCCAACCGACCCGCGGCCACGATCTGACCCACCGCGTTGCGGTTGGCAGGCACGAGGTCGAGTTCGGTGAGCCGCTCGAGCACGGCGGCCTCGTCGCCACCGAGCACCGCGGACATGCCGGTCGGCTCCAGTGCGCACGCCTTGGCCATCTCCGCTCCGCGGATGGCGGCCAGCCGGACCGCGTCGTCGGCGGAGATGACTCCGGCGACCGCGGCGGCGGCGAGTTCACCGACCGAGTGCCCGGCGACGATGGTAGCGGCGGGAAGCTCGTCCTGCGAGATCTCCGAGTATGCGAGCAGTGCCGCCGCGACCACGAGCGGCTGGGTGACGGCGGTGTCGGTGATCTCCTCGGCCGTCGCGGTGGTACCGAGACGGACCAGGTCCAGGCCCGAAGCCTTGGACCACAGCGTAAGGCGCTCAGCCGCGCCGGGAAGGTCGAGCCAGGGCGCGAGCATGCCGGGTGTCTGAGAGCCCTGTCCAGGGGCGAACAACGCGATCACGTCTCTAAGAAAACACTGTGAGGCGGGCCGCACGAGATGTCGACGCGAATGAAGCTTCGGAAGCGGTTTTGTGGGGGTTCCACAAAAGACCACGTGGGCTGTCCGAATCGACCGATTCCGCCGATGCGTTACAAGCTCTCGGGACCCGACGCGATCGAAGTGACTTCTGCGACGGGAGTTGACGGTTCGTTACGGGTTCGTGTCAAACGACCCACTGTTGCGGCGATTCGGAGCACATACGCATCCCGTGGGTTCATCGGATCACGGCCGGTGATCTCGGCGATTCGCTTGAGGCGATACCGAACCGTATTTGGATGGACGTACAGCTGACGCGCACACGTCTCGACCGCTCCACCGCAATCCAGATAGGCGTCGAGAGTGTCCGCCAGCGACGACCCGGCCGCGGCCAACGGTAGGACAAGGTACTCGTTCAGCGCGTCGATCGCAGCTCGATCACCCAACAAAGCGCGTTCCGGCAGCAATTCCGCCGCGTGCACCGGTCGCGGCGCCCCGCGCCAGCCGACCACGGCCTCCATCCCGGCCAGCGCTTCCACCGCACTCGCGTGAGCCGCGCCGAGCGTGCGGGTGGTCGGACCGATCACGACCGGACCGTCGGAGAACACCTCGGCGAGCAGATCGGCGAGGAACGGGGAGATATGGGCGGTCTCCCCCAGATGCCCGGAGACCACCATCACCAGCCTGGTGCCCTGCACCACCGCGAGCGCGGCCCGCCCGTGCCGCGCCGCGATGGAGTGTACGGCACCCACCGACGAGACGCCCTGCTCGCCGGGCGGCGTGCCCACCAGCACCGTCGCCGGTGCGGTGGCGTCCCAGTTCAGCGTCGCGGCCCGGGAGAGCATGTCCGGGCCGGTGTCGCCGCGCACCACGGCGTCGACGACGAGCGCCTCCAGCCGGGTGTCCCACGCGCCGCGCGACTCGGCGGCGCTGGCGTACACCGAGGCGGCGGCGAAGCCGAGCTCACGCCCGTAACGCAGCACCGCTTCGGTGAGTGCGACCAGCTGCCGGTCGTTGCGCGCGAGCGCGGGCAGCCACTGCTCGAAGAACTCCATGGCGACGCGGACCATGTCCACGGTCTGGCGCAGCGTCAACCGCCGCGCCAGATCCTGCGGGATCACCTGGAAGGCGTCCAGGCTGAACCGGATGTCGCTGTCCGGGTCCTGTAGCCACTCCAGGAAGTTCACCACCGCGGTCTGCACCAGCATCTGCACGCCGGCCCGCTGCGCGGCGTCCAGATCGGCGAAGAACGGCAACCGATCCTGCATCGACCCCACCGCCTCGGTGGAGAGACGGCCGGAGAACTGCTTCACGCGTTTGAGCAGCGTGTCCGGAAGGGGGTCGCGGGTCTGCCGGTTCGGGGAGAGCGCGCCCGTCGGCAGATACACCTCGTGCTCGGAAGAGCCCTCGGAGATCCGTCGCGGCCGCGGCGGTTTACGGTCCACCATCCAATATTCCGCTACGCGAGGTCTTCGTCCGAACTCACCGCCGCCTTCGGCGCGGCGTCCACGTCGGCGATGCCGTACTTCGCCGCCGCCTCCACGGCCTTACCGGGGTCGAGCTTGCCGGTCCGGCCGAGACCGGCCAGCGCGGCGACCACGATGGACTGCGCGTCGACGTTGAACACCCGCCGCGCGGCCGGGCGGGTGTCGGAGAATCCGAAACCGTCGGTGCCGAGCGTGGTGAAGTCACCGGGCACCCACTTGCGGACCTGGTCGGGTACCGCGCGCATCCAGTCGGTGGCGGCCACGTACGGGCCCTCGACCCGCGACAGGGCCTCGGTGACGTACGGGACGCCGTGGTCGTTGCCCGGGTCGCGCAGCGCGGCGATCTCCTTGTCCAGCGCCTCCTTGCGGAGTTCGCCCCAGGAGGTCACCGACCACACGTCCGCCTGCACGCCCCATTCCTGCGCCAGCAGCGCCTGCGCCCGCAGGCCGTCGGGCACGGTGACGCCGGAGACCAGGATCTGGGCGCGCACCGCGCCCTCACCCCCGCGCTTGTACAGGTAGAGGCCCTTGAGCAGACCGGCGACGTCGAGGTCCTCCGGCTCGGCCGGCTGCGGGTACGGCTCGTTGTAGAGGGTGATGTAGTAGAAGACGTCCTCGCCGCCGAACTCGGTGGGGCTGCCGTGCGGATGGGTGCCCGGCAGCGGCGCGGAGCCCTGCGGAGCGGCGCCGCCGCCGTACATGCGGCGCAGGCCGTCGCGCACGATGTGGGCGATCTCGAACGCGAACGCCGGGTCGTAGGTCACCACGGCCGGGTTGGTCGAGGCCAGCAACAGCGAGTGCCCGTCGTTGTGCTGCAGGCCCTCACCGGTCAGCGTGGTGCGTCCCGCGGTCGCTCCGAGCACGAAGCCGCGGGCGAGCTGGTCGGCGGCCGCCCACAGTCCGTCGCCGGTGCGCTGGAAGCCGAACATCGAGTAGAAGATGTACAGCGGGATCATCGGCTCGCCGTGCGTGGCGTAGGAGGTGCCCGCCGCGGTGAACGACGCCGTCGACCCGGCTTCGTTGATGCCCTCGTGCAGGATCTGCCCGACGGCGCTCTCTTTGTAGGCAAGCATCAATTCCGCGTCGACGGAGGTGTACAACTGCCCATTGCGGTTGTAGATCTTCAACGAAGGGAACCACGAGTCCATACCGAAGGTGCGGGCCTCGTCCGGGATGATCGGGACGATCCGCTTGCCGATCTCCTTGTCCCGCAGCAGCTCCTTCATCAGCCGCACCAGGGCCATCGTGGTGGCGACGTTCTGCTTGCCCGAGCCCTTGCGAACCGAGCGGTAGGCCTCGTCGCCGGGCAGCTTCAACGGCTTGGCCGCGGCGCGCCGCTCGGGCAGGAACCCGCCGAGCGCCTTGCGGCGGTCGAGCATGTACTGGATCTCGCGGGCCTCCATACCGGGGTGGTAGTACGGGGGCAGGTACGGGTCCTTCTCCAGCTCGGCGTCGCTGATCGGAATCCGCTGCAGGTCGCGGAAGTCCTTGAGGTCCTGCAGGGTCAGCTTCTTCATCTGGTGCGTGGCGTTGCGGCCCTCGAAGTGCTTGCCGAGGGTGTAGCCCTTGATGGTCTTGGCCAGGATCACCGTCGGCTGGCCCTTGTGCGCCATCGCGGCCGCGTAGGCGGCGTACACCTTGCGGTAGTCGTGACCGCCGCGCTTGAGGTTCCAGATCTCCTGGTCCGACAGGTCCTGCACCAGCGCCTTGGTGCGCGGGTCGCGGCCGAAGAAGTGATCGCGGACGTACGCGCCGTCGTTGGCCTTGTAGGTCTGGTAGTCGCCGTCGGGGGTGCTGTTCATCAGGTTCACCAGCGCACCGTCGCGGTCGGCGCCCAGCAGCGCGTCCCACTCCCGGCCCCAGATCACCTTGATGACGTTCCAGCCCGCGCCACGGAAGAACGACTCCAGTTCCTGGATGATCTTGCCGTTGCCGCGCACCGGGCCGTCCAGGCGCTGCAGGTTGCAGTTGACGACGAAGGTCAGGTTGTCCAGACCCTCCATGGCCGCGACGTGAGCGAGACCGCGCGACTCCGGCTCGTCCATCTCGCCGTCGCCGAGGAAAGCCCACACGTGCTGATCGGAGGTGTCCTTGATGCCGCGATCGTGCAGGTAGTGATTGAAGCGCGCCTGGTAGATGGCGTTCATCGGGCCCAGGCCCATGGACACCGTCGGGAACTCCCAGAAGTTGTTCAGCAGCCGCGGATGCGGGTAGGACGGCAGCCCGTGGCCGGGGCCGCCGTTGCTGTATTCCTGGCGGAACCCGTCGAGCTGATCGGTCGACAGCCTGCCCTCGAGGAACGCGCGGGCGTAGATGCCCGGCGAAGCGTGGCCCTGGATGAAGATCGAGTCGCCGCCGCCAGAGTGGTCCTTGCCGCGGAAGAAGTGGTTGAAGCCGACTTCGTAGAGCGCCGCCGAGGACGCGTAGGTCGAGATGTGGCCGCCGACGCCGATGCCGGGGCGCTGGGCGCGATGCACCATGATCGCGGCGTTCCAGCGGATCCAGGCGCGGAAGCGGCGCTCCACCTCCTCGTCGCCGGGGAACCACGGCTCGTTCTCGGTGGGAATGGTGTTGACGTAGTCGGTGGAGGTCAAGGACGGGATGGCGACCCGACGTTCACCGGCCCGCTCCAGCAGACGGAGCATGAGGTAACGCGCACGGCCGGGGCCCTCCCGGTCGAGCATCTCATCGAACGACTCGAGCCATTCGCTGGTTTCCTCCGGGTCGATGTCCGGTAGGTAGGACGCCACCCCTTCGCGGATCACCCGCACCCGTCCGGCCGGCTGCGGCGCGTGCGACCCGTTCGGATCGCGGCTCGCGGCGGGCGCGGGAGCGGAGCTGGTACCGGCGGATTTCGCCGGTGCGGAAGAGTGGATCAGGTCGGTCAAATCTGCTCCTCGTACAGGGGTGGACATGCTGATGGCGTCGGTATCCCCGGGCGGTTTCGCTGGTTGGCGGACCACCCGTAAACGAAAGGTTCGGGCGCACCATCCATCCTTGCCGATGACGCGTCCCAAATCATCATGTCAGCCGGAAATCCAGTACCGTTCGACAGGCAAGGTGAGCATGTCGGGCGTGGCAGCCCTGAGGAGCGGGAGGACGATGAAGCTGCTGAACCCACGCGGGTTCGGAATGGTGTGCGCCACCGGTGCGGTCGCTGTCGGATTGGTCGTCGCGGGGTGCGCCAACCGGGTGGAAGGCGTGGCGGGTCCGAACGCGAGCGACCTGGCGGCATACAAGAGCGAGGCGGCGTCCTCGTCGGCGGCGGCGACCTCATCCCGGCGGGCTGCTGCCCAGGCCAAAGCCATCTCGGACAATTGCGGTCAGTTCCCCACCACCACCGGAGCGGGCGTCACCAAATACAACGAATTCGTCGACGCGCACGATTCGAACGCACCGGACTACGTCGCCAGACGCGACTCGGCGGCCCAGACCCTCGAGGACGCGGCGAACAAGGTGGAAAGCGGCGTGAACTCCGCCAAGGACGCGCTACCCGCGGACCTGGTGCCCCTGTTCACCGAATACGTGAACGCCGCCCGCGCACTGGCGGCCGAGACGCGCAAGATGACCTACACCGCCCCGGTCGCGGCCCTCAACGACGCCAGCAAGCGGGTCAACGACGCGCGCAACGCCGTCCGCGACTCGTGCCCGAAGCGCTGAGAAAGCCCTTGACACACCCTCGCAACGCGACATTCGGTACCTATTTCGCCGGATCGGCTTGCGCTGAAGCCCATAACCATGTTCGCTTGCAACTATCTACTGTCGGGAGTTGAGGAGGACACCACCGTGGTCGCCGCGGCGGACGCGCAGAACTACGCTCAGAAGCTTGGCATTTCACACGGCTTGGTTGTCCAGGAATTGGGCTGGGACGAGGACGTCGACGACGACCTGAGGGCCGATGTCGAGGACGCGATCGGCGGTGAGCTCGTCGACGAGGACTCCGACGAGGTGATCGACGTCGTGCTGCTGTGGTGGCGCGACGGCGACGGCGATCTGGTCGACGCCCTCATGGACGCCATCGCTCCCCTCGCCGACGACGGTTTCGTCTGGGTGCTCACCCCCAAGACCGGACAACCCGGCCATGTCGAGCCGAGTGAAATCGCCGAATCCGCACCGACCGCCGGTCTGACCCAGACCTCGGCGATCAGCCTCGGCTCGTGGACCGGCAGCAGACTCGTGCAGCCCAAGGCGCCCTCGAAGCAGCGCTGAGCCACCGCGCTATGGTTTCCACCAGGGCGGTGTCGCACGCCCGCCCGGTGGAAACCCGACACGATGGAGGATTCGCTATGCCGCTCGAGGTTGGCACTGTCGCGCCGGATTTCACGCTGAAGGACCAGAACAACCAGGAAGTCACCCTGTCGGACTACCGGGGGAAGAAGAACATCCTGATCGTGTTCTACCCGCTCGCCTTCACCGGCATCTGCCAGGGCGAGCTGTGCAAGGTGCGCGACGAGCTGCCCAAGTTCCAGAACGACAACGCGGAGATCCTCGCGATCTCGGTCGGCCCGCCGCCCACCCACAAGATCTGGGCCGCCGAACAGGGCTACACCTTCCCGCTGTTGTCGGACTTCTGGCCGCACGGCGCGGTCGCCCAGGCCTACGGCGTCTTCAACGAGAAATCGGGCTACCCGAACCGGGGCACCTTCGTCGTCGACCGCGAGGGCTACATCCGCTTCGCCGAGATGAACGGCCCCGGAGAACCCCGTGACCAGGCGGCTTGGGAGAAAGCGCTCGCCGCGCTAGATTCATAAGCCGCCGGTAACGGCACGGGCGTATAGCTCAGCGGTAGAGCTCTGGTTTTACACACCAGCGGTCGGGGGTTCGATCCCCTCTGCGCCCACCGAGAAGATGAACCCGTCCTAGACCTCGCCGTCGCGCAGCCGGAGCCCGACGAGCGGACCGGCCAGCATGTGCTCGTCGACGCCGAGAGGCACAGCGGCGGTGCTGAACCTCCCAGGGCACCCACTGCCGAAGGTGACCGGCCGTTGTTCACCAGTGGTGAGCATCCGAACCGCGTTCCACCGGGCGGCCGCGAAGTCCGGCGTCTGCCGTGAAGATGCCGGCGAAGGCGCGCAGCACCGCCCATCCGCGGGGCGCCGCGGAGTCGCCGCGTCCAGGGTCGACTGGCGCCGTGCAGCCACAGCGCCGGGCTGTCCCGATCGGGCGCGTCGACGGCGTCTTCCCAGACCGCGCGGATGGCATCGGGGTCGGGGACCAGTCCCACTTCGGTGGCCGCTGCAAGCTGCCCGGCGAACCTGTCGGAACAGCCGCCACCCTCCGCGGTGGCAGCACCCGGATCTCCGGACTGCCCGGACGTTTCTCGCGCTGTCGCGTCGACGGCTCGTTCTCGGCGGAAGATGAGTGCGGGTCACAGTCACCCGCATGTCAGTGTGCGCGGGAAGTCGGTTCCAGTGTGGCGAGGTAGGCTGCGGCGGGGCGGGCTTCCGGTGCCCCTAGGTGCTGATAGATCTCGATGGCTTTCCGCAGTTGGGTTATGGCGCCTGCAGTCTCGCCGATATCGACTCGACACCGTGCCGATCCTTCCAGCGCATGAGCCTGTTCAAGTTTGCTGTGGATCGCCTGACCCTGTGCGAGCGCTTGGGTGAACTTCGAGAGCGCACTGTGAGGTTCATGGTTCTTCAGTAAAAGTGCCCCGATGCGGTTGAGCACCTCGACTTCTCCGAGTCGGTCGCGGAGCTGACGGTAGATGGCCAGTGCCTTCTGGTAATGGCGGAAGGCGTCGGCATAGTTCCCGGTGTTCGTGCAAACGTTGCCGAGATTGTTGAGGGCGTTGGCTTCTCCGAGTTGGTCGCCGATTTCGCGGCAGATTGCCAATGCTTTCTGTTGGAGATCTGTGGCGTCGATGTAGTCCCCAGTACATTTGCGGAGGTTGCCAAGGTTGCCGAGGGTGTTGGCTTCACCGCGCCGGTTACCGAGCTCCCGGTAGATGGCCAGTGCTTGGTGTTGCAGGTTGGCGGCCTTGGCGTACTCTCCAACGCCGGTGTGCACGAGGCCGATGTTGCCGAGCGCGTTGGCTTGGCCTCGCCTGTCGCCGATCTCGCGGCAAAGGGACAGCGCCTGCTGATAGAGGTCGGTGGCCTCGGCATAGTCTCCAATGTTGTTACGCGCTATACCCATATTGTTGAGGGCACACGCTTCCCCCAGCCGGTCACCGAGCTCGCGGTAGATGTCCAGGGCCTGTAGATAGAGGTCGGTGGCCTCGGCATAGTCACTGACGTTGTTACGCACGAGGCCGAGATTATTGAGGCAGTTGGCTTCACCGTGCTGGTTGCCGAGCTCACGGTAGATGATCAGCGCCTGTCCATACAGGTCGGTGGCCTCGGCATAGTCACCGGTGTTCTCGCGAACGTTGCCGAGGTTGTTCAGACAGTTGGCTTCACCGAGCCGGTTGCCGAGCTCGCGGCGAATAGCCAGTGCCTGCCGATAGAGGTTGGTGGCCTCGGCATAGGCCGCGACCTCGTTGCGGACTTGCCCGAGGTTGCCGAGGACGCTGGCCTCGCCGCGCCGGTTACCGAGGTCACGGTAGATGACCAGTGCCTCCTGGTACAGGTTCGTGGCCTGGGCGTAGTCCCCGATGCGGTAACGGATGTTACCGAGGTTGCGTAGGGCGTTGGCTTCGCCGAGCCGGTTGCCGAGCTCACGGTAGATGACCAGTGCATGCTGGTTCAGTTCGGTCGCGGCGGCGTAGTTCCCGGTAAGTTCCTGCACTCTGCCGAGGTTGGCCAGAGTGTCGGCTTCGCCGAGGCGGTCGCTGAGGAGATGGGCGGTGCGCAGGGCGCGGTGGTGAAGGTCGACTGCCTGCGGCCATGGACCGTCGCGTGCGAGCAGGTCGGCCAGTGTCTTGGTCAGCTCGATCGTTCTCTGCGGTTGACATGTGACGGTGTAGTCGAGGCAGGCCAGCAGGTTGGCGCGCTCGGCGCGCATCCACGCCATTGCGGTCACTTCGTCGCCGAACTCACGCACCACATCGCTGTGCGGTGCGTTCTCGGAGTGTGCGGTGGTGTAGGTAACCCCGGCCAGGTGCCGGTCCGCGGCCGCGGCAGTGGCGTGGTAGTAGTTCAGCAGTCGGTCCAGCGCTCGACGGTTGTCGTCGAGCGGGTCCGTGTCGGCGAGGGTGCGGGCGTAGGCGCGCAGCAGGTCGTGCGACCGGTAGCGGCCGGGTTGGATCTCTTCGACGAGGTGGTCGGTGTAGAGCGCCTCCAGTTGCGTGCGCGCCGCCGTGACCGGGATGTCTGCCAATGCCGCCGCGGCGTGCCGGTCGGTGTGCGGACCGGGGTGCAGGCCGAGGCGGCGGAACAACCTGGCGCGTTCTGGCGGCAGATCGTGATAGGACATGGTGAACGCGCCACGCACCGCGCGATCTCCGATGTCGAGCTCAGCGAGCCGATCCTGCGCGGTCGCGAAGTCGCTTGCCAGATCGGCGATGCTCCAAGCCGGGTGGTGGGACAGGCGCGCAGCCAGCAATACGATCGCCAGCGGTAGGCATCCGCAGGACTGCACGATCTCGGTCACGGCGGCTGTTTCAGCGCCGGTGTCGGCGAGACGGTGCGCGACGGTGGTGAACAGTCGCGCCGCGGGGCCGGGGTCGAGGACGTCCAGTGCCAATGGCACCGCCTCATCGAGAGCGATCAGCCGTCGCCGGCTGGTCACCAGCGTCAGACATCCGCCGTTGCCAGGCAGCAGTGGCTCGATTTGGGCGTGGTCGCGGGCGTCGTCGAGCACGAGCAATACCCGTTTGTCGGTGAGCCGGTCCCGCCACAGGTCGCGGCGCCCGTCGAGGGTTTCGGGAAGGCTTCGGGGATCGACGCCCAGCCTGATCAGCAGGCCCGCCAACACGTCGGCAGGGTCGGCGGGGGCTTGTCCGGGGGTGTGGGCATTCAGCGAGACCATGTACCGGCCATCGGGAAACCGGTCCGCGAGCAGGTGCGCGGCCCGGGTCGCCAAGGCGGTCTTTCCGGTACCGGCCATACCGTCGATGGTGTAGATGGTTGCCGCTGGATTCCGTCCGGCCGCATCCACGATATGCCGCAGTTCGGTCTCGCGTCCGACGAAGGCGCCCACATCTCGGGGCAATGTCGTGGTCACCACTGGAGCTGACGGCGGAGCGGGCTGTTGCAGGACCGAGTAGTGGATCGACACATCCCGGCCCGTCTCCACTCCCATGAGCGAGACCGCGGGCGACGCAGCAGTACCTCCGGCTACTGCTGCGTCGCCCGAGGGTGAGGCGGCTGCCCGGTTCCCGCCCGTATCCCGCTGATCCGCAACGAACCGTCCACGGAGGTGTCCTCGGCGATCACCCCGGCACCCGCGGAGGTGACATCGGTGATCTCCAGCTCACCGGCGCGGACTTCCCGCAATCGCACACCCACCGCCTCCGCAGCCGCCGGTGCGTGTCGATGCACCGCCACCAGCACCTGCCGTGCGGCTGCGAGCAACTCCTCGTCGTCCGCGGCGCCGGCCTGCTGAAGTTCCTCCACCAGCACCGCTCGCCGCGGGACCGACTGCGGTTGGCGTTCCACCACCTCCACATCGACCGACCGATACTTGCCGATGAGCAGCCTCTTCACCGCCTGGTAAGCATCGATGACCGCGCGTTCGGCAGCATCGGTCAATCCTGCCGCCGCACCAACAGCCACCGCCGCCGCCACCATCGTCACCGGGTCCACTCAGCCCACCTCCCCTGTCTGGAAGCGACTACCTCACAGGATCCTCGAGCGCGTTGCCATGCAGATCAGCTATGTGTATTTTCGCAGCTTTCGGCGTGGGGAAGAACTTCCATAGAAGACACACCTGTTTCGAGATCCGTCTACCGCCGAGGCTGCGCCGCCACGGCGGAACCAACCGCTACACCCCGCTGCGGACCAGGGCGGGAGCGACTTCGCGGGCGGCGCGGTGGCCGGATTCGGCGGCTCCGTCCATGTAGCCGGCCCAGCGGGTAGCGGTTTCGGTGCCTGCCCAGTGCAGCGGGCCGATGGGTGTGCGCAGGGCCGGACCGAAGCGGGTCAGGGTGCCGGGCGTGGTGAACGCGCCGTAACAGCCGCGGCTGAATTCTTCTTCGGCCCAATCGCGTTCGATGTAGGCGATGGGGTTGCGGGCCCGTGGCCCGAAGTAGCCTGCGAGATCGTCGATCACCTGTGCACGACGATCGGTGGGGTCGAGGCGCGCGCCCCTATCGGCGTGGCGTCCCTCGAGGAAGCCGACGAGCACGCCGGGTGAACCGTCGAGCGGGGTGTTGTCGAAGACGGTGCCCAGGGGCCGATGGTCGCTGTTGGCTTGGCCGCTCAGACCCGATTCGCGCCAGAAGGGCTCGTCGTACACGACATTGACCTTGATGACCCGGCCCATCGGCATGCGCTGGACGAGTTGGTCACGATCGCCGGGCAGGCCGGGGGTGAAGCGGATGCGCGCCGCCAGTGGCGGCGGAACCGCGATCACGGCCCGACGAGCGCGAACGGTCGTGCCGCCCGCGACGACCCGGACACCCGAGCCGCCCCACTCGACATCGGTCACCGCAGCCCCCAGGAGGACACGGTCACCGAGTTCTTCGGCCAGGGCCAACGCGATGGTCTGCGAACCACCGACAACGCGGTCCTGCTGCGCCCCGCCCGCGGTGTTGATCAACGCGTCCAGCCCACCGGCGGCGCCGACGTAGTAGGCGGCCCACAGCGCGGACATATCCTCCGGCTCGGCGGAGAACACCGCCTCGGTGATCAGCCGCAAGAACGACCGGCCCGCGGAGGTGTAGGCGGTCCGCCGCAGCCAGGTGGCGAAGGTCTGCCCGTCCAGCGCCTCGGCCCGGTCGGCGAGCCACGGCTCCACCGCCGCGACCTGGCGTGCCACCCGGTCGAGTCTCCACTGCATCTGCGCGACATCGGCCAGTGCCAGCGGATTCAGCTTGGGGATTCGCCCGGTGTATTCCGAGCGGGCCGTGCCGAGTTCAGCGATGTGACGGCCCGCGGTGTACGTGGGGAAGGTCTTCAGGCCGAGTTCGTCGATCAGCGCGAGCACGTGCCGCTGACCCGGCCCGACCCACTGACCACCCACCTCGATGGGCGCACCACCGGGGAGTTCACCGTTCAGCAGCCGCCCGCCCACCCGGTCGCGCGCCTCGAGCACGAGCACCTCGGCGCCACTTCGCGCCAGGTCACGGGCGGCGACCAAACCCGCTATCCCGGCTCCGATGACGACGACGTCCACTGCTTCGCCCATGACGATCCACCTTCATACGAGCTGTATCCGAGATACATACTGTATGTGATATCCATACCGCATGGAGTCGTTTCGCGAGAAGTACGCGGAGAACACCCGTCAGGCGCTACTCGAAACCGCGGGGCGGCTGTTCGCCGAACGCGAGTACGCGGATCTGTCGGCTGAAGAGTTGGTTCGCACCGCCGGCCTCACTCGCGGCGCGCTGTATCACCACTTCGACGGCAAGAAGGGGTTGTTCGAGGCGGTCGTCGACAATCTCGAGAATCGAGCGGCGCAACGCATCCGCACCGCGATCGACTCGGCCTCGGACCCGTTCGACCGGGTCGACCGCGGGGTGCGGGAGTTTCTCGACGTCTGCGCCGAACCCGACTACCGGCACATCGTGCTCCTCCAGGGACCGATCGGCCTGGGCTGGCAGCGCTGGCGTGAACTCGACCAGCGCCATCTCGGCGGCCTGGTCGTCGAGGCGGTGCGGAATCTGCTCGACGCCGCGCTCATCCGGCCGTACCCCGCCACACTGCTGGCGAGTGCCTTCTATGGCGCTCTGACCGAACTGTCGCTGACCATCGCCGAGACCCACGATCGGCAACGGGCTCACGAGCAGGCGGCAAGCCTTGTGCACGACCTCCTCGAAGGGTTGGCGATCGACGCACGAAAGGCGACTTCCTGACGCTGGAGGCCACCCGGGAGCCGAGCGACGGAGCCGTCATGTCGGTGGAAGCTCGGTGATCCTGCCCGCACTGAACCTGTCCACGTCGGCCGCGACGGTGACGACATCCAGGTCGCCCGCCGCATAGCGGGCGCGCAATCGTTTCTTGTCGAACTTGCCGACGCTGGTCTTCGGTACCTCGGTGAGAAAGGTCCACCGCTCCGGCAGTTGCCAGCGCGCGAATTTGTCGGCGAGGAAGCGACGCAGCTGCGCGGCATCGGCGGTGGCGCCCGCGCGCAGGACGGCGGCGACGACCGGCCGCTCGTCCCATTTCTCGTCCCGCGCTCGGCGCCACCGCCGCTGTCCGGGAGGCGGAACTGGCGGCACGCTGTTCGCGTCCGGGTACGCGCGCCGTCACGACCTATGGAAGTGCCCCGGTGCCGCTGGTCCTGGTCCACGCGCCGGACGCCGCACGCGGACTCGCCGAGGCAGTTCTCGGCCCGGTTCTCGAACTTCCCGGCGAAGACCGCGACACGTTGCTGGAAACGTTGGACCAGTGGTTCGATTGCGGCGGATCGAATACCGAGGTAGCCCAGCGATTGAACTATCACCGCAACACGATCCATCAGCGTCTCCGGCGCATCGAAACGCTGACCGGCCGCCGCTGCGCGGACCCCAAGTCGGCCGCCGAGTTGTACATCGCGTTGCGCGCGATCCGGCTCGACTCGTGATTGCGATATGGCGCTCCCATCCGGTGAGAACGAGGAGCGATTCGCCGGTTACGGCGTGATGTCGGCCGGTTCGACGGATTCCGACCCGAGGGTTGATGTCCTCCGGCGCACCCCCCGAGCAAAGTAGGTGGTGTCCGCGCTCGGAAATCCCCCGCGGACGAGATCCACCCCCATGGCCGACCATCGGGACAGACCGTTTCAGGCACTTCCTACCCCTGATACGGACACCCACAGAATTCCAGCTTCACGGTATCCAAGGGAGGATGAGATGAAGTACGTGGTTTCGTGGACTTACCGTTGGACCGGATCCGCACCGGAGAACGAGGCGAGTATCCGGCGTGCATTGAATGTGTTCGCGAATTGGAAACCGCTCAGCAGCATGACGTACCACCAGCTGGTCGGCAGACTCGACAGCAGCGGCGGATTCGCGGTAGTCGAGACCGACAACCCCATGGACCTGGCCGACGCTCCCAACAAGTTCGCCTTCTTCGCGGACTATCAGATCTACCCGGTCGTCGATATCGCCGAAGCCGCGCAGGGCGTCCAGGAAGGCGCGGAGTTCAGGGCATCCATCGCCTGAGTTCGATCACCTCTGTCATCTCGCCACGACGCTGCCCGTTGCCGTGAACGCCGTCGCGTCGCGTGGCGAAATCGTCCGCACCTGCTCAGGTCGATCGGCGTGCGGTGACCAAGAGATATTCCCACTCCATCCGACCATTGCCCCGGTCGTGTCGGGCGGCGAGTTCGGCGAGTTCGCGGTCCAACCGCTCGACGCGGTCGGGTTCCCCGGCGATGGACTT
>NZ_BAFR01000059.1 GCF_000308435.1 Nocardia araoensis NBRC 100135 | reverse complement strand
GTTGTACCGCGAGCACATAGCGTGAGACGAAGACGACGAACGCGTTGTAGTCGCCGTCCACGACCGCCGACAGCGGGTCGTCGTCGGTCATCATTCCGCCGCGGCGGGCCAGGGCGGGCACATCCGTGCCGATCCGGTTCGCGCTCGGGCAGTACGACACCGGCCTGGTGCCGGTGGCGTCCGAGCAACCGCGGCCGACGCCGGAGTAGTCGAACTGCGGCGGCCGCGTGACCGGGAGGATCTTGGTCAGCGCCGCGCTCAGGCTGGTCAGCGCGGCGGCGTCCACCGGAAGCTGCGCCTGCTCCTCACCGGGCTCGAAGGTGGTGGGGAGATTGCCGCGGCGCTGGGCGATCTCCTTCCTGGTGATCTTCTTGCACCCGTCGGCGCCGTCGGTGTAGCCGATCTGCACCGCGGTCACCCGCTCGAAGGCAGAGCCGTGCACGTTGTCCGGATCGTTCGGATCCCGGTCGCGCACGGCCACCGTGGCGCCGAGCACGGCATTGAGGCCGTCGGTGGTGTTGAGCGTGAAGTGCGCCGAATCCCCTTCGGCCACATGGCGCAGGAAGACACCGGCGAGGCAGTCGGCCTGCTGTTCCTGCACGAGCGGCG
Organism: Nocardia araoensis NBRC 100135; assembly: GCF_000308435.1. Lineage (GTDB taxonomy): Bacteria > Actinomycetota > Actinomycetes > Mycobacteriales > Mycobacteriaceae > Nocardia > Nocardia araoensis. Next base: position 61,153 of record NZ_BAFR01000059.1, on the reverse strand, counting down.
GGGTCAGCAGACCCGCGAGTCTGGCCTGACCTTGGATGGCGTGCCCGTACTCGTGTGCGAGCACCATCACCACCGCCATCTCGCCGTACTTCTGCACCAGTTTCGGCAGCAGGACACCCCGGTCCCAGCCGATGGTGTGGTCACCGCCGCAGTAGGCGGCGTTCACCACCTGGTAGGTGTCGGACTTGCAGAACTTGACCGACTGCGTTCTGGGCGCCTTGGCATCCCAGGAGATGAACCTGGTCACCGGCTGGAATCTGCCGGGGAAGTGCTCTGGGTACTCGGTGGTCCAGAAGTCCTGCACGTCGGCGATGGTGTTCAGGGCCAGCTTGTCGACGGCGCCGCCGTCGCCGTTCTCCGCCGTGAGCGGCGCGTCCGGCACACCCTTGCGGGGACCGTTCGGGCCGGACGCCGTCATAGATCCCGCCAGCTCCCAGGTGTCGGCCGGCGGCGAGACCTGCTGCGCAGCATTGCCATTCGTGCCTTGCGCGCATCCGGCCAGTACTGCCGCCACTACCGCGAGCACGGCCACACCGAATCGCCTGTTCTTCGTCATCGAACTCGCCTCCCCGAGTACCGCGTCTCGGGCCCGCCGAGCGCTCACATCGTAATCGCCGCGAGCGCGCCGCGCGCATCACAGCGCCACGATCGCCGCCGGATCAGCAAGGCGCGCAGCGATTTCGCGCCCGGTCAGGCGCGCAGCAGGGTTATCCGGTGTCCGGCCGGGCTGGTGGTACTCGAGTCGCACCTGGTCGGCGGGTGCGGATCGGCGCGAGCCGTGCCGGAGCGCGCCGTCGATCCGAGCCGTGCACGGGGTGGCGAGGTCGGCAGGTGGAGTCACCGCAGGCGGATGTGGGCGAGCAGCGCTCGATGGTCCGAGCCGGGGACGGTGAGGGTGTGTACCTGTTCTGCGGTGGCGTCGGCGAGCAAGATGTGGTCGATGCCGATCACCGGGCCCCAGGTTCGATCGGCGGGGAAGGTGGGCAGCAGGCCCGCGCCGGCCTGGTCGGCCGCCGAGGCGAAGCTCCCGCGCAGCAGGTCGCGGAAGGCCGTGTGGTCGCGGGTCGCGTTGAAGTCCGCGCCGACGATGGCCGGGCCCCGCTGCGCGTCGAGGATCTCCCGGGTCCTGCGCATCTCCGCCTGCCAGGCGGGGAAATCGAACGGCGGCGGCACCGGATGGAACGCGAAGACGCTGATCGGTCCGCGTTCGGGGTGATCCATCGTCGCGGAGAGGGTGTTGAGGATGTATCCGTCGTATTTCCTGGTGTCCCGCAGCGGATATCGGCTGTAGATGCCGGTGCCGCCACCGCCGTCGCGGGTGGGCTCGGTGTAGCGGTACGGCAATTCACCGAGCAGACCCGCGCCCGCCAACCGCACCAGCGCGGCGTCGGTCAGTTCGTCCACGGTCAGCACGTCGACCCGGTTGTCCCGGACCGCGCGCACCACCGCGTCCGGATCGGCGCCGCCGAACAGGAGGTTCGACTGCATGACGGTCAGCTGCGGACCGCTCGCGGCCCGGCCCTCCGGCACGAACGCGGGCACCAGCGTCCAGAGCGTCGCCACGGCCAGCACCCCGGCGACAGCCGCGCTGCGCCACCCGCGCGCGATCAGCAACAGCACCGAGCCGACGATCGCGCCGATCATGAGATACGACGCCCCCGACGCGAGCAACACCAACCCGCGTCGCTGCCACGCCCCGAAATGCAGCACCATCCCGATGGCGCCCGCGGCTACTGCGCACCACCCCGCACCGAGCAGTGCCCGGTTCATCCATTTACGCATGCGGTCGAGCCTAGGCACTATCGATCCGGTGCAGCCCGAGACCACAGGAAGCCCGGGCACTTCGGGGGCTGACGATATTTCGCCCGGGCGACGCCTGTGGGAGAAGTCAGCCCAGGTGGGCCGACAGCAGCCAGGCCGGAACCGACTTACGGCCGCCGGGCTCGTCCCGTATTCCTTCGAACCGCACAGGCGAATTCTCGGGCAGCTCCGCAGGCAAGTCGGCGTGAATTCGCGCCGGCCTGATCTCATCGATCGTCCAATACTTCGACACCACCTCCCGAAGCTCATCGGCGGTAACGGGCGCTGGCCCCGGCTGGGGCGCTTCGGGCAGGCCCGCCCGGTCGAACACGAGCGCGAAGTACGACGCGCCCGGCGCGGCAGCGCGCACGATCGCCTCCTGGTAACCGTCCCGCGATTCGACCGGGATCGAATGGAACAGCGTGCTGTCGACGACGGTGCCGAAGCGGCCGTCGTAACCTGTGAACGAGGTGACGTCGGCGACCTCGAACGACGCGTTCGTCAGGCCGCGCCGGGCTGCCTCGGCACGCGCCAGCTCGACCGCCGTCGGCGACAGGTCCAAACCCACGACCGAGTAACCCCGCTCGGCCAGATACAGCGAGATCGCCGCCTCCCCACAGCCGACATCGAGCACGTCACCGTGGAACTTGCCCTGCTCGATCAGAGCGGCGAGCTCGGGTTGGGGTTCGCCGATACTCCACGGCGGCTTGACACCCGGGCCGAACGGGCCGCCGGTGCCCCGATAGGTGGCATCGAAATCGAACTCGTCTGGTGTCGTCATAGCACCTGGATATCAGGGCACCTGCCCTAGGTCGGGGACCCTCGCCCACGACGCGCTCGACAGGCGGCGGAACCGGACCGCATGCACGTCTGCCGACGCTCGACGACCCGGCGCGCCTAGTCTGGATGGGAACTGATGGCGGCATGTCGAGGGGGAGGAATGTACGTCGAGCAATTCCGCGCGCCGGGACCGCTCACGGCCGAGATCGCCGAAGACCTGGCCTTCGTTCCGGGTATGTATCGCTCGTCCATCACGGTCAGCAGCAACGGGCGCAGCGTGCACGCGCCCGTCCTGCCGGTGGCCTGGGACGTCCTGCGGATCCGCGCCGGCACCGAGGTCACCGTCACGACCGCGAACGGGCTCGGCGACGAGGACCGGCTCGCCCTGCGCCGGTTCGTCGATCGCTTCCAGACCTTGACCCGCGCCGCGAACACCCCACAGCAGGCGAGCTGACCCGCGAGAATCGGTGACCCGATCACCCTATGCCAGGGCGCGATCGCGTATTCAGACGAACGAACTGATGGCCGCGAAACCGGCACGCGGCGCGCACCGGTTCGCCGGGCCACTGCGTCAGTCGCAGGGCCGACTCATGGCCGCTGTGAGCGCGGCGGTGTCCGTGGTGAGCGATCCGCCGGTGAATTCGAGAGTGGCATAGGACCTTTCGGCCGCAGCCGGATGACCGGCGCCGCACGCGTCGGTGACGATGATCGGCAGGTAGCCCAGGTCCAGGCTGTGCCGGACGGTCGGCTCGATGCCCACCTCCATGGCGATGCCCGCCACGGCATAGGTGTCGATGCCGCAGTCGCGCAGCGCGAAGTCCAGCGGCGTCGCCGCGAACGCCGACATGGTGATCTTGTCGAACACCACCTCGTCCGGACCCGGCGCCAATTCGGGCACCAAGTGGAATTGCGGCGAACCCTGCGGGAAGCTCGAGCGCACGTCCACCGGGTCGTCCACGCGCTGCCAGGACATGGCGGTGCGCAACTGGGCCACGCCCGACGCCGCGACCGGCAGGGACATGTGCCGGGTGTAGAACACCCGGAAGCCCGCCGCTCGCGCGGCGTCGCGCAGCCGCACGCACGCTCGCACGATCTCCTCGCCGCCGGGTATCTGCCGCACGATGCCGACCTGCATGTCGTAGATGAGCAGCGCCATCCGCGCGGGATCGCAGGCGTCCGAGAGGGTCTGCGGGATGCTCAGGCCGAAGGCGTGCCGCATGCTCACGCGGTCCGGTCGTAGGGCTCGGCGACGTCGACGGCCGGATCCATCAGCGCCTCCAGCGGCAAGGGCGCCTGGACCGGCACGAAGGTCCATTCCAGGTACCCGGCCTTGGTCAGCGGGAAATCCGCGACGTACTTGCGCGCGTCCTCCACGCTGTCGACCTCGAATACGATCACCACGCCCGGCTCGTCGGCGCGGGCGTAGTTCTCCCGCACGATGCCCGCCTTCCACAGCCGCCACACATTGGCGACCTCCTCGGGCAGGTACGGGTTGATCGTCTCCAGCGTGACGCCTGGCTTGAAGCGGTCGAAAACGATGACCTTCACGATGTTTCGCTCCATGTCTGCGGTGGTCGATACGAACGGCATTCATGGAATCGCGATGATTACAGTGTTACAAGAACGCACTTTTCAGTGAGTACCCGGAGGACATGTGCCCGGTAAGGCCTACAACTGCGCCGTGGAGGTGACCGTCGACCTGATCGGCGGTAAGTGGAAGCCGGTGATCCTGGCCCACTTGAAGGAGGGCGTGCACCGGTATGGCGAGTTGCGCAGGCGGATGCCGACCACCAGCGAGAAGATGCTCGTCCAGCAACTGCGCGAGCTGGAGTCCGACGGACTGGTCCGGCGCACCATCTTCGACACGGTGCCGCCGCAGGTCGAATACACCCTCACCGACGAGGGCCGCACTCTGGTCCCGGTCCTCACCGCGCTCTACGACTGGGGTGCACAGCGCGCGGCCCGCACCGGCCTCACCGTCGGTCCCTGAGTCCGGGCCGAGCACGCTCGGGTCCTCCGTAGGGCTTGCGCGCGAGCAGCGGCTTCACGCGCCGAAGACTCGTTCGACGACCGCTTTGGCGCGCCGGGTGACGCGCATGTAGTGGTCGAGGAATTCGCTGCCGTCGTCGTTGGGCCACCCCGCGACGCGGGCGACGGCGGAAAGGAGCCGCCCCGGGCCCGGTAGCTGATCGCTCGGTTTGCCGCGCACCAGGACCAAGGCGTTGCGGGCGTTGGTGGCGGTCAGCCACGCGTCGCGCAGCAGCGCCACGTCCTGCGCGTCCAGTAGCTCGGTCCGCTCGATCACATCCAGCGCCTCGAGCGTGGAGGTGTTGTGCAAGCCGGGCACCTCGTGGGCGTGCCGCAGCTGCACCAGCTGAACCGTCCACTCGATGTCGGCCAGGCCCCCGCGGCCCAGCTTCGTGTGCGTGGCCGGATCGGCGCCGCGGGGCAGCCGCTCCGCGTCCACCCTGGCCTTGATCCGCCGGATCTCGCGTACCGCCTCGGCCGACACGCCGCCCGCCGGGTACCGCACCTTGTCGATGACGTGCAGGAAACGCACCCCCAGTTCCTCGTCGCCCGCCACTTGGTGTGCGCGCAGCAGCGCCTGCACCTCCCAGGGTTGCGCCCACTGCTGGTAGTACGCCGCGTAGGCGGCCAGCGTGCGCACCAGCGCGCCGTTGCGCCCCTCCGGACGCAGCCCGGCGTCCACGTGCAGCGGCGGGTCGGTGCTCGGCGCGCCGAGCAGTCGCTGCACCCGATCGGCCACCCCGATCGCCCACTTCACGGCCTTGGTCTCGTCCTCGCCCGGCCGCGGGTCGCACACGAACAGCACGTCCGCGTCCGAGCCGTAGCCGAGCTCCATGCCGCCGAGCCTGCCCATGCCGATCACCGCGATGTCGGCGGGCGCGCGGCAGCCCATCTCCGCTTCGCTCCCCCGGATCACCGCGCGCAACGATGCCTCGAGCACCGCGACCCACACCGACGACAACGCCCGGCACACCTGCGGCACTTCGAGCATGCCGAGCAGATCGGCCGACGCCACCCGCGCGAGTTCGTGTCTGCGCAGCGAACGAGCCGCGGCCACAGCACGTTTCGGGTCGTCGTACCGAGCGGCGGCGGTGAGGATGCCGCGGGCCACCTCGTCGGGCTGCGGGCCGAGCAGCAGCGGGCCGCTCGGGCCGTCGGCGTACATCCGGATCGTCTCCGGCGCGTTGATCAGCAGATCGGGCAGGTATTCCGAGGATCCGAGCACGATCATCAGCCGTTGTGCGATCGCCCCCTCGTCGCGCAGTTCGCGCAGGAACCAGATCTGGTCGGCGAGCCCCTCCGACACCCGGCGATAGGCCAGCAGGCCCGCGTCGGGATTCGGTGTCTCACCGAGCCATTCGAGCAGCGTCGGCAGCAGCAGGGCTTGGATGCGCCCTTTGCGGGATACACCACCGGTGAGGGCCTTCAGGTGACCGAGAGCGTGTTCCGGCGCCGCGTAGCCGAGCGCGGCCAGCTGCCGGATGGCGGCCTCGGGACTCAGGCGCAGCGCGTCGGGCTCCAGCCGCACCACCGAATCCAGCAGCGGCCGGTAGAACAACTTGGCGTGCAAGCGCCGCACGCGCACCGCGTTCCGGCGGATCTCACTGGCCAGCACACCCACCGCGTCCTGTCTGCCGTCCGGCCGGATGTGCGCCGCGCGGGCCAGCCAGCGCATGCCCTCCTCGTCGTCGGCGGCGGGCAGGGTATGGGTGCGACGCAGCCGCTGCAACTGGAGCCGGTGTTCCAGCAGCCGCAGGAACTCGTAGGAGGCCGTGAGGTTGGCCGCGTCGTCGCGACCGACGTAGCCGCCCGCGGCCAGCGCGGTCAGCGCCTCGACGGTGCCCTGCACGTGCAGCGTCTCGTCCACGCGCCCGTGCACCAATTGCAGCAACTGCACCGCGAATTCGACGTCCCGCAGGCTGCCGCGGCCCAGCTTGAGTTCGCGTTCGCGCAGATCGGCGGGCACCAGATCCTCCACCCGGCGGCGCATCGCCTGCACGTCGGCGACGAAATCGGGACGCTCCGACGCCGACCACACCATCGGCATCAGCGCGGCGCGGTACTGCTCGCCGAGCGCGATGTCACCGGTCGCCGGTCGATTCTTCAACAGCGCCTGGAACTCCCAGGTGCGTGCCCAGCGTTTGTAGTAGGCGACGTGCGAATCCAGCGTCCGCACCAGCGCACCGGCTTTGCCCTCCGGCCGCAGCGCGGCGTCGACCTCGAAGAACGCCTGGCTCGCCACGCTCATCATCTCCGCGGCCAAGCGCGTCGCGGTGGCGTCGGCGGGCTCGGCGACGAACACCACGTCGACGTCGCTGACATAGTTCAGCTCGCGCGCGCCGCACTTGCCCATCGCGATCACGCCCAGCCGCACCGGAACCGGCTCGTCCTTGCAGACCCGCGCCACCGCGACCGCCAGCGCCGCGGTCAGTGCGGCGTCGGCCAGGTCGGTGAGCTGCCTGCCGACCACCTGGTAGGGCAGCACGGGCTCGTTCTCCACGGTGGCCGCCAGATCCAGCGCGGCCAGCAGCATCAGATGATCGCGGTAGCGCTTGCGCAGCGACGCCACCACTTCGGGTCCGCAGATGCCCGCGCGAAACAGCATCGGCGTCGCGTTCGGCCCTTCCTCGGGCACCGCGTCGACCACGGCGAGCAGATCGGCGATCAGATCGTCGCGTCCGGGCAACTCCTTGCGGCGCAACCCTTCCCATGCCTCCGGCGCCGCGACGAGATGATCGCCGAAGGCGCTGGACGAACCGAGCAGCGCGAACAGCCTGCCGCGCAGCGACGTATCGGTACGGACCGCCGAATCGATGGCATCCCAACCGTCCCCGATGCTCTCGCGCAGCCGCATGAGCGTGCTCAACGCGAGATCGGCGTCGGGCGCGCGGGACAGCGACCACAGCACGGGGATACTCTCGACGTTGTCCCAGCCCAGTTCGCGCAGCGACGCGGCGGCGGACGGCTCGAGCAATCCGAGCCGACCGACACCGGGGACAGCGGAACGGGCAGACGGTGGCCGGACCATGGCTCTCAAATTACAGGGCCGGCACCGCGCGCACGCCGCCCCCGCACATCGCCCGGGTTACAACCCCAGATATTCACGGAGTTCGAACGGCGTGACCTGACTGCGGTAGTCCGCCCACTCCCGGCGCTTGTTGCGCAGGAAGAAGTCGAACACGTGCTCGCCCAGGGTCTCTGCGACCAGCTCCGAGCGCTCCATCGCCGCCAGCGCCTCGTCCAGCGTGCCGGGCAGCTCACGGAAGCCCATCGCGCGCCGCTCGGCGACGGTCAGCGACCACACGTCGTCCTCGGCCTCCGGCGGCAGCGTGTAGCCCTTCTCGATGCCCCGCAGACCGGCCGCGAGCAGCACGGCGAACGCCAGGTAGGGGTTGCACGCCGAATCTGGGCTGCGGATCTCGACGCGGCGCGAGGACGACTTGTTCGGCGTGTACATCGGGACGCGCACCAGGGCGGAGCGGTTGGACCGGCCCCACGAGGCCGCGGTCGGTGCCTCGCCGCCGTGGATGAGGCGCTTGTAGGAGTTCACCCACTGGTTGGTGACCGCGCTGATCTCCGGGGCGTGCTCGAGGATGCCCGCGATGAACGCGCGCGCCGTCTCCGACAGGTTGATCGGGTCGTCGGGGTCGTGGAAAGCGTTGGTCTCGCCCTCGAACAGGCTCATGTGCGTGTGCATCGCCGAGCCCGGGTACTCGGCGAAGGGCTTGGGCATGAAGGTGGCGCGCACGCCCTCGTCGATGGCCACTTCCTTGATCAGGTAGCGGAAGGTCATCACGTTGTCGGCCATCGACAGCGCGTCGGCGTAGCGCAGGTCGATCTCCTGCTGGCCGGGAGCGCCCTCGTGGTGGCTGAACTCGACGGAGATGCCCATGGACTCCAGCGCGTCGATGGCGTGGCGGCGGAAGTTCGGCGCCGAGTCGTGCACGGCCTGGTCGAAGAAGCCGCCGGTGTCGGCGGGAACCGGGGCGCCGTCTCTCGCGCCGTTCTCCAGCAGGAAGAACTCGATCTCCGGGTGCACGTAGCAGCTGAAGCCGACATCGCCCGCCTTGTTCAGCTGGCGGCGCAGCACGTGGCGCGGGTCGGCCCAGGACGGGGAGCCGTCCGGCATGGTGATGTCGCAGAACATGCGCGCGGAGTGCTGGTGACCCTTGCTCGTTGCCCACGGCAGCACCTGGAAGGTCGACGGATCCGGCCGGGCGACCATGTCGGCCTCGGAGACACGGGCGAAGCCCTCGATGGCCGAGCCGTCGAAACCGATACCCTCTTCGAACGCGCCCTCGAGCTCGGCGGGCGCGATCGCGACGGATTTCAGGTAACCCAAGACGTCGGTGAACCAGAGACGTACGAAGCGGATGTCCCGCTCTTCGAGCGTCCGCAGCACGAATTCCTTCTGGCGATCCATGCCCGCGAGCGTAAGCATCCGGCGTTAAATCTGTGTTACATACACGCTTAAGATTGCTGACCTGGATTTTTTCGGAAGACTCCGCACAGTCGGATCGTCCGGTTTGTGAGATTTTTCCGGAACGGGCCGGGTCGCGTGACCCATCAGCAACCGAAGGGCTCAGCAGGTGAGACCGGAAGCGGGTTCGGTCAGGTCGACCAGATAGGCGATGACCGCGTCGTCGACGCAGGGGACGCCGCCCGCGAGCGCCACCGTGTGCCGGTTGCCCTGATAGGTGATCAGCGCGGCGCCCAGCTGGTCGGCCAAGTCGACTCCGGCCTGGTACGGGGTCGCCGGGTCCTCGGTGGTCGACACCACCACCGTCTTCGGCAGGCCGGTCACCGAGATGCGATGCGGCGTACTCGAGTTCGGCACCGGCCAGGCGGTGCACAGCTCCAGCGGCGCCGCGCCGGTGCCGCGCCCGTCGTCCAGGAACGGGGCCGCCTTCCGGTATTCCGCGTCCTGACGTGCGGCCACCGCGCGATCGGTGATGCGGGGATCGTCCACGCAGCGGATCGCGTTGAACGCGTCGGTGGTGTTGGCGTAGGTGCCGTCGTCGCGGCGGCCGTCGTACAGGTCGGCCAGCGTGAGCAGCGTGTCGCCGCGCCCGTCGCGCAGTTCGGACAGCCCCAGCGTGAGCACCTGCCAGAACTCGTCGGTGTAGAGGGCTTGACGCACGCCGGTGACCGCGTCGCCGTAGGTCAGCCCGCGCGGATCGGTGGTCGCCGCGGGCTTGTCCCACAGCGGGTTCACCAACGCGCGGAACCGCGGCACCGCCTGCGCCGGATCGGTGCCCAGCGGGCAGTCCGGCTGGCGCGCGCAGTCGGCGGCGTAGGCGTCGAACACCTTCTGGAAGCCCGCCGCCTGGCGCAACGATTCCTGCACCGGATCCTGCGAGGAATCGATGGCGCCGTCGAGCACCATGGCGCGCACGTGGTCGGGGAACCGCTCCGCGTACGCCGAACCGATCTTGGTGCCGTAGGAGTAGCCGACGTAGGTCAGCTTCGCGTCGCCGAACGCGGCGCGCATGATGTCGAGGTCCTGCACCACCTCGCGGGTGCCGACATGGGCGAGGAATTCCTTTCCGGTCCGCTCGGCGCAGCGGCCCGCGTACCGGGTGTTGTCGCCCTCGGCGTCGGCGATGCCCGCGGGCGTGTAGTCCTCCTCCGGCTCCGCGCGCTCGGCGTCCTGCTCCTGGGGCGTCTGGCAGACGATCGAGGGGGTGGAGGAACCGACGCCGCGCGGGTCGAAGCCGATCCGGTCGAAGCGCTCGGCCAACGCCGTCTTGTTGCCGAGCGACGACAGGCCGAGGCCGGACTCCCCCGGCCCGCCGGGGTTCATCACCAGCGAACCGACCCGCCGCCCGGTCGCCCGCATCCGGGACACCGCGATCTGCGCGGTCGGGCCGTCGGGCGCCGCGTAGTCCACCGGCACGGTGATCCGCGCGCACTCGGCGCTCGGCGGCAGCCGGTCGTCGGGCCCGCCGAATCCGGTGCAGTCACCCCACTGCACCACCTGTCCGTAGAACTTCTCCAGCCCGGTGGGCGGCGCGGGCAGCGGCTGTCCCGTTTCGGTGCGCGTGGCGGCACACCCCGACACCAGCACAGCGAGCGACGCCAGCACCGCCACCGGGAGCGCACCGCGCCCACTCCGCACCATCGACATGCTGTCGATCCTGCCATCGGGCAAACGCGGCGACCGCCCCGGGCGAACCCTTCCGGCGCTGTGACCAATCGCACCGGTCATCGGCCTTAATCCGCCTCGGTGGCGGGTGGCACACTGAAATCGTCAGAACTCCCGGGGACCCGGACGGGCCCCGAGGCGACACAGACGAAAGGGACGATGATGTCCGTATCCGATTCGGAAACCCCTGCCTACGGTGCGGCGCCCGCCGAGCCCAAGAAATTGCGCAAGACCCGGGTGCACCACCTGCAGCAGATGAAGGCCGACGGTGAACGGTGGGCGATGCTGACCGCCTACGACTATTCCTCGGCGCGGCTGTTCGAAGAAGCGGGCATTCCCGTGCTGCTGGTCGGCGATTCCGCGGCCAATGTGGTCTACGGCTACGACACCACCGTGCCGATCACCGTCGACGAGCTCATCCCGCTGGTGCGCGGGGTGGTGCGCGGCGCTCCGCACGCGCTGGTGGTGGCCGACCTGCCGTTCGGCACCTACGAGTCCTCCCCGCAGCAGGCGCTGGCGACGGCGACGCGGTTCATGAAGGAGGGCGGGGCACACGCGGTGAAGTTGGAGGGCGGCGAGCGGGTCGCCGATCAGATCGCGCTGATCACCGCGGCGGGCATCCCGGTCATGGCGCACATCGGCTTCACCCCGCAGAGCGTGAACACCCTCGGTGGATTCCGGGTGCAAGGCCGCGGCGACGGCGCCGAGCAACTGATCGCCGACGCCATCGCGGTCCAGGAGGCGGGCGCGTTCTCCGTGGTGATGGAGATGGTCCCGGCCGAACTGGCCGGACAGGTCACCCGCAAACTCACCATTCCGACCGTCGGCATCGGCGCAGGCGCCGACACCGACGCGCAGGTGCTGGTCTGGCAGGACATGGCGGGCTACACCAGCGGCAAGACCGCGAAGTTCGTCAAGCGTTTCGGCCACGTCGGCGACGAACTGCGCACCGCCGCAGCGGCTTACGCCGACGAAGTGCGCCGGGGCACCTTCCCCGGGCCGGAGCACAGCTTCTGATACCGGACCTCCCTTGATATATTGGTGTATATCCGTATATCAAGGGAGGTGCGGAGTATGACGCGGACCATAGTCGATCTCGATGACGCGGCACTGGCGTTCGCTCAGCAGCAACTGGGCACGCGAACCAAACGCGACACGATCAATCGCGCGCTGGCCATCGCGGCGGGCCTGACCGCGGACGATCGCGCGCGCGGTCTGTCCTGGTTGCAGGCCAATGCCGAGGAAATCCTGGACATCGACGCCCTGGCGAGCGGGGAGCAGTCCCAGCGGTGACCTACCTCGCCGACACCTCAGCCGTGTGGCGACTGCTCCGCGGCCAGGTACAGGAGCCCTGGCCGGGCCAGGTTGCGCAAGGACTCGTCGCGCTCTGCCCGCCGGTGGAAGCCGAACTCATGGTTTCCGTTCGATCGGGCAAGGACTTCGAACCGTTCTTCGCGGTTCTCGGTCGCACCTTCGGCTGGTACCCCGCGCTCGACGCTCCCTGGCGCCACGTGTTGGCGGTGCAGCGTGATCTGATCCGCATCGGCCATCATCGCGGGCCGTCGCCGATGGACATCGTCATCGCGCTCACCGCGCTCGAGCACCGTCTGACGCTCTTGCACGCGGACGCGGACTTCGACGCGATCGCGAAGGTAAGACCGGAGCTCCCGATGATCCGCGTCGACCAGTCGACCTGAGGCCCGACGAATTCCGGTTGCGGAGGGTGGAGCCGTGCCGGTCGATCGCTACGCGCGCACTTCGGTTGAACTCTTCCCACCGAAAACGGCCGGTTCGGGCCGGTCGGCGGAATCAATGGCAGACTCGATGCCGACAATCCCGACACGACCAGAGGTATCCATGCCGTACAGCCGTTGGATTTCACGCAGCACCCTGCTGGTGGCGGGCGCTCTCGCCGCCGCGGCGTTGACCGCTTGCGGCAGCGACTCGGGCCCGGCACCCACCGGCAGCTCGAGTTCCACCACCGTGTCGGCCACCGCCGCTCCCGGCACCACCTCCGGCCGCGTCACGCCGACGAGTCCGGAGATCTCCGACGCCGCCGCGACCCAGCTGTGCGACATGATCCGGCCGGAACTGTCCAATTGGCGGATCCAGGGCGGGACCCTGGGCAAGATCGGGCTGAACGCCTTGGTGCACGAGTGGGCGTTGCGCAACGGCGGCATCAACGGCGCGGTGCTGGCCGACAAGCCGATCGTCGACCGCGCCACCGTCAAGGCCTGCCCGGACGTGCGCCAGCAGGCCGTGGAGGCGCTGGGCATCCCCGACCTGGCCTCTGGCCTGGCGTTCTGAGCCGGGCGGCCGGATGCGCACCCTCTACCCCGAGATCGAGCCGCACGACTCCGGCATGCTGGCGGTCGGTGACGGCCAATCGGTCTACTGGGAGGTCAGCGGCAACCCGGCCGGCAAGCCGGTGGTCTTCCTGCACGGTGGGCCCGGCGGCGGCACCGCGCCGTTCCATCGGCGCTTCTTCGATCCGGCCGCCTACCGGATCGTGCTGTTCGACCAGCGTGGTTGCGGTCGCTCCATCCCGCACCTTGCCGACGGCGCGAGCCTGGAGCACAACACCACCGACCACCTGATCTCCGACATCGAGGCGCTGCGCGAACATCTCGGCATCGATCGCTGGCAGGTGTTCGGCGGTTCGTGGGGTTCCACCCTCGCGCTGGCCTACGCGCAGCGGCACCCCGGCCGGGTGACCGAACTGGTGTTGCGCGGCATCTTCCTGTTGCGCCGCAAGGAAATCGACTGGTACTACAACGGCGCCGCGGGCTACGTCTACCCGGACGAGTGGGAGAAGTTCCTCGCGCCGGTGCCCGAGGACGAACGCGATCAGGATCTGGTCGAGGTCTACCACCGCCTGCTGCACTCGCCCGACGAAGAACTCGCCCGCACGGCCGCGATCGCGTGGTCCAGCTGGGAGGCCGCGACGAGTTCGCTGCTGCCTCATCCGGATCGGGTGGCCGAGACCTCCGAGCCGCGATTCGCGCTGGCGTTCGCCAGGATCGAGAACCACTACTTCCGGCACGGCGGGTTCTTCGAAGAGGGTCGGCTGCTACGTGACATCGGCGCCATAGCGCACATCCCGGTGGTGATCGTGCAGGGCCGCCACGACATCGTCTGCCCGGCGGTCAGCGCGTGGGAATTGCACCGAGCATGGCCCGGCTCGGTCCTGCACATCGTGGACGACGCGGGCCACGCGGCGAACGAGCCCGGCATCACACATCACTTGGTCGAGGCCACCGACCGATTCGCGAAGGCGGGAGCGAGCACAGCGATCACGGCGGGGACCGCTTTGGTGGATGCGTTGCGCGAGGACATCGACCGGCTCTTGACCGCCGAGCCCGAGGTCCGCGCGGACGCGGAGGACTCGGTCCACCAAATGCGGGTGGCCACCCGCAGGCTGCGCAGCGTGCTGCGGTCCTACGGCGAACTGCTCGCCAAGAAGCCCGTCGCCACGATGGGCGCGGAACTCAAGTGGCTGGCCGGATTGCTCGGCGAAGCGCGGGACGCGGAGGTGCGCGCCGATCGGTTCGCCACGCTGCTGGCCGATCAGGCCGAGCGGGCCGACCCGGCCGCGCTGGACGCCGTCACCGCGCGTCTGGTGGACGCCGAGCGGGAGCGCTATCGCGCCGCGCACGACGAGGTGCTGACCGCGTTGGACGGCGCACGCTACCGCGAGTTGCGCGACGAACTGTCCGGCTGGCGCACCGATCCCCCGCTGCGCCACGCCCGCGCCGCGGCCGCGGCGGCGGACGTCTTCCGGGAGGTGCTGCGGCGCGACCTCGATCGGGTGGAATCCCTGATCCGCGCCGAACCCACCGTCGATCCGCTCGAACGGGTGGAACTGCTGCACGACATCCGCAAGAGCGCCAAGCGGCTGCGGTACTCGTGCGAGGCGGCACAGCAGATCCTCGGCGACGACGCCGCCGATCGCGGAGTCCGGGCGAAGAAGCTGCAGACCGTGCTCGGCGACCATCGCGACGCGGTGGAGTCGCACGACGCGATCCTGCACCGAGCGGGCGAGGCCGCGGCGGCGGGCGAAGATGCAGGCCTGTACGAGATGCTCGCGGCCGCGGAGGACGCCGCGGCCGGTCGTGAGCTGAGCCGCTATCCGGCGACCGCGGCGGCACTGTTCGGAGCGGCCGTCTCCCGGTGACCGAGCGTCCGCCCGCGCACGGTCGGGACGAGCCACCGCGTTCGGCGACGGGCGAAGACCCGGTCTGCACGAGATGCTCGCGGCCACGGAGCACGCCGCGGCCGTGCGCGAGCTGAGCCGCTATCCGGCGACCGCGACGGCGCTGTTCGCAGCGGCCGTCTCCCCGTGACCCGGCGTCTCCCCGTGACCCGGCGTCCCGCCGTGACCGGGCGTCCCGCCGTGACCCGGCGTCCCGCCGTGAACGGCGAGCTGATGCGACTCAACTGCCGATGGCGGGTCCTCGCGCACCGCACGCGTTCACGCCGGGTAGGTGAAGGACACTTTCCGCTCCTTCGGGTCGGCCGACAGCAGCCGCACCCGCACGGTCTCGCCTTCCGGCGGGCTCCCCGCGCACGGGCCGAGCACCGGCGGGTCGGCGACGAAGACCACGGCAGGCCGGTTGCCGTTGGCCTCGCGCACCACGACGGCGTCGAACGCCGCGCCGGTGCGCCGCGCGAGCAGGGTCGATTCGGTCAGGTCGATGCAGGCGCGTTCGATCTTGCCCGCGACGCTGTCGCTGCGCCGCATGGCGTCGGCGGCGCTCGCCAGCCCCTCCCGCACCCAGCGCGGCACTTCGGCCCCCGCGCACCTGGCCAGGCAGATCTCGGTCGCGAACCGGTCCGACAACCGCCGCAGCGGGGCGGTGACATGCGCGTAGGGCGCGCCGATCGCACTGTGGCGCAGCGCTTCCGGTGCCTGCGGTGCTTCCGCCGCACCGTCGACGACGGTGTAGGAGGCGCCGCGCAGCAAGGTGGTCGCCTCGGACATCAGCACCAATGCCGCGGGACTGCCGATGTCGAGCCGGGCCAGCATCCGCCCGACCGTTTCGCCATCGGGCCAGGCCACGCCCAGCGCCTGCGCGGTCCGGCGCATCGAATCGATCGCGGATTCCTGCGGCGGGGGCATGCTGCGCAACAGCGCCACCCGATGCCCCGCGGGCCCGTCCGCGTCCAGCATGATCCGCGCGGCGCACATGCCGGTCAGCAGCGAGACCTGCTCGTTCCAGTCGTCGGCGGCGGTGCGCGGTTCCACCACCAGTCGCCAGTGCCCGTCGGCGTGCTCGTCCTGGACCACACTTTGCGCGGGCAACCGCAGCCCGACCGCACCGCGCGCCAGCCCCGCCTCGATACGCCGCGTGCCGAACTCCGGCAGGGCGGCGATCGAGGGATGCAGCCGACCGGCGTCCGCGTCGGCCTGCACGCTGAAGTAGTCGAGCCGGGCACGGGAGCGCACCAGGGCGCGGACCACCGAGAATCGCACCGGCTCGGCGTGCTCGTCGAGTTCGATCGTCCACAGCGCGGCCGGACGCGTGCGGTCCGGAAGGAGGCTGGCGGACCCCTCCGACAACGCGGGCGGGTGCAGCGGCACGGCGCCGTCGGGAAGGTAGAAGGTCTGGCCCCTGGCGCCGGACTCCTTGGCGAGCGCGCCGTCGGGGGAGATCACGGCGCCCACGTCGGCGATGGCGTAGTGCACGGTGAAGCCGCCGGGGGTTCGTTCGATATGCAGGGCCTGGTCCAGATCCATGGCCCCGGGTGGGTCGATCGTCACGAACGGGATGTCCGTGCGATCGACCCGGTCGCCCGCGAACGCGTCCACCGCGTCGCGGGCCTCGGCACTGGCCTCGGCAGGGTATGCCGAGGCCAGGCCGAACTCGGACCGGATGGCGCCGAAATCGACCGGTGCCGACACGATCCGCTGGTGAAGTTCCACGCTTCGGCGCCGGGTCCTACTGCAGCGCCAGCATGGTGCCGTTCAACTGGTCGAACGGCCCGTAGACGGTGAACGTGACCCGGCCGTTCGGCACCGAGGACGACACCTGAGCCGCCGCGTCCAGCGCCTCACCGAAAGAGGCGGCGGACGGGTGCGGCAGCCCGGCGATAGCCAGACCGACATGATTCTGGTGCACCCACACCGTGTCGGCGGGACTCAGGTCGACCTGAACCCCACCTGGCAGCGGGGTCACCGCGACAGCGCCGGCCGAACCCGCACCCAGCACCGCGAAAACCGAAGCGGCGCCTGCGACCAATGCGCCGGCGACCATGGAGCGAACTACTCGCATATGTGTTGAGACCTGCTTTCCCGCGATCGAAGTATGAATAGCCCGATGCTGCCCCGCACCGGGCCTTGCCAACGGCGACTACTTTATGACGTCGATCACGATCAGGGCCAGTTCCGCACGAATCGGACAGCGGAAAATCTCACCCCGCGACACGACGGCGGCGGCGCTGCTAACGTGGCCCGCCGTGACGGGCTGGTTCGCCCGCGCGTTTGGAAAATGTCCCGCACGTCGACAATTTGGGAGCTCCATACCTATGTCATCGATTTTGTTCGACTACCTGCTGCCGCTGCTGGGCCCCGAGCAGGCCGCGTACTGGGCGCAGGTTTTCGTGATCAATCCGATCTGACCCGCGCGATTCTTTTCCCGCTACTCGTCGCCTCCCGTTAACCTGACGGGAGGCGGCGGTGGTTGTGGACGGCTAGCATGCCGCTCCGTGACAAGAACTACCGCCGCGATCGCGGCCAGCGCCACCCTCTTGGCCCTGCTCCTCACCGGTTGCGGGGACGACAAGACCAGCACCGCCACCTCGTCCGCCACCACCACCGCGGCACAGGCCACCGCCCAGGTCGACAGCGTGAAGGCGGGCGCGTTCCTCGTCAGCTTCCGCGGGGCATTCCCCAAGCTGGCCGAGGGCAAGGACGACGCGAAGGTCGCCAGCATCCTGACCGAGACCTGCGGCGACATCAAAGCGGGTAAATCCGAGGACGACGTCGTCAAGAACATCACCAAGCGCGCGGGCGGCGCCACCCAGCCCAGCGCCGAGGAAGCCAAGGCGATCTACCAAATGGCCAAACTCATGTGCTGACCCGCTCGCAATCCGGCCGTGCTTCGCACACCCGCCGATTTCGCGCGCGCAACGCGTGTGCGGAATCGAGCCGGTGTGCGAAGCACCCCCGGGCGGACGAGTTGGTCTGTAAGCCGGATCCTGTCCCCGGCACGGGGCCGGGAGGCGGCCATCCATCTGGGCACTCCGTCGCCGGGTGCCTCGAGCGGTCCACCCGCAGGCTCGGGCGAGCAGCCCTCGAGCGCCTGCGCAGCCGCACCGCGTACGGTGCGGCCTTCGACCTTGCTCCGGGCGGGGTTTACCGAGCCGCCCCGGTCACCCGGGGCGCTGGTGCGCTCTTACCGCACCGTTTCACCCTCACCACACGACCGCTGGGCCGTGGGCGGTCTGTTTTCTGTGGCACTTTCCCGCGGGTCACCCCGGGTTGCCGTTAGCAACCGCCCTGCTCTGTGGAGTCCGGACTTTCCTCGGCGCCGGGCGGCGGCACATCCGTGCCCGTTCCCTACGCCGCGGCCGCCCGACCAACTCGTCCGCCAGGACAGGATACTCGGTACGGTTTATGGCCATGGAACGTGTCGAGGTCGGCTTCCCATCCGGAAGCGAACAGTGCGCGGCGTGGCTATACCGCCCGGACGGCGCACCCAAACCCCGCCCGCTAGTGGTGATGGGACACGGCCTGGGGGCCAATCGGGAAATGGGACTGGATCGGTACGCGCGGCGTTTCGCCGCCGCGGGAATGGCGGTCCTGGTATTCGACTATCGGCATTTCGGCGCCAGTCAGGGCATGCCGCGCCAGTTGCTGAACATCGCGCGTCAGCGCGCGGACTGGCACGCCGCCATCGCGTACGCGCGCACGCTGCGCGGCATCGACGCGACCCGGATCGCGTTGTGGGGCACGTCGTTCGGCGGCGGGCACGTGCTCTCGGTCGCACCGGACGATGCCTATATCGCCGCCGTGGTCGCGCAGGTGCCGTTCACCAGCGGCCTGTCCTCGGCGTTGGCCAAGGGGCCGGTCAGCCTGGTCAAGGTCACCGCCATCGCGGCCACCGACCTGCTGCTGGGAACGCTGCGGCGCAAGCCGATCGGCATCCGGCTGGCCGGACGCCGCGGCGCCGCGGCGCTGATGAGCGCGCCCGACGTGCCGGACGGCTTCCGCAGGCTGACCGACGAGAGCGAGACCTACGAGCCGAAAGTAGCCGCGCGAGTGGCGTTCTCGGCGCTGTTGGACGCACCGGGGCGGCGCGCGAAGGCGCTGAAGATGCCGGTGCTGTACGCGCTGTGCGACGACGATTCCGTCGCGCCGGTGAAATCGGCGCTGCGCGCCGCCGAACGCACCAAGCACGCGGTGGTGAAACGTTATCCCGCAGGACATTTCGACATCTATTTCGACGAGTTCTTCGAGAAGACCGTGTACGACCAGACCGAATTCCTGGTGTCGGTGCTGCGGCCATAGGACGTTCACGGCCCGGCCCACGGCCGGGCCACACATCGGTGCCGCACTCGGTAGATTGCGGGACAGCACGCGTCGGCGTACACGGCCCGCCTGAAACCCGTTGTGCTGGACGGCTGAACCTGTCGGCGCCCGGCGCTACCGTCCGTGCCATGGATCCCGCCACCACCGCGGTCGCCGAGACCGTCCGCCGGATCGCGCCGCTCGACGAGCTCGAGCGGCAGCACATCGATACGACGCTGGCCTGGCTGGCGTCGACCGACGACATCTTCCGGCGGGCCAGACCTGCGACGCCGCCACGGCACCTGGTCTCCTATGTCGTGCTGGTCGATCCGGCGGCTCGGGCGGTGCTGCTCGGCAAGCATCGCCTCGCCGGGCTGTGGTTGCCGACCGGAGGGCATGTCGACCCGGGCGAGCATCCGTTCGACACCGCGCGGCGCGAAGCGGCCGAGGAGATCGGCGTGCAGGCCCGTTTCGACTTCGTCGGGCCCGACCCGCTGTTCCTCACCGTCACCACCACCGTCGGTTCGGGCGCCGGTCACGAAGACGTCAGCCTCTGGTATGTCATCCGCGGTGACCGCGCCGACGACCATGCCCTCGATCCGCGCGAGTTCGACGGTGAACGGTGGTGGGGGCTGGACGGATTCGCATGCCACGATACCGATCCGCACTTCGGACGTTTCCGCAGCAAACTCGACATCGCGCTGCGATCCGCCGCCGGCTGAGGGTTCCCTCGAGTCGACGGAGGCGGCCGATGCTGTCACGATGGCCCGGATGATTGTCAGGCTTGCGCGAGAAGACGACCTCGCCGGTTTTCTCGAACTGGCGGGGCAGGTCGAGCACTGGTTCGGCGCGGGCGCCGACGATGCCGGATTTCGTGCCTCGGTGCTGCGGCACGTTCGGCGTGGTACGGCGCTCGTCGCGCGGTCGGCGGGGGCGGAGGTGCTCGGCGGCATCCTGTTCGGCTCGAACCCGCCGATCTACCGGGTGCACTGGCTGGTCGTCGCGGAACAGGCCCGCGGGCACGGGATCGGCCGGGCATTGACCACCGACGCGATCCGCCGGTACGTGCCCGCCCCCGGCACGCTCGAGGTGGTCACCTTCGGGCACGACCATCCCGGCGCGGTCGCCAGCGGTGCGCGCGCGTTCTACGAGAACCTCGGCTTCCATGCCGCGGAGGAGACGGATCCCGGGCCGGAAGGCGGATCTCGGCAGATCTACCGGCGTCGCGTCTGAGGCGCGTCAGCCTCGGCGGAACGCGCGCCAGAAGATGAAAGCCAGGACCGAGGCGGGAATCGCGGCGAGGACGGGCTTGTCGCGCAGCGTCTCCAGGAGCGTGCGGCCCGGACGGGCCACCTGTTCGGGGATTCCCGCTGCGCCGCGTTCGGCGGCGGTGGCGGCGTCCGCCTGAACCTGCTCGGCGCGCTCGGCGGCGCGTCGAACCGACTCCGCTATCGGCGTTTCGCGCCGACTCCCGGCTTCGGCCGCATGCTTCCCGGTCGAAGCCGGCTCCGTGTCCGCGCCCGCCATGTTCTCGATCTGCGCCGAGGTCACCGTCTCCTCCGCCTCAGCCTCACCGCCAGCCTGCGGGACCGCGCCGATCGGAGTCTCCGTCGACGACACCGTGTCTCCCGTACCGGGCGCACTGCCCGCCTGCGGAGCCGTACCGGTGTTCACCGCCTCCGCCGCACCGGGCTCGCTGCTCTCCTGCGGACCCGTACCGGTATTCACGGTCGCCGCCGCATCGGGCGTGCTGCCCGCCTGCGGGGCTGTACCGGTCGGAACCTCCCCCGAAGTCACCGTCTCCGCCGCATCAGCGGTGCCGCCGGCCTGCACAGACGCGTCTTCCGAGACCTGCACCCCGCTTCGCGTGTCCGCCGCGCGCTCGGTGGCGCCCTGCTTCCCGGCGGCCCCGTGCGCCGCGCCCTCGGCCGGTCGCCCGGTTCCGGCCGACCGGCCGCCGGAGATCTCGGCGGTGCCCGGTACGTCGTCGGTCCCCTTGTCCGTGGGTTTGCGCTCGTTCATGGCTGTCTCCTGTGCTGGGCCTCGCGGTGCGGAACGGGTGTCTCGGATGCCGTCGCGGCCCGGATACCCGGCGGATCGGCGGACAAACCGGGCCCCGTCGGCCGCCACTCCATCTCGAATTCCCGTCGCGGGTCGCCCGGAGCCATCGGCCCGCTCACCCCGGTCCGCACGAAGCCGTTGCGCAGATACAGCCGCTCCGCGAAGGCATTGTGTTCGGCGAACTCCAAACGGACGACGTCGTGTCCGCCCTCGACCGCCCAGTCGAGCACGGCGCGGACCAGCCGGTCCGACACGCCGGTCCCCCGCGCCCGCGCCGCCACCCACATCGAGATCAAGTGCACGCCACCGCGTTCCGGGTCGGGCATGCCCGCGACGGTACCCACTTCGGTCCCGCCCCACTCGGCCACGAACTGAGCCCGATCCGACAACGCGCGCCGCCAGTCTCTTTCGGTGCGGCCCTGCGCCTCGGCCAGTGTCGTACCGAAGAATTGCGGCGCGTCGGTCAGCGCGGCGAGCCGGACCCGCCGGAATACCGCCCAGTCGGCGGGCACGAGCAGTCTGATCGCGGGTATCGAGGCGTCCACCCGGTCTTCTCTACTCGATCTCCGGCATCGCGCACAGTGAATATCGGTGGTCGCTGGAACGCGAGGGCGCTGACCACTCGGCAGCCTCTGTCCCGCTGCCGCACGGCGGACCGGTGGTCATCGTGCACGATAGTCACCGAACCTGCGCAGCCCGGCGAACTCCAGTCCGGCGAAGGCCGCGACCGCCGCGGCGCCGGAGAGCAGGAAGGCGACGCCCGGCCCGGTCAACGCGAACACACCCGAACCGGCCAGCCCGATCATCCCGGCCGCCGAGAGCGCGTTGGCGACGACCACCACACCCGCGTACCGCGCGGCGACCGCGGCACGCCGGGCGATCGACAGCAACACGAGCGCGCCTCCGAGCATGACGACGCCGAACGCGACGCTCCAACCCGCCGGCAGCCCCAGCGGCTCGCGCAGCGATCGGGCTCCGGCGAGCAGCACCGCGCCGAAGACGCCGGTACTCCAACCGTCCACGCGCAACGCGGCACGCAGAAACGCGGCGTTGGCCTCACGACGGTCCGGCGTGGTGGATCTCATGTCGTACTCCCAGTGGTCGATCCGGCGGAGCCGATCGGCTCCCTGGCACCAACCCTCCTGGCCGGAGGTGGGCGTCTCAATAACCTCGGAAGTCATGGCCGTACCGCGCGGCCGGGTGCTTAGCTGATCGCGTGACATCGGTGCGGACACAGTCGAGAGCGGGCATCCTGCTGCGGGAATGGCGGCAACGGCGCAGGCTCAGCCAGCTCGACCTGGCGCTGGCCGCGGACACCTCGGCGCGGCACCTGTCCTATGTGGAGACCGGCCGCGCCGCGCCCAGCCGGGCGATGGTGCTGCGGCTGTGCGACACGCTCGAGGTGCCGCTGCGCGACCGCAACACTCTGCTGGTCGCCGCGGGTTTCGCGCCCGCCTACCGGGAGAGCGGCCTCGACGACGCCCATCTCGCGTCGGTCCGCACCGCGTTGGACACCATGCTGACCGCGCACGAACCGTACCCGGCGGTGGTCATCGATCGGCTGTGGAACGTGGTGGTGGGCAACGCGGCGATGACCGTGCTGATGGACGGCGTCCCCGAGCACGTGCGCGCGCCTCGGCCCAATGTCTACCGGCTGGTGCTGCACCCGGAAGGGCTCTCGGCCAGGTTGGCCAACCGCACTCAGGTGCGCGACCTGTTCCTGGAGCGACTGGCCAGGCAGGTCGGTGCGACCGGCGACGCGGAACTGGCCGCGCTGTACGACGAGGTCTCCGGCTACCCCGAGCCAGCGGAGGCGCGCGGCGCGGAGGCGGAAACCGGCACGCCGGCGAGCCCCTTCGAGGTGCCGATCCGGATCCGCACCCCGGTGGGCGAACTGTCGATGTTCAGCACGATGGCCACCTTCGGCGCACCGGCCGACGTGACGCTGTCGGAGCTGGCCATCGAATTGTTCTATCCCCTCGACGAGTTCACCGCGGCCGCGCTGCGCGGGGCGGCGGCCGCGGCGAAGGCGTGAGCGGATCTCAGGCGTCCAGCATGGATTCGTCCCATTCCCGGTCCAGGTCGGGGTCGGCGGCCGACAGCACCTCGTCCAGCCGCAGCCCCAGCTCGCCGATGTTCGGCTCGGTCATCATGTTCAGGTGATCGCCCGGCACGTCGATCACCGTGAACCGGCGCGCCGCGTACTGCTTCCAGCCGTTGTCGGCGCTGTCGAACATGCTGCCCACGGTCTGGTGCGCCAGGTCGACGCCCGGCGGCAGGCCCTCGGTGGCCCGCAGCAGCGTGATGTCGCGCTCGTACGGCTCGAGCTTGTAGTCCAGCATGGCCGAGTAGTTGGCGAAGAACACCTCGTAGAGCCGCCGGATCGCCTGCGGCGAACTATCGGCGGGCAGGATGCCCGACCGCACCGACTCCGCCAGCATCGCCGCGAACAAGTCCTCGGAACTGTGCACGTCGGGCTCGAAATCGACCAGGGCCGCGCGGCTTCCTCGCGCGTACCACAGCAACTCGAGGAAGAACCACCGGATGAGTTTCTCCTCCGGAATCGGCGTCCGGGTCCGCGCGCGCAGCGCCATCGTGTCCAGCAGCGTCACACTGCAGACCTCGTGCTCGGGCAGCTGACGGGCCATCTCCAAGGCGACGTAGCCGCCGAACGACCACCCCGCCAAGTGATACGGCCCCTTCGGATGCACCCGCCGCACCGCCTGCAGATACGACTCCGTCATCGCGGGAATGGTCTTCTCCGGAGCGCTGCCGGAATCCGCGCCCGCCGCCTGCAACCCGTAGATCGGGCGATCCGGATCCAGATGACGCCCGAGGGCCAAGTAGCAGAGCACGTTTCCGCCGATCGGGTGCACCAGGAACAACGGCGGCTTGCCGCCGCCGACGCTGATCGGCACCAGCGGATCGAACGTGCGCTGCACCTCACCCGAGCGCACCAGCGTGGCGATCCCGGCGGCGGTCGGCGCGCCGATGAACGCGTCCAGCGGCACCTCGACACCCCATCGGCGCGACAGCGCCATCACCACGCGCATCGCCCCGATGGACGTGCCGCCCGCCGCGAAGAAGTCGTCGTCCACGCCGATCGTGCGCAGTCCCGCGTACTCGGCCAGCAGTTCGACCGCCGACCGCTCGTACTCGTCGGCGGGCTCCCGCCGAGCCGACACCGATTCGGTGGCATCCTCCCCGTAGGCGCGCAGCGTCGCGTCGTCGCGCTTGCCGCTGGGCGTGCGGGGCAGTTCGTCGAGCCAGGCGAACCGCGACGGCACCATGTGCGCGGGCAGCATCGAGCGCAGGTCGTGCCGCAGCGCGGCGAGGTCGGTCTGCTCGGGCGCTCCGACCAGGAACGCGATCAGCGAGCCGTCGATGCCGCCGAATCCCCGGGCCACCACGGCGGCCTCGGTGATGCCGGGGAACTTCTCGACCAGGCTCAGGATGCACAGTTCGACTTCGGCGGGCTCCACCCGGAACCCCCGGATCTTGACCTGGCTGTCGCTGCGACCCAGGCAGACGATGTCGCCGGAGAACAGCCGGACACCGAGGTCGCCGGTGCGGTACCGGATTCCGCCCGCATGCGTGGCGACGAACCGCTGGGCGGTGAGCGCGGGCCTGCCCTCGTAGCCGCGGGCGATGCTGCGGCCGCCGAGATAGATTTCGCCGATCACGCCGTCCGGCACCGGCCGCAGGGCGCTGTCGAGCAGCTCGACGGTGTCACCGTCGACGGCGCGGCCGATGGGCGGCAGCGCGGGGAACTCGTCGGCCGGACCCGTGAGCGTGAACTTGGTCGCGACGTGGGACTCGGTGGGACCGTACTGGTTCTCCAGCACCAAGCCGGGAACCACCTTGCACAGGGCGCGAATTTCGTCGGTGATGCGCAGCTGCTCGCCGGAGGAGATCAGCACCTTCAACTCGGTCGGGAACATCCGGTGCCCTACGGCCGCCTCGGCGAACGCCTGCAACGCGACGTATGGCAGGAAGAGCCGCTCGATGCCCTCCTCCACCACCGTGTTGAGCAGTTGCTCGACGTTCGATCGCAGATCGGCCGAACTCACCCGCAGCGTGGAACCGGCCGCGAGGGTGGTGAAGATCTCCTGGAACGACACGTCGAAACTCAACGGCGCCAACTGCAGGGTGCTCCGCAGGCCGATGCCGGTGGCCGCGCGGTTCTGCCAGTCCACCAGGGAGGTCAGGCCGCGGTGCGGCATTGCGACACCCTTGGGCTCACCGGTCGACCCCGAGGTGAACAGCACGTAGGCCACCGCGTCGGGCGAGACGTGATCGGGCAGTGCGACTTCCGCGTCGGGCGCGGAGTCGTCGAAGAGCGTGGCGGTGTCCAGCACCAAGGCGGCGTCGTCGACGATGTCGCGATAGGCGGCGTCGGCGATCACCCGGTGCGGGCGGGCGCGGTCGATCATCAGATTCAGCCTGGCCCGCGGGTAACTGACATCCAGCGGAACACACGCGGCCCCGATCCTGGTCAGGGCGAGCACGAGCAGCACCAGTCGCGGACGGCGACCCATCAGGATGCCGACCCGGTCGCCCGGCGACACCCCGAGTCCGACCAGGCGCCGGGCCAGCCGGTCGGAGCGTTCGATCAGCTGGTCGTAGGTGACGGATTCGTCGTCACCCGCCAGGGCGATACCGGCGGGGTTGAGCGCGGCCGCCTCGGCCACCAGCGTGCCCACGTCGCGTGCGGTCGCGGGGCCGACGCCACGGTCGATCGCCGCGTCGGGCTCGGCGACGATACCGGCCAGCATGCGCAACTGGGTGAGCGCCACGGTCTCGCACTGCTCGGCGGTCAGCGTGTGGTCGCCGTCCACCCGCAACCACATCCGGCCGTCGCGCGGATCGGTGGCCGCGGTGACCAGCAGTTGGAAGTTGGTCTCCTCGCGGGCGTCGAAGTCCAGCAGGCGCACGCCGTCCAGCACGAGCATGGGCTGGAAGACGTGGTAGTTGACGAAGTTGAACGCCGTCTCGAAGACCGGCCCGCCGTCGGCGAGGATCGACCGCAGCGGGTAGCGGCGGAACGGGTAGGCCTCGCGTTCGCGTCGCGCGAGCTGCTCCACCGCGGCGCGCCACGTGGTCGCGGTGGCGTCCAACCGGATCGGCAGCGTGTTGAGGAACAGCCCCGCCACTCGTTCGGCGCCGGCCCGGTCCGGGCGACCGTGGCTCACCACGCCGGTGGTGACGTCCGTGCGGCCGGTGAGCGCCCGCAACGCCAGGCAGTGCGCGGCCAGATACACCGATTTCTCGGGCACCTGGTGGCGCGTGGCGAACGCCGAGACCCGTTCGGCCAGCCTGCGGGGCACCAGCGCCCGCGCTCGCGGCACACCCGCTACCACCGGCTGGTGCGCCCCGAGCGCGGTGAGCGCGGTGGGTTCGGCGCCTTCCAGAGCGGTCAGCCAGTACTCGCGGGCCGCGGCGTCGCGCGCCGCGCCCTGCTCGGCCCGGGCGTACTCGGCGAGCACGGTGGCCGGATGCGCGGTGGCCTCGACCCGGTTGTGGGTCATGCCGAGGTGGTTCAGGTAGTCCAGCAGCAGTTCCAGCACCGACGTGGCGACGCTCCAGCCGTCCAGGATGGCGTGGTGGAAGCTCAGCACCAGGTCCACCGCGCCGACCGGCTCCTGCGGACCGGGGCGGACGAAGACCCGGATGGCGAACAGCGGAGCGACCGAGATGTCGTAGTGGGCGTGGGCGCGTTCCTGGAGATAGATCTCGATCAGATCCTCGCCGTCCGCCTCGTCCATATCGCCGAGGTCGACGATCTGGAGTTCGTAGGGCGGCGCGGTGTGCACGATCTGCAGCGGGACCGAATACCTGCTCAACTCGAACGACGAGCGCAGGGCGGGTTGACGCCGCACCAGGCGATCCACCGCCTCGGTGAATTGCGCTGCGTCCCAAGGCACTTCGAGCCGGTAGCGGAACACGTCCTTGTAGGTGATCGAGTCGGCGCGCTCGATGCTGTGATACAGCATGCCCAGTTGCAGGGCCGTGGCCGGGAACGCGTCCTCGGCCTGGTGCAGTGCGGCGCGGTCGATCAGCGGCACCGTCTCCAAGGGCGCGGCGACCCGGCCGCGCTCGTCGCGGCGGTCGTCGCGCACGACGCGGGCCAGCTCCGCGATGGTCGGCGCCTGGTAGAAGGCGTCCACGTCGAAGTAGAGCCCGGCGCGTTCGGCGGCGGTCCGCACGGCCAGCGCGAGGATGGAATCGCCGCCGTGGGTGAAGAAGTTGTCGTGCACGCCGATCGACTCGACGCCGAGCACGGTGCGCCAGACCTGCGCGAGCCTGGTCTCGACATCGGTGCGCGGCTCGGCGCCCGCGACCGGATCGGCGCCGTGGCCGAGAACGAGTTGCTCGGCCAAGGCGCGCCGGTCCAGTTTCCCGTTGCGGGTCAGCGGGATCCGGTCCACCCGGATCAGCCGGGACGGCACCATGTAGCGGGGCAGCCTGTCGGCGAGTTGCTCGGCGATCTCCTCCCCGGAGACCTCGGCGCCGACGAAGTAGCCGACCAGTTGCACTCCGTGCGCCTCCGAGACCTCGTCCACCACGGCCGCCGCGCGCACCCCGGCGCAGCCGAGCATGGCGTTCTGCACCTCGCCGAGGGTGATCCGGTTGCCGCGGATCTTCACCTGATCGTCGAAGCGGCCCAGGTATTCGAGGTTGCCGTCCGGCAGCCAGCGCGCCAGGTCACCGGTGCGGTACCGGCGGCGCCCCGGCACCGCGCGATCATCGACGAATGCCGCGGCGGTCAGCTCGGGCCTGCCGCGATAGCCGCGGGCCACACCGACGCCGGCGATGTTCAGCTCGCCGGGCACGCCGACCGGCACCCGGCGGCCGATGTGATCGAGCACGAGCAGGTCTATGTTGTCGATGGGGCGGCCGATCGGCACCACATCGAGCGGCTCCTCGACGGGGCAGTCGAAGTAGGAGACGTCGACGGTGGCCTCCGTGGGGCCGTAGAGATTCACCAGCTGCGGCGCCTCGGCCCCGGCCGCGGTGAAGACCGCGTGGAACCGGCGCACCAGCGCCGGGGGTAGCGCCTCGCCGCTGGAGAAGACCCGCCGCACGCTGCCGATCCGCGTGACCGCCGCCGGATCGGCCGCGAGCTCGTCGACGAACGCCGCGAGCATGGAGGGCACGAAGTGCAGCACCGTCACGCCGTGCGCGGCGATCGCGTCGGCGATGCGGCGCGGATCGCGCTCCCCGCCCGGTTCCAGCAGCGCCACTCGGGCGCCGTTGATCGCCCACCAGAACAGTTCCCACACCGACACGTCGAAGGTGACCGGCGTCTTCTGCAAGATCACGTCCGACTCGTGCAGGGGGTAGCGCCGCTGCATCCAGGTCAGGCGGTTCACCACCGAGCGGTGCTCGATCATCACCCCCTTGGGCACGCCCGTGGAGCCCGAGGTGTAGATCAGGTAGCTGAGATCGGCTGGATGCGAGACGTTTTCCACACCGCGCGCCGGGACGGTGTCGGCCACCATGATCCTCGTGACGCCCAACCTGTCGAAGACCGCCCGATGCTCCGGCCCCGCCACGACGAAGCGCGCCCCACAGTCGGCCAGCACGGCCTCGATCCGAGCGGCCGGGAAGTCGGGATCGAGCGGCACATAGGCGCAACCGGCCCGCAACACGCCGAAGATCGCGACGAGCATCTCCGTCGAACGGGGCAGTACCACCGGGACGCACTCGTTGCCGTTAGCGCCGAGCGCGTGCAACCTGGCGGCGAATCCATCCGCCAGCGCGGACAATTCGGCGTAGCGCAGCGGCTGCTCCCCGGACCCGGCGACCGGTTCGATCGCGATCCGGTCCGGATGCCGCGCGGCCACGTCGGCGACCAGCCGGTCGATCGTCGTGTACGGGAATTCCTCGCGCGGACCGGCTTCGAACGCGGCGACGGTTGCCTGCTCCCGCCGCGACATCAGCGGCAAGGCCGAGATCGGCGCCTCTGGCCGGTCCAGCGCCGCCACCACCAGCGCACCGACGCCGCGCACGACCGATTCGAACGGGAAGTTCTCGTCGAAGACGTCCTTGTCGTAGTAGAGCTGGAGATTCAGCGAGCCGTCGCGCGCGTGCTCGACGCCGAGGATGTTCAGCGCCTCGAGCACCGTGCCCGGATTGACGATGTCGAGGGTGCCGAGGATCTTGTCGAGATGATCCGACGGCGGCATCTTGATGTAGGAGTACGCCACGTCGAACAGCGGCGGCGCCGTCGGATCGCTGCTGAGGGCACGCGCCAGGTCGCCGTACGGAAAGCGTTCGTAGCGCTTGAGTTCCCGGATCTGCGCGGCCACCTCGGTGGCGACCGCCGACAGCGGCTGCGCGGGATCGACCCGGATGCGCAGGGGGACGACGTTCGTCCGGTGCCCGGCGGTGCGGAAGGTCTCCGCGCTGTGCCGGTTGAGCATCGGGACGCCGATCACCACCTCCTCGGAGCGGTGAATGGTGGTCAGGTAGGCGGCCAGCGCCGAAACGGTGAACGCGAAGACGGAGAAGCCGGTGGCTCGGATGCGGTCGAGGAACGCGGGTTCCACCACCACGCGCCGCCTCCCCCGGTTGACGTCGGGGGTGCTCGCACGTCCGGAGAACAGCGCGGGAACCACTCCCTCGAAGCGGCGCACCAGCGCGTCCCGATCCGCCGCCCACTGCGGCGAGGACAGATACTCCTCGTGTTCGGCGGCGATCCTGCGATAGGTCGCCGCACTGCGGTCGGTCTGCTCGGTGAACGGATCCGGCTCGGCGAGCTGCTCGAGCGAGAGGTCGGTGCGGCTGTAGTTGTCCACCAGAGCGCTCCACAGCGCGTTCACGCCCCAGCCGTCGATCATCGCGTGGTGCATCGCGACGTAGAGATGGAAGTGATCGGGCCCGTCGACCAGCGCGGCGATCCGGAACGGCTGCCGCGGCGGGGACGGCGTCACGTTGGCCCGGTTCACCCAGTCGCGGCGTGCCGCGGCCGGGTCCGACGCCCAACTGAGATCGACGAACTCGACCTCGGGTAGCTCGTCGGACACCCACTGCCAGAAGCGGCCCTCGGAGAACTCGAACCGCAGGCGCAACGCCTCGTCGGCGAGCAACGCCCGGCGCACCACGGCCCGCAACCGGTCCATGTCGAACGGCTCGTCGATGAACGCGCAGTAGGCGTTTCGGGTGACCGGCGCCGGAGCATACCGGTAGGCGACCGACAACACATCACGCTGGTACGCGCTGACCGGCCAGGCTTCGGGGGGTCTCTCGGAAGTAGCACTCGGTTCGAATGTCACAGTCACTCCTATCGCGACAGTCGCGGCACCGGCCGTGCGCGGATCTACCCCAGCCCACCCTGATCGCTGACACGCAAAGCTGCTACCACACTTATCCAGTTATCGATATCGCGAATCACGGCATCGGCACTGCCGATGCCGCGACTCTGCTGTTGTTATCGCGGTGTATGCGGGCCGGTCAGCAAGCCGACAGCAGCGCGCGCACGCTTTCGTCGGCCAGACGATCGGCTCGGTCCCGCGATACCGCGGGCTCGACGTAGCCGATGTTGAGGGACAGCTCGTTGTGCGTCGCGTTGGCGGTGGCCATGATGAAGCCGCTGACGGACATGCCGGAGACGAACTGCGCGCCCTCCAGCTGCCAGGAGCCGATCTTGTCCGGGAAGGGGTAGTCGCCCAGGTACGTCATACAGAGATGACCCGGGCCGCGGGTGTCCATGAGCTTCACCGTGGACGCGCTGGCGGCCACCGACTTCGGCGCGGCCACCTTCAGCAGGTTCAACGCGGACAGGTGATCGCGCCGGTCCGTCCGCGCGCCGTACTCGCGCTCGATCTCGGCGGCGATCTCCCACAGCGAGGCCCACGGCGCGTACTTCGCCGGGGTGGCGATCATGCCCTGATAGGTGCCGACCTCGGTGTCGCCCGCGGCGCCGTCGAGATGGTCACGGAAGTTGACCGAGCTGCCGACGGTGTACCAGGCGGCCTTCTCGGTGCCCGCCTCCCTGGCCGCCGCGATCAGCAGCGCCGCGGAGAGGGCGGCCTGCAGGCCTACGCCGTGGCGGGCGCAGCCTGCTTTGAGCGCGTCCAACCGGTCGCCGTCGAGGCTGCGGTGCACCACCCGGCTGCGCCGCTGCGCGGGCGGCGCCAGCCTGGTCGGCTCCAGCCTGCGCGGCCGGCGCAGCTGCGACTTCTGGTCGCGCAGGAACGAACCCGCGGTGCGCAGCGCACCGCCCGCACCTTGGAAGCGCGGCGGGAACAATTCCTCCGGACCCGGCCGGACCGGCGCGGGCGAGAACTCGCCCCCTTCCCCGGCGGCCGCTCGGAGCACCTGCTCGGCCACCGACAGCGCGCTCTCGCCGTCGGCGATGGCGTAGTGCAGCGTGACGATCAGCTCGTTGGTGCCGTCGGTCTCCTTGATCAGCACCGCCCTGGCCAGCGGGCCGGTGCGCCAGTCGAACGGCTCGCGCAGCTCCACCTCGTCGGCCTCGGTCAGCCAGTTCGTGCTGTCCTCGGATTCGATCACGCGCAGCGGGATCGGGGCCTGCACCGGCACGAAACGCGGTGCGGTGCCGTCCGGTTCGGCGGCGACGGCGACCCGCAGGAGCGGATGTCGGCGCTGCACCTCGTCCAGGCCCGCGCGGATCTGCTCGGCCTCGACGTGGCCGCGGATCCGCACCCGCGACAGGATGTGCAGCGGCGCCAGCTGATCGGCGATCCAGTGCCAGCGCTCGACCGGTGAGAGCGGGCGCGGCAGCCGCGCGGTCGGCCCGTCCGGCGCCGGGAACGACATCGGCTTGCCGAGGTTGCTCAGGAAGAATTCGGTGGGCGCGTGCCGGAAGTAGGTGTCGCGCACCCGCACCAGGCGCGGATCGGTGGTCTGCTCGATCTTGGCCAGCGAAGCCGATCCGTTGACGAACATGGCGGTGCGGTCGGCGCGCAACTTCTCGTAACGACGCAGGCCCGCGACCGGATCCAAAGAGTTCCGCAGCACGCCGGCCAGCACCACCGCGTCCTCGATCGCGGCGTTGGCGCCCTGGCCGAGGCTGGGCAGCATCGGGTGCGCCGCGTCGCCGAGCAGCGTCACCCGGCCGCGGCCCCACTGCGCCAGCGGCGGGCGATCCTGCGCGGGCACGGCCAGGATCGCCGCTTCGTCGGTCTGCTCGATGCAGGCGCGCACCTCCGGCGCCCAGTCGGCGTACATGCGCAGCAGGTCTTCCTTGCCGCCCTGCCAGTTCGCGGCCTCGTCGGCGGGCAGCGTCTTGGTGCCCCACCAGTACACCCGGCCGTGCCCGATGTCGTGGATGCCGAAACGCATTCCGGTGCCCCAGAAGTGCGCCGACAACCCGCGCGCGACATTGGGGTGCTCGAACGGGACGCAGGCCAGCCAGCACACGAAATTGCCGGGACGCGGCTCGGCGCGGCCGTGCAGCTGGGCGCGCACCACCGAGTGGATGCCGTCGGCGCCGACGAGCAGATCGCCCTCGGCGACCCGGCCGTCGGCGAACTCGACGCGCACGTGCTCACCGTCGTCGACGAACCGAGTCGCTTGCGCGCCGGTGAAAGTCGGTGTGTCGCCGATCGCGCTGAGCAGCACGTCGTGCAGGTCGGTGCGGTGCAGCGCCACGGCCGGAGCGCCGAGCCGGGCGTCGAGCCGATGGACCGGGAGCACCCGGATCGGGCTGCCGTCGGGATTGCAGAAGCGGAAGGTCTCGACCCGGCCGCCGCGTTCGAGCAGCTGCTCGTCGAGGCCGAGGCCGAGGGTGCGCAGTGCGTTGATTCCGTTGGCCTGCACGGAAAGTCCGAAGCCCTGGGCCCGCAGTTCCGGGCCCGCTTCGTATAGTTCGACGCCGAATCCCGCATGCCGCAGGGCGGCCGCGGTGGTGAGTCCTCCGATCCCTGCCCCGAGAACGACAACCTTGATCGGACTGCTCATCGAACCTGCACTCTCATCGAACCACTCGACGGCACAGGTGCTTCCCACCGCTACGCGGCCCGCGGGCCACGCTGCCCGCGCGAAAACCGTCCCGCTGAGCAGCACTGACCGAGGCCACTGCGTCGACCCCGACCAGGCAGGCAGCTGGACGCCTGTGCCTGACCGTCCGGAAGCCTACCGCTACTCGCCGCGCAAGGCCGAGTTGAAGTGAGATTCACCGCATCGCGCGATTGTGAAACGCAAATGTGTTGCAATGGTGCATAATTCGCCCTCCGCGCACCGCGTTCGCCCTCGATTCCGGCGCGTCGTCCGCCTCAGAGGTAGGACGTATCGTTCACCAGACGCACCGAAGAGCCGCCGTCGAGATAGAACTCCGCTATCGAGAGCGACGCCAGATCCAGGTGCAATCGATACAGCAGCGACGGGCCGGCATCGAGGGCCAGCCGCAGCAGCGTCTTGATCGGAGTCACATGACTGACCACGACCACATTGGCGCCGGGATACCGCTCGAGCAGGTCGTGCAGAGCCGCGTCCACGCGCGCGCGGACCTCCTCGAAGTTCTCCCCGCCGGGCGCGGCGACGGTGGGGTCGCCGATCCAGCGGGCGTGCAGGTCGGGGTCACGCTGCGCGGCCTCCGCGAAGGTCAGCCCCTCCCACGCGCCGAAGTCGGTCTCGATCAACCCTTCGTGGATCTCGACCGGCACCCCGAGCGCCGCGGCGGCCGCCTCGGCGGTTTCCCTGGCCCGGCCGAGCGGAGAGCTCACCACAGCGGCGATGCCGCCTTTGGCGGCCAGCATCTTCGCCGCCCGCGCGGCCTGCTCACGACCCAGCGGGGTGAGCGGCGGGTTGCCGCGACCGGAATACCGGCGTTGCAGCGACAACTCGGTTTGACCGTGGCGAAGTAACAGCAAACGCGTGGGCCGACCACTGGCGCGCGTCCAGCCGGGGCCGTGCTCCGCGGGCTTCGATTGCTCGGCGTTCGCGTCCCTGGCCTCGTCGATCCAACTCGGCAGATCACGCTCGGTGGCCGCGAGGGCCGGATCGGCGGCCTCGGCCTGCCGGGTGTCCGCCGCCGTGGCACGGCTCTCGCCGCCCTCGGCTCCGGCGTCCATGGCGTCGTTCGCGAGCCGGTCGGCATGCGCGTTCTGCGCGCGCGGGATCCAGGCGTAGCTCACCCGGCGGAACCCGGCCGCGATCCGGCGAGCCTGGTCGGCGAGCGGAATCAAGGCCGCGTGCTTGATCTTCCAGCGACCGGACATCTGCTCGACGACCAGCTTGGAATCCATGCGCACCACGACCGACTCGGCGCCCAGTTCCGAGGCCGCGGCCAACCCGGCGATCAATCCGCGATATTCGGCGACGTTGTTGGTGGCGATGCCGAGGAACTCCCAGCGCTCGGCGAGCACCCGGACGTGATCGGCGTCGTAGACGACCGCGCCGTACCCGGCCGGACCGGGATTGCCCCGCGAGCCGCCGTCGGCTTCGACGATCACCTCCGGGAAACTCATCGCACTTCCCGGTCAGTCGGTCGCGGCGAGCTCACAGCCCCGATTCCTTGGTCCGGACCAGCACCGCGCCGCACTCCGGGCAGCGCACGACCACGTCGGGGGCGGTCTTGGCGATGCGGGCGATCTCGCCACGATCGAGTTCGATGCGGCACGCGCCGCAGCGACGCGCCTGCAACAAGGCGGCGCCGACGCCGTGCTGTTCCCGCTGACGGTCGTAGATGGCCAGCAGTTCGCCGGGCAGCTTCGCGACCACGCCCGCGCGATCGGTCTCGCAGCGCGTCTGCGCCACGTCCAGGTCCGCGAGCGCCTCGTCCCGCTGTCGCCTGGCATCGGCGAGTTCCTCGTCGGTCTTGCTCAACCGCGCGCCCGCGTGCTCGTGATCGGCGGCCGAGGCCTCGCGCCGCTCCATCACCTCGAGCAGTTCGTCCTCCAGCACGGAGCGGCGGCGCTCCAGACTACCGAGCTCGTGCTGGATCTCCGAAAGCTGTTTCGCGTTCACCGATCCCGCGCTGAGCAGGCCCTTGTCGCGCTCCTCGCGCTTGCGCACCGCCTCGACCTCGCCCTCCAGCTTGCGGATGTCGCGATCGAGGTCGTCCAGCACGATCTCGACGGCCACCGCGGCATCGGAGTGCGCGTTGCGCTCGGCCTCCAGCCGCGTCACCTCCTGCTGCTCGGGCAGCACCGTGCGCCGGTGCGCGATCCGGGTCAGCTCGGCGTCGACGGCGGCGAGCCGCAGCAGCTCGGCCTGGATCGGGGGTTCGACATTCAACGCGGACAAACTCCTGGACGGGGTGGACGGGACTGGTGTTCAACCGTACCCCGCCGGATCGGCGGACCGGCGTCAGCCGCCGACGGCGCGAGTTTTGATGGCGTCGCGGGAGATGTAGACGTCGTATTCGCCGGGCACCGCGATCACCGCGTTGCCGTAGGCGGAGCGCACGAACGGCTGGGTCCACCACCGGCCCTCGCGCATGTCGGCGAAGAAGTCGCGGTCGCCGTCGTTGAGGAAGATCTGGTTCTGTTTGGTCGCGACGCCGTCGAGGCGCTGGCCGTACAGGCGGCTGATCCGGTAGCCGGAGTGGAAGCCCAGCGCGTTCACCCACGGCTCCAACTCGACGATGCCCGCTTGCAGCACCCACATGTCGCCTTCGACCCGGTGGGTGAGACGCTGCTCGGGGTGGTCGTCGTCGCCGTACAGGGTGACATCCACGTCGAGCAGGTGTTCCTGTCCCGCCACCGGCTTGGCCACCACGTGCGCCGCCTTGATCTCGCCGGTCAATCCGAGATAGGTCTGCAGCAGCGTCGCGATCCACAGCAGCACCGCGGCGACCAGCAGCAACGCGAGCCCGCCCGTTCCGCGCGCGAGCAGCGGCCGCATTCCCACCCGGCGCGCGGCGATCAGACCGGAGATGATCAGCGCTACACCGACGACCAGCAGCAGGATCAGCCCGATCTGCACGAGACCGAAATCCACCGGGAAGTTCATGCGGTAGTTGTACCCCGCGCGAACTACTCGATTCACCCGAAACGCCCAACCCGTTCCGGCTCGGCGCGGACACGCCCCGACACGCCGTCGCCAGTTCCGCGCCAGGGCAACGGCTTCGAACGCTCAGCCGGGCGCGCGCACCGTCCACGGGTCGGTACGCAGCGTGGACACCCTGGTCTCCAAGCCGGGCAGGGCGGTGCGCACGACCGCTTCGGCCTGCGCGCACCAAGGGAATTCGGTCGCCCAGTGCGCGGCGTCGACCAAGGCGGGACCGCCCTTGCGCAGGTGTTCGTCGACCGGGTGGTGGCGCAGGTCCGAAGTGAGATATACGTCGACGCCCAGCCCGGCGGCCCTGCTCAGGTAGGAGTCGCCCGCGCCGCCGCACACCGCGACCGTATAGACGGTGCGGTCCGGGTCACCCGCGGCGCGCACGCCCCACACGGTGGGCGGGAGGGCGCGGGCCACCCGATCGGTGAAGGAGCGCAACGATTCCGGTTGCGGCAGGGTACCGACCCGGCCGATGCCGAGCGACGACGGCAGCTGGGCGCGTTCGCCGATGTGGTAGGCCGGGTCGTCGCCGGGATGCGCGGCCCGCAGCGCGGCGAGCACGGCCGAGCGGGCGGCGGACGGGGCGGCCACCTCGATGAGGTCCTCCTCGACGTACCGCAGTTCGGTGAGGGAGCCTTGATCCGGAGCGGCTTCGGCGATCGGACGGAATTGTCCTGTCGCAGGCACTCGCAGCGCACGGTCGCAACAGTGCCCGCCCGCGCCGGCACCGGCGGCGAAAAGCGCGGCGAGTACCGCGTCGGTGTGCGTGCGCGGCACCGGGATCGCCCAGTTGTCCACGGCTGCCTCGGGTTTCGCGTCCAGGGGGCCGGTCACCGTGAGACCGATGGCCGCGGCGAGCGCGTCGGAGACGCCCGGATCGGCGGAGTCGGCGTTCGTATGCGCGGTGAACAGCGCGCAGCCGGAGCGGATCAGCCGGTGCAGCAGCGCGCCTTTCGGCGTGCTCGCCGCGACGGTGTCGACCCCGCGCAGCAGCAGCGGGTGGTGCACCACCAGCGCCTGCGCACGCCAGTCGATCGCCTCCTCGACGACCGCGGCGGTCGCGTCGACCGCGAACAGCACCCGGGTCAGCTCTTCGGCCGGGTCACCGCAGACCAGGCCGACCGAGTCCCACGGCTCGGCCAGCGCGGGCGGGTAGGCCGCGTCGAGCGCCCCGATGAGATCCGCGAGCGTGGTCATCGTCCACCTTCCTTCGCTTCGGTCCTGCACTGTGCAGCACCGGGTTCACCGCCGGGCGTGCCTGAGCTCGCCTCTCTCGGGCACGCGATATGCGCGGTCGGGCGCAGTTCAGCGCCACGAGCACCGCTGGGGCGGCTATCGGGGTGAGCGGGGCCTGCCCCATTGTTCGTCCGGATGCCCGATGGGGCGATCACCATGCGGCGGAATTCCGACCGACTCCACAGCAGGTTCTCGCCGAGTCGTGGAGATCGGCCGCCGGCCGCGAGACTTCCGACGCGCGAGATACCCGTCCGTCCGGCCGGCCTGCGCGCGGGATCGACGTGGCGCGGCCGGAGCCTCGCACTCACCGGACATCCGCCGATCGGATCGCCGCGACCAGCCGATCGACCTCCGCGGGCCCGCGGACCGCGACGCGCAGATGATCCGGGCCCAGGCCGGGGAAGGTGTCCGCGCGCCGGACCGCGATCCCCTCCGCGGCCAAGTGTTTGCGCAGCAATTCGCCTTCCGCCACGCGCAGCAGCAGGAACGGGCCTTCCGCCGGAGTGTGGACCGCCACGCCGAGGTTGCTCAGGCGCTCGATCATCGCGGCACGGTGCACGGCGAGCGTCTCGGCACGGCGCTCGGACTCGGCCACGGCGGCCGGGCTCGCGGTGGCCGTGATCGCCTCCAGTTGCAGCGTGCCCAGCGGCCAGTGCGGACGCCCGTGGCCCAGACGCGCCAGCACCTCGGGCGCGCCGAGGAAGTAGCCGCAGCGCAGCCCCGCCAGCGCCCACGTCTTGGTGAGGCTGCGCAGGACGAGCAGGTCGGGCGCGGGGTCGGCGGCGAGGGATTCCGGCTCACCGGCCACCGCGTCGGCGAAGGCCTCGTCTACCACGACGACGCGCCCCGGCCCGCGCAGGGCGCGGATGGCAGCGGCCGGGTGGAGTACCGAGGTGGGGTTGGTGGGGTTGCCGAGCACCACCAGATCGGCCCCGGCGGGCACCGCGGCGGGATCGAGCCGGTAGGGCGGTTCCAGCACCACCCTGGTGACGGGGACGCCCGCCTCCCGCAGCGCGAGTTCCGGCTCGGTGAACGACGGATGCACCACCGCGGCCGACCGCGGCGCGAGGCGGGGCAGCATGGCGAAGCCTTCCGCGGCGCCGGCCAGCAGCAACACCTCCTCGGGAGCGCGGCCGTGCCGAGCCGCCACCGCGCGGCGAGCCGCCTCGGCGTCCTCGGCGCTCGGATAACGCCCCAGATCGGACAGGCGCGCGGCCAAGCGCCGCCGCAGCCATTCCGGCGGTGCGGCGCCCTGGACGTTCACCGCGAAATCGAGCATGCCAGGCCGGGCGTCCACGTCGCCGTGGTGACGCAGTTTCGCGCGATCGACGGTGTCCTCGGCCACGAGACCACACCCTACGTGGCGCTCGCGCGGCCGGACCGGCCAGAATGGCAGGCGTGGGCCAGCTGCACGTCTCGTTCGTCTGTACCGGCAACATCTGCCGCTCTCCGATGGCGGAGAAGATCTTCGCCTCGCACCTCTACCGGGCCGGGTTGGCCAACCGGGTGCGGGTGAGCAGCGCGGGCACCGGTTCCTGGCACGTGGGCGACGACGCGGACCCGCGCACCAGCGCCACCCTGCGCAAATACGGCTACCCGACCGGGCACGTCGCCGCCGTGTTCGGCGCCGAGCACAGCGACGCCGACCTGGTGATCGCCTTGGACCGCTCCCACCAGCGGGACTTGGCCCGCCTCGGCGTCCCGGCCGAGCGGACGCGGTTGCTGCGCGCCTTCGACCCGGATGCCGACGGTCAGGACGTGGCCGACCCCTACTACGGCGACGCGGCGGACTTCGAACTCGTGCGCGCCCAGATCGAGGCCGCCGTCCCCGGCCTGCTCGACTGGGTGCGCGACGAACTGGCCGCCGCCGAACCGCCCGACCCGCGCCTCGTCGCCGACGAGCGACCGTGATGCGCAGGCTCGCCTTCCTGTTGCGCCCCAGCTGGCTGATCCTGGCGGTGCTGGTCGCCGCGTTCGCCTACCTGTGCTTCACCGTGCTCGCGCCGTGGCAGCTCGGCAAGAACACCGCGACCTCGCACCGCAACCAGTTGATCGCCGATTCGGTGAAGGCCGAGCCCGTCGACGTCGGCACCGTGCTCGCCGGCGCGGGGAGCGAGCACACCGAGTGGCGGCGGGTCACCGCTTCCGGCAGTTATGTGCCGGACTCGACGGTGCTGGTGCGGCTGCGCCACCTCGACGGCGCCCCGGGATACGCGGTGCTCACGACCTTCCGCTTGGACGACGGACGCGTGCTGCTCGTCGACCGCGGGCTCGTGTCCGCGGTGGACGGGACGCGCCCGCCGCAGATCCCCGAGCCCCCGGCCGGGCCGCAGCGCATCGAGGCGAGGGTCCGGATGTCCGAGGGCGTCACGCCCGGCAAGGACCCGAGCGTCCAGGACGGCTATCGCCAGGTGTACTCCATCGACACCACACAGGAGACGGCAGTCCTGCGACAGTCGCTGACTCCCGTGCCCACCGGGGGCGAGCGCGGCGGCTACCTGCAGTTGAGCGAGAACCAGCCGGGCGCGTTCACTCCCACGCCGCTCCCCCAACTCGATGCGGGCCCCTACCTGTCCTACGGCCTGCAATGGCTGGCATTCGGCATCATGGCCCCCCTCGGCCTCGGCTATTTCATCTACGCCGAGATCCGGGAGAGGCGGAAGGAAAAAGCGTCGCCCGCGACAACTCCTGCTGAAGTGGCTTTGCCCGGACCGAACTCTGTGCCTCAGCCGAGCCCACCCACTGCGCCAACCACCGAGGCCCGCCTCGCCGACCGCTACGGCCGCGACTGACTCTGGTCTGCTCGCGAGCGAGCGGATCCCGCAGAGCCTCCTGGTGGAACTACAGCCGTTCGCGAGCAGAGATCCCTTTCTCGAGTTCGGCCACGTTCGGGTTCGGCTGGTCCAGACGGCGATGGTTGATATGTAGGTACGGGGCCCCGCCAGGGATCGGGCCGTCCACATGGGCCTGCAATGTTTCGATCCATTGCTTGTTGGGGCTATTGATGTAGCCTCTGCCGAGCGCGGCCAGGTCATCCGAAATCCGGACACCGCCGGGATAGTCGCCCCCATACCAGGCCGCGGCGAACACCCCGAGCGGGGACATCGAGTTGTTCGCATTCGCGTTACCCATTCCCAGTGCCCTCCCGCCGCCTCCGATACCACGGTGCGAGCATTATCAACACCAGCGATGAAAGCGGGGACAGGAACATGACCACCAAACCGGAGCCGACCTGTCCCCAGGTCGTTTCGGAAGCCCTCTCATAAGCAGCCGAGTCGCCGCAGTCACGCATTGCTTCCCCGACATCCTCGCCCGAAAGAACCGCGGTCGACCAGGCATCACGGCAAGCCGGCGACCGATCGACGACATGACCCTAGCTCCACACCTGCAGCGGATGCCGCAGGAGCAGGAGACCGTCCGGAGCCAGCACTTCCGCCAGAGGCTCCGCAAGAATACCGGCCCAACGCTGCCACCAACAGCATGAAACATATCTGCGACACAGCTCGAGCAAAATAGCCCCACGCAACGAACAGTGCAACAATAAAAGAGCCTATCGCTGCGGAAGTGAAAACCACCGGCGCCGTGGCGATCTGACCGGTAAGACTGTCCGCGACACCGGTCAAGGCGCGATGAAAAGGGTCCAGCCATTCACAGCCCGCCGAAAATCCCACGAACTTGCACGCGGGAACCTGCAAGCACAACCAGATTTGCCAGCAACGCAACGACGGCAATCGAGATCCAGACCACCCGACGCCGATGCCGACCGGAAGTGATCCATCGGAAGCAGCGTCCTGTAACGGCACTCGGCTGCCACCGCTCCGGATCCCAGAACTCCTCCGGCTCCAGTATCGATAAGGGCCTACGCCCGCCCCGAAGGTCTCTCGCCGTCTGGACGATCGTCCGACCACATCCTCTCCGCGGCACAGCGGCGATGGACCGCCGAAACCGACCTCGCCGTATCCAGATCGCCATCGCCGCACGCGTCCTTATATGCCGGCCGACGCCGCCGGGCTCACCGGCGCTTCGGCGTCGAGAAGGTGTGCGGCGGTGTGGATATCGTCGAGCAGGGGTCGATGGGGGTCGCGCGGGGGTATGCGCTCGATGAGCTGGTAGAGGATCGCTGTGCACGCAGGCGCTGTCGGTCGCCGACCGCTGATATGCACTGCTTGTCGGAGGGTCACCGCGAGCATTCCGTGCAGCAGGCGTAGCGACGCGGCGTGATCGAGTGCGCTCAGCCAAGCGTGGACGTCGAACGGGCTGGCATCTGGCTCGTGTGTGTTGCTCGAGGACCTGTGCGGAGGCCCGGTGACCGCGCGGCGTAGTGCCGCGGTAGTTGATGTGGCCAGCGTTTTCAGCTCGACCACTCGGTGCTGTTGTTCGGGTGTCGCTGCTGGTTGGGACAGCGAGTTGTCGGCACGGTGCTCGATCAACAGGTCGAGCTGCAGTTGGGCCAGGCTGCCCAGCATCGCGGTGCTGGAGTTGAGTAGATCGGTAACGGGGACTACCTGCTGTCCGCGTACGGGACCGTCGTGAACTGTTTCAGGCCGCCCGGGCAAGCGCATCGGGTTGTGGCCGACATCGTTGAGATCGTCGTCGACGACAGCACTGGCCGCGCGGATTGTTTCACCGGCCGCACCCAACAGGTCCGGCGAACAGCACAAGGCGTACGGCATCGGCGAAGGGCCGATTTCGGTTGGCGATGCGCCGGCGAGCAGGTCGCGCATGCGCAGGATCACCGCGGCGACCTGCGGATGGCCGGACAGGCCGAGCATCTCGGGTGCCGGGAAGTCCCGGCTGTAGCCGAGGACATCCAGCAACAATGCGGTGAGACTCACCGCGATCGAGTGCGATCGACGAACCGATGCCAGCGAGAGTGCGGCCGCCGCCACCGTTAACGAGGTTCCGCCTACCAGAAGGTATTCGTCCCGCACATCGAATTTCGCCGCGGTCAGACCCACCGCGTGTAACGCTTCGGCCGCAGGCATCCTCTTACCACCGACGAAGGCGTGCCCTTCCCCGCGCAAGGCGCGAACAATGTGAGTGAATGAAAAGCGGTCGTAGTCGGCGCCGAGCAGCCCCGCTCTCGGCATCGGGACCGCTGGCGCAAAGCCGGTGCCCAGCATCGCTGTCAGCGCGGACAAGGCCCCAATTGATGCGCCCGAGTCCGCGTCGGCAAGAGTCCACAGGCGGGCCAGTACCGCTGCGCGCACAACATTCGCGGGCAAGTCGTCGTGATGCCCGACGATGCGGTGGGATGCGTGCTCACCCTGGGCAGCGGCAGCAGCCCAGCGATCGATGACAGCGCCCTGATCACCGCGCACCTCGACCGCTTGCTTCCCCAGGACCGACCGAGATTGCGCAACCCACGAACGGGCGGTGTCCGGCATTCGAACATCGATGGGAACTTCGGCCTT
This sequence comes from Nocardia araoensis NBRC 100135, assembly GCF_000308435.1. GTDB lineage: Bacteria > Actinomycetota > Actinomycetes > Mycobacteriales > Mycobacteriaceae > Nocardia > Nocardia araoensis. The sequence continues at coordinate 18,210 of NZ_BAFR01000059.1, read as the reverse complement.
CGCCAGAATTTCGGGTGTCAGTCGCCCGGATATCCGGATGGCTGCTGAATCGGTGAACCGTTCCTCGAGCATCGGTGATCAGATCCTTCACTTCGAACGCTGCGGCTGGACGCAGTAGATGTGTCGGGGTCGAGCGTTGGCAAAGAAAACGGCCCCATACGAATTCGGATAAATCGGCAACACCGTGCGCACGGATACCACCAGGTTGGAACAGGACGGACTAGCGGATGACAGGTGGTGTAACCAGGGGCGGCGGCTGCGCCGTAGCCGCAACCTGGGGTGCAGCCGTCTGGACTGGTTCGACGGGGGCGCTGTGGATATCGATACCGCTGGGGCGAAAGTAACCTTCAAAATCTCCGTAGGCACCATGGTTGTCGGCTTGCGGGTTGTGCGGATCGAGCGGGACGAGCTGCCCGCTTGTGATGTAGTGCAGCCCGTTGTCGGTGACCACGACCAGTGCGGTGCGATTGGTCCACTGCACCACATCTCCCGTCCGCAGCTCCGAGGACCCGATCCGCTGGTTCGCCGTATCGACCATCGACCACGGATGCCCAGGGGTAGGCGCCGCGGTCGTACCCATATACGCGGCTCGGGCATCGCTGCCGTTCGGGTTGCTCAACTCCTTCTGAACCGCCTGTGCCACAACCGACGGCACCTTCTGGGTCGAACCGTCCGGCAGTACCAGATCCACCATCGAACCCGGCACGACCACCGGCGGTATTCCCGGGTCGAGCGCCGTGACAACAGGCATGATGTCCGTTGCGGCCGGATCACCAGCGTCTGGCGCCCGCGCGGCTTCCGGCGGGCGCCGGTCGCGCAGATCCTGCCGAGAGTCGTCCGAACCAGAGCTGGCACCGTCCTGTCGGTTGTTGCGCAGCAACGCCTGCGACAATGTCAGCAGCATCAATGGCATCGCCCGTGCCCACGGATCACCACCGGAGCTGCCCGTAACCCCTTGCCCGGCAATGACGTGGGCGTTCGCTCCATCCGCGACAGCACTGACCGGCGAGTCCGGCCCGGTTACACCGCCTCCGCCCCGTACCGCCGGCGATAGATCCGGCTCCATGACCGAATCGCCGGTGTCATCCAGAAGGCCCTCGAAATCGCCAGTGCCGTCGACATCGTCGTAAAGGTCGACGAAGTCGTCGTCGGCCGCCCGTTCGCCGGAATCGTCACCGAAGTAGTCGTCATAGTCTCCGGATGCCGCAGCGGCCTGAGCAGCAGCGGCGGCTGACTCAGCGTCCCTCGCGGCGGCCTCAGCGCCTCCCGCGGCGGCCTCAGCAGCAGAGTCAGCCTCAGCGGCTTCATGCTCAGGGGATCGACCGTCGATCTCCTCGCGTTGTCGTTCAACTTCGGACGATACGTCCTGGATCAGGTTCTCGACCTCGGTGACGGCCTCGAAGAGGACGTCCAAAACCTCCAGCTTCCTAGCGCGCGTCATCTCATTGAAATAGCTGTCCCCCGGACCGATCATTTCTTGGTCGGCAGCCTGCAGAGTCTCATTCAAATCATCGACGACGGCCTCGATACGACGCCTGGCTTCCCGCACCAGGGGCGAAATTTCTTCTCTTGGAATTATCTCCACATCATGGTTTCTGTTCCGCAAATCGGATTGCACATCTTCCAAGTCATCGACGTTGGCCCTGTAGTTGGTGAACATTTCGGATGTCGTGGCGTCCCCCGGGTCAACCAAGCCGTTGCTCGTCAACAATTCCGCAAGGTCGACCGCCTCGTAATCTCCGGAACCCAGCAGGTCGACCGAAGTCTGCATCCACTGCTCAATGGTGTCGATTATCGCGTCCATCGCATCCCGGCCTGGGTAATCTCCCTCTGGATGATGAAGTTCTACGGAAAAATCCCGCCCTGCCCCATGGGTCGGGCTGTCCGGATCCTGACGGTACTCAGCCGCGTTGGCGCCTCCGGTATACGGCGCGATACTTCCCATTCCACTCTGTGCTGCAGCGATTTCCCGCCGACGCAGTTCGGATGCATCCTGATCCTCGCCGCTCCGACGCGCCGCGTCTGCCTCATAGGCGTCGGCATACCACGACGGCGGCGGCTGAGAGTCGATCGCCGGGACGGTATAGGTGTCGTCGTCGCTCATTCGGCCATCGAGCCTTCGGACGTTCGGCACGAGTTTTCATCACTCGATTCGTTGGTGACTCGAATCCCGAGGTTCATACTCGAACTCCCCTGAGCGGAAACACTCGACGGAACATTCCTCTCCCGCACACGCCACGACCTGCCATAAATAGTGTTCAGCTGTTCCGAATATGTCCGATCGGCCGGTTTGCCTTCCCTGACTTCAGCTATTTCGAATGATGGTAGGCCGCAAGCGCATGGCCGCGGTTGCACCAATACGCTCGTCTGTTGTTCCCCAGCGCGTGATTCACAGCATCAGGCGGAATCACAGCAAGACGCAGAGCCGGCTCGCACGACGACCCTCGCCGACACGCACGACAGCATGTCGTCCCCGGCCGTGTGGAAAGTTCCGTTGGCGTTACCGCCGAGTGTGCGCGAAAACGGTGAACTTCTAGAAACCGCCCCAGATGTCAGTGTGGGTTTCGGCCCAGGCAAAAACCGGCACGCCGTCACCAGTCCCATTCCGCACCGACAACCGAGCGACCCGACCCGCTCTTCGCAGCCCCGGCGGAGTCGGCGAAGCCGATTGGAGGTGCGGGCCAGGGCACCGTCGTGGCTGCCGCGGCGCCGACCGGGTCGCGGTCCGGGCCGTGGTGGCCGAACGCCGCGCGCCGCCGGTTCAGGTCCTGGTCGGCGAGACGACGAGTCTCGGCTTGCCGTGCGATCAGCGGCAGCGCCGCCCCCAGCGGCGAGTCCGAATCCGGTCCTGTGGACGGCCCCGGATCAGGCGCAACAGCGCCCGCGTCTCCAGCGAAACGATCGCGCTCCCGCGCACCGGGACCGTGGCCGATCGGCATTGCCGCATTTACCCGACCGACCGCGTTGCTTCCAGCACGCTGCGCCTGATCAGGCCTCGCCCTACTTGCTCGTGTCACTGGTTCCACCTTCTTGTTCGTCGCGGAGCGGATCCGATTCCGGGGACCCGCACCACTTCTCGTGTTCTCCGAAATCGACCAGCTCTGATCCGCGAGCTTTATATGGCGGGCGCAGCGGCTACCGGCGTCGCGGGTACGGCGGATGGATCCCCGAGCGAGGGGGCAGGCGCGGCCGTGTCCGACCCGGGAGCGGTGATCTCGATGCCACGCGGGTGCCAGAAGCCGGTGAAACTCCCGAAATCGCCTTGACCGTCGCTCATCTCGTGTATCGACTCACTTACCAATGGCCGCATTCGACCGTCGACGATGGTCCGGAGCTCCTCGCCGCCGTCTGGGCCGCGCGCGATGACCAGCGCCGTGCGGTGCTCCCACACGGCGACATCGCCGGTCACCAACTCGTACGGATCGACCCGAATTCCGATCTGCTTGTCGTCCGACCATTTCGCCGGCGTTTTCGCGTACGCGGCTTTCGCGTCGGTGCCACTCGTGTTGCCGAATGCCGCGTCCAGGGCTTGTGCGACGATCTCGGACACCTGCTGGGTGTCTCCATCCGGGAACGTGTACTCGACGACGTCTCCGTTGCGGGCTGTTGTCCGCGTGGGCTGCCCGTTGGCGGCTGGAGGTGGTGTAGGGCCGATGGGTGAGCCTGGCTGGGGATTCTGGCTGGGGGCAGCGCTGGCCGCGGGCTGGTTCCCGACCGCGGGCTGGCCCCCAGGCGAAGGCCCGGGCGGTGGCTGCGCCGTGACCAGCGGTGGTATGACTTGTTCGTGGTCACGAGGGAGACCATCCAGATCCGGCTCGTTGCGCAGGCCGGGTTGCATGCTGTTGGCCAGGGTCCCCAGCATCATCGCCTCTGCCGGGCCGAATCCGGAAGCTGGTTCCGAAACGGGGTCAGCTGGCGTCGGCGGCGAGACGCTGCCGGACTCCGGCTGATCTGGGTAGATCTCGCTCGGGTCTCGAGGTGCGCCCACATCGTTAGATGCACCCGGATTCTGCGACGGTCCGGCATCCTCTGGCAGCAGTCCGGCATCCCCTGGCAGCAGTCCAGAATCGCCCGGCAGCAGTCCAGAATCGCCCGGCAGCAGTCCAGAATCGCCCGGCAGCAGTCCAGAATCGCCCGGCAGCAGTCCAGAATCCCATGGCGGCAGCCCAGAATCCCCAGGCGACCCGAGATCCTCCAGATTGGCGAGTTCTTCCTGTACCGCTGCCAGAGCGGCTTCTTGTTCCTCCTGTCGCTGCGCTAGTTCTTCTCTCAGTGCCTCCAGCTCATCAGTCCGCTCGTCGATGTCGTTGGCGGCATCTTCCTGCGCTTCTGCCATACTGGCAATAATCACTTCGGCACGATTGACAGCCTCTCCCGTATAGCTGAGAATGTGGTCGTCCTGACTCATGCCGGGCGCGGGGATGGTCGGAGCATTGTAGTTGATATAGTTAACGGCGTCGTTGATACCGTGCTGCGCTTGCTCGGACTGCGTCCGAATTTCGCGAGTTTTCGGCAGAATATTCATACTCGATTCATAGAGGCGAGTCCAATATTCGTCGAGTCCCAAAGCCGTTTCCACATAGTTGTCGATGTTCGCCAGATCGGCGCCGCTGACTTGCAGCACTGGGCCCGGTCGCGGAGGGTCGGCGCGGTCACCGACCCCGAAACTGTCGTAGAATTGACGAAATTTTTGCGGTAAACTCAGGTATAACTCTTCCACCGCTGGGAGGAACCTGTATTCATTCGGATACTCTCCTTCCGACATGTCCGGCATCAACATGTTATCCATCGCCATCGAGACCTCCGGTTACGAACCGTTGCCGATGTACTTACATGGAAGTCCGCCACCGGGCGGCTCACCAGATCGCCGAAACCCTGCCGAACTGCTGCCGTAGACAAGGTTCGCCAGCGCGGCAGATCCACCGGCCGCCAAAGCCCCTCTAGTCATGTGCGGCATCGCATCCCGAGCGGCCTGCAGATGCGTACGAAAAGTCCCCTTACCGAGGCCGATCAAGTTATTTGCACTATTTAGCGTATTTCGTGCAGCGCTTCCGAGCAGGCCACCGGGGGCTCCACGGACAGCGCCTCCCAAAAGACCTCCTCCAACCGCCCCCGACAACCCATTTACCACACCATTTTTAAGCCCTGAATGGACCGCCTCTTGGAAACCACCGCCCTGGATCATTGTCTCGGTACCCGCCCAGATGCCTCCTGCTGCACCCCCTACTAGCGCGGCGCCGACCGGGCCGGCGACGGCGAACCCTACTGTACCGGCGGTAAAGGTAACTGCCTCCTCGAGGACATCTTCTATATCGAAACCGAACACGGGCGGAATCCTTCTCTCAAAATCAGCGACCATCTCAAATATTAGGCCGCAATGCACAGTTACCGTTGCATCAGCACGCACCGCTTCTTGTCATCCAGCGTATGAATCACACCGCCCAGGGGCGAATCGCCGCACCCATAAAATGGCCACAAGTGACTTGCGCATGAGGCCGAGATCGCCCATCCCATTGCTGCGAGCCACAATCGCAGAACTCGCGTCGCCGCCTTCGACACTTTCGAGTAACGTGATAGCCGAGCGTTCACAGAACAGACGACGCGGTTCCCGTCGTTGGCATGGCGAGCGTTCAACGTCGCCGGAAATCACTCGGAGGGTGGCCGAATTGTTCGCGGAATGCATTGCTGAATGCACTCACCGACGAGAATCCGAGTTGGTATGCCAGCTGAGTGATGGTGTAGTCTCGGTAAACCGGACTTTGCAGGCGTTCTTTCGCCAGACGGAGGCGTTCCTCTTTGATCAGCTGGCGCGGCGTCGTCCCGGTTTGTTGCAGGGCCAGCTGGATCTGGCGCAGCGACCAACCGAGCGCGCCGGCGATAGCGCGGCCGTCGAGCGTCGGGTCGGCGGCGTGCCGGCGAACGTAACGGCGAACCATCGCCGCGACCTCGGAGAGATGGGAAGGGGCCGTCGGCCGATCATCACCCACGGCCAGCATGCACAACAGCTCGACGAGGGTCTCGCATACGGCGTCGAAATGAGCTTGGGTAAGGGTCTCGCGCTCCTGGAAGAGTGCGCGAGAAAGGTCGCCGACCACCCGTCCCAAACCGACGGTGAAATCTATTCGGACGATCTGCGGGGGCGTGGGACCCAGCCTCCGTTCGATGTCCCGGTACGGAACTGTGAAGGCGAAGCCGGCCATTCCTGGTTGCGGTGACATCTTGAACGGTTCGGCGACCGTGGTCAGCAGGGCGGTATTGGGTTCGAGGCACGCGTGGCTTTCTCGAACTTGCAAGTGCAGCTGGCCACTGTCGGAGAACAGGAAACGATAGTCCGGATCCGCGGCAACACGGATATCCCGATCGGTGCGGGCGTACACTATCGCATCCGTTTTCCACCCTGTCAATTGATAGTTGGAGGAGCGCTGCCGAACGATCGAGCCGCGAAAGTCGTCGCGGTGGCGGAAACCATAGCTCATACGCCCCTGATAGGCATCGATCGTTGCGGCCCAATAGTCGGCTCCCTGGCCGGGCTCCACTTCCCGAGTATCTGCCGAGTCGATGATGTAGGACGCGGACGTCACGTCTGATCAGCTCCTGTTGCACTCGTGCGATATTCGCGAGACTTTATGGAGTCCTGCAGGACCGGGCAAGACGGCCACCCATTTTCTGCGTGTAGCAATAAAGCATGTGCGCGTTGTTGCAAGGGAACCCGCCGCCCTGGGGCAGCGGCCACGGCTCGGCAACGCGGGCCCGGTGTCGCCGGCGTGACCAGTCCGAATGTGGTCGGCGGGATCGAGTCGGCACGAAGGCGACGAGCGGACTGGAATGATGGCGGGCAGTGCGGTGATGTCGTCGACATACCGTCTCCGCTCGGGGAGGATGCGGACGCGCAGTTCTGGCTCGCCGGCGACGAGGCGTTCATGCCTGCGGTACGCATCGGGCTTCTCGGCCAGAGAGGCGACGAATCCGACCACCAGTACACGAGCCGACCTGTTGCGCCGCTTCTCCAAGCACTACGCCACCGGTGATCCGATCCCCTCCGAACTGATAGCGAAGATAGAGGCCGCCCACCGCTTCAGGCAGGGCCATTTCCTCACCGTAGCTATCGCACTAGAGGACCAAGCATGGCATGGGCTGACGCCCGAGCAGGTTCCGATGCCCGGACCGGGTGAGCACGCGGCAACGGTGGTGCAACGGTTCGTAGACGACGTGATGGCCGCGCACGGAACATTCTTCGCCCGTATCGAACTCCCATGGAAGCCGCCCGACCTGGAACCTGCTGGAGTGGGAGAACAGCTCGACACCACGATCGGTGCCCGGGCGTCGGTGGGGTCGACAATGTACGTCCCGATTCTCACTTCCGCCCCGCTACTGGTCCGCTCTTGTCAAATGGAGCCGAACTCTAGAGGGTTTTAAGATGCTCCGATTTGTTGACCCGCGACAAGGACATCGGGTACGCAGAATCTGCGCACGATCGAAATAGGTCTGCGCGCCTATGCAAGAACGCCCGTCCAGTCGGCCTTATCATTTTCAATACCAAGCATTCGGCGCCGGACGTCACCGAAATGGACCAGTCGGTCTGAACAACCGTAAGCCTTTGATTCGTGCCAAAGCGCGCACAGTGGCTGCAGACGAAGTTCATCTCGCGACCCTGGCAGATGCGCACTGGGGCGCGCTCGGGGCCGGACAGCGAGACGGGGTGATAGGCGGATACGCAAATGAGCGACGGGCAGAAGGGGCTGAGTGTGGGTCCACGGGTCCTATGCGCTTCGGCAGATCGATATGGACAGGCTGCGGGCTATGTCCGCGAGTGGTCGGAGCCACCATCCGACTGGCCCGTGCAAGCCTGGCAGGTGGCAGGTGGCAGGTGGCAGGTGTGGATGTGATCGACATAAAGGCAGGGAAATAATGGGTTCGGCTGCGGGTGCGATGTTCTCTGGATTCGATCTCGATGATTCCGAGTTCGCCAATGCGGTGTATAGCACTCTGGAGGAGGTCGACGAACGATTGGCGCGTGAGCTGGCGTATCTGGAGATCTCCTTGGGTTGGCCCGCGCTGGTGCAATACCAAGGCCGCGGCATACGGATTCTTCCGCTGCTGACCATCCTGACCGGGCAGATGGGTCCATGTCCGGCCAGCCCGGCGCTCACCACCGCGGCCACGGCTGTCGAGCTAGTCCATCTCGCCACGGTGTGTCACGGCAATGTGCAGGACGAGACATCTGTGCGGCGCGATCTTTCAGGCATGAATTCCGGCTGGTGCAACAACGTTGTCATCCTGGCCGGTGACTATCTGTCTGCGTGCGCCTCCCGGCTGGTGTCGACGCTCGGGCCGGAGGCGGCGCGAATCATCGCGGAAACGTTTGCCAGCGTGGTGACAGGGCAGGTGCGCGAGAAACTCGCCGTGCAGCCCACCGAGGATCCGGTCGAGCGCTGGCTGCAGTTGGCGCGGGAGAGGGCAGGATCGTTGCTCGGCGCGTCCGCCCGCTTCGGTGGCTTGTGCTCCGGAATGGATCCTCACCATGTCGAGCGGCTGGCCAGGTTCGGCACCACTCTCGGCACCGCATTGCAGATCTCTGACAACCTGGTCTCGGACACGCAGCGGAACAGGAGCTCCGACGTCGGTTCCGGCTCTGCATGCTCTACCGATGCCGCTCGCCGCCGCCAGGCGAAGTGCACTGCGGATGGTGGGACACAGGCCATGTCGGCCGGACCGATGGCCGCGGCGGGAGAGGTGCCGCAACCGTTGCCGCACCTTGACAGTGTGGTGCTGGCGAAGGAGATGCTGCGCGGCTACACCGATCTCGCGGAGGCCGAACTGTTCGCGCTGCCTGACGGCCCCGCCAACGATGCTCTGCAGCGATTTGTGCGCCACCTTGCCGACCGCGTCGTATTGGCCCGATAGTGGTTGCCAAGCGGTCCCAGGGATCCGGGAATATCGATGTGTGTGTGGTAGGACTCGGCCCGGCCGGCAGGGCTCTTGCCCACCGGGCGGAACAGGCCGGGCTCAGGGTCACCGCGGTGGACCGACGTCCGGACCGGTTGTGGTCGCCCACCTACGCCTGCTGGGTCGACGAGCTGCCGGAATGGCTACCCGACACAGTGATCGCCACCACGGTACTGAAACCGGCCGCCTGGACCAGGGTGCTGCACCATATCGACAGGCCTTACTGCGTTCTGTCCAAACCCGGACTGCGCGCGGCTCTGCCGCTCGACGATGCCACTGTCATCACCGGCCGCGCAGTACGGGTCGAGCCGCATCGAGTGGAGTTGGCCGATCGAACGGTCATCACTGCCTCGAAAGTCTTCGACGCTCGTGGACCGGCCGCCACTGGCCGCCGCCGCACGGCCAGTGCGTATGGCGTCTTCGTCGGTGCCGATACCGCTGCGCCGATGATCGCCGGCGGCGACGGGTTGCTGATGGACTGGCGTGAGGGCAACCGAGCTGTGCCCGACAGCCCACCCTCGTTTCTCTACGCGATGCCAGTCGGTGACGGCACAGTGATTTTCGAGGAAACCAGCCTCGGTCTACTCGGAGGTATGCCGCAACACGAGCTCCGTCGGCGATTGCTGAATCGGCTCGCCGCACACGGCATACGGCTCACCGGCACCGAGCAGCACGAGGCCGCCCACTATCCGCTGGACCAGAGGCCACCCAAGAAGGGTCTCGCACAGATAATTCCGTACGGTTCCCGCGGCGGCATGATGAACCCCAGTACCGGATACAGCGTGGCCGATTCACTCGCCCGGGCCGACACCGCCGTCACCGCGCTGTTGCAGGGCGATGACCCCATCGCCCGACTATGGCCGTCGCGGGCCAGACTGGTGCACTGGCTGCGGATGCGAGGACTGCGGGGACTGGGCAGGCTGACCAGCAAACAGTCGATCGCCGCATTCGACTCCTTCTTCACCGCCTCGCCTCGCGGCCAACGCGCCGTCCTGTCAACCCGTGACGATTACCCTGCGATGTGCGCCGTCCTTGTCGACACCGTGGCTCACACATGGCCGTTCCATTGGCGATTCGACTACATTGGCTGGACCAACCGGAACCGCTGGGTCGATCACCAGTTCGATCTACCCCCGGCATCCGTGGACACCTGACCTGACGGCAACATGTGCGGCGCGAACATCGCAATCCGCCGGGACGCATGGTTGCAGGTCCGCGAAAGCATCCAGTTGCATGCCGATGTCGGCGAGGATGTGGACTTGGCGCCGTGCCTGTCCAAGCGCGGACTGCGGATCGATCAGTTGAGGTCCGAACCGCCTCTTCGGTGAGCGACACCTTGCGGGTTCTGGCTCTTCAAAATGGCAGCCGAATACGCTGTGGCGTCACGGGCATTCGACGTCGCGGGCTTCGCTGGGGCGATGGCCGAAATGTTCTCGGTAGGCGTTGCTGAATGCGCCGACCGAGGAGAAACCCAGTTGGTAGGCAAGCTCGGTGATGGTGATGTGCTGGTATTCGGGGCTTCGAAGGCGCTGGCGGGCAAGATTCAGGCGTTCTGCTTTGATCAGTTGACGCGGCGTCGTTCCGACCTGTTGCAGGACGTGTTGTATTTGACGTAGCGACCAGCCGAGCGCATTGGCGACGGCGTGGCCGTCCAAAGTGGGGTCGGCGGCATGCCGGCGGACATAGCGGCGGATGGTGTCTGCGACCTCCACCAGGTGTGGCTGAGAAGTTGGCCGGTCGTCGCCGAGGATGAGCATGCACAGTAATTCGGTCAGGCCGTCGGCGGCGGTGTCGAACTCGGTTCGGCTGAGGCGATCTCGTTCGTCGAAGACTCCGCAAGCCATTTCTCTGACCACACGGCCCAGTCCTGTGGTGAAGTTCAGTACGGTGGCGGATCTGGGTATCGGACCCAGGCGATGATGGATTACATGGTGCGGGATCCTCATCACCAGGCTCGTGGTTGTCGACGGGTGCCGGAGCTCGAATGGATCGCTGGCCGTGGCCAGCACGGCCGATCCCGGATTCAGATGGGCGTCGCCGGCCTCTGTGATCAACCGCAGGTCGCCTTGTAGAGGGAATACCAATCGACAAGCATCATCGGTGGTAGCGCGAATCTCGCTATGTGTACGCCGGTAACGCGCCTCGTCGGCCTCCCACACCACCAGAGCGTAGTCGGCCGACCGTTGCCGCAGCGCCCTGCCGTGGAAATCAGCGCGATCGTGGTAGTCACATCGGATAAGTCCCTGATAGGCCACGACGCGTTCGGTCCAGTAATCAGCTCGCTCACCGCGAGCCACGTCCCGGGTGTCGGTGGAGTCGACAATGTAAGTCCCAGCTGTCACTGCTATCCGCTCCTGCCGCGCTCTAGTCAAATCGAGGCAGATTCTAAGGGTGCTCGAGTTTGTTGCACTGCGACGGAAATACCGGATACGCAGAATCTGCGCACCGCAGTAACGGACATGCGCGCCTGCGCAAAACCGTCCGGCCGGTCGGCCATATCGTTGACAAATGCCGGCGTATCGCGGCCGGACGGCGAGAGGGTGGTGATGGGTGGATATGCAAATGGGTGAAGAGCTGAGTGTCGACCCCAATGATCTAGGCCTGCCGACTGATCGACGAGACCAGGTCGCGGAGCATGTCCGCGAGTGGGCGCCACCATACGACTGGCTGTGCGCCGTCGAGAAGAATTCAGACCCCATAGCAGCGCCGGTATTACGGGCCATGACAAAGTTCTGTGCGGATAGGTTGGCCATTGCCGAATCCTTGGCACGTGAGTATCGTCAGATGGCAATCCTCCTCCGCGCCTCTGCGGATGCCGCTAAGTCAGCAACAGGAGGCTTCGGCGGCAGGCCCGATGACACGCCGTCTTCGACAATGCTGCCCCACGACGGGAACGGCGCGGAGGCGTCCCCATCGGGTCCGTCATCGTGAGGGTCATCGCGAGGAGTTCGAGTTTGGCCTTGGCGATCGAACCCGGGTCAGCGGTGTAGACGATGACCACCTGGTCTGGTTCACCAGGTTCCTGCAACGACTCGTAGGCGAGCTCGAACTCGCCGGCGAGCGGATGATCGAACTACTTGATGCCGTGCCGTTTCCGGCCGACTGTATGCCGCGCCCACTGCTGGCGGAATTCTTCGCTGCCCGTGGACAGATCGGCGATCAAGGTTGCCAATTCCGGATCATCCGGATAGCGCCCCGCGTCCCGGCGCAGAAACCGCACCGCGTTGCGGACAGCGAGTTCACGATTCGGATAGAGCCGACGGACTTTTTCATCGAGCAGGATCAAGCGCGAGGTTCCGCTCGTGCGGTTCCGGTGTGGCGAAGTCGGTGATCAGGACGGCAGCGAGCGGATTCCAGGCCAGAATGTCCATCCGCCTGCCCAGGATGAATGCCGGGGTGGCGCCCACCGCATGGAGTAACTGCAGCAAACCGGGCCGGACGTCCTGAGCGACCGGGTACGGTCTGCGTTTCCTTTTGCCCCTCCGGGCGAGCTGGGATAAGTGTTCGCGCAGGGGCTATGGATTCTGCGCTACACCGGACCACTTCCCCGACATTGATACCCCGCAGTGCCGACCGCGGTCGCACGTACTCTGCGCCGCCGAACGCAGATTGTATGCCTCGACGCGAAAGCGGATTCACGGTCACCGGGCCGGGCGAGTGAGGAGTAGGCCCTTCCAGAAACCGGATTCAAAAGGCTTGGCGGCGGCGAAGGCGGCGGCAAGGACGGTAGCGGTGAACTGCACGGCTTCGGAGAGGCGCACAGCACGGCGTAGGTCCTCGACCGTGGGGGCGGAGCCGTCGCCGAGCAGTGGACGCATTTCGGTGCCGTGCGGGTACTGGGTGCGCCCGCCCAACCGGACGCCGAGTGCGCCGGCCATCGATGCCTCGACCAGCCCCGCGTTGGGGCTGGGATGCCCGGCGGCGTCGCTGCGCCAAGCCCGCAGTGCCGCCGCGGGTCTTCCACCGACCAGCGGCGCCAGCGCGGCGGTGAGCAGGCCGGTGAGCCGGGCTGGGAGCAGATTGACCACGTCGTCGGTGCGCGCGGCGGCCCAGCCGAAGCGGTGGTAGCGCTCGTTGCGGTAGCCGACCATCGCATCGAGGGTGTTGATCGCGCGATACCCCAGCAATCCCGGCACACCAGCCACGGCCCCCCAGAACACTGGAGCAACGGCCGCATCCGAGGTGTTCTCGGCGATGGATTCGAGCGCAGCGCGCGTGAGGCCGTCCGCGTCGAGAACGTCCGGGTCGCGACCGCACAGCGCAGGCAGCAGCGCGCGAGCGCCGTCCAGATCGCCGGCCGCCAGCCGATCGGCCATGGCCCGACCGGCGTCCGCAAGGCTGTGGCCGCCGAGGACAGTCCAGGTCGCGACCGCGACCGCGATCATCCCGCCACGCCGAGCCGCCGAACCGAGTCCGACCACCGCGCCGACGGCCACCGCCTCGTGCGCCAGCCCGGCCGCGCGCCGGTCGGCATAGGTCACCGACTCCAAAGCCGCCACCGCCGTACCGAATCCGGCCACCGGGTGCCACCGCCGCGGATCGCCGAACGCACGATCGAGCGCGAATCCGAGCAGCAACCCGAGCGCGGTGGAGGTCCCCTTCTGCACCCGGCGACACTATCGGGCGAGCGCAGGCCTGCCGGCACGGCCCGCCCGTGTCACACTCCGCGCCCCTACGTCGTCGACCTGGTGACGCATCCATAGACTCGCCCCCGCAGGGGCCGAACGACGAACGGCGAGCAGACGTGACTTCCGAACAGCCTTCCCCCGAGCCACTCGACCAGGCCGAGCTGGCTCGGCGGTTCGAGGAGCACCGCCCGTATCTGCGCAGGCTGGCCTACAGCACCCTGGGCAGTCTCAGCGACGCCGACGACGTCGTGCAGGAGGCCTGGCTGCGGTTGCAGCGGCAGTACGAGACCGGCGCCGCCGGCGAGATCGACAACCTGCGGGCATGGCTGTCCACCGTCACCGGCAGGCTCGCCCTCGACCACCTCGGCTCCGCCCGCATGCGCCGCGAGCAGTACGTGGGCGAATGGCTGCCGGAGCCGGAGGTGACCAGCTGGGACGATCCCGCCGACCGGATCACCCAGGACGAGCGGGTCACCACCGCGCTGCTGGTCGTGCTCGAGTCGCTCTCGCCTGCCGAACGCACCGCGTTCGTGCTCCAGGACGTCTTCGGCATGAGCGGCCCCGAGGTCGCCGAAGTGGTCGGCCGCACCCCGGCCGCCGTCCGCCAGCTGGCTTCCCGGGCACGCAAACACGTCGAGCAGGGCACCCCGCGCTTCCCCGCGTCCCCCGACGAGCAGAAGAAGGTGGTGTCGGCCTTCGCGCTGGCCTGGCGTTCCGGCGACATCAGTGCCCTGCTCGGCGTCCTCGACACGAACGTCAGCCTCACCGCCGACGGCGGCGGCAAGGTGCCCGCGATCCGGCAGCCCGTGCACGGCGCCGAGCTCGTGGCCAAGTTGCTGCTCGGCTGGTACCAAGTGGCGGGTGGCTGGGGCCGCACCGTGCTGGTCAACGGCCAGCCAGGACTGGTGGTCTTCGACGGCACCCACACGGGCGTTTTCTCCTTCACCGTCGACGACGGTCGCATCGTCGCGATCGACGTGGTCCGCAACCCCGACAAGTTGCGCGACCTGCCCACCACCGGGGAGCCCGACTGGTACCTGGGCGGGAACCGCACCAAGCGGCAGTGATCAGCCCGCGACGCCGAGCGGCCGCGAATACCCGTGCGCGGCGGCGACTTCCGCTGACAGCAGCCGCCCGGCGTCCGCGGTGAGCCCGTGCGCGAGGTCGGGATGCCTCGCGCACGCCTCCTGCCAGCCCAGTTCGGCGATCGCCCGCACGTAGGGCAGGGTCGCGTTGGTGAGCGCGATCGTCGAGGTGTGCGGCACCGCGCCCGGCATGTTGGCGACGCAGTAGAACAGTGCGTCCGCCACCCGGAAGGTCGGATTCGCGTGCGTGGTCGGGTGCGCCGAGGCGAAGCAGCCACCCTGGTCGATGGAGATGTCCACCAGCACCGCGCCGGGGCGCATACCGCCGACGAGTTCGTCGGAGACCAGCTCCGGCGCACGCGCGCCGGGCACCAGCACCGCGCCGATCACCAGATCGGCCGACAGCACCGCGCGCCTGACCTCCGTGGCGTTCGACGCGACGGTGGCGATCCGCCCGTCGAAGCGGGCGTCGAGTGCCCGCAGCCGATCGAGGTTGGTGTCCAGCACGCTGACGCGCGCGCCCATGCCGACCGCGACCGCGGCCGCGTTCGATCCCGCGACGCCGCCGCCGAGCACCACGACCTCCGCCGGGCGCACACCGGGGACGCCGCCGGGCAGCAGTCCGGCGCCACCGAGCGGCGCCATCAGGTGATACGCGCCGACCTGTGCGCCGAGCTTGCCCGCGATCTCGCTCATCGGAGCCAGCAGGGGCAGCGACCCGTCCGCGGCGCGCACCATCTCGTAGGCGATGGCCGTGATGCCCGAGCGCAGCACGGCGTCGGTGCATTCGCGCGACGCGGCCAAGTGCAGAAAGGTGAACAGCACCTGCCCACGGCGCATGCGCGAATACTCCTGCGCGATCGGTTCCTTCACCTTCAACACCAGTTCGGCTTCCCGCCACACCTGGTCGGCGTCGGGGATCAGGCGGGCCCCCACCGCGGCGTAGTCGGCGTCGGGAAAACCCGATCCGACGCCCGCACCCGCCTGCACCAGCACGTCGTGTCCGTGCCCGGCCAGTTCCCCGGCGCCCGCAGGCGTCAGGGCTACCCGGAACTCTTGGTCCTTTACCTCCCGTGGAACTCCGATCCTCATACCGTCATCGTCGCCCCGGGCCGGGGTCGGCGCCACGACCGACGCGCCGAGCGCGCACGGCGACCACCCGGCCGCCGTGCTACCGGCGAGTTTCTCGGCACGTTGTCCAGTTACGCGCGGACGGCCCGTCTCACACGGTGGTGGCGCGTCCCAGCGGCGGTATCCGCAACTGCTCGGCGCGGCCGCCGTAACGGAAGACATGGCCCAGATAGTCGAGCGTCTCGCTGAAGTGCGCCCAGCCTTCGGCGTGGACCGGGACGATCACCGCGTCACCGAGCGCTTCGGCCGCCTGCAGCGCGGTGCGCGCGTTCAGGGTGACGTCGGTGTCGCCGAAGCGGCCGACGTTCGCGGCGCCCACGTTGAGTACGGCGATGTCGATGCGGCCGATCCGCTCGGCGATCTGCCGCACCAGGTCGACGGAGGCGTTGTCCCCCGAGACGTACACCGTCGGCTCGCCTTCGGCGCGCAGCACGAACCCGGTGACGACGCCGCTGAACGGCTCGCAACCCTCGGGACCGTGCAGGGCGGGCACGCCGGTCACCCGCACGCCGTGCACCGTCACCGTCTCCCAGTTCGCCAGCCCGCGCACTCCTTCGATGCGGGTCGCGGCGCCTGGCGTCGACAACACGGTCGGCACCGTGGTGAGCAACTTCCGGCCGGAGTCGTCGAGGTTGTCGGCGTGTTCGTCGTGCGAGAGCAGCACGACGTCCACAGGGCCGACTTCCTCTTGCGACACCGCGGGCCCGATGAGTTTGTGCAGGGTGACGGGCCCGGGGTAATCGCCCGGCTCGTCGAAGGTCGGGTCGGTCAGCCAGGTGCGGCCCGCGTAGCGGAACCGCACCGTGGGACCGCCGATATGCAGAACTTCCAGGCCGTTGCGTTCGATCGTGTCGCTCATGCCGTTGATCTTGTCCCGCCCGTGGGCCCGCGGACAGTGGCCCGTGAGCCGCTTACCGTTAAGATCGGGCCATGCGTACGGTGGCCGTCTTGGCGTTCGACGGGGTCAGCCCCTTCCATCTGTCGGTGCCCAGCCTCGTTTTCGGCCGGATCGGCGTCGAGGGGCCCGCGCCGTATCAGGTGGACGTGTGCGCCGCGCGGCCGGGAACACTGCGCACCCCCGCCGGATTCGACATCCATGTCCGGCACGGACTCGAGACGCTGGCGCGGGCCGACACCGTCGTGATCCCGAGCTGGCGACTCGGCCAACCGCTGTCCGCCGACGTGCGCGCGGCTCTGCGCGCCGCCCACGCGGGCGGCGCCAGGATCGTCGGGCTGTGCCTGGGTTCGTGGGCGGTGGCCGCCAGCGGACTGGCCGACGGACGCGAGGTCACCACCCACTGGGCCTCCGCCGCCGAACTCGCCCGCGCGTTCCCCGCGGTCCGGGTCCGCGCCGACACGCTGTGGTCGGATCTGGGCGACGTGGTGACCTCCGCGGGCGTGGCCGCGGCGCTGGACTGCTGCCTGCATCTGGTCCGCAGCGATCTCGGCAGCAGAGAGGCCACCGAACTGGCCAGGGCGCTGGTCACCGCGCCGCATCGCAGCGGCTCCCAGGCGCAGTACATTCCGGTCGCGGTGCCCGACGCCGCCGACGACGATCCGATCGAACGCGCCATGGTCTGGGCGCGCATGCACCTCGGCGACCCGGTCGACCTGGACAGCTGGGCCCGCGTCGCGCTCATGTCGCGGCGCACCTTCACCCGCCGCTTCCGCGACCGCACCGGCACCAGCCCGCAACAGTGGCTGCTGCTCCAGCGCACCGACCGCGCACGGCTACTGCTGGAATCCACCACCGACACCGTGGAACGCATCGCCGTCGATACCGGCTTCGGCACGGCGGTGAGCCTGCGCCATCACTTCCACCGCATCCTCGGCACCAGCCCCGCCGCCCACCGCACCAGCTTCCAGGGGCAGAACTGATCCAGACGGGCCGTGGGTGAACCGCCCAGCCCAGCCAGCTAAGTTCGTCGCCATGCGGATTCAGCTGGGCGAACATGCGCCGGAGATCGATGAGAGCGCGTGGATCGCGCCGAACGCCACCGTGATCGGCCGCGTGCGGCTCGGCGCCGAGGTCAGCGTCTGGTACAGCGCGGTGCTGCGCGGCGACCTGGAGACCATCGAGGTCGGCGCGCGCAGCAATATCCAGGACGGCTGCGTGCTGCACGCCGATCCGGGCTTCCCGCTGACCGTCGGCGCGGGGGTCTCGGTAGGGCACAACGCGATCCTGCACGGGTGCACGATCGGCGATGACGTGCTGGTCGGCATGGGCGCGACCGTCCTCAACGGCGCCGTGGTCGGGCCGGGCAGCCTGATCGCGGCCAACGCGCTGATCCCGGAAGGCGCGCAGATCCCGCCCGGCTCGCTCGTGGCGGGCGTACCGGGCAAGGTGCGCCGGGAACTCGGCGCCGAGGAGCAAGATCGCATTCGCCTGAATGCGACTGTCTACCTAGCAAATTCAGCCC
>NZ_BAFR01000060.1 GCF_000308435.1 Nocardia araoensis NBRC 100135 | reverse complement strand
TACGCGACGGTCCGGTTGTCGGTCACCGAAGTGGGCGGGCACTCGTCCATGCCGGGCAAGCAGACGGCCGTCGGCCGGATCGCGCGGGCGGTCGGCCGCATCCAGGACCATCCGATGCCGCTGCGCCTGACCCCGGTGATCGCGGACATGCTGAACCGGGTGCGCGAGGTCATGCCGGCGCCGCGGCGGCGTCTGCTCGCTCTGGCGCGCATCGCCGCGCCGGTGGTCACCCGGGTGATGGCGACCCAGCCGCAGACCGAGGCGATGGTGCGCACCACCACGGCGCCGACTGTGATCCGCGGCGGAGTGCGAGCGAACGTGCTGCCCCAGCGGGCCGAGGCCATGGTGAACTTCCGCATCCTGCCCGGCGACACGGTCGCCTCGGTGCTGGCACACTGCCGGAAAGTCGTGCGCGACAAGGGGATTCGGTTCGAGCTGGTCGGCATGTCGTCGGAGCCGTCACAGATCACCCGACCCGGCCCCGCATTCGGCCTGATCGCCGATCTCGCCCGCGCCGTCGTCCCCGGCATCGCGGTGACCACCGGCATCGTTCCCGGCGCCACCGACTCCAGGCACTACGACGACCTGGCGGGAACACGGTGCAATTTCGCCCCCATCGTGCTGGACGAGCGCGACCTGGCCTCGATCCACGGAACCGACGAGCGCATCTCCCGAGTCAACTACGCTCGACTCATCGAGTTCAACCGGCGACTGATCGAGCATTTCGCGACGGTCGGCACGCCATCGACATCAGGAGCGCAGGGATGACGACCGAGCCGACGGCTGGCGACGCCACGCCCACCGAGCCGCCCGCGATCCGCACCGAGACCGGCGAGTTCGACGGTGTCGGCAGCGGAGTCGCCTGGCGAGCGTGGCTGCCGGAGGGCGCAGCGCGGGGCGTGATCGTCCTGGTGCACGGCGTCGCCGAGCATTCCGGCCGCTATGTCCACGTGGGGCAGCGCCTGGTCGCCGCCGGTTTCGCGGTCTACGCGCTCGACCACATCGGGCACGGGAAATCCGCGGGCAGCAAGGCCAATATCGGCTCCATGGCGGCTGCCGCGGACAACGTCGCCGCCATGCTGGACATCGCGAGTCGCGAGCAGCCCGGCGTGCCGCGCTTCCTGGTCGCGCACTCGATGGGCAGCCTGATCACCCTGTATCTGGCCACCCGCGCGCCGATCGACGTCGCGGGCATCGTGCTGTCGGCTCCGCCGCTGGACATCCCGGTGGGCAATCCGGTGCAGCGCATGCTCGCGCCGGTGTTGAGCCGGTTCACGCCGAATCTCGGTGTGCTGAAACTCGATTCCTCGCAGATCAGCCGCGACCCCGCGGTCGTGACTGCCTACGACAACGATCCGCTGGTCTATCGCGGCATGCTGCCCGCACGCACCGGCGCCGAGATGCTGAACGCGACGAATACGGTCAAGCAGCGCCTGGCGAAGGTCACCGTGCCGCTCCTGGTGCTGCACGGCACCGCCGACGCGATCGCCGCGCCGTCCAGCTCCGATCTCATCGAGCGGGGCGCCGGGTCGAAGGACCTCACGGTGATCCGCTACGAGGGCCTCTACCACGAGGTGTTCAACGAGCCCGAGCAGCAGAAGGTGCTCGACGATGTCGTCGGCTGGCTGGAAGCGCACCTTACCGAACAGTAGTATCTCTCCATGAGTACTACCGGTTCCATCGCGTTCATCCGCGCCAGCTGGCACAGCTCGATCGTCGAAAAGGCGTACGAGGGCTTCCGCGCCGAATACGCCGACCTCGGTTTCGATCCCGCCGGCATCGACGTCTACGAGGTGCCGGGCGCCTTCGAGATCCCGCTGCACGCCAAGCGCTTGGCGCAGTCCGGCCGGTACGCGGCGATCGTCGCGTCCGCGCTGGTGGTGGACGGCGGCATCTACCGGCACGACTTCGTGGCCTCGGCGGTGATCGACGGGCTGATGCGAGTCCAGCTGGACACGGACGTGCCGGTGTTCTCGGTCGTGCTCACCCCGCACCACTTCCACGAGCACAGCGAGCACGTCACGTTCTTCACCGAGCACTTCGTGACCAAGGGTGCCGAGGCGGCGCGAGCGCTGGCGGGCACGCTCAGCTCGCTGCGGTCGCTGCCGGTGTAGGCGACTACCGGAACTTGGTCAGGCAGGCGCTCTCACCATCCAGCACACCGGTGCGGAACGCCTCCAACCGCTGGTAACCGCTCGGCACGACCTTGCCGTTCACGTCGGCCGCCGCCAAGCCGTCGGCGAGCAGGCCGGAGACCGCTTCGTCCAGATCGCCCGCGGACAGGTGCGGATCGCTGCCCGGCTCGCTCAACTTGGTGGTCACCGCGCCGCTGAGGCAGGCGGTGCGCAGACCCGCCGTCTCCGCGCCGGTCAGCGAC
>NZ_BAFR01000061.1 GCF_000308435.1 Nocardia araoensis NBRC 100135 | reverse complement strand
AGGCGCCCGCGGCGCCGGCCGCCGCCCGTTCGCAGCTGGCCCACCTGGTCGGCACGGTGCAGAAGGCCAACCGCATCCGGCAGATCACCGCGACCAAGACCCGCGAGTCGCTGCAGACCACCGCGCAGCTGACCCAGGTGCACGAGGCCGACGTCACCAAGATCGCGGCGCTGCGCAACCAGGCCAAGGCGGCGTTCAAGGAGCGCGAGGGCGTCAACCTGACGTTCCTGCCCTTCTTCGCCAAGGCCGTGGTCGAAGCGCTCGGCGTGCACCCGAACGTCAACGCCAGCTACGACGAGTCCAGCAAGGAGATCACCTACCACGCCTCGGTGCACCTCGGCATCGCCGTCGACACCGAGCAGGGCCTGCTGTCCCCGGTGATCCACAACGCCAGCGACCTGTCGCTGGCCGGACTCGCGCGCGCCATCGCCGACATCGCCAACCGGGCCCGCAACGGCGGACTCAAGCCCGACGAGCTGGCCGGCGGCACCTTCACCATCACCAACATCGGCAGCCAGGGCGCGCTGTTCGACACCCCGATCCTGGTTCCGCCGCAGGCGGCCATGCTGGGCACGGGCGCGATCGTCAAGCGGCCGGTCGTGGTGACCGACGAGACCGGCAACGAGTCCATCGGCGTCCGCTCGATGTGCTACCTGCCGCTCACCTACGACCACCGCCTGATCGACGGCGCCGACGCCGGTCGCTTCCTGACCACGATCCGCCACCGGCTCGAGGATGCGGCGTTCGAGGCCGATCTCGGCCTGTGAGGAAGGTCGCACGGCACGTATGAAGGTCGTGATCGCCGGCTCGTCCGGGCTGATCGGGACGGCGCTCGTCGCGGCTCTGCGCCGCGACGGGCACGAGGTCGCCAGGCTGGTGCGCAGGAAAACGTTGGGTCCGGACGAATTCGCCTGGAACCCGGCCCGCGCCCACTTGGACGAGCGGGCGCTTCGCGGCGCCGACGCCGTGGTCAACCTGTGCGGTGCCGGCGTCGGGCGGCGGCGCTGGACCGGCAGCTTCAAACAGGAGCTGCGCGACAGCCGGATCACGCCGACCGACGTGCTGGCCGCGGCGGTGGCCGACACGGGCGTGCCCGTGCTGCTCAACGCCAGCGGAGTGCACTACTACGGCGGCGACACCGGCGATCGGGTGGTCGACGAGAGATCCCCCGCCGGTTCGGGATTCCTCGCCACTCTGTGCCGGGATTGGGAGAAGGCGACCGAGCCCGCCGCGGCGGCGGGTGCGCGCACGGTGCTGTTGCGCAGCGCCGCGGTGCTTTCGCGTGCCGGTGGCCTGCTCGGCATGCTGCACCCGCTGTACGCGCTCGGCTTGGGCGGGCGACTGGGCAGCGGCCGTCAGTACCTGCCGTGGATCTCGATGGCCGACGAGATCGGCGCGATCGTCTTCGCGCTGACCCATGACGCGGTGTCCGGCCCGATCAACGTGGTCGGCCCCGCACCGGTCACCAATGCCGAGTTCAGCCGCGCGCTGGGCCGGGCGCTGCATCGCCCGACTCCGCTGGTCGTCCCGGCATTCGCGCTGCACGCGCTGGTCGGCGAACTGGCGCAGGAGGCGATCCTGCACGGCCCGAGGGCGATTCCCACCGCACTCGAGGAAGCGGGTTACCAGTTCCACCATCCCACCATCGGCGCCGCGCTGGCGGCCGCGGTGGGACGACCCGGAGACGCTCGATGACCGACCGAATCGATACCAGGCCCGCCACCGTCATCCGCGACGCCACCACCGACGATCTTCCGGCGATCCTCGACATCCACAACGCGAATATCGCCACCTCCACCGCGATCTGGGACACCGAGCGCGTCGGCCTGGACGAGCGCCTCGGCTGGTACCGGACCCGCACCGGCGCGGGCCTGCCCGTGCTGGTCGCCGAGATCGGCGGGGAGCTGGCCGGTTACGCGAGCTACGGGCCGTGGCGCCCCAAATCGGGATACCGCTACACGGTCGAGAACTCCGTGTACGTCGACGAACGCTTCCAGCGTCGCGGCATCGCCACCGCCCTGCTCACCGAGCTGATCGAGCGTGCGCGCCGCGCGGGCGTCGTGCACGCCATGATCGCCGCGATCGAATCCTCCAACACCGGTTCGATCGTGCTGCACGAACGCTTCGGCTTCCGCACCGTCGGCGTATTGCCCGAGGTGGGCCACAAGTTCGGCCGCTGGATGGATTTGACCCTCATGCAGCTGACTCTGCCGGTCGAGGTCGACTGATCTTCGCTTCGTCCGGAATCGCGCACGGAACACCGGATGTTCGTGCGGATAGACGCCGATCCACGCAGGACGGCCGTGTCGCAGTCGAGCATCGACGCCCCTGCGAGCGCGCGGCGGTCCTCCACTGCTGACCGCGCAGCGTCAGTGACGAAAGTTCTCCCTCGATAACGCGGCGACCGAGATGTATTCGAAGCGCATCCCGGATCTGTGGCGGGCCGGGTGTTCGCCGAGCGGCTCTGGGGGCGAGTCGAGCGCTGGTCCTCCACCCCACGCTGCTGTCGCAACCTTCCAGCTCTCGCCCCGGCAACCTCACTCCGGCTGTGGGAGTTCCCACATCGAGGTGCTGGAATCGGCCGACCCCGTGGGCGTACCGTCGTCGCTGTGACCAACCCGCGCACCACCCTGTCCGCCCGATTCGACACGACCCCGATCGTGGTCGAGGATCTCGGACTCATCGACTACCACGCCGCCTGGGACCTGCAACGCAGCATCGCCGAGCAGCGCGCCGAGGGCAACGGATCCGATCATCTGCTGCTGCTCGAACACCCGTCGGTGTACACCGCGGGCCGCCGCACCGAGGACGGCGATCTGCCGATCGACGGCAGCCCGGTGGTACAGGTGGACCGCGGCGGGAAGATCACCTGGCACGGCCCCGGCCAACTGGTCGGCTATCCCGTCGTGCGGCTCGCCGAGCCCGTCGACGTCGTCAACTACGTGCGCCGCCTCGAGGAGGCGTTGATCACCGTGTGCACCGGCCTCGGCGTGGTCTGCGGCCGCGTCGAGGGGCGCTCCGGCGTCTGGCTGCCCGCCACCGAGTGGTACGCCGAACGCAAGGTCGCCGCGATCGGCGTGCGGGTGCAGCGCGGCGTGGCCCTGCACGGCGTCTCGCTCAACTGCAATGCCGCCATGGACGGTTTCCAGGCCATCGTCCCCTGCGGCATCCGTGACGCGGGCGTCACCACGCTCACCCGCGAGCTCGGTCGCGAGGTGACCGTCGCCGAGATCAAGCCGCTCGTGGCCGACGCCATCGTCCGCGCGCTGGACGGCGACCTGCCGGTCACCGAGCACGACATCTCCCGTGTCACACCCGGTGACACCACCCAGCATTCCCCGATCGCGACGGCGTAAGGTCGATCAAGTGACCTCAGTCGATACCCCGACACCACACAGCGGCGCCGCAGCCGAACCTGCTGCGGCACTCCCGGGTCCCTCCGTGGCTACGCAAGCTACTTCCTCCGGGCCCGACGCTCGTGCCGCGAACGGCCGCAAGCTCCTGCGCATCGAAGCCCGCAACGCGGAAACCCCCATCGAGCGCAAACCGAAGTGGATCCGCACCCGCGCCACCATGGGCCCCGAGTACTCCGAACTCAAAGGCCTGGTGAAGCGCGAAGGTCTGCACACCGTCTGCGAGGAAGCGGGCTGCCCCAACATCTTCGAGTGCTGGGAAGACCGCGAGGCCACCTTCCTGATCGGCGGCGAACAGTGCACCCGCCGCTGCGACTTCTGCCAGATCGACACCGGCAAGCCCGCCGCCCTCGACCGCGACGAGCCCCGTCGCGTCGCCGAGAGCGTGCAGGCCATGGGCCTGCGCTACTCCACCATCACCGGCGTCGCCCGCGACGATCTGGAAGACGGTGGCGCCTGGCTCTACGCCGAAACCGTCCGCGCCATCAAGCGTTTGAATCCGCACACGGGCGTAGAGCTGTTGATCCCCGACTTCAACGCGAACCCCGACCAGCTCGCCGAGGTCTTCTCCGCCCGCCCGGAAGTGCTGGCGCACAACCTCGAAACGGTCCCCCGCATCTTCAAGCGCATCCGCCCGGCCTTCCGCTACGAGCGCTCCCTCGCGGTCCTGACCGCAGCCCGCGAAGCCGGTCTGGTCACCAAGTCGAACCTCATCCTCGGCATGGGCGAAACCCCCGAGGAAGTCACCCAGGCCATGCGCGACCTGCACGAGGCGGGCTGCGACATCCTCACCATCACCCAGTACCTGCGCCCCTCCCCCCGCCACCACCCCGTGGACCGCTGGGTGAAGCCGGAGGAGTTCGTCGAGCACTCCAAGACGGCCGAGGAAATCGGCTTCGCAGGGGTAATGGCCGGTCCCCTGGTCCGCTCCTCCTACCGGGCCGGGCGGCTGTACGCCCAGGCGATGGCGCACCACGGGCGGGAGATCGCCCCGGAAATGGCGCACCTCGCCGAGGAAGGCACCGCCTCCCAGGAAGCGAGCTCCGTTTTGGCCCGCTTCGGCAGCTGACTCACCTCCGAGCAGTTTCGGCCCTCGCGCCCTTTCTTCGGGCGCGAGGGCCGACGCATGTCTACGAAGTCCACACACCTTGCGGCAACTAAACTAAGATTCAATCTAAGTAAGATACTGCCTTAGTTCGGGAGACGAGTGTGGAGTTCACCGGAAGATCCGCAGACCTCGACCTGCTCGCTCGTCAGCTCGCCTCGGTGATCGAGGGCACCGGCGCCACCCGAGGCCGTGCGGTCATAGTGATCGGTCGCCGACGGGTCGGGAAATCGCGGCTCGTCCAAGAATTCTGCGACCGATCCAACCACGGCTACCTGATCTTCCAGGCAACGCGCGGACGCAACCCGGTGGCGGAACGGGAAGAGTTCACCGCCACGGTCGCTCAGGGCGGGTTCGGGCGCGCCGAACTGATCAGCGGATTACAGGCCGGCGACTGGAACCAAGCTCTGCGGGCCCTCGCGATCGCCCTGCCCGATGACGCGCCCAGCATCGCGGTCATCGATGAGGTGCCATGGCTGGTCGAAAAGGATCCCGAGTTCGAAGGCGCCTTGCAGACGGTGTGGGATCGCCACCTGTCGGCCAAACCAGTGCTGCTCATCCTGGTCGGCAGCGATATCTCGGTCATGGCGGCTCTCGGATCGCGCGACCGGCCGTTCTTCGGACGCGCGACGAAAATGACCGTCGAACCGCTGCATTTGGCCGATGTGCAGGCCATGACCGGCCTCGACGCCGCCGACAGCGTCGACGCGCTGCTGATCACCGGCGGGTTTCCCGAGATCGTGAGGTCCTGGCGCCCGGGAATGAGCCGAACCGACTTCCTGCGCGACGCGGCCGCGAACCCGCTGGCTCCGCTGCTCGTAGCGGGCGAGTTGTCGCTGCTGGGCGAGTTTCCGGAGGGGATGCGCTCGCGCGCGGTCTTGGGAGCCATCGGCAGTGGAGAACGAACCTTCAGTACCATCGCCGCACAAGCGGGTGGGACGAACGCATTGCCCGCGGGAACCCTCAATCCGCTGTTGAATATGTTGCGAGACAAGCGAATCGTGGCCAGCGATCTCCCGTTGTCCACGAAGCCGGACACCAAGAACAAGCGCTACCGAATCGCCGACTCCTACCTCCGGTTCTGGCTCGCTTTCCTGGAACGCGGCATTCCCCTGATCGAACGCGGCCGTGGCGATGTCGCGCTCAACCGGATCGAACGCTCATGGACCACTTGGCGCGGACGCGCTATCGAACCATTGGTCCGCGAATCCCTCATGCGACTGCTGCCCGATGAGCGATGGCCGGAAACCGAGGTGGTCGGCGGCTGGTGGAACCGGCAGAACAACCCCGAAATCGACCTGATCGGCGCCGACCGAGAACCCGTCGCCAAGGCGATACATTTCATCGGTTCCATCAAGTGGCTCGAGGACCGGCCTTTCGATCGTCACGATTACGACAGCCTTGCCCGCTCGGCGCTCGCAGTCCCCGGCACCGGCCAGGACACCCGCTTGGTGGCCGTCTCCCGATCCGGTATCGCGGAGTCTTTGCCGCTGGCAATGCATTGGGGGCCAGCGGATCTCGTCCGAGCATGGGAGTGATCCATCGCCGTTTGGTCGCCTCGATTTTCGACAGGACGCGCTGAACGCTATTCACGGCAACGATCGATTGCGTTTGCGAAGAGGATTGCGATCGCCGTCACGTGAGCCGTGAGCAATTCGCCGATACATCGCGTCGGATGGTCGCAATCCGACCGGTTTCGGCGGGTCCCAGTGATCGGATCGAGACAAAGTCGGTCTCGTTACTGTGAATCATCTTTTTGTGGCCTAAATCACGTTTACCTACAAATTGCCTGGTCAGGGCGTCGCCTACACGGCTGAACAGCACACTCCAAGATCGGCAATTCTTGACCTTAATCTTTCGTTTGCCGAATGTTCACCGGTCGTGATCAAGCTGAGATCAGGTCCGGAAGAGACCCGAGAAACCAGCTCCACAGCTTCAACGGCTTGTTTCTCTCCGGGTACGGCAGCGGCACCGAAGGGCACCGCCCCGACTTGTGCACCGCGTCGCGCCGCCAGGAATTCGAACCCTGGCTTTCACAACGAAATCCGAAAACCGCACACGAGCCGAGATGGCGAACACCTTACCTGGTGCCCGCCGTGGATCCCGCGCTGGTTTTTCCGGCCGGATCGCCGCACGAACAAGGAACTGATTTCTCGATGTCTGACGCACGCCTTTCTTTTCTCCGCCGCCCGTCCCTCCGTAAGGGTGCGGCACTCGCCGCCACCGTCGGCGTGATCGCCGTTGGTTTCTCCGCCGGTGTGGCGGTGGCCGACGACGGCGCTCCGGCCCCGGTCGCCCCGGTCGCCGCTGCCGCGCCGATCGACCTCCCTGGCCTGCCCGTGCTGCCCGAACTGCCTGCGCTGCCCGGTTTGCCAGGGCTGCCCGGGGTGGCGCCCGAGGGTATCGTGCCCACGCCGCCCCCGGTCTACGAGAACAACCTCGACGGCTGGATCCGCCAGTCCCTCGACGTCATGCGCCTGCACGGCATCCCGGGTAGCTACGAGGGCATTCACCGCAACATCATGCGCGAATCCGGCGGCAATCCCAAGGCCATCAACCTGTCGGACTCCAACGCCGCCAAGGGCACCCCGTCCAAGGGCCTGCTCCAGGTGATCGACCCGACCTTCAACGCCTACCACGTCGACGGCACCCCCTTCGACATCTGGGACCCGGTCGCCAACATCACCGCCGCCTGCAACTACGCGGCCCATCGGTACGGCTCGATGGACAACGTCAACGGGGCCTACTGAGCCTCGAACTCGAATCCGGGCAAGCGCCTCCTCGTCCCCTCGACGAGGAGGCGCTGCCGTTTCAACTGGCTTCCGTAGCTGCCCGCTTTCGAACGCGGAGTACGAGCGGTCGCCCACTCGAGGGCCGGCGGGCCGGAATCAGTGCCGTGTCCGGGCTCAGCCGATTACTTCACAAAGTCGCGCACGCCCTCGAACACCGTCGATGACGATAGCAGCGCGATATGACTTAGGCACGGCGCCTGGGTATTGGCGGCACCGCTGAGAATGGTGCTCGTATCCGGATTGATGATCTCGTCGCACGGCGACCACCAGGTGCCATAGTTCACCCGGCCCGGAGTTTCGTCGCCGCTGTTCAAGTCGGCGAGGAAGGTTGAGCCGGGCCGCATCTCCACACAGGAGGCGTCGAGGCATCCGTTGGCGGTATCGGTGCCATGGTTGGGGCCGGCGATGGAGACCCAGTCGTCGACGAAAGTCAGGCCGTCGAGATTCTTCAGGTACCAGCGACTGTTGAGGCCGCCCATCGAGTGGGAGATGATGTCGACCTTGGCGGCACCGGTTTTCGCCCGCAGCGCGTCGACCTGCGCTTTCACCTGCGATGCGATGTCCTTGTTCGACTGGGTGGAGTCGTAAGTGAATCGTGCCATCTCATCCGCGGAGTACCCCGCGTCCAGGAACCGGCCCCACATGTAATTCCAGTCCGCCGCCGATCCTTGCCAGCCGTGGACGAAAAGGATGGGATCTCGCGCCGGCGCCGCGGCCGCCTCTGGTGTGGCGATGCCGAGCGAAGCGGTAGCCGTCGCGACCAGGGTGATTGCCGCGATCCCGAGGCGACGCGTGACCGATGTGATGCGCATGAGTTGACTCCGATCTGCTCGCTGCACTGCGAGCAGACAGAAGATAGCGCCGCGAGGCTCATCCGGAGCATTGTGAGACTTGGATATTTCAACTTTCCGTCGATGCCTTGGATCCACCGCGGCACATGAGAAATCGTGGGAGCAGCTGTGCCCTTGCGGCCGCCACACCCGGACCGCGAACTACCGCATCAGCCTTTCCGGAAGCGGTACCGACGAACGGATACGAGGAATCAGACTTGTGCCGCGCGGCGGGCCAGGAAGTCTCGAACCTCCGGAACCCGGGAGTGACTGCGAACTGTATTCGCGATGGCATCGATGCGCTGGTGCAGGCGGCTGGACGCGAGTCCGGCGATGGTGTCGTAGTTGTCGCCAAGCAGTGAGCATGCTCGTGCGACGTCGCCGGACGTGGTGAAGTTCTCCGCAAGGTGGACCTGCCACGCAGCGCGCTCCCTGGGCCATGCCGATGAACTTTCGACCGCGGCTTGCAGGTTGGAAGTCGCCTGGGAGTGCTCACCGAGCCGCATCTGTGCCCAGCCGATGCCACCGACGAATTCGGCCTCCGGCAGGTAAACCCAATCCGGATCGTGCCCACGAGTCGACTCGTACGCACGGTGTGCCCGGCTGATCGCCGCCGTCATCGCCGACTTGTCCCCGCGAACCCCATGCGCCTCGGCTTCCCTGATCGCCATCAAAGCACGCAGCTTCGGGCCGCCGTCGCGGAGCGACGCCCGCGCCCCAGCCTGCGCGTATTGCACGGCCAGAGGGTTGCCTTTCGAGTCGTCGCAAGGACGACTCGGGAAAGCTGGCATTCGCCAACGCATGCGCAGCAGCGATCCCGTCTCCGGCCGCATTCGCGGCATTCGCCGCGTCCGCGTAATACCGCCGAGCATCATCTAGACGCCCGGCGTCGTAGTGCACCCACCCGGCGGCCGTCATCATCTCGGCGGCCGCACTGGTGAGCGACCGCCCGACCGCCTCGGTGTAACTGCCTTGGTCGAGAAGCTGCTCGACATAACGGACTTGATTGGCCGCCACCCGGCACAACCGGTCGCCGCCGACCACCAGATCCAGTTCGTGGATCTGATTCACGCTCTCGATGATGGCTTCCACATCGCTCGCGCCGACTTTCCCTGCGGACGCCGACACGGCGTTCGCCGGGGCGGAAACCGACATCATGGCAGACCCCGCGCTTACTGATGCCCCTGCTTTGAAGAAGTTGCGACGGTCCACATCTGCCTCCCGGTCCGACTCCACTACCAGTATGGCAAGCGGAACCCCGAGCGCACGGGCTACGAGCCGCAGGACGCGGACGTCGTGCGAGGCCGGGCCGCCACGCTCCAGACCCGAGACGGCGGGCTGCGAGAAGTTGATGAGCGCACCCAATTCCGTCTGCGTCATGCCGACGGATTTCCGGATCCGCCGGATCACTTCGCCCGTGGTCAAGTCTCTATCAGCGCGTGCAGGCGATGTCGATCACCGATGTCGTCGCGCTGCACCAGCGGTGGGAATCCATTCGCAATCGGCTCGAGCAGGGTCTGCAAGGTTTCGGCCCGGAGATCGGCAAGGCCAGGAAAACGATCCCAGTTGAACCCACGTGCCTCATCCAGCACCTATTAGGCCACACCGCCTGCGCTACAGCGGGTTTCGCGCTCGATCGGTGACCACAGCGCTGCCCGAACAGCGCACCTGAAGCCGCCGACCGCCTTTCGGCGCAGGTCACGACGCTACTCCCGCCAGTGAAAACAAGCACAGCGATGGGGAGACTTAACCTTGCCTCATGCCTCGCTGGAGTACGCACCGTCGGAGCCCGGCGGAGGTGGGCCGGCTGGCGCGAGTCGGCGGTGATCCTGAATCATTCTCAGCGGCAATACTTTCCAGATCGATAACCAGATCGATCACCGCCGCCGCGAGCGGGCCGAACACACCGGCGAACGCGAACCAGGAAGCCCCGCCGCCACGCCGTGTGCATCCGGGCTCACTCGCACCGAGGAGCGAATCCGTCGCGCAGACCCCCGCCATGGCGATGCCTCCGCTGCCACCACCGCGTCAGGACGACGAGCCGCCCCGGCTGCACCACTCCGGCGCCGCCGCATTCATCGGACTCTGCGTCGGCGTGGTGCTCCTGCTGGTGTCGGGGTGCCTACTGGTGAACCATCCGACAACACCGTCGGCGTCGTCCACAGTGCTGCGCACGAGCCCACCCAGCGCCCCGGCACCGACGTCCACCGTGCGAACGACAACGCCGGCAGCCGCTGCCCCTCCCGTCCGGACGGGCATCGGTGTCACCTTCGGAAAGGTCGTCGCCAATGACGGTACGACCCTGGTGGTCCGGAACGCGTTCACCAGCAGCAGTGTCAAGGTCCGTGCCGACGCCGACACCAAGGTGAACGTCCTGGTCGCCAAACGGGCGACGGACATCCACGTCGGCGCCATCATCGCCGTCTACGGGCGGCAATATCCCGACCACACGATCGTCGCCGAGTTCATCACCGGCATCTCGATCGGGGCCCCCGCCAGATGAGCCCGGGCGCGGCTCGCCGCGTCAATCCCAGCCGCGCAGAGCAGCTTCCACCGCCGCGTCGTCGACCGGCTCGCTCTGCCCCCACACGCCGCGCGCCAGCCGCAGCTTCCCGGACATGCTGGCCACCAATGCCGCCTCCGCCGCCGCGCCCGCCCCGCCCTGCCCGAGCGCTTTGCTGTAGCGCACCGCATCGACGACGACCGACTTGACCCGCTCGTGATCGAGGTAGGTTTGCAGGTCGCGACGCCACTGCCCGATCGCGGCCTCGGGCTCGGCGGCGACCCACGCGGCGAGAAACGCCTCCTCCTCTTCCGGCAGGTAGCCCATCTTGTGCAGATGCGTGGCCACGTCGTAGACCGGATCGCCGTACAGCGCGAATTCCCAGTCCAGGAATACGACCCGGCCGTCGCGCACGATCATGTTCTTCCGGTGCACGTCAGCATGCAGCAACCGAAAGGGCCTGGCCTCGAGCGTGTCCCACGCACCGACGACGTGCTCGAGCGGCTGCTCGGGCACGCCCAGGCGGTCGTACAGCTCGCCGAAATCCGCACTGCTGTCGCGGTGCACGCGTGCGGTGACAGCGGACAATCGGCGGGCGAACGCGGCGGGTTCGTCACTCTGATCCGGCTCGACCGGCGGCAGGAGATCCCGTGGGATACGCCGGAGCTCCCCGAACAGCGCCGCCACATCAGCCGGTACATGAGCCGGAACCCGGACGCCGCGCGGCGCGACGCGATCCAGCAGGTCGCCGTCGATGTAGTCGTGGATCTGGTAGGCGGGGTCGACCGATTCCCACCGCAGCCTCGGCGCCGCGGCGACGAAGGGCTCGATCGCGATCAGCACCGCGGGTTCGGGCCATTGCCGCAGATCCATCACATCGGCGCCGTCCACCGGAATCCGCACGTTCACCGTACCGGCGACACTGTCGACGCGAACGTTGCGGTTGTAGTACCCGGCGGCCGACTGCGATCGGGAACGCGCGTCGTGGTACATCGCTTCGGCGTCGACACCGATCACCCGGGCGATCACCCGTGCTGCGTCGCGGTCCAGGCCCGATCCGGGCGTCGGCGGCTGGATGCGCGATCGCGCGGCCGCGGCGGCTTTCGAGATGTCGGGTTCGGTCCAGCCGTACAGCGCCAGAACCGCTCGGGCCACGAGGATCAGCCCCGGATAGACGTTCGCGCCCTCGAATTCCGCGATGGCCCAGCGCGCACTGCGGACGGTATCGTCGCGTTGCCCGCGGCGCGCGGAAACGCCCGCGCGGAACAGTTCGGCCCTGGCCCGCCCCGAACGGTACCCGGCCTGCTCGAGAATCTCGCACGCTTCGGCGAGCGCGTGCTCGGCGGCGTCCAGTTCCCCGAGCGACAACCGCGCCAGGCCCAGTGCGGTGTAAGCCTTTCCGAGCTCGTGCAACGCGCCGAGCTCACGCTGCCGCACGATCGCTGCTCCGGCGGCCTCGATCGCCCGGACCGGGTCGGTGAGCGCCAAGAGCTCAGCCAGGTTCGTCGCGATATTCGCCTGCCCGACTACACTGCCCGCGGCTCGATAGTGGGTGTCCGCCTCGGTCAGGTATCGCGCGGCGCGCTCGGTGTCGAACGCCAACCGGTAGGCGAGATGACGCAGCCGTGCCACGTCGCCGAGGAACTCACGGTCGTCGTCGTCCGCCATCGCGACGAGTTCCTCGCACATGGCCAGAGCCTGACCGAATCGGCCCTGGCACATGTGCAAATCGGCCGCCCACTGTCCCGCCACGAGCCGGGCACGCCCCGATCCGCGCGACCACACGTCGTGATAGATGGCCAAAGCGTCGTCGGTGTCGCCGAGTATGCGGCGTGCGTTCGCCGCGGCGACTGCCAACCGCTCCGCGATCGGGCCTGCCCCGTCCAAAGCGACGTCCCGGGTCAGCCGATCGGCCTGCTTGGCGTCGCCGACCAGCACCGCCGCTTCCGCTTCCAGGCACCGCGTGAGTTCCGACAGTTCCGCCATACCTGTCAGGTTCTCACGCGGATCGCTCAGGTACCGGTCCAGATCGCTGATCACTCCGCCGATGCCCTGGCTGCCGCCCGCCGCCTCGATCCGGTCGACGTATCCCAGCAACGTCACCGCGGACAGCAATCCGGACCGGACACCGTGGTAGCCGGCCTCCCGCAAAGCCGCGACCCGGCCGACCGGCCGTTCGGCGCGTGCGAACCACAGGTCGTGAAGCACGCCGTGCAGAGTGCGCCGGACGTCCGGATCCAAACGCCGCTGCAACGCGTCGACCATCAATTGGTGGAGTTGGAAGCTCTCGCCCTCGTCGCTCTCGTCCGCCGCGTAGACGAACGAGTACGCGACCAGGGATTTCCACGCGGCGATATGGTGCGGTAACCCGAACTGCCGGGCGACCACGGTGAAGATCTCCCGATCGAAGGTGCGCGGAAGGCCGAGCAGCTCCAGGATGCGGACTTCGTCGGGGCGCACGTGCTGTAGGAAGCGCTCGAGAATCGTTTCGGGAGAGACCAATTCGGCGGGTGTCACCCAACCGGCACGGGTGCGGGCATCGATGGCCAGATGCAGATAGAACGGGACGCCCGCGCTCGACGCGGCGATCGCGGCGCGCTCGGCGGGATCCGCGATGCCGGAGGAGTCGAGCAATTCGAAGCGTGCGTCCATCGGCAGGTCGTCGACCGGCACGGCCCGGATTCGGGCCGACCACTCCGGGTCGTGGCGCTCCCATCCCAGCGGCTCGCGGCTGGCGATCACCACCAACCCGGTGTCCAGCTGCGCGACCACATCGCGGAGCCAGGCATCGGCGGCCGCGGCGCGGCCTTCGCGATCGGAGCCGCCCATCAGCGCTTCGTAGGCGTCCAGGAAGACCACATAGGGCTTGCCCTCCGTCCCGCTCTTCAGATCTTCCGCGAACAGGTAGGAGACGGCTTCTTCCAAGCCCGCGAGACTCAATCGGTCGAGTTCCTGGAGGACCGGATCGTGGCGGATGCGATGGGTGCGGATCACCTTGCGGGCGCCGAGATCGAGCAGCCGGGTCGCCGTGCCGAAGACCGGGATGCCGGTGGCGTCGTTGAGGATCTCGGTCAGGATCTCGCTGTGTTCGGCGAGCGCGAGCGAGTCGGAGGTCAGTCGCAAATGCGGGTGCATGCGCTGCCACAGCACCGCGCGGGCGATGTCGAAGCGGTGGAACTTGATCTTCTGGGCGCCGAACTGCATGCGCAGGACAGCGAGTCCGTCGGCGGCTTGGCGATGGCTCGGAACCTGCAAGTCGAGCACCGCCGCGGGATGCTTCTTGCCGACCCGTGCCCGCAGCTCGGCGACCAGCCGGGACTTGCCGATCCCGCCGACACCGCCGAGCAGCATCACCCGGGGACGCTCGGCGGCCTCGGTCAGCAGTTCGTCGAACCGCGTCAGCACCGGTTCCCGGTCGACGAACGGGCGGCTGGTCGATCCCGGCTGGAACCGCGCGGTCAGCACCATGGCGTATCCCCCTCCTGACGAGCCCGGCACGATTCTGCCAGACCCCGCCACCTGCGATTCCCGACGCTCCGTCGAATGTCGGTGCCCCTTGCTAACTTTTGTTTCGTTCTGATCTGACGAAAACAGGCGAGGCGCTATGACTATCGGGGGAACCACCTATCTCGAACTGTCCGAGGACAGCGGTACCGCGCACAAGTTCTACGAGGTGATCGTCGCGGGCACGCAAGTGAGCGTCCGCTTCGGCCGTATCGGGGAACAGGGGCAGACGAAGGTGAGTTCGTTCGCCTCCGAGGAGAAGGCGCGGGCGGCCGCGTCGAAGAAGATCGGTGAGAAGGTGCGCAAGGGCTACGCGCCCGCCGTGATGGGTGCGCGGGCGAGGCGTCCGGTGACCAGGCGAGCGATCAGCAGCGGTCGCTCCACCGCGAAGGCCGCGCCCGTGTTGTGGAGTTTCGACTCCGGCGCCGCCGCCTTCGGCATCTTCGTCGACGAGCGCCGCTGCTGGGTGGGCAACGAGAACGGTGACGTGTTCACGCTGACTCCCGACGGCGTGGTCACCGGCCGGTACCGCCTGCCGGATTCGGTCAAATGCATTGTGGCCGACGATTTCTGGATCTACGCCGGATGCGACGACGGGCGTGTCTACGACCTGTCGGGCAAGGTGCCGCGGGCGGCCTACGACATCGCGGCCGATGTCGACATCTACTGGCTCGACATCCACGACGGCATCCTCGGCGTCTCCGACCGCCAAGGCGGGATCACCGTGATCGACTACGAGGAGGAGTCGCTGTGGACGCGGCGCAGCACCGGCGATTCGGGCTGGATGGTGCGCATCGACGCCGAAGGCGTCTACCACGGGCACTCCGCAGGCGTCACCAAGTACGACTTGGACAGCGGAGGCACCCTGTGGCAGGTCGGCACCGGCGGCGGCGTCCTGTTCGGCTGGCAGGAATCCGACGCCGTCTACGCGGGCACCTCACGTAACCAGGTCCGCATGGTGGCCAAAGGCGGACGCGCCGAGCGCACCTACCAGTGCGATGCCGCGGTCTTCTCCTGTGCCACCTCGCCCGACGGC
Organism: Nocardia araoensis NBRC 100135; assembly: GCF_000308435.1. Classification (GTDB taxonomy): domain Bacteria; phylum Actinomycetota; class Actinomycetes; order Mycobacteriales; family Mycobacteriaceae; genus Nocardia; species Nocardia araoensis. Next base: position 24,414 of record NZ_BAFR01000061.1, on the reverse strand, counting down.
CGGTACGTCTTCGCCGGCGACAACTACTCCTCGGTGTACTGCTTCGACGCCGCCGGGAACCGCGTGTGGAAGCTGGCCACCGGCTGCGGCTCGGCGTATTCCATGCAGTACCACGACGAAAAGCTGTACCTGGTCACCACGACCGGCACGCTGGCTTGTCTCGATGTCGGCGAGGCCGCCATCCGCGATGCCGAGCAAGGTGTGCTGCCCGAGACGGTTTCGGTGAAGGCTCCCGAGATCTCGGCCGTGATGCCCAGCGACACCGTCGAGATCACGTCCGAAGCGGGCAGCGGCATCATCGTGGAGTGCGTGAGCCAGGGCAGTTCCCTGCGCGTGCGCGTCGTCTCGCCCGGATATCACCAGGGATGGAATGTCCAGTTTCCCAAAGATATCCGCCGCGCGGGGGCTCGTTACGTGGTCGACGGCATCGCGGAGTCTGCGCGCGGCGGCTTCTATCGGGTGCGCGGGGACATCCGCCAGCTGTCCTGAGCGGCAGACGTTTTTGAAGGAAGTGTTCCTCGCTCGTCTCGCGAGATGCGCCAGGAACTCCTCTCTGTAGAGAGCCCGGCTGTTCACGGTCCTGGCACACTGACAGAAGCACTATCGAAGAGAGGGGATAGCACGATGGGTGGGCGATTCACCTCGTTGGGTGCGATCGTCGTCGCGCTGACGACGGCGGCGGCGCTGCTGGCCGGGTGTGCGTCGGACGAGCGCCGGGACCGAAACTTTCCGGCCGAAGCAGCCGGGCAGATCGACCGCATCGTGCGGCCGCAAATGGACGCGCGGCTGGCCCCCGGCGTGCTGGTGGCGGTGCACGACCCGGAACGGGGAACCTTCGTCAGGGCTTACGGCACAGCGGATCTCGCGACCGGTCGTGCGATGGACGTAACGGATCATGTCCGGATCGGCAGCATCAGCAAGACGTTCACCGCGACCGCGGTGCTGCGCGCGGCCGACGAGGGGAAGCTCTCGTTGGACGACGTGCTGGAACGGTATGTGCCGGGCGTGCCCAATGGAGACGTCATCACACTTCGCGATTTGCTCGGCATGCAAGGCGGCGTCTGGGATGTCCGGCAAGAGCCGGCCTTCGCCGAGCAAATAGCCGCGAAATCTCCGGCATCCGAATGGCACGAGGGCGACCGCCTGCGCGCGATCATCGCTCATCCGGAAAAGGCGACGCCGCCGCGCAGCCGTGTGGAGTACTCCAACTCCGAGTACTACCTGCTGGGTCTCGTGCTCGAGAAGGTGTTCGGGAAACCGGTGCACCGAGTGATCGGGGAAGTCGTCGCCGCGCACGGGCTGCGCGACACGATGTATCCCACCGACGCCACCATGCCCGTGCCGGCCAGTCGCGGGTACTCCTACTTCGATGAAGCGCCCACCGACGTCACCGCGCGGACCACCCCCGCGCTCTTCGGTGCGGCGGGCACGATGGTGTCCACGATCTCCGACCTCGCCGACTATGCCCGCATGCTCGGCCGGGGCGATCTGCTGAAACCGGAGACCCTCCGCGCCAGGACCCGGTTCGCCGGAGACCTGCGCTATGGGCTGGGTATGTTGGAGTTCGGCCGCTGGATCGGTCACAGCGGGGGGGTGCTGGGCTACACCACCCATATGGGCTATCTCCCCGAGCGGGACGTCAGCGTCACCGTCGCGGTCAACGAGTTCACTTCTCCGCCCCTGCTGGGAACGCCCGCGTCGATCATCTGGTTCGGCATCGTCCATCAGCTGTATCCGGGCACGGTGCCCGACGCCCCGGCCGATGCCCAGCCCAGCCCACCGGTGCCCGCGGTCGCCGATCTCGACAATCGACTACGGCAAACGCTGGACCCGGCGGTTCCCGCAACACAGAAGCCGCTGCGGGTCGCGGATGACGACAAGGACCCAGAGTTGATCACCCGGGTCGCTCAGGCCCTCGGCTCGACAACCACGACGGTCGGCAAAGTGACCGACGCCGGCGGCTCCCTCCTCGCGACCGTCGTTTTCGCCGGACCCAACGGCCGCCGTCCGGCCGTCGTCCCATTCGTCCCACGCGACGGCTCGTGGCGTATCGCCAGGTACTGGGCATGCGAGAACATCGCCGGAACCGGTTCGCCCTCGCCCGCCTGTGCATGACGGCTCCACACCCTGATCTGCCGATTCGTCGACGCAACGCCACGGCCGGTGGGAAGGTGGATGTACGGCAGGTGTCGGCAGAGGAGCGTGGCACATGGTGGACAGAACCAACGGAGCTGCCGCGGGCGACGGCGGCGTGATGACGGCGGACCGGCCCGAACAGATCCGCAACGTGGTCCTGGTCGGGCACAGCGGGTCGGGCAAGACCACCCTGGTCGACGCCATGGCGCTCACCACGCGGGCGGTCAATCGCGCCGGGCGGGTAGAGGACGGCACCTCGCTGTCGGACTACGACGAGATCGAGCATCGCCAGCACCGGTCCGTGCAGCTGTCGGTGGTGCCGGTGGCGTGGGGCGGCATGAAGATCAACCTGATCGACACGCCCGGATACGCCGACTTCGTCGGCGAACTGCGGGCAGGGCTGCGCGCGGCCGATGCGGCGCTGTTCGTCATCTCGGCGGCCGAGGGAGTGGACGGAATCGCCGGAGCGACCAGGGCGCTGTGGGAGGAGTGTGCCGCGGTCGGGATGCCCCGCGCGATCGTGATCACCCATCTGGACACGGCGCGCGACGAGTACGACGTGATGACCGAGGCCTGCCGTACCGTGCTGGGCGGTGGCTCGTCGGAGAGCATCCTGCCGCTGCACCTGCCCGTGTACGGCCCGAAGAATCCGGACGGTCACCGGCCGGTCACCGGCATGGTCGAGCTGCTGCCGCACTGCGTGGGCGACTACTCCTCCGGAGAGGAGGTCCAGGGCGACCCTTCGCCCGATCAGGTGCCCGCGCTGGAGGAGGCGCGCAATCGCCTCATCGAGGGAATCATCGCGGAAAGCGAAGACGAGAGCCTGATGGAGCGCTACCTCGACGGCGAGGAGATCCCCTTGGCCACGCTGGTCGCCGACCTGGAACGCGCGGTCGCGCGAGGCAGCTTCCATCCGGTGCTTTTCGCCGCGCCCGCGCCCGAGGGGGCCAAGCAAGGCCTCGGCACGGTGGAACTCCTCGACCTGATCACCGGCGGCTTTCCGACGCCGGTCGAGCACCCCATCACCGCGGGCAACGGCGCGCAGCCGCATCCGCTGCGCTGCGACCCGGACGGCGAGCTGGCCGCGGAGGTCATCCGCACCGCGTCCGACCCGTACGTCGGGCGGGTCTGCATGGTCCGTGTCTTCTCCGGCACCTTGCACGCCGACGACACGGTGCACGTCAGCGGGCACGGCCTGGAGGATCGCGGCCACGAGAGCCACGAACTGGACGAGCGGGTCGGCGCGATCTCGGCTCCGTTCGGCAAACAGCAACGCCCGCTTCGCCAGGCCATCGCGGGCGACATCGCCTACGTCACCAAACTCGGTCACGCCGAAACCGGCGACACCCTCTCGTCCACCGACAGCCCCTTACGGATCGAGCCATGGCCGATGCCCGATCCCCTGCTGCCCATCGCCATCAGCGCGCACAGCAAAGCCGACGAGGACAAACTCTCGCAGAGCCTCGCCCGGCTCGCTGCCGAGGACCCGGCGCTGCGGCTCGAGCACAACGCGCAGACCCACCAGCTGGTGCTGTGGTGCCTCGGCGAAGCGCATCGCGACGTCGCGTTGGAACGATTGCGGACCCGGTTCGGCGTGCAGGTGGACGTGACCGATCACCAGGTGGCGTTGCGAGAGACGTTCGCGGGCAAGGCGACCGGGCGCGGCAGGCATGTGAAGCAGTCCGGTGGACACGGGCAGTACGCCGTGTGCGAGATCGAAGTCGAACCGCTGCCCGAAGGGTCCGGGATCGAGTTCGTGGACAAAGTGGTCGGCGGAGTGGTTCCGCGCCAGTTCATTCCATCGGTGGAGAAGGGCGTCCGCGCGCAAGCCAACCGCGGATTGACCGCCGGATATCCGCTCGTGGACGTGCGCGTCACGCTGTTCGACGGCAAGGCACATTCCGTCGACTCCTCCGATGCCGCCTTCCAGACCGCGGGCGCCCTCGCCCTGCGCGAGGCGGCGGCGGCCGCGGGAATCAAAGTGCTGGAGCCGCTCGCCGAGGTCTGGGTGCTGGTCACCGACGAATACGTCGGACCGGTGCTGAGCGACCTGTCCAGCCGCCGCGGTCGCGTCCTCGGCACCGAGCCGCACGGCGCAGGGCGCACCCGGATCCATGCCGAAGTCCCCGAGCTGGAACTCAGTCGCTACGCCATCGACCTGCGCTCGATCTCCCACGGCACCGGCGATTTCACCCGGGGGTACGCGCGCCACGAACCGATGCCGAACCAAGTCGCCGCCTCGGTGCGCGGGGAAAAGGCACGCGCGTAGCGGCCTTCGGCCCGACTTCCCAACAGCTGTTGATCTTGGTCTGGCCGGGTACAGTTGGGCTCGTATTCGAGCCTTGGTAGGTGGAGAAATGGAAAAGGACCCCGGGCGCTGCGTCGTGCTGGTGCCGGTGCACGACTACATCGAACCCGGTTGCGCAGAGGGCTTGGCGGAACTCGAACGGCGCGGCTACCCGGTCTGGCGCATCTACGGTTGCTCCGCGATCGACCAAGCTCGCAGCCAGATCGCCACCGATGCGCTGGCGCAAGGTTTCGAAGAGTTGATGTGGATCGATGCGGATGTGCGCTTCCACCCGGATGCGGTGGACATGTTGCGGTCCCACGATCTGCCGGTTGTCTGCGGAATCTACGCCAAGAAAATGACCCGCGAACTGGTGTGCAGTCTTCTGCCCGGCACCGAGAAGATAATTTTCGGCGACGGCGGCGGCACAGTGGAAATCCGGTATGCGGCCGGCGGGTTCCTGCTCACCCGACGCGACGTCTACGAGAAGATCGTGGAGAAGGAAGAACTGCCCGTCTGCAACCTGCAGTTCGGGCGTGCCAATGTGCCGTACTTTCTGCCGATGATCGTCCCGGACGGCGAGAACCAATGGTATCTGGGTGAGGATTACGCGTTCTCCGAGCGCGCTCGGCGCAGCGGCTTCAGCATCTACGCGGACACCCGGATCCGGCTGGAGCACATCGGCAAGTACGGATTCACTTGGGAGGACGCGGGTAGCGGCAAAAACCGCTACAGCAGTTACGAATTCAGTTTCAGGCAGAGGTCAACGGATACCGACGCGGAGAAAACTGCCGAGCAGGCCCACTGACGGTAATAGCCGAGCCTTCCCGGTGCGCGACAGAAGATACCGATAGACGGTTCAGGATGAACCATCCCGAGGGGTCGGTGACCCGTCGGCGAGGGCGAACTCATCGGGATCGGCTGAAAACAACCTTATCGACGATTCGTTCCGCGGCACCCCGAAGCGTTGTGCCGTACGCAGAACGGACGATCCGTCGGCGTCACCGAGAACGCGAGCCAGGCCGGGCCGGGAAGCGGACCCGCCGGGCGCAGGGGCCGACCGCAGCCTGCTCGAGAGTGCCTGTCGCCATTCCGGCACCCGGTCGTATTGATGCACGATCGGGTACAGCATGCCGGTGGCGGTGTGCACGGACTCCCCGACCAAGCTCGGCTCGGGCTCCAAAAGGAACGGACGCAAAGTACCGATCTTGCCCGGGTCCGCGAAGGTACCGGCCTGGCAGGCGAACCCGTCCTCGGACGGCACGAACTGCATCGCGGACCGATACGGTTCCATATCTAGCAGCAGGTTGTACCCGCTCTGATCGGCTATCGAGACCCCGGACGACGCCGCGACCAAGGAGATGGCCAAGCACAGATCAGCCATCACACCCGCCTCCCCCGCGAGCACTCCGACATTGCAGACCGGCTTCGACCACAGGCGCTGGACATGTGCCGGGAAACTTCGTTGCAGATTGTCCCGGTTCCACTTCTCATCGGAGTACCGCAGTCCCTCGCTGACGGCGAGAAAGGGGCGTCGAAGGTGGGTTTCCAGCCACGTGATCGGATCCGACTGGAAGTACACGTCGCGTACATCGGTGACGACGGCGAATCGGAGGGAAGGCGCGAACATACGCAATACCTGAGCGATGTCTTGGAATCGCCCGTTGTACACGCTGTCCGGAGGCGGCATCCGGACGGCGTACAGCCCCAGCGCTTCCAGGTTCTCGGCGATGGCGTCGCCGCGGTCATCGCGGTCGTACACGATGACCGCCCCCACACCGGCGAAACCGCTCGCGACGAGACTCCTGGCCCACGGCTCGACATCCGGCCACTCGTAACCGGCCGCCGCTGCTATGACGATGTCCTTTTTCGCGGCCATACCTTCCAGTCGCTCAGGTCTGTTGCGGTGGTGGCGGCACGGGCGGCGGCGAGGTGGGCGGCGCCTGGCTCACGGTCGGCGGCGGTGCCGCAGCCGTAGCACCGAGGTCTGCATTGCCGGTGTCCAAACCGGTCGGGTGGATGTAGCCCGTGGAGACACCGTACTTGTCTTCCAGCGGTGGATGCTTGGGATCGAAAGGAATGAGATTGCCGTTATCCAGGACAAAGAATTGATTTTGTTCCCTGACAATCAGCGCACTGTGTCTCTCCCATTGAAGAATATCACCCGTATTGAGCGCCTCGAGATTATTCACCACCCGAGGCGGATGTTCCGCCGACAACTCCCCCGCAGTTCCCTTATACGCGGATACAGCATCTATCGCGACATTCTGCCCCTGCTCGGTCAAAGCCTTCGCCACCGGCTGCGATGCATGCACAGTCTTGTCGCCGATCTGGACATCCGCCATTGTGCCCGGCGTCGTCACCGGCGGCGGACTGCCCGCGTAGGCCGGGGCCGTCACACCGGTAGGCGATGTCTGAGCAGCCTGTTGGGCGTTGGCCGTTTGAGCGGCGCGGCGCTCCTCCCTTGCGTGTTCCCGTTCTCGTTGCCGTTCCTCACGCGAGTCCCGGTCGTCGTACCTGTCGTCACCGACCTGCTGAGTACGGGGCTGGTTCTGCCCCAGGGCATTCATGAGCGCCATCTGGCCCAGCACGTCGTTCATGTTGTTACCCGTATTGGCAGCAGGCGGCGCGGTATTGGCGGCGGGCACGGTAGTGCCGGTGCCGGTCCCGGTGCCGGTGCCGGTCGGCATCGACGCGTACACCGGCGAACCGAGATCCGAGCTCGAAGCGGTGCCACCCGTACCGCTGCCCAGGGTGGGCTGGGTGCTGTCGACCGAACCGGTGGGGTCCGTGGTCGACCCGAGCAGGTCGTCGTACGTGGAGCTGAAGTCCTGGCTCGTGCTGACCGGCTGAGTGGTGGTGCCCTGGGACGACGCGGGAGGCGTATACGGAGGGGTGTACGGGGGGGCGGCCGTCTGGCCGGCGCTGGTGTGCTGGGTAGCTGGGCTGTTAGCGGGGCTGGACGCCGAACCCGAGCCGGAGCTCGAACCAGAGCCCGAACCGGACCCGGACCCCGAGCCCGAACCGGACCCGGATCCCGAGCCCGACCCGGACCCCGAGCCCGACCCGGAACCGGAGCCGATCGGGAACGGAAGCTGCGCGGCCCTATCCGCGTATGCGATCACCTGATCGGTGCAGAATTTCACCGCATCTCGGATCAGACCGTAAAGCGGCGCCTCCTCGGCAACATTTTGTATGCCGTCATCCGTGTATATTTTCGACCCACCCGGATGATTTCCCGCGACACCGTCGTTGAGCTTGTCCCAGATCTTGTCGTGGGTGTCCTGGATCTTGTTGTACATACTGCGGTAGTACGAGTAATTGGTGCGAGAAAGCTCCTCGGTCGCCTGCTCGAACTTGAGGTCCCCACTCTGCCACTGGTCCGCCAGGCCGTTGAGGTAGAAAACCGTTGAATTGTAGGCGTCTTCGGTGTAGCCCGAACCGTGACCACGATGCTCGAGTTGCTGAATGAAGGAGTCGGCGAGATTGTCGTCGCGCCAGTTGTCGTCCTTGCCTTTTTCGGGGGAGATCAGGAATTTGGGTTTCTCGGGCTTCCCGCTGCCCATCTGAGCCATGAGATAGAGCAGCTGAGAATTGGCTACGTCGATGAATGTCTTGAGTTCGGGGGAGACTTTTCCCGGCGGCGTTCTGATTTCCAGCTTGAAATCGGAAATCTTCTTGCCGTCGGTGATGTCGTTCTCGTCGGCGTCCTGCCCCAGGAACTTTCGTTTGGCGACATCGGCAGGAAGCTCATCGAACCAGACGATGTTGCCGTCCGCCGGGCGATTGCCGTCCCAGTTGTCGCCGACTTTGTCCTTGACGGCGATCAACTGTCCGTCGTTCGTCAGAACATATTGCCCGACCCCGTCGTCTTCATCATCCCAGTCATCGGTGGCTGCGCCACCTTCGTGCTTTTTGTCGCCGGGCTCCGATACCGCATGGATTTCATTGTCATCCTTGTCGTGGAGCTCGAGCCTGGTCTCGCTGCCGGATCCCTCCTGATCCTCGAATCTGATCTGGTTGGCGTCGCTACCTTTTTCGCCGGATGTATGAATGACATTGCCGGTGGGAACATGTTCGATGACCATCTGGCCATCGCGCATACCCATCCGGTATTGCTTGTTCTGGGAATAGAGCCATTCCCCCTCTTTGATTCTCTGTTCCCGATTGAGGATGCCACCGTCGATGTCACCCATCAGTTCAACCCCCGATCACCCACGTGACACCGAACTGTTCGCGAGCCGGGAACAGCCATTCCACATCCTCCTACCCGGATACCTACGCCTCATACATTCGGGTTGGTCCTGCGCACGTACGCGCCGCCATCGATATCCGAGATCTCGAAGGTGTCCCCGGCCGTCGTCGAGTGGTCACCAGTAGCGTATCGCCCATCGCCCAGAGCGGTATAACCGTTGCTACTCTCAGTGACGTACTTCTGGGTGAACACTTTGTACGCATTGGCTGCCTTACCGAAGATCCGCTCGATCTCGCCGGCCGCGAAATCGGGATCTCTATCGGCCCGTTCGTAGGCGGGAGCGCTGGCAGCGCGGTTCGCGTTACCCAGCCTGCGCAGCTCATGCGGATCTTGAGCAAATTCCTTGACCATATCGACGAACTCTCCATTCCCACCGGCTCCCCCCATTCTCGGGCATCCCCATCACTGGGGACTCCAGGGCCGGAGGGTTGAGGCTGGACACCGACGTAACCGCGAAAGTCCAGTTCCGCCGAGTTCGCGATCAGAGGTCTCGAGCGAACTCCGTCTTCTCCATGAGGTTGTAGTCGGCCTCGGTCGGCAACTCCAACGAGTCCGCGAAATGGGGCAATCCGCCCCGGTACAGCAGCTCGGCACGTCGGCCTACACGGGACTTCTGGTGAGCCAGCCGAGCGACGCGCAGGACCTCCTCGGCGAGCCAGCTGTCGGGATGCTCGAGCACTTCGTCGCCGAGATGCAGACCGACGATCATGCCGCTGCGGTCGCAGGCCACCCCGACCGAATAGTCCGGGTTGAACACCTCGTAGATCAAATTACGCCAATCGGGCGGGGCTTCCGCTCCCGCGACGTCCGACGTATCCAGCTCTGTCACGGCATCACTCCTGGGTAGCGTCGACCGCACCGGCGAGTCAGGGCTGCGGCCACGGTACCTTCGGCAGGGTCGTTTCCTGGATGGCGATCTTGTGCTGCCGCAGGGCGTCGACAGTACTGTCGCGGATCGCGGCCATGAGATCGGCGGCGATCTCCTGGCCGCTTGTGGCACTCGCCACCGTCCCGGGCGCGATGTACAGAGCGGTGAGCCTGCCCATCCCGTCCACTTCCGGAATCACCCGAGAACTGGGCGAAGGGCGCCGGGCGCGGATGCGATCGACCCGTTCCAGCATGTCGTCGATGGTGTTGACCACCGCCCGGCCGGATTCCACCGCCGATATCGTTTCCGGGTGCATGTCGCGAGGCCAGATGTCCGCCACGATCACACCCCCTCGGACAGGTGACCAGCCGTCTTCTCGCCAAGAATGAATGGCTCGGACACCGCCCGGACAGGCTCGTCCGGCAGCGAAGGCGTCGGACGCGAACTCGGATCGGCGCTCAACTCTCTACGCATGCCACCTCCACCCACAAAGTTTACTGGCCCATTCTTGCCACTCCGCCGAGCACTTCCCACGCCCGGGAAGGCGGCGTTCGTTCCCGGACGCAGATGAGCCCACCCGTTCGGCAACCGGTGAAGTGATCGCGGAACGGGTGGGCTGTGCTTCACCGGATCACTCTCTGCAGAACGTGATACGCGACCACGCGCACTCGCTGCCACCAACCGAATTGCAGGCAGAACACCCCTGCTACGACCTCTCCGAGGGTGAACACCCGGTGTGCGCCCGGCAGCAGATGGATCCGAACGACGCCGGACGCGGATCCGGCCGCCCGATAGTGCTGCTGCAACTCGCTGTAGCGCCGACGAAGTTCGACGACGCGGATGCTGTCGTCGTAGGAGTCCCGGCAGATCCGATGGCGGTAATTGATCCAGGCCAGCACATTGCCTGCCTGGCCGAACCACTCGCTCGATGCCAGTGCATGGTTCGGTGGCCTGCTCGCGCCCGCGGCGGCCGCCAGACTCGTGGTCAGGTCCGCGTGGCGGCGATAGAGGTTGACGCCCGAACTCTGCTCGGCTTGCCCGAGCTCGGCGAGCACGGTGGGGACGATGCGTCGGGCCAGCCATCGCAGGTCGGGCGTACGCAGCATGTGTTCGAGCACTCGCCCTTGGGTTTCGGCGAGCATCGTCCGCGCGGGGCCCCCGGTTCGTCGGCGATGCCAGTCGAGCCAGCACAGGGCGGGCAGAAACCTTCCCTGGACCCACAGGCTCGCGCCGACCCGCTCCAGACGATTGCTGTCGCGGCGAGGGGCGCGCCACCACAGTCGGCGAACGTCGTTCCACCGGCCCGCTTCCCACAGCACGGCACTTGTGATCGCCCGGAACTGGTCGGCCGGAAGAGCCGGTGCGAGCGCGGGCAGCATCGACTCGACCTCGCCGATCAGCCCCACGTCCAGATACAGATGAAAACTCGCTTCCGGCCGCTTGGTGTCGTCGCAGGCGATGGATGGCGTCGCCGGTGCACGCGGCGCGGAAGAGCCCAGCGGCGGCATGCCCCATTGATCGGCTAGTCGGCGCAGCAGGAAGTCGGTGGGTCCGCACAGCACGGTCAGTTCGGCGCCTCGCGCGCGCAGGATGTCGAACAGACTCAGGCCCGAGGCGTCGGAAGGCGGCACGACCACGTGCGGACGATGCGTGCTGTGCCACAGCCAGACGACGCGATGGCCGCGCAGTGCGTTCGGCGGCATCTCCTCGATGGCGACGTTGACGTCGAAGAAGTCGCTGCCGCTGTAGCCCGCGATCACCACGACCGGCCGCGAGGTGAGCAGAGTGCGGAATTCGGCCGCTGTATCGGGTGGGAAGCCCTTCTCGATCCGGGCGAGCGTGGCGCCGAGTTCGTCCCCACCGCCGGCGGCGCCGTGGAAATGCAGCAGGTTTTCCGGAGGCCACGTGGCCGTTCCCGCGGCGAGTTCCACGCAGCGATCGAAGTTGGCGGTCAGATGTCCACCGCCGAGCGCCAGGTGTCGCGCGAAGAACCGGTGCAACCGGTTGGGCTCGGCGCGGGCGACATCGGGAATGGAATCCTCGATCGCCCGCGGACCGTATACCCGGGCGGCGACGCCGAGCACGGTCTCCAGGCGCGGCAATCTGGGCTCGGTGGAGCGGGGCAGATCGGGACAGACCGGCTGGTCGATCAATCCCACCGCCCCGTGCAGGAGCCGAATTCTTTCGAGCGTGCCGGGCAGGAAGAACGCGTCGAAGACGCGCTGGGTCAGTTCCGCGCCGGTGGGCAGCGAGCACGGCCCCTCGACGGAGAGACCAGCTCCGGTCAGCGCGGTGACGTCGTGCGGACGGACCGAGGCGAGCTCGTCGAGAAGGCGGCGAACGTCCGCTGCCACCGCGCTCACCTCGTGACCGTGGTGACGGGAGTGGGCAGGAAACGTTGCCCGGTGAGCTGGCCGATCGTCTTACCGATGGTCAACGCCGTTTCATCCGGATCGAGACCGTCGAACTTGATCGGCGGTGCGTCGGGGAAGGTCTCGATCCACGCATCGGGCACTTCGATCCCCTGCCCCGGGACGAGCAACCGCAGGTCGTGCACGCCGTACTCACGCAGCAGCCGCCTGCCGTCCTCAGTGCTCGCGGGCACATCCGCCACGATGGCGTCGGAAATCAGCAAGAGCACAAGATCGCACGGCGGCGTCGAGACCGCGAACGACCGCATCTGGTCGAGCATGGGGCGCAGCAGGGTATCGGCGCCGTCGCGGACCGGCACGGCAGGCAGGTGCGGGGTCGCCGCTGCGGGCGCCGGAGCGAACCGCACCGCCGATTCGAGCGCGAAATCCACCACCGCGATCTCGTCATCGGCACGCAGTGTGTTGGGCAGGCTCGCCCACTCCTGTAGCTGGGCCAGTGCCGCGTCGCGTGCCGAGGCGAACTTCCGCATGGACCCCGACACATCCATTCCGATCACCAACCGCAGACAACCGGGACTGCGCGGGCCGACGAGTGTGTACGCGGTGAGTTTGGTCGGCGGGGCAGGGTCCGACCCACCGACCAGCCTGCACCCGCCGAAGCCGAGCACGGCCAGCAGCAGAACAGAGCCGACCATCAGGAGAACGACCCTGCGAAAACTGCGTGGGTCCGGGGTGAGAGCCGGAAAAGAAGCGAGATCCGGTGCGGGATGCAGCAATCTGGACATGATCGTTCCTCAGCTGGCCTGCCGACCGGAGACTCCGCCCCAGCCCCGCTCGGCGCGTTCGTCCACTTCCACCTGATCGTCATCGGCATCGTGCAATTGCCTCCACACTCCGGTGACCTTGGCGGTCAACTGGTCCGGATCCCACGGCCGGTAACGGATCAACAGGTCACGGGCGCCTTCCAGCGCCCGCGACGGCGCCAAGCCCAGCTCCGGACGGATGAGGCGCAGCAACTGCGTCGAAGGAATGCTCATCGCGCTGCGGTCGTCGTCGAATTCGACGGTTTCCAGCGCGATCGACTCGGGGGGTTCGGTGTGGACGCGCCTGGGATTGCCGTGCAGCGCCTCACTGTCGCTGAGCAGCTTGGAGCCCACCGTCTCGATCCGCACCGCACGCTGGTAGCCGGACTCGATCTCGCTGCGGACCGCCACCCATGCTTTGGCATGCGCGGCGTTCGCCTTGATGAGCTTCTTCTCCAGCTTCCGGAATTCCACCGAGCGACGCTGATACTGGTGGCGGATCTCCGAAACCAGGAAGGTCCGCGACGCCATGTCCACCACGAGCACCGCTCCGAACAACACAGCCATCGCGGGCGCGGGCAAGGACGTGCTGCCGAGCGCGGTGCTGCTCTCGCCGAACCGAACCAGCACCAGCCAGACCACGGCGAAGACCAGCACGGCGAACAGGATCACCGCGATGACGGCGCCCGAGTGGCGACGACGGCTCACCCCCGCATAGTCGTGGAACCACCGGTGGGACAGGCCACCCGCCAGCCTCGCCGCGCCGATGCCCGCCAGCGGGACGAACAGCGCGAGCAGGGCCGCGTTGATGCGCCCCGGGTAGAGCAACCCGGCGGCCGGGTCGATGGTCTCGGTGAACGTCGCGTACCAGAAGAAGAACTCGACCACGAGCAGGACGATCTCGATGATCAGCAACATCTTCGGTGACGACAGCGCGTGGTCGTGATCGAACGTCTCGTGGTCGCGTACCGCACGGCCAACACGAGCGGCCTGCCATTTGGGGTGCTCGCACAGCTTGGCCAGGGCCGACCAGCGCCTTTCGTTGGTGTGTGCCTTGGCGACCAGCTTCTTCATCCGCCGCAGCAGACCGCGGGAGGCGTGCTGGTCGGCGGCGGCCAGCGAGTTGTCCACCGAGGCGATCACCGACTTCTCGCCGCTGGTCATCCCGTCGCCCGCGTTGGGTACGTGGGTATCTCCGCGGGGCGTGCGCTGATGAGTGGCCTTCAGAAAGCCGGCGAGGCCGCGAGCGATCTGTCCGTGCTCGGACCGGCCGCGGAACCAATCGACGAATCGTGATGTCACCGCCCGCACCCCTTCGGTCCCACCGTGATCTCGACCCGCCGGTTGCGCGCCGCGGCGGAGTCCGAGTGGACGCCACCGGGGAATTCGTCTTCGCGCGGACGCGCCGAACCGTAGCCGTGCACTTCGATGTGCGACCGGTCGGCGCCGAGTTCGACCAGCGCGGCCGCGACCGAGGTAGCGCGTTGCAGGGAGAACGGCTGCCTGCCCGCTTCCGGGCCGTAAGCGGCGGTGTGGCCGTCCACCACCGCGTAGGACGCGGAGTCACCCGACAGACCGGCGGCGATGTGCGCGAGCAGCTGCCGTGAGCCCGGGTCCATGTCCGCCTGTTCGCCCGCGAACAGCAATTCCGCCGGGATCTCCTCGCGCACACCGCACTGCACGTGGACGGTGCGGACCTCAGCGGAGAAGAGCGGGTCGAGGGGCAGATCGGCGGGCGCATCCGCGCGCTGACCGGTTCGTGGGTCGAAAGTCACTGTCGCTCCGGCTTTCTCGAGTACTGCCGTCCACAAGCGGACGAGATCGTTGCGGGTGCTCTGTGGCACCGGCTGGGCGGCTTCGCCCACGTTCGTCCAGAGAATCGCGACGCCCGCGAACTCCGGGGCCAGCGTGTCGGTTGCCGCGAGTTCGTCGGCCACAGCGGCGGGCGAGCCGTCGAGGCGGGACTGATCGACCACGAGTGGGCCCGCGTTGTCGAATCCGTCGGAGACGACCACCACGCGCTCCGGCTTCTGCCGCACGGCGGTCGCGACCGCGTCGAGGATCGCGCTACCGGGCGCGGAGGGCCGCATCTGGTCCGCCCGCGACCAGTCGGCTACGCAAGCCAGCACGATGGGCCGCGCTTTCCGGGCGGCCGGGCTGTCGCTGCCGGGATGGGGCTCCAAGGCGATCGTGCGCACCACGGCGGCGGGCTTGCCGATGCCTTCGACAGGAATCAGCGCGAGCCGATTGCCTCGTTGCTGCGCCTCCGCCAACTCCTCGAGAACTCTGGGCGGAAGGCCGCCCGCTGCCGCCGAGGCGGTGTTGTCCACGACCAGGGCGGTGAGCGGGCGGTCGTTCGGGACGGCCGTGCGCTCCACCTTGGCGCAATCCGACGCACTCGGCCGATTCGACGGGGAGCCGGTGGATCCCTGCGACAAGCCACACCCGCCGAGGGGGATGGCGATCAGGCACACGGCGGCCAGCCACCGGGCGTGTCCTACGGAAAACATGGTCATGTGCACCTACACAGGAGGATTCGGAGAAGTTCGACTCGGGCTGACCGCGGACGGCGCCCCGCAAATTGGTCAGGGCGACTATATCGACAGCGGTGGATTAGTGTCAATATAACAATTATTCCGACCGGTTACCCCGTAGCACAACCGATCCGCCCAGCGTCGACACCGAAGCCGCCCGGGCAGGCCTTCCGAGCCGCGTCGCCCCGAGGCCCCCGGGGCGACGCGGCAGAGGTTCGAATACCGGCGCCGCCCGCGCGGACCTAGCGCCGGTCGGGACCAGAACGCCGATGTAGGCGTAGCAGAATCGGATTGACCAGCTCGTCCCCGCCGCCGGCGCGGTAGAGCTTGGCCGGGCGGCCGAGCCTTCCTCCCGAACCCTCACGCAGGCGGCCGGTTTCGACGATGAACTCGGTGGCGGACTTCACTTTCCGGTGGAAGTTCGCGCGATCGAGCTCGACACCCCACACCGCCTCGTACACCTCACGCAACTCGCCGATGGTGAACTCCTTCGGACAGAACGACGTGGCGATGGTGGTGTACTGCAATTTCGTTCGCGCCTGCCGCACCGCGTCACGCAGGATCGCCACGTGATCGAAGGCCAAAGACGCGTCGTCGCCGAGCAATCCGGCCACCGGCTTCCACGCCGCCGATTTCGCGTCGGAACCCTGCTCCGGTGCGGGGAGAGCGGGCAGATCCGGAGCGACGGCGAGGAAAGCGCATGTGACGACTCGTTCGCGCGGATCGCGATCCGGATCGGTATAGAAGCCGACCTGTTCGAGCGGCAGCGACTCGCCGTCCAGGCCGGTCTCTTCCCGCAGCTCGCGCACCGCCGCGGCCTCGGCGCTCTCCCCTTTTCGCAGAAACCCGCCCGGTAACGCGAACTCACCTCGGTATGGGTCGGTGCCGCGCTCCACGACGAGCACCTGCAGCGCCGCCTCCCGGATGGTGAGGATCACCAGATCCGCCGTGAGGGCCGCGATACATCTCCGATCTTCAGTCATTACCGCACAGTAGCCCCACAAGGGCCTTGAAGTCGCATTGACAAAAACTCACCGGGCTACTTATCGTCCAGAAGACATAAATATTCCGAAGTGAAGGCACGCGCATGTCGTTCGACCGCCCCTCCTTCCGCGACTGCCACCGAGCCGCTCGCCGGGTCGAGGCCGCGCCGCTCGGGCGCGCGGCGCTTCGAGCGGTCCGCCCGAGCGGAGTCAGCGGCGTCTTCCGAGCGCGCGCCCCACTCACGCTGATCCTGTTCGCCGCCGGACTGGAGGACCGCGTCGTCTGGCAAGGCTGCGACGGTTTCGCTCTGTTGGAGCCACCGATCGCGAGGCCCGAGGCTTGGCGGCCCCGCCCCGGTCTCGGCGCCGCCGCCTTGCGCTGGCTCGATCGCTACTGGAGCACAGTGGTTTTCGCGGTTCCCGGCCTCACCGCGCTAGCGGTCGCCGTCTCGCTGTTGCCGTTCGGGTCACTGCACGCGATCGCGTTGCTGATCACCGTCGCCGCGATGGCCTACACCGTCACGGTGCTGTCCATCATGTTCGTGTGGCAGCTGTTCTTCGGGCGCGACGAGGAACCCAGTGCACGCGCGGCGGGCACGGTGGCCGCCGATCACTGGAATATGCCGTTGCTGCACCAGGAAAACGAGCAGCGCCTCGGTGAACTCTTCGACCAGATCGAACGGCGCCTGCATCATCTCGTCGCCGAGAAGGTGCGCCAAGACGCGGCCGACCACGGTGGCCAAGTCGGCCGGGTGCGGCTGACCACCCGGCTGATCTGCCTGCGTACCGGCGTTACCACCGACAAGGCGCGCGCGTATCTGAGTAGCACCCGAAGTGTGATCACCCGGGAGTACTCGGTGCTGTTCTTCGACGCCAGGCCCGAGGATCTCGAACGCCGACCGGCCAAACCACCGGCCTTCTTCCGCTTCTATCTGGCCGCTGTCGTCATCGTCGTCTTCGCCCTCGCCTATCTCGTCATGGTGGTCGAGCGCGGTAGCTGCACCGAGACGAACTGCGCTGCCGGTGCGACCACGTACGGACGAGCTCTGGCCTGGATAGGATACCGGCTGCTGTGGCAGCAGGCGCCAGGCGTCGATCCGGTCTCCGATTTCGCGATCGCGTTGGGATTACTGCTGTCGCTGCCGGTGCCGATGGTGGCGCTGGTCGCGGTGGTGGCGTTCCGTGCGCAATACCGCGCGGATCAGACAGAGAGAAATATCCAGCGCGACAGAGAGAAGCGAATGGGAAACACCAGGGTATTGATCGTCACCGTCGCCGACGTCGAGCGAGATGCCGTGCTCGACGCCATCGAGGGGCACACCCGCAAGGTCGTCGACCCCACCTACGACGGCCCCGTCCCGGTATTCGCCATGGGCACGATCAACGACGCGGAGTTGTACGTCGTGCAAGCCGGGACCCAAGGCACCAGCGGCCCGGCGGGCGCGCTCACGGTGACAGCCGACGCGATCCGCCACCTCGCGCCGCACTACGCGCTGATCGTGGGCATCTGCTACGGCTTGCGCCCGGACCGGCAACGGCTCGGAGACATCCTGGTCTCGGAGAAGATCAAGGATCTCGACCACGCCAAGCTCGTCGAGCTGGACGGCCGGATCGAAGAACGTCTGCGCGGCGAGACCGTCGTTCCCTCCCCGCTGCTGCTCAACAGCGTCCGTGCCGCGCAGCGCAGCTGGCTCCGGAGGAACGACACGGCCGTCCACGTCGGTCTGATGCTGGCGTGGAACAAACTGCTCAACGCCGAACCCGTCGTGAACGGTCTCGTCGCGAAACATCCCGACGCCATCGGCGGCGATATGGAAGGCGCGGGTTTCCAGGCCGCCGCCCGCGTGGCCGGAGTAGAGAGCATGCTCATCAAGAGCGTTTGCGACTGGGGCGCGGACAAGACCGACGACGCCCAGCCCATGGCCGCGCGCAACGCCGCCGCATTCGTCCTGCACCTCGCGTGCTCCGGCGTGCTGTCCCACACCCCGGCCGATCGCCGCGGCTACTGATCACGGCACAAACGAGTCCACCCGTTCCGCGATCTCGAGAGAAATCACGGAACGGGTGGACTAGTCGTTCGATACCGGCGGAGCGCCTGGACAGGGCGCGCGGCCACGGATCGAGGCGGACTTACGACTTACACGTCGAAGTACAGCTCGAACTCGTACGGGTGCGGCCGCAGGTTCACCGGGGCGATCTCGCCCTCGCGCTTGAGGGTGATCCAGGTCTCGATCAGGTCCTCGGTGAAGACGTTGCCTTCGGTGAGGTAGTCGTGGTCCTGCTCGAGGCGGTCGATGACCGAAGCGAGGCTGGTGGGGGCCTGCGGGATGTTCTTGGCCTCCTCCGGCGGGAGCTCGTAGAGGTCCTTGTCGACCGGGGCCAGCGGCTCGATCTTCTTCTTGATGCCGTCCAGGCCGGCCATCATCATGGCGGCGAAGGCCAGGTACGGGTTGCCCGAGGAGTCCGGCGCGCGGAACTCGAGGCGCTTGGCCTTCGGGTTGTTGCCCGTGACCGGGATGCGGACCGCGGCGGAGCGGTTGCGCTGCGAGTACACCAGGTTGATCGGGGCCTCGTAGCCGGGGACCAAGCGGTGGTAGGAGTTCACCGTCGGGTTGGTGAACGCCAGCAGCGACGGCGCGTGGTGCAGGATGCCGCCGATGTAGTGACGGGCCAGGTCGGACAGCCCGCCGTAGCCGGCCTCGTCGTGGAACAGCGGCTTGCCGTCCTTCCACAGCGACTGGTGCACGTGCATGCCCGAGCCGTTGTCGCCGAACAGCGGCTTCGGCATGAAGGTGACGGTCTTGCCTTCCTGCCACGCGGTGTTCTTGACGATGTACTTGAACAGCTGCAGGTCGTCGGCCGCGGCGAGCAGGGTGTTGAACTTGTAGTTGATCTCGGCCTGACCGGCGGTGCCGACCTCGTGGTGGCCGCGCTCCAGCTCGAAGCCGGAGTTCTGCAGGTTGGTCGAGATCTTGTCGCGCAGGTCGACGTAGTGGTCGTAGGGCGCGACCGGGAAGTAGCCACCCTTGTTGCGGACCTTGTAACCGCGGTTGCGGGTGCCGTCCGGGTTGAACTCCGCGCCGGTGTTCCAGGAGCCGGAGACCGACTCGATCTCGTAGAAGGCGCCGTTCATGGCGGAGTCGTAGCGGATCGAGTCGAAGATGTAGAACTCCGCCTCGGGACCGAAGTACGCGGTGTCGGCGATGCCGGTGGAGCGCAGGTACTCCTCCGCCTTGCGCGCGACGTTACGCGGGTCGCGGCTGTAGGCCTCCCGGGTGAACGGGTCGTGCACGAAGAAGTTGAGGTTCAGCGTCTTGGCGGCGCGGAACGGGTCGACACGCGCGGTGGAGAAGTCGGGCAGCAGCAGCATGTCCGACTCGTCGATGGACTGGAACCCACGGACGGAGGAGCCGTCGAACGCTAGCCCTTCCTCGGCGAGGTCGGTGGTGAAGGCCTTCCCGGGGATCGAGAAGTGCTGCTGCACACCGGGCAGGTCGCTGAACCGGATGTCGACGTACTCGATGTCCTCATCAGCGATGAATTTGATGACCTCGTCGGCCGTGCTGAACGTCACTTGTTCTCCTTACGGATCGGTTCCCAGCCAGTGTCGCTTGCATGGGTTCGTCGCGACCAGACGCTATGGATGCCGTGTTTCCCTGCAGTCAAGGCTATGTTTCGCCGGTGTTACACGTGCATCCGGCAGCGTGGTGCTGACCACCATGACTCGAAATGCATGGTAGTCCTGCCTCCGCCGCCGCGCCCGCCGACGCTGAACTCCGTTTATGCGGTGCCGGGCGCCGGTCCGGCCGCGCCTATTCTGGGGTGCATGGCGCGTATCACCGGCTCTTGGCTCTCCGGACCTCCGGCCGACTCCGGCGGCCCGGCAACCCCCGAGTTCCCCGGTGCGCAGCTCGGCCTGCCGAAGAGCGGAGCGGGCTCGCTGGCCGGTATGGGCCGCCGTATCGCCGCCCTGTTCGTGGACTGGCTGATCGCTCTCGGCATCGCGGCGCTGATCACCCGCAGCGGTTCGGCGTCGAGTTTGACGCTGCTGATCTGGTTCGTCATCGGTGTCGGCGCCGTCACGCTGTTCGGGTTCACGCCGGGGCAGTACTTCCTGCGGCTGCGGACGGTGCGCATCGACGCGGCGGCGCCCGTCGGCTTCGTCCGGGCGCTGGCCAGGCAGGTGCTGTTGCTGTTCGTTGTTCCCGCCCTGTTCACCGACGCCGACGGGCGCGGCATGCACGACCGCGCGACCGGCACGGCGCTGGTGCATTCCCGCTGACCTTCCGATCCGCGAATAGCCAGGGACGAAAAGGCCCGCATCCCGGATAGGGGAAGCGGGCCTTTCGAACGAGCAGGGTCAGCGGCGGCGGATGGTGCGCTGCACACCGCGCATCTTGGCGCCCGCGGGCATCGGCCCCTTCGGCAGGGCGGGCCCGCTGCGCGCGCTGAGGGCGGCCAGCCTGCCTTCGATGAGGTCCATGCGCTTGGTGTCGATGTTGCGCGGCAGCTTGGTGAGGTAGCGCTGGAGGTCCTTGAGCGGAATCTGGCCTTCGTCGTTGCCGATGACGACGTCGTAGATCGGGGTGTCGCCGATCAGCCGGGCCGTGCGCTTCTTCTCCTGGGCGAGCAGCGACTTGACCCGTTGCGGGGAGCCCTCGGCGACCAGCACCACCCCGGGTAGGCCGATCACCCGGTGCACCGCGTCCAGCTGGGTGGTGGCGGCGATGCCGTTGCTCACCCGCCATTTGCCCTGCAGGTTGTCCAGCACCCAGGCCGCGGCGCCCGCCTGGCCCTCGGCCTTGCGATAGACGCTCTTCTGCACCCGCCTGCCGAAGATGATGAAAGCCACCAGCGCGCCGAGCACCAGGCCCAGCGGGACGAGGAACCAGGTCAGCCCGAAGATCAGGCCGATGACGGCGAAGACGGCGGTGCTGCCGACCAGGGCGCCGATCATCAGCGGCAGCAGCAGCTTGTCTTCCTTGCGCTGCATCTGGAACGCCTGCCACAACTGCTTGCGGCGTTCCCTCGACTGCTGCTTGCGGGCCGCCTTCGCCGCGGCCTTCGCTTCCTTGGTGGGCTTACCTGCTGCCATGACTCTCAGGATAGTGCCCAGGTAGTCGCGGCCCCGCCGTGGGACAGCGGCCCGACCGGGCGCTACCCGCGGCGCGCGATCGAACCGAGCACGGTGAGATCCAGGTCACCCGACGCCTCGGTCCAGCCCATCGCGCGCAACTCGACCGGGGCGGCCACGCCGAGCGCGTCGCGCAGGCCGACGACGACCGAGCGCGCGAACTCGAGCAAGCTGCTCGGCGCGATCGGCC
This sequence comes from Nocardia araoensis NBRC 100135, assembly GCF_000308435.1. GTDB lineage: Bacteria > Actinomycetota > Actinomycetes > Mycobacteriales > Mycobacteriaceae > Nocardia > Nocardia araoensis. The sequence goes on along the minus strand of NZ_BAFR01000061.1, from coordinate 2,852 downwards.
AGAACAGGATCCTGGTCCAGTTGTCCGCGTCGTGCCGATCCGCGGGCTCGTGCCAGCCCAGTGCGCGCAACGCCTGCGCGGCGGTCTCCGGTATCGGATCGCTCAGGTAATGGTTCCCGGCCAGTTCGGCGGACAATTTGATGTCGTATTGGACAAATTGGACATAGCGATTTCCGGGGGCGGCGATGATCAGGGTTGCCCGTGAGGGCAGCTCCGCGAGGCAGTGCGCCAACGCTTGCACGAACCGTTCCCAGTCCGCTGTCGCCGGCTCGCTCATTCTTCCCCCGGGTATTCGCACTGGCCTGATCATACGCCGACCCGGCCGGGACACCAGACGAATTCGGTTGCAACGTCACGCAGTTCGGTCGAGCTATAGCCGTTTGTCATATCGGACATCGGCTCCCGCCGAAGACCACCCGGACCTGCGGCGTCTCCACTGTCAGAGCCTCGGCAGAGGGCGCGCGCACGGATCTCGCGGCGGAATCCGAGCGCTGAACGAGGTTTTCGTTTCCGCCCGCTGTTTTCCGCTGGTGTAAGGAATGGCGCGCGTAAGGAACGCTTTCGACCGGGCTGTAGGGTTCGAGTTCACGCCTGGAATCGCAAGATTGATTTCGCATCAGTCGCAGGAAGTTTTCAGCCGAGCGCACCGCGCTGTTCAGCTGACGGCCACCGGGCGGTGTTAGCTTCCCCGACGTGTGTGCGCGGTTGGTGGTGAGCGTCCATGACGTCGCACCCGCGAGTGCGGCGGAGACGGCGCGCTGGTGCGCCGATGCCGATCGGTTCGGAATTCCGGTGTCGCTGTTGGTGATACCGGGGCCGTGGCGGGGCATGCGGTTGGCCGACGAACCCGATTACGCGGCGTTCCTGCGGGAGCGCAGGCAGGGCGGTGACGACGTCCTGGTGCACGGGTGGTCGCACCGGGCGGGGCCCGAGGGCGATTGGCCGCGCCGAGCGGTAGCGCATGCGGTGGCGCGCGGCGCGGCCGAGTTCGCCGCCATCGACGTCGGTGCGGCCACCGTCAAGCTGCGCGCCGCCACCGAGGTGATGCTCGGCTCCGGTTTGCCGACCACGGGTTTCACGCCGCCGGGCTGGCTCGCCTCGCCCGGCGCGAAGCAGGCGCTGCGCGCGGCGGGGTTCACCTACACCACCTCGCACTTCGGAGCCGAGCAGCTGCGCACCGGACGCCGGTTCCGCGGGTTCGCCCTGTCGCACCGGCCGGGCGGCGGCTGGTCCGAGCGGTTCGGCGCGACGATGCTGGAGACGGTGGCACAACGCACGGCCGAACGCGGTGGGCTGGTCCGGCTGGCGCTGCATCCCGACGATCTGAGCAGACCGGGCCTGCGCGACACCACGCTGCGCGCCATCGACGCGGTGCTGCGCACCGGCGCGCACGCGATCACCTATCGCGAGCTGGTCGGATCGGCGGTCGGCTAGTGCGGATCGTGCAGATCGCCAACTTCTACACCCCCGCCTCCGGCGGTTTGCGCACCTGCGTCGACGAGATCGGGCGCGGCTATTCGGCCGCGGGCCACGATCGGGTCCTCGTCGTGCCCGGTCCGCGCGACGCCGACGAGCACACCGATTCCGGTCACCGGATCACCGTGCGCAGCCCCAAGTTCGGTGATGCCGGCTATCACGTGCTCACCGCCCGGCGCACCCGAGCCGTGCTCGACGGGCTGGCTCCGGACGTGCTCGAGTGCAGCGACAAGCTCAGCGTCCGCTGGCTGGCGCCCTGGGCGCGCGCGGCGGGCGTCCCGCTGGTGCTGTTCTCGCACGAACGCATCGACGCCATCCTGCGCTCGCGGGTGCCGCGCGGCTTCCCGCTCACCGCGGCGGCGGACCTGGCCAACCGGCGGCTCTGGGTGCGCGCCGAGAAGGTGGTGGTGACCTCGCGTTTCGCCACCGCCGAGTTCGACCGGGTCGGCGCGCGCAACGTCCGCCGGATTCCGCTCGGCGTCGACCTGACCACCTTTCGCCCGGCCGGAGAACCACCATCCGGGCGCTCCGACGATCCGGTGCGGCTGGTCCTGGTGAGCAGGTTGTCGCGGGAGAAGCGCGCCGAACGCGCCATCCAGGCGGTCCGCGTCCTGGTCGAATCCGGTGTGCGCTGTGTGCTGTCGGTCATCGGGGACGGCCCGCTGCGTTCTCGCCTGGAGCACTTGGCGGCGGGGCTCCCGGTCGTCTTCCACGGCCACCTCACCGACCGGACCGCGATGGCCGCCTTGGTCGCCGCGGCCGACATCGCCGTCTTCCCTTCCCCCGCCGAGACTTTCGGACTCGCCGTGCTGGAGGCGCTCGCCTGCGGAACGCCGGTGGTCGTTCCCACGGCGGGCGCGGCCCGCGAACTCGTCGGCGACCCCGGCTCCGGCCTCGTCTGCGACGGGACGCCGCGCGGCCTCGCCGACGGCGTGCGTGCGCTGCTCGCCCTCCCCGCGGCCCAGCGTCGCCGCGCGGCCCGTACCGCGGCGGAACACTTTCCGTGGTCGGCGACGGTGGAGGGCATGCTCGCCCTCTACGCCGACTTCGAGACCCCGGCCCGCTCCGCCTGAGGAACACTCTCCCGCGGAGGCACGACGATCAACGCCCCTGGAGGTTCACCCGGCTTTCGCCCGCACCGCCGGTCGGCTCGTCTCCGGCGGCACCGCCCGCTCGTCGTGCAGCGTGGGCGAATTCGCCAGCAGCGCGACACCGGCGAGCACCGCGGTGGCCGCGCAGGCCAGCAGCGGCGGGCGCGGGTGGATCGTCGCGGTGAAGAGCGTCAGCCCGGCCAGGTAGCTCAGCACCGGGTCGGTGATCGTCATGGCGGTCAGCGCGGTGGGCAGTGATCCGCGTGCGTACGCCTCCTGGGTCAG
>NZ_BAFR01000062.1 GCF_000308435.1 Nocardia araoensis NBRC 100135 | reverse complement strand
CGGGCCTCGCTCATCGCACCCGGGTAGAACGACGCGAGCTGGGCCATGTCCTCGTCGGTGGTGCAGACGAAACGCGCGGTATGCGCGCGCTCGGACACCAGCACGGTGGAGCAGTCGACCCCGTGCTTCTCCAGCCAGGCGCGGTACTCACCGAAGTCGGCGCCGACGGCACCTACCAGCAGGGGCGTGCGATTGAGCAGGCCCATGGCGTACGCGATGTTGCCACCGACGCCTCCGCGACGGATCTGCAGATCGTCGACGAGGAAGCTCAGTGACACGTGGTCGAGCTGATCGGCCAGCAGTACGTCGGCGAACCGTCCGGGAAAACGCATGAGGTGGTCGGTCGCAATGGACGCGGAAACGGCTATGGACACGTGGCTGAGCCCCTTCAACGGTAGGCGGCAGGCGGTGCAGACCGGGACGCGAGTCCCGATCTCACCGTAGCTGATGCCACCTCTCCGGGTCTTCAGGCCGTACTAGTTGGGCGGCACCGGATTTGCGTGCAGGTCTTGCGTAAGTGCCGCTCGGGTCCTGGGTGTTCCCGACGAGTTACCCATGTCCTTACGAGATCAGTTGTTCCGATCGAACGCGGCCGATCTCCGCGATCGCGCCTGGACGCTACTACCTCAGTTGAAGGAGTCGCCGCAGGCGCAGGAGCCGGTGGCGTTCGGGTTGTCGATGGTGAAGCCCTGCTTCTCGATGGTGTCGACGAAGTCGATCGAGGCGCCCTGCACGTACGGCGCGCTCATCCGGTCGACGGCCAGGGTGACGCCACCGAAGTCGACGGTCAGGTCGCCGTCGAGCGAGCGGTCGTCGAAGAACAGCTGGTAACGCAGGCCCGCACAACCACCCGGCTGCACCGCGATGCGCAGCGCCAGGTCGTCGCGGCCCTCCTGGTCCAGCAGTGCCTTCGCCTTCGCGGCGGCGGCGTCGGTCAGAGTCACACCGTGGGTGGCGGTCTCGTTCTGCACAGTCATGAACTCTCCTCGAGGAACCTGTGGTCAACCCGTGAACAGCGCACGGGTCGTGTCGGTAAACACCACTCGGCAGGCTGCTATTCCTCCATCTTGCCACCACCCGGCCCGCGGTGACGCGCAACCTCCGTGACCCCGCACACTCCCGGCGAATCGGACCGCATTTCTCGCCGCGCTACCCATCGAATAGCCTGGTCGGTGTGAAATTGTTCCGTCGCGGCGAGTCCAGCACCACCGACGCGACCGCCGAATCGACGGTGGTCACGAACGGTGACTCGGCCGCGGGCACCACCCGCGCGGCGGCCACGGCCACCGCGGGCAAGGGCCGTCCCACCCCGAAACGCCGTGACGCGCAAGGCAAGCGACGCGGCCCGATAGCACCCGCTCCGCTCACCGCGAAGGAGGCCCGCGCCCGGCGCAAGGCCGTGCGGGGCACCAAGGAAGAGCGCAAGGCGGCGGCCGCGAAGCGGCGGGAGGCCGCCGCGGATCGACGGGAGCGCATGCTCGCGGGCGAGGACAAGTACCTGCCGCCCCGCGACCAGGGTCCGGTCCGGGCCTTCGTCCGTGACATCGTCGACGCCCGGCGCAACCTGGTCGGCCTGTTCATGCCGATGGCGCTGGTGCTGATCTTCTCGATGTTCCTCGCGCCCGCGCTGCAGACCGTCGTCACCCTGGCCATGCTGGTGATGATGCTGTTCATGGGCATCGAGGGCGTCCTGCTCGGCCGCGTGGTGAACAACCGGGTCAGGGAGCGTTTCCCGGAGACCACCGACGGCGGGTACCGCCTCGGTTGGTACGCCTTCGTCCGCGCCTCCCAGATCCGCAAGATGCGCGCCCCCAAGCCGCGGGTCAACCCGGGCGACGCTGTGTAATTTTTCCAGCGCCTGCGGCGCTGGGTGTTCGCGGCCCTTTTGTGGCTCGCGTGTGCGCGGCCGCCGCTGGCGACTTCGTCGCGGACGCGGCGGCCGCGCACACGCGAGCCGGGCCGCGAACGGCGCATGCTCGGTCTCGCTTCGCTCGAAAGACGTGGTTGGGGTGCGCTGGGCGCGTTTGTTTGTGAGCCTCGCGGTTGGGTGCGGTGACCACGTCGTTTCCAACCCTCCGGCTGCGGCGCACTGAACGGGTTCGTCGGGGACCCGGCGCACAAGCGGCGCTTCGAGCGGCGCTCGGCAGTGGGCTGCGCATTGTGGCGTTTCGCTCGGCGGGCCGGTCAGCGGTGGTGGGTGTTCCGGGCGAGTATCGCGGTCAGCTCGGAGTGCATGCGCTGTGCGTCGCGGTCGATCACCTGCGAGGAGCCCGCGCGGTCGGTGCCGCGGGCGACGACTGTGGCGAAGGCCACGATGACTGCCAGGGTGATGAGGAAAGTAACCATGGCAGTAAGTTTGCGGTCATTGATTTACTGCCGAAAGTGGCGGTACTGACATAGTTCGTAAAAATACGGCCATTAGACTGGCGGCATGCTGTCGAAGGTCGCCGTGGTGCTGTCCGAACGCATGGCCATGTTCGAATTCGGGGTCGTCTGTGAGGTTTTCGGCCTCGACCGCACGGCCGACGGACTGCCCGCCTTCGATTTCCGAGTGTGCGGGGCCGAGCCAGGCGTCCCGCTGCGCTCGACCAGCCCCGGTATCACCGTCACGCCGGAGTACGGGCTGGAGGAACTGGCGGCGGCCGATCTGGTGGCCATCCCGGCCGCCGCGGCCGACCAGGGATTCGACCAACGGGTCGTCACGGCCGTCCGCGATGCGGCGGCCGCCGGGGCGACCGTGCTCACCGTGTGTTCCGGAGCGTTCCTGGCCGGGGCTGCCGGGTTGCTCGACGGCCGCAAATGCACCACACACTGGCGCTATGTGGAGCAACTCGCCGCCGAGTACCCGGAGGCGACCGTCGATCCGGACGTGCTGTTCGTCGACGAGGGCGGCCTGATCACCAGCGCGGGCACCGCCGCAGGTATCGACGCCTGCCTGCACCTGGTGCGACGCGAGCTCGGCAGCGGCGTGGCCAACGCGATCGCGCGGCGGATGGTGGTCCCCCCGCAGCGCGACGGCGGACAGCGCCAGTTCATCGAACGCCCCGTCGCGGCCTGCACCTCCGACAGCCTCATCCCCACCTTGGAATGGATGAACGAGCACCTCGACCTGCCGCACACGGTGGAAGACCTGGCCACGCGGGCCAACATGTCCACCCGCACCTTCGCGCGCCGATTCGCCGCCGAGACCGGAACCACCCCGGTGAAATGGCTCACCAACCAGCGCGTGCTGCTGGCCGAGCAACTGCTCGAGGAAACCGACCTCGGCCTGGAACACATCGCCGCCCGCTCCGGCTTCGGCTCGGGCGCACTCCTGCGCCACCACTTCCAACGCCTCGTCGGCATCGCCCCCACCGAGTACCGCCGCCGTTTCGGGCGCAGCACGGAAGCATCCGACTGATCGCAGACCCTGGGGCGCGGCGCGTGCCGGGAGTCGCGCGGCAACCCGCGGTTCGATTGATACCGTGCATCCGTGTCGGAAAGTTTCTCGCCCGCGCTTCGCAGCACCCTCGTTCTGGGTGGCGCGCGGTCAGGGAAGTCGGCGTTCGCGGAGGACCTCGCGGTGCAGGCGGGCGGCCCGGTGCGCTATCTCGCGACCGCGGTGCCCGATCCCGCCGACCATGATTTCGCCGAGCGCATCGCCAAGCACCGCGGCCGTCGCCCTGCCGGTTGGTCGACCATCGAAAGCGCGGACCCGACAGCGGTTCTCACCGCGTTCATGACGACGCCGCCCGCGGTCACGCTGATCGACGACATCGGCACCTGGCTGACCGCCCGCATCGACGCGCGCGAGGCTTGGGAATCCCCGCGGGGCACGGTCTCCCCCGACACCGACGCACTGGTCGCGGCCGTCGCCGCCTACACCGGTGATCTCGTGATCGTCAGCCCGGAGGTAGGCATGGGCGTCATCCCGGCCACGCGGTCGGGCCGCCTCTTCCGCGACGAGATCGGCACCCTCAACCAACGCCTGGCCCAGATCTGCGACGAGGCCTTCTTGGTCGTAGCGGGTCTCCCCCTCCGTCTCAAGTAACCCGCGAGACCACGATGCTGTGAGGTCACGCGGCGCGAAGGGGCAATGGCAAGATTGGGCGGCGTAGTCGGCGGAACCGCCATGACCGAAAGGCTCGATAGTGACGCACGGATTCGGACCGGTAGCGCCTCCGGACAAACAGTTTCGTGCGGCGGCCGAGCAACGGCAAGCGCAGCTGACCAAACCCGCCGGCGCGTTGGGCCGACTGGAGCAACTCGGCAACTGGGTGGCGGCCTGCCAGGGCACTTGCCCGCCGAAGCAGTTCGAGCGCGCCAGGGTGGTGGTCTTCGCCGGGGATCACGGCATCGCGCGGCACGGGGTGTCGGCGTATCCGAGCGAGGTCACCGCGCAGATGGTCGCGAACTTCCTGGGTGGCGGCGCCGCGGTGAACGCACTGGCGGCGGTGGCGGACGCGACGGTTCGGGTGGCGGACATCTCGGTCGATGCCGATACCGACCCGCAGGTGTCCAAGCACAAGGTGCGCCGCTCCAGCGGGGCGATCGATCGCGAGGACGCGCTCACCGCCGAGGAGGTCCAGGCGGCGATCGAGGCGGGCCGCGCCATCGCCGACGAGGAGATCGACGCGGGCGCCGACCTGCTGATCGCGGGTGACATGGGCATCGGCAACACCACTCCGGCCACCGTGCTCATCGCGAGCCTGACCAATACCGAGCCGGTCGCCGCGGTCGGCCGCGGCACGGGCGTCGACGATGCCGGATGGATCCGCAAGGTCGCCGCCATTCGCGACGCGATGCGCCGCGCCCGCCCGGTGGTGAAGGACCCGGTCGAACTCCTGCGCGTGGCCGGCGGCGCCGACTTCGCCGCGATGGCGGCGTTCCTCGCCCAGGCCGCCACCCGGCGCACGCCCGTCATCCTGGACGGCGTCGTCGTGACGGCCGCGGCGATGGTCGCCGAGGATCTCGCCGCAGGCGCGAGCGCCTGGTGGCTGGCCGGTCACCGCTCCACCGAACCGGCACACGAGCTCGCGCTGCGACACCTGCGCTTGGACCCCCTGCTCGACCTGGCCATGCGCTTGGGCGAAGGCTCCGGCGCCCTGACCGCCCTTCCGATCCTCCGCTCGGCGGTGGCCGCGCTCGCGGAGATGTCCACCTTCGGCGAAGCGGGTGTCAGCACCGCCGACGCCGAACCGGCGATCGCCCCGCCGAACCTGCGCAAGTGACGGCGCGGCATGAACGGGGTTCGGCTGGCGATTTCCTGGCTCACGGTGCTTCCGGTCCGCGGGCCGGATGCCGTGGACCGGGCGTCGGCGGGCCGTGCGATCCTGCTGGCGCCGCTGGTCGGCGCCCTGCTCGGGGCCGGGGCCGCGGGCCTGCTCTGGGCGCTGATCCGAGTCGGGGCGAGCGCCCCGCTGGCCGGGCTGCTGGTGGTCGGCGCGCTGGCGTTGATCACCAGGGGTATGCATCTCGACGGCCTGGCCGACACCTTGGACGGCCTCGGCAGCTATGGACCCCCTGAGCGGGCCAGGCAGATCATGAAGAGCGGCGGGGCCGGGCCTTTCGGCGTCGCCGGGCTCGCATTCGTCATCGGCATACAAGCGTTTTCGTTCGCGTCCTTGGCCGATTCGGGCCGGTGGTTCGCCGCCGCCCTGGCCGTGGTGACCGGCCGTGTCGCGGTGATACTCGCCTGCCGGGGCGTCCCTGCGGCGCCGGGCACCGGGTTCGGCGTTCTGGTGGCCGGCACGCAATCGGCCGCCGCCGCCGCCGTGTGGTCCGTCGCCGCGGCGGGCCTCGCCGTGTTCGCCCTCCCGGGCTACCCGTGGCTCGGCCCCCTCGCCGTGACGCTCGGCCTGGTTGCCTCGACGATTCTGGTCCGGCACTGCGCACGCCGTTTCGGCGGCCTCTCCGGTGACGTCTTGGGCGCTGCGGTCGAGACCACGGTTGCGCTCACGGCGGTGTTGCTGTCCCTCGCCGTGCAACCCGGCTGACCGGTCCCGGGGCGGAGTCTGGGTCACTGGAATTTTTCCGGCCGTGGCGCGCGGATCGTCTGGGTCGGGCAATAAGGTGGGCGGTATGTCTTCTGAACGCCTGTATTTTCGCCAGCTGTTGTCGGGACGCGACTACGCCGTGGGCGATCCGATCGCGACGCAGATGCGCAACTTCGCGTATCTGATCGGCGATCGGGAAACGGGCGAGTGCGTGGTGATCGATCCGGCCTACGCCGCGGGTGATCTGGTGGACATCGCCGAGGGCGACGGCCTGCGCTTGAGCGGGGTGCTCGCCACCCACCACCACCCCGATCACGTGGGCGGCACGATGCTCGGCTTCACCCTGCGCGGCGTGCGGGAACTGCTCGAAAAGACAAGCGTCCCAGTGCATGTCAACACCAATGAGCTGCCGTGGGTGGCCAACGTCACCGGGATCGCCGAGAGCGAACTGACCGGCCACGAGCACGGCGACAAGGTCACCGTCGGAGCCTTCGACATCGAACTATTACACACGCCCGGCCACACCCCTGGCAGTCAATGCTTCCTGTTCGACAACCGCCTCATCGCAGGTGACACCCTGTTCGTCGACGGCTGCGGCCGCACCGATTTCCCCGGCGGCGATTCGGACGAAATGTTCCGCAGCCTGCGGTACCTGGCCGGACTTTCCGGCGACCCGGTGGTCTATCCGGGGCACTGGTACTCGCAGGAACCCAGTGCGGCGCTGTCCACTGTCCGGGACAAAAACTACGTCATGCGCCCGCAGACGCTGGAGCAGTGGCACATGCTGATGCCGGGCTGAGTCACATCCGCCGCATCCACCCGTGCTTGTCGGCGAAGGTGCCGCGCTGGATGCCGGTGAGGGTGTCGCGCAGGGCCATGGTGACCGCACCGGGCTCGCCACCTCCGATGGTGAATTCGCCCTCACCGGAACGGACCCAGCCGACCGGGGTGATCACCGCGGCGGTTCCGCACGCGAAAACCTCGGTGATCTCGCCGGATTCGGCGCCCTTGCGCCATTCCTCGACCGAGATCCTGCGTTCCTCCACCGGGAAGCCGGAATCGGCGGCGAGGGTGAGCAGCGAGTCGCGGGTGATGCCCGGCAGCAGCGAACCGGACAGTTCCGGGGTGACCAGCCGCGCGTCGGAGCCGGAACCGAAGACGAAGAACAGGTTGTTGGTGCCCATTTCCTCGACGTAGCGGCGCTCACAGGCATCCAGCCACACCACTTGGTCGCACCCCTTGGCCGACGCCTCGGCCTGGGCCAGCAGCGAAGCGGCGTAGTTGCCTGCGACCTTCGCCTCGCCGGTACCGCCCGGCGCGGCGCGCACGTATTCGGTGGACAGCCAGACCCGCACCGGCTTGACGCCACGCGGGAAGTACGCCCCCGCCGGAGAGCCGAGCAGCAGGTACTTGTACGCCGCGGCGGGCTTCACGCCCAGCCCGGCCTCGGTGGCGAACATGAACGGCCGCAGGTACAGCGATTCCTCGCCGCCCGCCGCGGGCACCCAGTCGCGGTCCACCTCGAGCAGTTGACGCACCGACTCGATGAACAGCTCGTCCGGCAGCTCGGCCATCGCCATCCGGCGGGCCGACCGGCGGAAACGCGCGGCGTTGGCGTCGATGCGGAAACAGGAGACGCTGCCGTCGCTCTGCCGGTAGGCCTTGAGTCCTTCGAAGATGGCCTGGCCGTAGTGGAACACCATGGTCGCCGGGTCCAGCGCCAGCGGCCCGTAGGGCTCCACCCGCGCGTTCGTCCACGTGCCGCCGACGTAATCGATCGAGACCATGTGATCGGTGAAGTACCGCCCGAACCCCGGCTCCGCCAGTACCTCCTGTCGCCGCTGCGCCGGAAGCGGCGCGGGATGCGGAATACGGGTGAACTGTGCGGCAGCGGTCATGCCGACGATCCTATCCGGCCCGTTTCCGGCCATTTCGGCATGGTCCACACCCCTTCCCGCCGCCGATCGCCTGCCCGTCCGGGAGAAGGGCGAGTTACTTGGTGCTGGTCCGGACGAACGGCGGCCGCACGGTTTCGCAGCGCAGGCGGCGGCCGCGCACGTCGACCTCGACCTCGGCGCCGGGTTCGATGCCTGCCGCGGTGTCGATCAGGGCCAGCGCGATGCCGACCTTGAGGGTGGGCGAGAAGGTGCCGGAAGTGGTTTCGCCGACCGGCTCGCCATCGCGCAGTACGGTCTGCCCCTGCCGGAGCACACCCCGATCGAGTGCCTCGAGCCCCAACAGGATTCGACGCGGACCCGCCGACTTCTCCTGTTCCAGAGCGCCCTTCCCCCAGAACTGCGGTTTCTGCCAGCCGACCGCCCAACCGCAGCGCGCCTGCACCGGGGAGATGTCCAGGGAGAGTTCGTGCCCGTGTAGCGGGTAACCCATCTCGGTGCGCAGGGTGTCGCGGGCTCCGAGCCCGGCCACTTGGCCTTCAGCGGCGCGCACCCGCTCGACCAGGGCGCGGAACAGCGGCTCGGCGTCGTCCCAGCGCGGCAGCAACTCGTAGCCGTGCTCGCCGGTGTACCCGGTGCGGCAGACCCGGACGGGGCGGCCGTCCCACTCGGCGTCGGCGTAGGCCATGTACTCGAGGTCGGTGGGCAGCCCGAGCGCGCTCAGCACCTCGGCGGAGCGCGGGCCCTGCACGGCGAACACGGCGTAGTCGCGGTGCTCGTCGGTCACCGTGACGCCCTCGGGCGCGGCCTCGCGCAGTTCCGTGACGACCGCCGCGGTGTTGGCGGCGTTCGGCACCAGGAAGATCTCGTCGTCGCCGACGTAGTAGGCGATCAGGTCGTCGATCACTCCGCCGTCCGGGGCGCAGCACAACGTGTATTGCGCCTTGCCCGGCCGGATCCGGCCGAGATCGTTGGTCAGGGCCGAGTTCACGAACGCCGCGGCGCCCCGGCCGCGCACCGTCGCCTTGCCGAGATGGCTGACGTCGAACAGCCCCACCGTCGTGCGAACCGCCTGATGCTCGGTCACCGTGCCCGCGTAGGACACCGGCATCTCCCAGCCGCCGAACGGCGCGAAGGTCGCCCCCAGCTCGACGTGCGCGGCGTGAATGGGTCCTTGCAGGAGGTTCGTCTCGGTCACCAGGCGAGCTTATCCGGGACCAGGGCGTCCGAGGCGCGCACGCGCTACGGCCGGAACCACATGGGGATGAGGGTCGGTCCGTTCTCCGGCAAGGTGTGCGTCGTTCCGGTCGGCGCGAATCCGCAGCGGCGGTAGAGCCGAGCGGATCGTTCGGTGCTGGCTTCCAGGAACGCCGGGACATCCGCTTCGGAAGCCGCCTTCAGCCGATCGGCGAGGATCGCCGCACCGGCCCCCTTTCCCCGATGCTCCGGCACCGTGACGATCACCTGCAGGTAGCGGTGCGGGAACTCGCGGGGGTGTTCGCGGGCGAGCAGGTCGGTGACGATCGCCAGCCGCTGGGCCACGCGCAGGTCGGGCGCCTGTTCGAGCATGGTCCGCGCCTCGGCGGCTTCGTCGGCGAATCGCTCGACCGACGTGATGTGCTGCCAGATCGACATCGACCAGATCGCCCCGCCCGCCCCCGCGACCCAGATCTCGTCGTCGCGCAGGGCTCGATCGACCAGACCGGGTACGAAGGCGGTACGGACACCCGTATCGGGCTGTCCTTCGAGCACCCACGCGGTCACCACTTCGTCCGCGCTTGCGATGCCGAACGCCTCGATCAGCGCGTCACGGTCCTGGACACCGGCCTGCCGAGCGGTGATCTCCATCCGCTTCCCCTTTCCCTGCGAACACCGTATTCCCGCATGAATCTAGGCAGGTCAGAGACATATCACTACTATTTCGTCACACCTGTTCGTGTGTCGAAACGGAAATCGGATGACGTGCGAGATCTGCCACGACGAACTCGCCCAGCCCAGCCGGGGCCGACGGCGCAAGTACTGCTCGCGCTCCTGCCAGGCCCGCGCCTATCGCGCCCGCCGCACGGCCGTTCCCGTGCGCCGCCCCACCCGTCCGGCGCGGCTCACCACCGTCGGGATCGCCCGCGCGGCGGTGGAGCTGGCCGACCGCGACGGGATCGACGGCCTCACCATGCGTCGCCTGGCCGGCGCCCTCGGCATCGCGACCGCCACCCTCTACCGCCACTTCCCCGATCGGGAGGCGCTGCTGGCGAGCATGGCGGAGTTGGTGCTCGACGAGATCCCGCCGCCAGGGCCGGAGTGCGTCGGCCGGCGTCCCCGGCTACGACACGAGGCGCACCAGGAGTGGCGCCTCTATCGGAGGCATCCGTGGATGCTGCCGCTGCTGGCGCGCGTCCGTCCGCCGCTGGGCCCGGCGCTGCTGGACGTCCTGGAGCGGAACTTCGCCGCCTTGGACCACCCCGGCCTGACCCGGGAAACCGGCTTCGCGATCTATCTCGCGCTGTCGGGCCTGGTCCAAGGGCTCGCGCTGCTGTGGAGTTCGGAGCGCGCCGACCGCTTCGGCGATCCGCGCGACACCGCCGAGGCGGCCGCGCTGCGCCACGAACTCGCCGAACTGCTCGACCCGGCAGCGCGGCCCGTGCTGCACCGTTACTTCACCGACCTCGACTCCGGCTTCGAGATGGACTTCGACGACCTGCTCGCGACCGCGGTCGAACTCCTGCTCGACGGCGTCGCGGTGCGCCATCCGGAACGAACCGAATAGCCTGTGCCAATGACCGCTGTTGCAGATCGCTCGCTCGGACCGGAACTGGCACGCACCGAGACCATCGGCGCGGACACCGATGTGCTCGTCATCGGGTTGACCTCCTCGGAGGACGGTCCCGCCATCGTGCCCGAGGACCTGTTCGGCGACGTGCTCACCGCCGACGTGCGCGCGGAACTGCTCGATCAGCTCGGCGCGGTGGGCGCCAAGGGCAAGGCCGAGGAGTTGACCCGCATCCCCGCGCCTGCCGGGCTGGACGGAGTGACCAGCGTCCTGGCCGTCGGCCTCGGCTCCGCCGAGAAACTCGACGCCGAGCAGATCCGCCGTTCGGCCGGGGTAGCCGCCCGCTCGCTGTCCGGCACCGAACTGGTGGTGACCACGCTGTCCGGGCTGGATATCGGCGCCACCGCCGAGGGCTTCTACCTGGGCGCCTACTCGTTCACGCCGTTCCGTTCGGACAAGTCCGCGCCAAAGCCGGACGAGCGGCCCGTGGCCCGCGTCGAGTTGCTCGTGCCCGAGCCGGGATTCGGCGAGGAAGCCTTGTTCCGCGCGCAACTCACCGCCGAGGCCGTCGCCACGGCACGGGATTTCGTGAACACTCCGCCGAGCCACCTGTTCCCGGCCGAGTTCGCCTCGCGCGCCCAGGAACTCGCCGAGGCTGCGGGCCTCACCGTGGAGGTGCTCGACGAGAAGGCGCTGGAAGCGGGCGGTTACGGCGGCGTGCTCGGCGTGGGCAAGGGGTCCTCGCGCCCGCCGCGCCTGATCCGGATCACCTACGCGGGCGGCCCGAAGAAGGTGGCGCTGGTCGGCAAGGGCATCACCTTCGACACCGGCGGCATCTCCATCAAGCCCGCGCAGAACATGGAGAACATGACCTCCGACATGGCGGGCGCCGCCGCCGTGATCGCCACGACGCTGCTGGCCGCGCGGCTGAGCCTGCCGATCACCGTGACCGCGACGGTGCCGATGGCGGAGAACATGCCGTCGGCCACCGCGCAGCGCCCCGGCGACGTGCTCACCCAGTACGGCGGCATCACCGTCGAGGTGCTCAACACCGACGCCGAGGGCCGGTTGATCCTCGCCGACGCGATCGTGCGCGCGAGCGAGGACGAGCCGGAGTACCTGATCGACGTGGCCACCCTGACCGGGGCGCAGATGGTCGCGCTCGGCACCCGCACGCCCGGCGTGATGGGCACCGACGAGTTCCGCGACCGGGTGGCCCGCATCTCGCGCGAGGTCGGGGAGAACGGCTGGGCCATGCCGCTTCCCGCCGAACTGCGCGGCGACCTGAACTCCAAGATCGCCGACCTGGCCAATGTCGCGCCGCACCGCTGGGGCGGCATGCTCTCGGCCGGGCTGTTCCTCAAGGAGTTCGTCCCGGAGAACGTGCAGTGGGCCCACCTCGACGTGGCGGGCCCGGCCTACAACACCGGCGGTCCGTTCGGCTACATCGGCAAGGGCGGCACCGGCGTCCCGGTCCGCACGCTGATCGCCGTGCTCCAGGACATCGCCGGGGAGTGAGCGCCACGCGCGTCGTCCGGGGGCAGTTCCCGGACGACGCGCTCGGTCGACGGGGGCGAGTCCTCGTCACGCGCCCGTCGGCCGACCGAGAATTCCTATGCCGAAGAGACTTCGGTGCGGGGTTGCGATCCGCGTCGATCCTTCAGACGGGAGAGTCGGCTCGCAGGCCCGCGAGAGCCGCCGGAAAATCGGACGGAACGGACAATCCGACGGCTCAGAGGTCGTACAGATCCCGCTCCATCTCACGCTGCCGCCGCACCCGCTTGCGGGCGTCGTAGTCGCGCATCCGCTGCGGATATCCGGTCTTGCGAACGTCGTAGACGGGGATGTGCAAATCCTTGGCAAGCCGTTGCGCCCCGCGCTCGCCGACGATCCGGCGTGTCCATTCACCATCCGCGGCAATAAGGACAACTGTGACATCTGTCACCGTGGTCTTCGGTTCGATGTAGCCCTCGACGCCCACATGCGTGCGCACCCAGTCGGCCAGATAACGAGCGTCCGGCCCGGACACCGAACCCCCACGTGAAGTGCCGCCACCCCGGGCGACGCCGCCTCGGAAACGATCCAGCAAACCCAACGACGCCGACCTCCTTTCCTGCACCGGAGAATGTTCACCGCCGGTCTTCCCATACTGCCAGCTCCGCACAGTTGACCGCCCTGTGCTACATGGCTTGCGAACGAGTGCAAGGATGGACCGCGGTACAAGAACCACACGGATCTCCGGTGCCACGCACAATGATCGGTGGCTTCCGGACTCCCGTCGCGACCCGCGGCGGGCGTCCGCAGCGAGATCAACTGTTGTAGAACCCCGTCGAGCAGTCAGAGGAGTCAACGGACATGGCCTTCTCCGTCCAGATGCCCGCTCTTGGTGAGAGCGTCACCGAGGGAACGGTGACCAGGTGGCTGAAGCAGGAAGGAGACACGGTCGAGGTCGACGAGCCGCTGCTCGAAGTCTCCACCGACAAGGTCGACACCGAAATCCCGTCCCCCGCGGCGGGTGTGCTGTCGAAGATCGTCGCCAACGAAGACGACGTGGTCGAGGTCGGCGGCGAGCTCGGCGTGATCAGTGAGCCCGGTGAGGCGGCTTCCTCCGCTCCCGCGCCCGCTCCGGAAGCCGCGGCGCCCGCGCAGGAGACCCCCGTCCCTGCGGAGGAAGCGCCCGCCGCCGAGCCCGAGGCCGCCCCCGCCGAGCAGGCCGCTCCCGCCGCCCAGGCCGCGCCCGCGTCGTCCGGTGACGGCACGCCGGTGAAGATGCCGGAACTCGGCGAGTCGGTCACGGAGGGCACCGTCACCCGCTGGCTGAAGTCGGTCGGTGACGAGGTCGCCGTCGACGAGCCGCTGCTCGAGGTCTCCACCGACAAGGTCGACACCGAGATCCCGTCGCCGGTCGCGGGCACCCTGCTGGAGATCACCGCTCAGGAAGACGACGTCGTGCCCGTAGGTGG
>NZ_BAFR01000063.1 GCF_000308435.1 Nocardia araoensis NBRC 100135 | reverse complement strand
GGTTGATCGCCGAGGTCGGGGTCGGGCTTGCCGCGGTGGGCGCCGCGTTGACCTGCGTGTTGTTCTGCGCCCCCGCGTTCGGCTGCCCCGGCACCGGAGCACCGGGCGTGGTGGTGACCGGCACCACCCGCTCCCCTCGCGGCGACCGATCGGAAGGCGAGGCGTTCAGCGGCGGCACGGGAGTGCCCTGGGCCGGGACCGGCTTACCGATCACCGTGACCGAGCCGTCCGGGCCGACCAGCAGCCGAGCCGGGTCCTTGGCGGGGATCATGCCCAGTTCACGCGCGCGCAGAGCCAGCTCGGGAGCCGAATCGGCGACCTCGACCTCGCGCTGCAAGGCCGCGCGCTCGTCGGCCAGTCGCCGGTTCGTCGCCCGCGCGTCGCCGAGCTGATAGCTGTCCTCGGCGGCGCGGGTGGTCAGCAGCAAGGTCAGCGCGAGGCCGCAACCGAGCAGGGCGATGATCGCGGTGACGAACGGGATGCGCGCCGCCATCGCCGAGCGCCGAACAGCGGGCAGAAACACGCTGTCCGAGCCGCTTTCGCGCATTCGCCGACGCGCGTAGGCGCGCTGCGCCGCGCCCGACTTCACCCGCTCGGCGTCCTGGACCCGCCGGGCGACCCGGCCCGGCGCTTCGACGGTCCGCGTCCGCACGCTCATAGATTCCCCTCCTCTGTCCTCCGGGGATTCCGGGCGAGCACAGCACTTCGCTGTCTCATCCGGCCTCCGCTACCGCACATCCGCACCCGGTCGGCGCGATGCGGGCACTGCTCGCTCACCGCGCCTCCTGGATCCGCTCGGCGGCGCGCATGCGTACCGGCGCCGCCCGCGGGTTGTCTTCGATCTCCTGCTCGGTCGCCTTCTCCGCGCCACGGGTCAGCATTCTGAACTCCGGCCCCATGCCGGGGAGCTCGACCGGCAGGCCCACCGGCGTCCTGGACGCGGTGTGGGCGGTGAGCTCGTGCTTGACCACCTTGTCCTCCAGCGATTGGTAGGACATGACGACGATGCGTCCGCCCACACGCAGCGCGGCGAGCGCGGCGGGCAGCGCGGCTCGCAAGGAGTCGAGCTCCCCGTTGACCTCCACCCGCAGCGCTTGGAACGTGCGCTTGGCCGGGTGCCCGCCGGTGCGGCGGGTGGCCGCGGGGATCGTGGCGTACAGCAGCTCCACCAGCTCGGCACTGGTGCGGAACGGTTTGCTCTGGCGACGGCGGATCACCTCGGCGGCGATCCGGCTCGCGAAGCGCTCCTCCCCGTAGGTTCGCAGCACCCGGGTGAGGTCGCCGTGACTGTAGGTGTTGAGCACATCGGCGGCGGTGAGGCCGCTGGTCGGGTCCATCCGCATGTCCAGCGGGGCGTCGACGGAGTAGGCGAAGCCGCGGTCGGCCTCGTCCAACTGCATGGAGGAGACGCCCAGGTCCATCAGGATCGCCGAGACCGAACCGGTGGCGGGCAGGCCCGCCTCCGCCAACGCGTCGACGATGCCGTCATAGCGGGTGTGCACCAACGTGATTCGATCCGCGAACGGCTCGAGCCGCTCGCCGGCCAGCTTCAACGCGCTGGTGTCGCGGTCGAGACCGACGAGACGGACGCCCGGGTAGGTACTCAGGAAATGCTCGGCGTGACCGCCGAGGCCGAGCGTCGCGTCGACGTAGACCGCACCCGGCTCGGCCAAGGCCGGACCGAGCAGCGCGTCGGCTCGCTCCAGCAGAACCGGAACATGGCGGGGACCGCGCTGTTCACGGTTCACCTAGACCTCCCGGAGTCTGCCTCGCGTCGTCGCGCACCGCACACGGGTCGCCTTGATACACAGTGCTTTCTATACGGATACGAATGCCCCGTGGTCTCTGACCGAACTTCGGCACCTGGCGTCGGGGAAGTACGTCAGGGTCCGCGTCCGGGCAGAGACCGCGTGGCACTCGCGCGCCCGCGGCTAGAAGATTCCGCCCAGCGACTCGTCTCTGGCTTGCGAGAAGTCCTCCTCGTGCTCGGCGAGGTAGGACTCCCACGCCTGCTTGTCCCATATCTCCAGGAAGTCGACCGAACCGATCACCACGCAATCCCTTTGCAGGTTGGCGTAGCGACGATGGTCGGCGGACAACACGATCCGGCCCTGCGCGTCCGGACGCTGTTCGTCCGTTCCGGCCGCGAGTGCCCGGACGAACGCACGGGCCTGCGGATTGCTTCGAGACGCGGCCGCGGCCCGCCGGGCGAGCGCGGTGAACTCCTCTTTCGGGTACACGGCAAGGCTATGGTCCTGCCCCTTCGTGACCATCAACCCTCCCGCCAGATCGTCTCGAAACTTCGCAGGCAACGTGAGTCGCCCCTTGTCGTCCAAGCGAGGTGTGTAGGTACCGAGAAACATCTCGATACCTCCCTGGTCGATCACCTCGATGGTCGGCACTTCAGTACTGCGCGCTCCACATTACCCCACTTTCCCCCACTTTCAATCGAAACAAGCGGTGATCTGGCTCCCGACTCAGACGATTCCGCAGGTCATCCCAGCTATCACCGGCGTGGTGAACTTTCGCGAGTTCTGCCGACACGCGCCGACCCAGGTGACAAATGCCCGAAAACACCCAGCAAACCCTCTGGTGCGACACCCGCGGGGGCGAAGTGGGGGAAGTTCGTGGGGAGGTGTGGGGGAAGGGAGAAGCCGGATCCGAAGATCATCCGCAGCGTGATCGGTGACACACACGAACCGGCGACGCCGCACCATCGCGGTGCGGCGTCGCCGGTTGTGCTGAAGTTGTCAGGCTACGGGCGAGCTATTCCTGCTCGAACCGCCGCCGGAAGCGATCCTCCATACGCTCGGAGAATCCGCCGGACTTGCGCTGGCGCCCTCGCCCGCCGCCGGAGGATGCCTGCCCGCCGGACCGGTCGTTCTTGGCGATGCTCTTGGAGGTGCCGAGCAGCAGGAGCACGCCGGCGCCGAACATCACGATGAACCCGATCAGGCTGATGATCGGGAAGCCGCCGGGCTTCACGGGCGCTGCGATGCCTGCGACGAGGAGAAAGAGGCCGAGGACGAACAACGCCGCGGCCTGGAGTCTGCGACGACTCGAGGTCGAACGTAGCCGTCCGCCGCGGACGGACGAGGCGAACTTGGGATCCTCAGCATAGAGAGCGCTCTCGATCTGTTCGAGCATGCGCTGCTCGTGCTCGGAGAGTGGCACGGTACCTCCCCCGGCACTAGGACGTGGCTGTCGCCTCCGGGTAGACGACAGATAGCCGACCTTGGCGGCCATCTGTCACCAATGATACGAGTTCGATCAGGGCCAGACCACCTAATGGGCACAGTCGGACGTAGTCCGTCATCAGTCCGCGCACGGCCGCAGCGAAGGCGGAGGTACGCCTAATGGGCACAGTCGGACGTAGTCCGTCATCAGTCCGCGCACGGCCGCAGCGAAGGCGGAGGTACGCCGAAAGGACACAGTCGCACCCAGTCCGTCATCAGTCCGCGCACCGCCGGAGTGAATGTAGAGGAACGCCAACACGCCGATAACTAAGCGGTCATACCGCCGGTCACTCCAGGGGCGGGCCGCAACCTGGCCGATGCCGCGAGGAGATCTTCCACATCGTGGAGGAATGCCGCCACCCGCGAAGAGAACTCGTCCGCCTCGTGTTCATCGACATTCCGGTCCAGACCCGCCTCCAGCGCGGCCCGGATCTCCGAACGCGCACTGAAGTAGTCCGCCCACATCACGAATTCCGGCGCGGCGCGCTGCATCAGCACCCACGCGTTGCGCGAGCGCGCCCTGGGCGCGGCGTCGGCGCCGGTGAGCGCGATCACCGCGCCGGCTCCGCGCAGCGCCGCCAGGTAGGCGGTGCGGAACCGCTCCCGCGGATCTCGTTCGCCCGCCGCTTGCATGAGCAACCCGTCCGCGCGCTCCAGCAGCTTGCCGGCCCGGCCGGGCCGGCCCGGGTGTTCCACTCGACCAGACATCGCCGTCCCTCCACCCTCGCGTACCTTGGCCGGTATACCGCGCTGGAGGTGGCGTGCCCCACCGCTTTCCAGCACCGCCCGGACCGAACAGGTATTCGAACGTTTGAATTGAGCTTCAATATAGAGACGCCCACCGACAAACTTCCGCGTCCGCGCGACCGACGAGAGCCATGACCGCCGTCAAGCCCAACCACACTCCCGCACCCGCCGTCATCGATCTCTCGGTGGCGGCCCTGCGCTCCCGGCTGCACGACGCGCTGGCGGTCTACGTGGCCGCCATGGACTATCCGCGCGGGACCGAGAACCATCGCGCGCCGATGTGGACCGAGCACACCACCCGGCCCGGCTGGCAGGCGGTCGCCGCGGTGCTGCCCGACGACTCCGGCCGGATCGATCTGCGCCGCGCGCCGATCGTGGCGATCGCCTACGGCTATCGCGGGGCCGCGCACCAGTGGTGGCACCAGCAGGTGCACAGCGGGATGCGGCGCTCGGGCTGGCCGGAACACTCCGCGCGCGAACTGCTCTCGGACTATTTCGAGCTCACCGAGTTGCATGTGCATCCGGCCGCGCAGGGCCGTGGCATCGGCGGCACGCTGCTGGAACGGCTGCTGCGCGACCGCACCGAGCGCGCGGTGCTGCTGTCGACCCCCGAGGTCTCCGGTGAGGACAACCGCGCCTGGCGTCTGTATCGCAGGCAGGGATTCACCGACGTGGTCCGGAATTTCGTCTTCGCGGGCGACAACCGTCCGTTCGCGATCCTCGGCAGGCGGCTGCCGCTGTGAGGATCACGTGACGGTGATCGTCGTCGGCTCCGGCCACAACGCCTTGGTGGCCGCGTGCTACCTCGCCCGCGCCGGGCACGAGGTCGAAGTGCTCGAACGCGACGACGTCCTCGGCGGGGCGGTGTCGACGGTCGAGCGGTTCCCCGGCCATCGGGTCGATCGCGGCTCGTCGGCGCACATCATGGTCCGCCACACCGGCATCGTCGACGACCTCGAACTCGACCGTTTCGGCCTGCGGTACATCGACTGCGACCCATGGGGTTTCACCCCGGCGCACGCGAACCGCCCCGCCATCGTGTTCCACCGCGACCTGGATGCGACCTGCGCCTCCATCGCGGCGGCGTGCGGCGGGCGGGACGCGGACGCCTACCGCCGGTTCGTCCGGGTGTGGGGTCCGCGCAGCGCCAGGGTGATGCGGGCGTTCGGCGGCGCACCGACGCCGGGCCGACTGGTGCGATCGTTCTGGGGACTGGACGCGAAGAACGGCGGCAGCGCGCTGTCGCGGGAGTTCCTGCAGTCCGGCGACGCGCTGCTGGACTCGCTGTTCGAGGACGAACGGTTGAAGGCGTCGCTGGCCTGGTTCGGCGCGCAGTCCGGGCCGCCGATGTCGGAGCCTGGCACGGCGCCGATGGTTGGCTTCGCCGCGCTCATGCACACGCTGCCACCGGGTCGCGCGGTCGGCGGCAGCGGGGCGCTGACCACCGCGCTGGTGGCGCGGCTGCGCTCCGACGGCGGAGTGGTGACCGCGGGCGACGCGGTGTCCGCCCTGCGCCGCGACGGGGATCGCTGGCGGGTGCGCACCGCGTCGGGCCGAGAGTTGCGCGCGGGCATCGTCATCGCCGGTTGCCACGTCCTGACCACCCTTGATCTGCTCCGCGACGGCGGCTTCGACGGCGCGGTGCTCGACGACTGGCGCAGGCGCATCCGCGTCGGTCCCGGCATCGGGATGGTGGTGCGAGCCGCCACTTCGGCGCTGCCCCGTTATCCCGGCAGCCCGGCCGAGCACTCCGCCCGCGGCCTGCAATTCCTGGTGGCCGATCGCGCGCAGTTGCGTCGTGCGCACGGCGCGGCGCTGGCGGGTGACCTCCCACCGCGCCCGGTCGTGCTGGCCATGAGCTTCAGCGCCGTGGACCCGACCATCGCGCCGCCCGGCGAGCACCAGTTGTCGCTGTGGGCGCAGTGGCACCCGTACCGACTCGCCTCCGGGGCCGACTGGGCCGACCTGGCGCGGCGGGAAGCCGACCGGATCGTCGGCGAAGTCGATTCCTACGCGCCCGGTTTCGCGGAGACCGTGCTGCGCAGTCACGTGCAGACGCCCGTGGACCTGGAGCGTGAACTCGGGCTCGTCGGCGGCAACGTGATGCACGTGGAGATGTCGCTGGACCAGATGATGCTCTGGCGTCCGCTGCCCGAGCTGGCCGGACAGCGGGTCCCCGGCGCGCCTGGGCTGTATCTGACGGGCGCGTCCACCCATCCCGGCGGCGGCGTCTCCGGCGCCAGCGGCCGCACCGCCGCCGCCCTCGCCCTGCGCGACCTGAACCGGCCCAGGTTGTCGCGGTGGCTGCGACGATGACGGACCCGGGCGATCCGCCGCCCGCGGCGACGGAACGGTCCACGCCCGCGCGGGACAACCCGGCGGACCCGCTGCCCGGATACCGTTCGGCGAGCTTCCTGCTGCCACTGGTCTCGGTCGCCCTGACGATCGTCGCGCAGATCGGTTACCCACTGGCCGCGGGTGCCGCACGCGATCGCGTCACCGTCGCGATCGTGCTGCTCTCCGCCACCGCCGCGCTGGCGCACGCCACCGCGACCAGGGGATTCCGCTATGCCGTCGGTTTCCTGATCATCGTCTCGGGCATCGGGCTCACCGCCGAGGTGATCGGTACCGCGACCGGCATACCGTTCGGCTGCTACGAGTACGCGACCGACCGGCTCGGACCGGCTCTGCTCACGGTGCCGCTGCTCGTCCCGCTGGCCTGGACCGGCGGAATGTACCCGGTGTGGGTGGTGGCCGGGATGTTGTCGCGGCGCACGGTCGTGCGGGTCGCAGCGACGGCGGTTGGCGCGGTGGGCTGGGATCTGTTCCTGGATCCGCAGATGGTGGCCGACGGGCAGTGGACCTGGTGCGACACCCACTCCGGACTCCCCGGGCTGGACCAGGTTCCGGTGACCAACTACCTGGGCTGGTTCGGCGTCGCGCTCGTGATGGGCAGCTTGCTGGCGGCCTGGGAGCGGGCGGCGCCGGATCCGGTACGGGTGCCGGGACCGGGCGGCCGCGCGCTCACGGTCGCCGTCCCGGTGGCCTTCTTCCTGTGGACCTGGCTCGGATCGGCGCTGGCACACGCGGTGTTCCTCGGTCTACTGCCGTCCGCAGGCTACGGTTTCGCCGGCATGGGGCTGCTCGGCGTTCCCCTGCTCGTCGTCCTGGCTCGCGCGCGCCGCTGACCCGGCGCGATTCCCCGTACGCCGCACGCCGACGCGCGCTACGACTGGCGCGTTTCATTCCGGGCGGATGGCCTGGCACGATGTCACCCGTGCAGCCGAGTCCCGTCACCACGAAGCTCGATACCCCGGATTCCCCGCGACCGCGGGTCCCACGCCGCGGCGTGCGTGCCGCTTCGATCGTTCTGCTCGCGGCGATCCTGGTCCCGATGCTCGCCGGCTGCCTGCGGGTCCAGGTGTCGATGGGGGTCTCGTCCAACGACCGGGTGTCCGGACGGATCGTCGCCGCCGTGGTCCCCGCCGACGCCGGGGACAAGGGCCCGCAGCTGAAGGCGCCCGAGACGCTGGCCGCCAAGGTGCGGGTGGAACCGTACGCCCAGGACGGATACGCGGGCAGCCAGGTCTTCTTCGAGGATCTGTCGTTCGGCGAGGTGCAGCAGCTCGGGGCGCTGTCCGAGCAGACCCAGGGCATGTTCCAGTTGCAGTTCCAGCGCACCGGCGACCTGGTCAGCCTGACCGGGCGGGTCGATCTGAAATCGGTGCCGCCGCACGGCTCGGACGTGCAGTTCACCATCGCCTTCCCGGCCCGCGTCGCCAAGACCAACGGCAGCCGCGAGGGCGACAACGTCGTCTCCTGGAAGCTGCCGCCCGGCGATGTCTCCACATTGCGTGCCGAGGTCAGCTACGCCGACCCGAACACCCGCTCGTTCGCGGGCTGGGCGGGCATCGCGGGCGGCATCACGCTCGCGGTCGCCGCCATCGTCGCCGCCATGGCGTACATGGACCGCAACCCCGCCGCGCCCGGTGCGCCGGAAGTCGGCTTCTCGCTGAGCCGCTGGTGGCGGTCGGTGACGCAGAATCGCTGAGCGACAGGTCGGTGTGCCGGGATAGCGTGGCCCGCATGGTGACTGCCCTGCCTTCCTCCGCCGCCGCGGTGGCCGCGCTCGGCGCGGGCATCGCGCTGTACAACCGGATCACCGTGCGGCGGCTGTCGAACATCCCGACGACCGTGATCGAACCGGTCACCGTCTGCATCCCGGCGCGCGACGAGGCCGACCGGCTACCCGGGCTGATCGGCGACTTGCGCGCCCAGGTCGGCGTGCCGCGGATGGCGGTACGCATCCTCGACGACGCGTCCACCGACGACACCGCCGCCGCCGCCCGCGCCGCGATCGACGGCGACCCGCGTTTCACCTTGCTGCGCAGCGTGTCCGACCCGGTCCCCGGCTGGACCGGGAAGGCCGCCGCCTGCGTCCGGGTGGCCGAGGAGGTGTCGACGCCGGTGCTGATCTTCTTGGACGCCGACGTGCGACTGGCCCCGACGGCACTCGCCGCGGCCGTCGGCGCGCTGCGCGGACGGCGAGCCGCGCTGGTCTCGCCCTGGCCCCTGCAAGTGTCGGGCTCGGTGGCGGAGGCCGTGGTGCAGCCCTTGCTGTGCTGGTCGTGGGCATCGACGCTGCCGGTCACCGCGGCCGACCGGAGCCTGCGGCCCGCCACGGCGGTGGCCTGCGGCCAGTTCCTCGTGTTCGACAACGCCGCCTACCGGGAGGTCGGCGGCCACACGGCGGTGGCGGGAAGCGTCACCGAAGACCTCGACATCGCCCGTACGCTGCGGCGAGCCGGTCACCCCACCGTTCTGGTAGCCGCGGGACCGCTGGCCCGCACCAGGATGTATCGCGGCGCCGCGGAACTGGACGCGGGCTACACCCGCTGGCTCTGGTCGGCCTACGACGGCACGATAGCGGGCGGAGCGGCGGTGGGACTGGTTGCCGCGGTTGCTTATTGGGTGCCGCCCGCGGCCGCGGTGCTCGGCCATGGCGCGGTCCGACGGGCAGGCCTGATCGGCTGGCTCGCCGCCGTTGCCGGGCGACTGCTGGCCCGCTCGACCGAAACCGGCGGCCCGCTGAAACCCTCGGATGTGCTGGCCGCCGTAGCGCATCCGGTATCCGTGGGTGCGTATCTGCTGCTGTGGGTGCGGTCACACCGAGCTCGCCGCCGCGGCACGGCGCGCTGGAAGGGTCGCTCGCTTCCCTGAGCGCGGCGCGCCGCGGCGGACGGAAACTCATGGCACCGGGGTGATTCCGATCGTCGGCAGGAAGACGCAGGACTTGGCGCCGTTCTGGACCGAGCCGAACACCGCGGCGAGAACGGTGCCCTTGCCGGTGTCCACCGGTACGGCACGCACCCCGCCCATCGGGAGGGACGCGACGAGAAAGTCCCGGATCGCCTGTTCGGCGGCGGGTCGCAGGTCCGAGGGAACGGCCGCGGGGACCATCGAGCGAGCGACCTCCGGCAACGGTCCCATGGCAGCCGTGCCGCTGCGGCCGGTGTTCAGATTGAGCCAGGCCACTTGCATCCCGGCGGTGTTCGGGCCGTCCGGGCCGAGGCCGTAGGGCACGAAGGTGAACATGGCCTGCCCGGCCTTGACCGCGCTGAGGTCCTGGCCGGGAATCTGGACGGTGTTCTTGGGCCACGGTCCCGGGATGGCTCCTGCCACGGCGGGCGCCAGACCGGCCGTGGTGTTGTCGAGGCAGAACGCCGACGCGCTCGGGTACGCGAACGGCTGGATGCCGAGCGCGCGCAGCGCGTCGAGCGCGGTTTGGTACGCGCCGAACAGGTCGCCGGGGGCGGCGATCGGCACGGGATCCTCGGAGAACGCCGGAAGCGTTGCCTCCGGAGCCGCGAGCGCGGCGGCGGGTCCGGCGAACACGAGGGCGATCGAACTGGTCGCGACAGCGGACAACTGGGTCAGACGACGCAATATGCTCACGAAACCTCCTCATCGGCGGAACAATCGAGGGGGACAGTACTCCGGCAAACGTGTCGAACAGCCGGGATTGCGTACAGCAATTTCGTGGCGAGTCCTGTTTGCCCGGAACCGACCTCCGCGGCGCCCACCGGCGTTCCTCAGCGTCGGCGATAGCCGTATGCTGCTTCGGACCGGCGTGGCGCTGGACCAGCCTCGAAACGACAGCGCACACCTGGCTACTACAAAGATCCGATGAATCCGCGTGGACAAGATCTACGCTCACGGTGATTACTTCTCTTGTCCCGAGCTTCCCTTGCTGGGCATCATTATTCGGCTCGCCCCTGACATCGCGTGACAGGGGGTCGGCGCCAACCATCCAGAGCGACCGAGAGACCTGGCTCGTCGACGTCGCAGCAACCCCCCGGTCATCGGGTGCGGGTGCTTCCGCCGGGACCGATGGAGGAACCGAAGTGATCATCGAGGACCCGTCATGAGCGCGTCCACCGCGCCGGACGCCGCCCCCGAGGCCGCCGCGCCGAGCGAACCGGACCCCACCGGCGCACCGCTCCCCGTCGAGACCGGCACGACGCCTGCCGTCGCGAAGACCCGGCACCCGTGGCGCTGGGTGGTCAGTGTCGTCGCGCTGATCCTGCTCGCCCAATTCGCGCACGGCCTCGCCACCAATCCCGGCTGGGACTGGCCGACGTTCGCGCAGTACATCACAGCGAAGTCGGTGCTGTCGGCGTTGCGGGTCACCCTGGAGCTGACCGTCTGGGGCACGGCGCTCGGCTTTCTGCTCGGCACCGCGCTGGCGGTCGCCCGGCTGTCGAACAACCCGGTGCTGCGGGTGATCTCGTGGGTCTACATCTGGGCGTTCCGCTCGATCCCGCTGATCGTGCAGCTGCTGTTCTGGTTCAACATCGCGTACCTGTACCAGACCCTTTCGGTCGGCGTCCCGTTCGGACCCGCGTTGTTCACCTTCGAGGTGAACGGGGTGATCAGCGGTTTCACCGCCGCCGTGATCGGCTTGGCGCTGCATCAGGCGGCGTACTCGGCCGAGATCATCCGGGCCGGGTTCATCTCGGTGGACGCGGGTCAGCTGGAAGCCGCCGCCGCGCTGGGCATTCCACGACTGCGGCAGTTCCGCACCGTGGTGGCGCCGCAGGCGATGCGCTCGATCCTGCCGAACGCGACCAACGAGGTGATCAGCCTGTTCAAAGGCACCTCGATCGTGTCGGTGATGGCGATCGCCGAGCTGTTCTACCAGGTCCAGGTCATCTACGGGCGCAACGGGCGGGTGGTGCCGCTGCTCATGGTCGCGACGGTCTGGTACATCGTGCTCACCACCGTGCTGTCGGTGGCGCAGTACTACATCGAACGCCACTACGCCAAGGGCGCGCATCGCACGCCGCCGCCGACACCGCTGCAACGCGCGTGGCGCACGCTTCGCGAGGTCGCCGCCGAGGCCGGTCCCGCCGCACCGCGTGGAGCGACCCGATGAGCGCCGCACCCGCCGTGCAGGTCCGCGGCGTGCGGAAGTCCTTCGGCGCACAAGAAGTGCTGCGGGGCATCGATCTCACCGTGCGCTCCGGCGAGGTGGTGGCCGTGATCGGCCCGTCCGGGTCCGGAAAGTCGACCCTGCTGCGCGTGGTCAACCATCTGGAAACCCTGGACGCGGGCACCGTGCACATCGACGGCGAGCTGATCGGATATCGGCTGCGCCGCGATCGCCTGCACGCGCTGCCCGACCGCGCGGTGCGCAAGCAGCGCTCCCGGATCGGCTTCGTCTTCCAGCAGTTCAATCTGTTCCCGCACCTGACCGTGCTCGAGAACGTCACGCTCGCACCGCTGTCCGCGCAGCGGCGCGACCGGGCCGAGGTGGAGCGCGAGGCACGCCTGCTGCTGGAGCGGGTCGGCATCGGACACCTGTCCGACGCGTATCCGCGCAGGTTGTCGGGCGGACAGCAGCAGCGGGTGGCGATCGCCCGCGCGCTGGCGCTGCGCCCGCGCGTGATCCTGTTCGACGAGCCCACCTCCGCGCTGGACCCGGAACTGGTCGGCGAGGTGCTCGACGTGATCCGCGATCTGGCGCACGGCGGCACCGCGCTGGTGATCGTCACCCACGAGATCGGCTTCGCCCGTGAGGTCGCCGACACCGTGGTGTTCCTCGACGGGGGCGTCATCGTCGAGCAAGGGCCGCCCTCGGTCGTCCTCGACCATCCAGAACACCCGCGCACCCGCGCGTTCCTTTCCCGAGTCCGTTGACGAACAGGTATCCGATGAAGCTCTCCGCCCTGGTCACCGCTGCCGCGACCGCGGTCGCGCTGCTGGCCACCGGCTGCACCGAACCCGAGGCGGACCACGCCGCGCAGCCCGCCGGTTCGATCACCTTCGACCTCTCCCCCGCCCAGTCCGGCCGCGTCCGGGCGGCCAAGGTCGACGCCATCGCCGCCGAAGTGCCGAAGGCGATCCGCGATCGCGGCACGCTGATCGTGACCGGCGCGTCCGGCGCCGCGCCGCCGCTGCGGTTCTACGCCACCGACGACAAGACGGTGGTCGGCTCGGAAGTCGACTTCGCCTCGCTGATCGCCGACATCCTCGGCCTGAAACTCGATGCGCAGGTGGCCGATTGGTCGCAGAACTTCGTGCGGGTGGACTCCGGCGAGGTGGACGCGTTCATCTCCAACGTCACCGTCACCGAGGAACGCAAGGAGAAGTACGACTTCGCGACCTACCGCAAGGACAACGTCGCACTCGAGGTCCCGATCCAGAGCAAGTTCGAATACAAGGACCGAACGAGCCTGGCGGGCAAGCGGATCGGCGTCGGCAGCGGCACCAATCAGGAGCAGCTGCTGGTGAAGTGGAACGAGCAGAACCGGGCCGAGGGGCTGCCCCCGATCGACATCGCCTACTTCCAGCAGACCACCGACTATTACCTGGCGCTGGCCTCGCAGCGGCTCGACGGCTACCTCGGGCCGAACCCGACGGCGATCTACCACGCGGCCACCGCGAAACAGACCAGGATCGTGGGCACGTTCTCCGGTGCGGGCGAGGCGCTGCAAGGCGAGATCGCGGTGCTCACCAAGAAGGACAGCGGTCTGATCACCGCGGTGCAGCACGCGCTGGCCTACGCCATCGAGCACGGCAGCTACCAGCAGGTGATCGACCGCTGGGGCCTGCAGAGCGAGACCGTCGCCGAATCCCGGATCAATCCGCCCGGCCTGCCGAAGAAGCGCTGACCCGATGACACAGTCGCTTTCGACCAGGACGCTGCGCGTGCACCGGGTCGCCCAGGACGATCCGTTGGCCGCGCCCCTGCTCGCCGAACTCGCCCTCGAGTACAGCAGTCGCTACGGTCGCACGCCCGGCGAGGTGCACGCCGCACTGCGCGAGCACCCGGCCACCGCGTTCGCGCCGCCGCACGGCGCCTTGCTGGTAGTCACCAGGGACGGGGAAGCAGTGGCGGGCGGCGCCTTCCAGCGCTACGACAGCTACACCGCGGAGCTGAAACGGATCTGGACCTCGCGCGAGCACCGCAGGCAGGGGCTCGGACGGTTCGTGCTCGACCAGTTGGAGGCCGAGATCGCGCGCCGCGGCTACCGGCGGATCCACCTGACCACCGGACCGCGCCAGCCCGAAGCGGTCGGCCTCTATCTCGCCGCCGGTTACCGCGCGCTGTATGACCCGGACCTGCCCGCCGAACAGATCGGGCCGCACCCGTTCGAGAAATACCTGCCCCTGGCGCCGGAAGCGGTTGCCGACCACCCCGACCCGGGCGAGGAACTCGCCCGACCCGAAGTATCTGGAGTTGCCCCGTGATCCGAACCCGTCACCGAATCGTCGCGCTGGCCGGCGCGCTCGCCGCGGCCACCACCGTGGCCGCCTGCGGCAGTGATTCGGCCTTGCCCGGCGGCGACGCGGGCCCGCCCCAGCCGGGCGGTGTACTGCGCTACGGTCTGTCCCAGGCGCCGACCTGCTCGGATCCCGCCCAGGCCGGCACCAATCAGACGCTGTACGTCGCCCGGCAGATCGTGGATTCGCTGACCGACCAGGACCCGGCCACCGGCGAGCTGAAGCCTTGGCTGGCCCAGAGCTGGGAGGCGAGCCCCGACGCGAAGGTCTTCACCTTCCACCTCCTCGACGGCGTCACCTTCAGCGACGGCACCCCGCTCACCGCCGAATCGGTGCGCAACACGTTCGACTCGGTGGTGAAGCTCGGCTCCGGCAAGGCGCCGCTCGGCAGCAGCTACCTCACCGGCTACGTCGGCACCACGGCCGTCGACCGGCTCACCGCGCGGGTCGAGTTCAGCAAGCCCAACGCCCAATTCCTGCAGGCGTCGTCGACCGCCCAGCTCGGCATCCTCGCCGACGCGACCACGGCCAAGCCCGCCGAGCAGCGCTGCCTCGGCGACAACATCGGCAGCGGACCGTTCACCTACGCCGCCTACCGCCAGGACGCGTCGGCGACTCTGGTGAAGCGCACCGGTTACCACTGGGGTTCGGCGGTGTTCGCGCATCGTGGCGAGGCCTATCTGGACAAGATCGAGTTCACCGTGGTGCCCGAATCCGGCGTACGCACCGGCAGTCTGTCCTCCGCGCAGCTGGACGCGATCAGCGACGCGCTGCCGCAGGATGCCCCGCAGATCGAGGCGGCGGGCGGCCGGGTGCTCAGCACCGCCAACCCTGGCGTGCCGTTCGGATTGCAGCTCAACGTCACCCGCGGGCCGCTGCGCGATTCGGCGGTGCGCCAGGCGTTGCTGCCCGCCATCGACCGCAAGCAATTGGTGGACACCGTGCTCGGCCCGCAGTTCAAGCCCGCCACCAGCACGCTGGCCAGCACCACCCCGGGTTACACCGACCTGTCGGCACGTCTGGCCTACGACCCGGCGAAAGCGCGCACCATCCTCGACCGCGCCGGTTGGGTGCCCGGCGCGGACGGCATCCGGGCCAAGAACGGTGAGCGATTGTCGTTCGCGGTGTTGTTCAGCCAGGTGTTCGCGGGCAACCAGGCGATCCTGGAGCTGGTACAGCAGCAGCTGCGGCAGGTCGGCGTCGAGCTGAAATTGGACCTGGTGTCGGTGGCGGAGACCACCGCGCGGCAGAACAGCAAGGATTTCGACGCCTCCTACGGCAACACCACCCGCGCCGACGGCGACATCCTGCGCACCTCCTTCGGACTCGACGGGCGCAACCTCAATTCCCGCGGACCCGTCCCCGCCTTGGACGACGCGCTGAACGGCCAGGTGGGCACGGTCGACACCGCGACGCGCAACGGACTCATCCGTACCGCGCAGGAGCAGGTGCTCGACGCCGGACTCCTGATCCCGACCGTGGAGCTCTCCCAGGCGATCGGGGCGAGCGCGAACACGCGGGATCTGAAGTTCGAGGCCTCGGCGCGATTGCAGTTCTTCGACACCTGGCTGAGCGGACGATAGTCATGGCGCGCTATCTGGCCCTGCGGGCGTTGCAGGCGATCTGGGTGTTGTGGGCGGCGTTCACGCTGTCGTTCGTGGTGCTGTACCTGCTGCCCGCCGACCCGGTCTCGATCGCGGCCGACGGCGGCGGCGCGGGCACGCCGGTGGACAAGGCCGCCATCGCCGAGCTGCAGGCCCGCTACGGGCTGGATCGGCCGCTGTGGGACCAGTATCTGACCGCGCTCGGGCACGCCGTGCGCGGCGATCTCGGGCATTCCATCGCGACCGGGCAGCCGGTCACCGGCGCGATCGGTGACGCGCTGCCCGCCACGCTCGAATTGGCATGCACGGCACTGCTCTTCGCGATCATCGGCGGCGTCGCACTGGCGTTCGCGGCGACCCGGGCCCGGCGGCCGTGGCTGCGCAACGCCTTGGCCGCGTTGCCGTCACTGGGCGTCTCGGTGCCGACGTTCTGGACCGGACTGCTGCTGCTGCAAGTGTTCTCGTTCCAGTTGCGGCTGGCGCCCGCGTTCGGCGGTCACGGTTTCGCGGGGACGGTGCTGCCCGCACTCACTCTGGCCCTGCCGATCGGCGCGGTCATCGCGCAGGTGCTCACCGCCGGGCTCGAGGCGACCTGGCGCCAGCCGTTCGTCGACGTGGCCCTGGCCAAGGGCGGATCGCGCTGGTGGGTGCAGCGCACGCACGTGCTGCGCCCGGCCAGCGTGCCCGCGTTCACCATCGCGGGCGTCCTGGTCGGCAACATGCTCGCCGGATCGGTGGTGGTGGAGACGGTCTTCGCCCGCCAGGGCGTCGGGCGGCTGACCCAGACCGCCGTGCTGGCGCAGGACATCCCGGTGGTGCAGGGCATCGTGCTGCTCACCTCGGTGGTGTTCGTCAGCGTGAATCTCGCGGTGGACCTGCTGTATCCGCTGCTCGACCCGCGCATCGCCGCCCGCTCCCGCGGCGTGCGCGGCGCCTCGGAGCAGAGCGCCACCGACACTGCCGAGGAGGCGATCGTCCGTGCCTGACCCAGCTCCCGTCCTTCCCGCCGCCGGGCTCGGCGCGCCGCTCGTCGAGGGGGTGCGGACCCGTGGTTGACGTCACCGAGGAACAGCGCAGAGCGGTGCTGTCCGACCTGCGGCGACCGGTCTTGCGGTGGAAGACGTTGCGCGGCAATGCCGGACTGCTGGTGGCGGGCGCCGTCGCGTTGCTCGCTGTGGGCTGGGCGCTGGCGCCGTCGGTCTTCGCCGGTGGCGACCCGCTGACCGGCGTGCCCGCGCAGAAGTTGCAGAGCCCCAGCGCTCAGCATTGGTTCGGCACCGACAATCTCGGCCGCGATCTGTACACCCGGATGGTGCACGGCGCCGGTCTCTCGCTGACCGCCACCCTCGCCGCGGTGGGCATCGCGCTGATCGCCGGGTCCCTGCTCGGGCTGTTGTCCGGAGCGATCGGCGGCGTGGTGGACGCCGTCGTCATGCGGCTGGTCGATGTGCTGCTGTCGGTGCCCTCGCTGCTGCTGTCGCTCGCGCTGGTCACCGCGCTCGGCTTCGGCACCCGCAACGTGGCCGTCGCGGTGGGCATCTCGCTGGTGGCCAACTTCGCGCGGGTGATGCGATCGGAAGTGCTGCGGGTGCGCCAAGCGGTGTACGTGGAGGCCGCCCACGCCGCGGGCGTGCGCTGGTACACGGTGCTCGCCAGGCACGTGCTGCCCAATTCCGTGCAGCCCGTCCTCGCCTTGGCCGCAGTGGAATTCGGCATGGCGGTGCTGGCCGTGTCGGCGCTGAGCTTCCTCGGCTACGGCGCGAAACCGCCCACGCCCGAGTGGGGCACCCTGATCTCCGAGGGCCGCAACTATCTCGCGACCGCGTGGTGGATGACCACCCTGCCCGGTCTCGTCATCATCGCCGTCGTGCTCGCCGCTCAGCGCCTCGGACGTGCGATCGGGAAGGGAGAATCCGCATGAGCGCCCCGGCATCTCCGCTGCTGCAGGTCGAGAACCTGCGAGTCCGTTACCGCTCCGGCGGCGAGCCGGTCACCGCGCTCGACGGTGTGTCGCTCACGGTGGCCCGCGGCGAGGTGGTGGCGCTGGTCGGCGAATCCGGCTCCGGCAAGTCCACGCTCGCCCACGCCGTGATCGGCCTGCTCGGCGCGAACGCCGAGATCACCGGAGGAACCGTGACCTTCGACGGCGCCGTGGTCGACACCGGCTCCGAACGCGCGCTGCGGCGGCTGCGTGGAGCGCGGATCGGCTTCGTTCCCCAGGACCCCGGGCTTTCGCTGAACCCGGTCCGGCGCGTCGGTGATCAAGTGGCCGAATCGCTGCTGGTACACGGACTGGCCGATCGCAAGGCGGCGCGAGCGCGAGCGATCGAACTGCTCGCCGACGCCGGACTGGACCGGCCCGAACTACGGGCCAGCCAGTATCCGCACGAGTTGTCCGGCGGCCAGCGCCAGCGGGTGCTGATCGCCTCGGCGCTGGCCTGCGCACCGGACCTGGTCATCGCCGACGAGCCGACCAGCGCGCTCGACGCGACCGTCGCACGCCGGGTGCTGGACCGACTCGCCGAGCAGATCGCCGCGCGCGGCACGGCGGTGCTGCTGATCACCCACGACCTGGCGGTCGCCGCCGAACGCGCGGACCGGCTGGTCGTACTCAACGGCGGCGAAGTGGTGGAAAGCGGCGCCACCGCCGAACTACTGGCCGCACCGCGCCACCCGTACACCAAGCGCCTGCTCGCCGCCTCGCCCAGTCTCGCCCCCGCCGAGGGCTTCCGCGAGCCCAAACCCAGGACCGGCGCGCCGCTGCTGGTCTTGCGCGAGGTGTACAAGACCTTCCGCGCGCACGGGGGCGACAGCGTCACCGCGGTGTCCGGAGTCGGCTTCGAACTCGGTCGCGGCGAGACTCTCTCGCTGGTCGGCGAATCCGGATCGGGCAAGTCCACCACCGCGCGGATCGCCCTGCGGCTCACCGAACCCGACCGCGGCGAGGTCACGTTCGACGGGCAACCGCTGGCGCAGGCCCGCGGGTCGCGGCTGCGCGCGCTGCGCAAACGCTTCCAGGTGGTGTACCAAAACCCCTACGCCTCCCTGGATCCGCGCTGGCGGGTGGGCGCGATCATCGAGGAACCGTTGCGCGCGTTCGGTGTCGGGAACCGCGCGCAACGCCGCGACCGGGTGGCGGAACTGCTCGAGCAAGTCGCGCTCCCGGCCGGGTTCGCCCAGCGCAGGCCCGCCGAGCTGTCCGGAGGACAACGACAGCGCGTCGCCATCGCACGGGCGCTGGCGCTGCATCCGGAACTGCTGGTGCTCGACGAACCGGTCTCCGCGCTGGACGCCTCGGTGCAGGCGCAGATCCTCGAACTGCTCGACCGCCTGCAGGCCGAGCTGTCGCTGAGCTACCTGTTCATCTCGCACGATCTGGCGGTGGTGCGGCGCATCAGCGATCACGTCGCGGTACTGCGGCACGGCCGCATCGTCGAATCCGGCCGCACCGCAGAAATCTTCGGCGATCCCCGGCACGAGTACACCCGCGAGCTGTTGTCGGCCATTCCGGCGCCCGCCGTGACGAAAGGCGGGTCGTGATGCCGACGCCGACCTATCGCCACAGCCGCGTCCTGAACCGGCAGCGCTCGGCCCCGTGCCGCAGCCGTCCGGAACCCGCCGTCCCGTCCTCCGCGATTACCCCTCCCCGCTCACCGGAGCCCACCAGCGGCCACAAGCCGAGCACATGGTGGCACCGACCGAAAAGGATCGCCCTGATGGTGTACTCCGCCTTCAACCGGAAACCCGCCGCCGACGCCGAACCGGCCGCCGCGCCGGACGTTCCCGCCGTCTTCGCCGCCGACCCGGCCCGCTGGTGGCGCACCCGTATGCGCGCGCCACGCGCCGCCGATGCCTCCGGTAACGCGCGGCACGCCGTCGCGCCCGTCCGCACCGAGCGGGACCGCCGCATCGGCCGGTCCTCGCCCCGAACGCACGCCGCGCTGTGGCAGCAGGCTTTGTTCCTGGCGCCCGACACCGCCGCGACGGGTACGCACCCCGCTCTGCGGCAGCAGATCGACGCGGAGGGCACAGCCTGATGACGCACTCCGTCCCGCACCCCCGCCAGTCCGACCGCACCACCGCCCACGAAGGAGCCATAGCGTCATGACCACCAGCATCACCAGCGTTTTCGAGACCGAGTGGGCGCGCTGGCACCATGCGCGCGAAGACCAGCTGCGCGACCCGCTCGGCTTTCTCAGCCTGACCGGACTGCACTGGCTCACCGACCGTCCCGAGCGGCTGCCCCATGTTCCCGGCACCTGGTGGGTCACCGACGAGAAAGTCTTCATCACCGCACAGCCCGCCGACCGGCTGGAGTACGACGGGCTCGGCATCGCGGGCGTGCAGATCGTCACGCCCGCCGAGGGCGCGCCCGGACTGCACATCCGGCAGGAGAGCCGGGTGCTCGAGGTGATCCGCCGCACGGGTCGCTACGCCGTCCGGGTGCACGACCCGGCCGCGCCCGCCCTGCTGACCTTCGACGGCATCCCGGCCTATCGGCCCGATCCGCGCTGGGTGGTCTCCGGGCGGTTCACACCGTTCGAGCAACAGCGGACCGTGGTCACCGGCGCGGTGATCGAGGGACTCGAACACCACCACAGCGCCGCGGGCACCATCGAATTCCGCATCGGCGAAGTGACCGAACGGGTCGTCGCGTTCGGTGTCCGGAACGACCTGCGCGTGCTGTTCACCGACGCGACGAGCGGTGTGACGACCTACCCGGCCGCACGCTCGCTGACCGTCGGCGCGCCGGAAGCGGACGGCACGGTGGTGCTCGACTTCAACCGCGCGGCGAATCTGCCCTGCGCGTTCACGGATTTCGCGACCTGCCCGGTGGCGCCCGCGCAGAATCGGCTGCGCGTGGCCATCGAAGCGGGCGAACAGGATCCGCGGCAAGGGCGTGCGGCATGAGCGGATTCGTTCCCCTATCGATCCTGGACCTGTCACCGATCAGCGCGGGCTCCACCGCGCAGCAGGCGCTGCGCAACACCGTCGATCTGGCCCAGCACGCCGAAAAGTGGGGCTATCACCGGTACTGGCTGGCCGAACACCATTTCGTCTCGGTGGCCAGCTCCTCCTCGATCACCTTGATCGGGTTGGTGGCGGCGGCCACCGAGCGCATCCGAGTGGGTTCGGCGGCCGTGCAGGTGGGTCACCACACGTCGGCGTCGATCGTGGAAGCCTTCGGCACGATCGACGCGCTGTACCCGGGCCGGCTCGACCTCGGGCTCGGCCGGTCCGGTCATCGGCGCGGCCAGTTCGGGGCGGAAGCCGTGCGGCACAAGGGCGGGAAACCGGTGGCCGACGCGGTGACCGGGCGTACCGAGATCCGCGACGGCGTGGTCGTTCCGCCGCCGTTCGACCCGGGTCGCATCCTGGACCGGTCGAAGTTCGTCGCCTCGGTGGGGGCGTTGCAGCAGCGCGGCGCGCAACCGCTGGATTTCGCCGAGCAAATCGGTGAGGTGCGCGCCCTGTTGTCGGGCAGCTACGTCAGCCCCGAAGGCGTTGCGCTGCACGCGGTTCCCGGTGAGCACGCACAGGTGCGGCTGTGGCTGTTCGGCAGCACCGCGGGCGAGAGCGCGGAACTGGCCGGACGGCTCGGGCTGCCGTTCGCCGCGGCCTACCACGTCTCGCCCGGCACCGCGCTGGACGCGATCGAGGCCTATCGCGCGGCGTTCCGTCCGTCCGCCGAACTGGCCGAGCCGTACGTGGTGATCTCCGCGGACGTGGTGGTGGCCGAGGACGACGCGACCGCGCAGCGGCTGGCCGCGAGCTACGGCCAGTGGGTCTACAGCATCCGTAGTGGCGCGGGCGCGGCCGACTATCCCGACCCGGCGACCGTCGCGCCGCTCACCGCGGAGCAGCGGCGTCTGGTCGACGATCGCTTGGCCACCCAGTTCGTGGGTTCGTCAGGCACCGTCGTGGAACGGCTCGCCGCGTTGCAGCGTGTCAGCGGTGCGGACGAACTGCTGGTCACCACGATCACCCATCGGCACGCCGATCGCCTGGAATCGCATCGGCTGCTCGCCGAGGCATGGGGACTGCGCGCGGCTCGCGCCGCCTGAACCGGGACCAGCCGGTGCGTCCTCGCGCGCACCGGCAGACCCCGGGTGATCACCGCGCCCGCGCTCCGTCGATCGGCGTCCGGCCTGGTCGCATCGACACCGGAGTGCCGTGCGAGGGAGATAGCCGATTCGGCTCGAGACGCACGTTCCGGACGACCGCCGTGCGCGGTCAGGCGCTGACCGGGGTGGCCGTGACGCCGTAACCGAGGTTGGTCAGCACCTCGCTGGTCGCCTTGGCGAAATTGAGTGTGATGAAGTGCAGGCAGGGCGCGCCCTCGTCGATCAGCCGCTGGGCGATCTCGGTGG
The DNA here is from genome assembly GCF_000308435.1 of Nocardia araoensis NBRC 100135. Taxonomy (GTDB): domain Bacteria; phylum Actinomycetota; class Actinomycetes; order Mycobacteriales; family Mycobacteriaceae; genus Nocardia; species Nocardia araoensis. The sequence goes on along the minus strand of NZ_BAFR01000063.1, from coordinate 40,491 downwards.
CGATCTCGATGCCCGCCGCGCGCACCGCCGCGGTGTTCTCCTCGCCGTCGTCGCCCGCCGCTTTGCGCAGCCGGTCCAGCACGGCGGCGGGCAGCGGCCTGCCGCACAGTTCCTCGGCGCGCTGCACCGTGCGCAGCGACGTGATGGGCATCAGCTCCGGAATGATCGGCTTGGCGCCCTCGATCGGATCGAGCGCGACGAGGCGATCGCGCAGGCGCAGGTAGTGCTCGACGTCGAAGAACATCTGGGTGATCGAATACTCCGCTCCCGCACGCAGTTTCGCGGCCAGGAACGCGGTGTCGGTCGCCAGGTCCGGCGAGCGGTGATGGCCCTGCGGGAAGGAGGCGACGCCGACGTGGAAATCGCCGAGGTCGCGCACGATACGCACCAGCTCCTCGGCGTAGGAGACGCCCTCGGGATGCTTGTGCCACTCCCCGAGCGGGTCGCCGGGCGGGTCGCCGCGCAGGACCAGGATGTTGCGGATGCCGGAGTCGGCGTACGCGCCGACCAGCGAGCGCAGTTCGGCGACGCTGTGCCCCACCGCGGTCAGGTGCGCGACGGGCAGCAGGGTGGTCTCCTGCGCGAGCTGGCCGGTCACGCGGACGGTGCGGTCGCGAGTGGAACCGCCCGCACCGTAGGTCATCGACACGAACGCCGGGTGCATGCACTCGAACTGCCGGACGGCGCGCCACAGCCGCGCTTCGGCGGCGGCGTCGCGGGGCGGATTGAACTCCACGGAGAACGGCACCGCGTGCCCCGCGTGCGCCCGCAGACTCTGTACGACCGACGGTGTGGCGGAGACGTTCGGGTGCGTCCGGGACGGCCGGCCAGGGGTCGAGCTGCCCCGCACGTTGTCGAAAGTCACCGGTTCAGTGTAGAGGTGGCCGGTAGCCGCCCTGTCGGGTCGCTCGGACGCTCCGCGTATTCTTCGCATCGGGCGAGTTGTTCGCCACGCCGAGCGACACGCGCGACCGTCCCCCGCTCGGCCCCGAATCATCCGCAGCGCCCGGGCACCCTCCGCGACCCCGTGCGTTCACCATCCGCACGACCTTGGAGGCTCCCCTGTCCGCCGCAACCGGTACTCAGACGCCGCGCCCCGCGGTGCCGCAGCCGGGCACTCCCGCCTTCGTCACCGCCGTGGAAGACGCCCTGGTCGGCTTCTTCGCCACTCGCCGCCCGACGACCGAGCGCCTCGGCCCGGTCTTCGTCGAGGCCACCGACGCGCTCGAGCAGTTCGTGCTCCGCGGCGGGAAACGCACCCGGCCCGCGTTCGCGTGGACGGGGTGGCTCGGAGCGGGCGGCGATCCGCACGCGCCCGACGCCGCGGCGGTGCTCACCGCCTGCTCCGCGCTCGAACTCGTCCAGGCGTGCGCGCTGATCCACGACGACATCATCGATTCCTCCCGCACCCGCCGCCGCTTCCCCACCGTGCACGTCGACTTCGAACAGCGCCACCGTGACCGCGGGTGGGCGGGCGACTCGGCGCACTTCGGCGCCAGCGTGGCCATCCTGGTCGGCGATCTGGCGCTGTCCTGGGCCGACGACATGGTGCACGCGTCGGGTCTCGCGCCCGCGGCCATCGCCCGCTTCGCGCCGGTCTGGGCCGACATGCGCACCGAGGTGCTCGGCGGCCAGCTACTCGACATCACCGGCGAGGCGGGTGGCGACGAATCGGTCGAGGCCGCGCTGCGGATCAACCGCTACAAGACCGCCGCCTACACCGTCGAACGCCCGCTGCACCTCGGCGCCGCCATCGCCGCGGCGGGCCAGGAGCTGATCGAGGCCTACCGCGAGTTCGGCACCGCCATCGGGATCGCCTTCCAGCTGCGCGACGACCTGCTCGGCGTGTTCGGCGATCCGGCGGTCACCGGCAAGCCCTCCGGCGACGACCTGCGCGAGGGCAAACGCACCGTGCTGCTGGCCGAGGCGCTGCGGCGCGCCGACGACACCGATCCCGCCGCGGCCGCGCTGCTGCGCTCGAGCATCGGCACCGACCTGAGCGCCGAGCAGGTGCAGCGGCTGCGCGCGGTACTGATCGACCTCGGCGCGGTCGACGAGGTCGAGCGCCGGATCGCCGAGCTCACCGACACCGGCCTGGCGGCCATCGAGGCCAGCTCGGCGACGCCCGCCGCCAAGGAACGGCTGCGCGCGATGGCGCTGGCCGCTACCAAGCGCGCCGCGTGAGCGCGAGGAGACGCGGATGAGAACAGTTGCGGGCCCGACCGATCGCGTCGTGGTGGTGGGCGCGGGACTGGCCGGGCTGTCGGCCGCCCTGTACCTGACCGGCGCGGGTCACACGGTGACGCTGCTGGAGCGGGCCGACCACCCCGGTGGCCGGGTCGGGCGCTATCAGGGCGCCGACTACGACATCGATTCCGGCGCCACCGTCCTCACACTGCCCGAGCTGATCGCCGACGCGCTCGCCGCCGTCGGCCGCGCCCCGGAGACCTGCGTGCCCCCGCTGCGCATCCACCGGCTGGCTCCGGGCTATCACGCCCGGTTCGCCGACGGCGCCGAGATCAGGGTCTTCGCCGATCCGGACGCGATGGCCGCGGAAGTCGAGCGGACGTGCGGCCCGGCCGAGGCACGGGGGTACCGGCGCCTGCGCGCCTGGCTGGCGCGGATCTACGCGGCCGAGTTCACCGAGTTCATGGACACGAACTTCGACTCGCCGCTGGATATGGTGCGCATCCCCCAGAAGCGCCGCGCCCTGGCCGAATTGGTGCGACTCGGCGGCTTCGGCAGGCTCGGTCCCCGGGTGCGCGGGTTCCTGCGCGACCAGCGCCTGGCGCGACTGTTCACCTTCCAGGCGCTCTACGCGGGCATGCCGCCCGCGCGGGCGCTCGCCGTCTACGGCGCGATCCCGCACATGGACACCTCGCTCGGCGTGTATTTCCCCGAGGGCGGGATGCGTGCGATCGCCACGGCGCTGGCGCAAGCGTTCACCGCGGCGGGCGGCACGCTGGAACTGAACGCCGAAGTGGTCGGGATCGACTACGCGGGCCGGCGGGCCCGGCGCGCCCGTACCGCCGACGGGCGTTCGTTCGACTGCGACGCGCTGGTGCTCACCGCCGACCTGGGCTCGCTCGACCGGTTCGGCGTGCGGCCCCGGCGCGGGCTGCGCGCCTCGCCGTCGGCGGTCGTCGCGCACGGCACCGTCCCCGCCGCGGTCGCGGCGGACTGGCCGGTGCAGGCGCACCACACCATCGAATTCGGGCAGGCCTGGGAGCGCACGTTCGCCGAGATCACCGCCCGCCGGGGCCGCGGCAAGCTGATGAGCGACCCCTCGCTGCTGCTGACCCGGCCCGCCCTGACCGATCCGAGCCTGTTCATCGAACGCACCGACGGACGCCACGAACCGTTCTCGCTGCTGGCGCCGTGCCCGAATCTCGTGGCCGCGCCGCTGGACTGGTCGCGCCTGGGACCGGCGTATCTCCGCGAGTTGCTCACCGTGCTGGAAGCGCGCGGCTACCGCGGCATCGCCGAGCACTTCGCCGTCGACCGGCTCGACACACCGCAGGCGTGGCTCGACCGCGGCATGCTCGCGGGCACACCGTTCTCCGCGGCCCACCTCTTCCGTCAGACCGGCCCCTTCCGGCCGAGCAATTTCCCCTCTTCCAGCGACAATGTGGTTATCGCTGGTTGCGGCACCACTCCTGGTGTGGGTGTGCCCACCGCCCTGCTCTCCGGGAAACTGGCGGCAAACCGCATTGCGGGCGAGATCGGGCCCACTTCGCCTGGAACCCCGCGCACCAGCCGGATAGTGTTCCAGGCGACGCCGTAAACTAAGCGCCGACCTATTCGCTCGCGGTTGCGACCGCCGACCACTCGGGGGGACCGACACCAGATGGCATCCCCCGAAACGCGCACCGCAGAGGCCGCCTCCGCCGGTGACATCCGCTCCTCGTCGCCCGCCTCCGCAGGTCGTGATTCGGCCACTCCCCGCGGTCTGCTGTGGTGGATCCGCATCGCCGCCGACTTCGCCAGAAGCCCCGAGGGCCATGCCGCCCTGCTCGGCTTCTTCGGCGCGATCATGATCATGTTCGGCGGCTTCGGCGCGGGCAGCGTCCGCAAGCGGGATCCGCTGCTCGAGGCGATGCACCTGTCCTGGCTGCGGTTCGGGCACGGCTACGCGCTGTCGACCATCTGCATCTGGATCGGCGTGCTGCTGATGATCACCGCGTGGGTCCGGCTCGGGCGCGCCACGATCGGCACGGGCGACCGGATCGGCGCCGAGGTGACGCTCAACGAGTTGCGCGCCATCGTCGGCATCTGGATCGCGCCGCTGCTGTTCGCCGTGCCGATGTTCAGCCGCGACGCCTACTCCTATCTCGCGCAGGGCGCGCTGCTGCGGGACGGCTTCGACCCCTACCGGGTCGGGCCGGTGGCGAATCCCGGTGTGCTGCTGGACAACGTGAGCCCCGTGTGGACCACCACCACCGCGCCGTACGGCCCGGTGTTCCTGCTGCTCGGGCGGGCGATCACCGCCGTGACCGGCGACAACGTGGTGGCGGGCACCATCGCGATGCGGCTGGTCATGCTGCCCGGCCTCGCGCTGATGATGTGGGCGGTGCCGTATCTGACCAAGCACCTCGGCGGCAAGCCGACCGTCGCGCTGTGGCTGGCGGTGCTCAACCCGCTGGTGCTCATCCACCTGATCGGCGGCGTGCACAACGAGATGCTGATGGTCGGCCTCATGTGCGCGGGCATCGCGCTGGTGCTGGAACGCCACCATGTGGCGGGCATCGTGGTCGTCGCCATCGGCGTGGCCATCAAGGGCACCGCGGGTGTCGCGCTGCCGTTTCTGGTCTGGATCTGGATGCTGCACGAGCGCGAACGCCGCGCCGCGCAGCGGGTCGGGCGCGACCCGGCGCACCTGCCGGCGAGCGAGCAACCCGGCGACGCCGCGGAACCCACCGAGGACATGCCGCATCCCGCCCTCATGTTCGGCAAGATCGCGGGGCTCGGTCTGAGCGTGTTCGCGGTGGTCTTCGTCGCCGCCTCGGCCATCGCGGGCGTCGGCATCGGCTGGCTGACGGCGTTGTCCGGGTCCAAGAAGATCATCAACTGGCTGTCGCTGCCGACCGTGATGGCGCACGCGGTCACCTGGGTGACCCCGCTGCGGCTGGAATCGGTGCTCGAGGTGACCCGCGCGATGTGCGCACTGGCGTTGGTCGCGGTGCTCGCGTGGACCTGGTGGCGGTTCCGGCACAGCGAGCGAGAAGCGGTGCTCGGCATCCTGATCGCGTTCGTCGCGATCGTCATCCTCTCGCCCGCCGCGCTGCCCTGGTACTACTCGTGGCCGCTGGCGCTGGCCGCCGGGTTCGCGCTGTCCACCACGACGTTGATGGCGCTGGTCGGCGTATGCACCTGGCTCATGCTGGTCTTCCAGCCGGATGGTTCGATCGGCCTGTACAACTTCTGGCACGTCGTCGCCGCCACCTTCGCCGCGGTCGTGGCGGCGCTGTCGCTGCGCACGGTGGACCCGCTGCGCCTGCGCGCCACGCCGCCGGGCACTGTCGTGGCCACGCCCGGCGAAGCCACCGCTTCGCCCGCCGCCCCATGACCGAGGGGCGCGAACCGGGTTCCGCCCTGCTCCCGCTCGCCTACCGCGAGTGCAGGCAGATCGCCGCCACCCACGGCCGCACCTATTTCCTGGCCACCCGGCTGCTGTCGGCCGAGCGGCGGCCCGCCGTGCACGCGCTGTACGCGTTCGCGCGCATGGTGGACGACGTCGTCGACCGGTCCGGCCGTCCCGCCGCGGCGCACGATCGCGACCCGGCCGCGGAACTCGACCTGATCGAACGGGACCTGCGGGCCGCGCTGGAATCGCACCTCGGTTCCGTCGACCGGGAGCACGACCGGAGCTGGGCAGCGGGTCCGCGTCCGCGCGCGCTCGTCCTGGCCGCCGTCACCCACACCATCCACCGCTACGGCATTGCGGCGCAGCACTTCTGGACGTTCCTGGACTCCATGCGAATGGACGCGCCGGGCAACCCCTCGTTCCGTGACCGCTACGCCACCATGGCACAGCTGCGCGAATACATGCGTGGCTCGGCGGCCGCGATCGGTTTACAGCTGCTGCCCGTGCTCGGCACGGTCGTCCCGGTGTCCGAGGCCGAGCCCGCCGCCGCCGCGCTGGGCGAGGCGTTCCAGCTGACCAACTTCCTGCGCGACGTCGCGGAAGACCTCGACCGCGACCGCGTCTACCTGCCCGCCGATGCCCTCGCCGCATTCGGCGTCGACGACGAGCTGCTGTTCGACTGCCGCCGCACCGGGCGGACCGATCCGCGCGTCCGCCGCGCCCTCGCCCACCTCATCGCGGTCAACCGAGACCTCTACCGCCGCGCGGAACCGGGCATCGACCTGCTCCAACCGCGGGTGCGCCCCGCCATCCGCACCGCGGCCACCCTCTACGCGGACATCCTGCGCCACATCGAACGCAGCGACTACGCCGTCTTCGACCACCGCGCGGTAGTCCCCCGCCACCACCGCCTCCGCATAGCCGCCACCGAATTCACCACCGCCACCCTCCGCGGCCGCATCACCCGCTGACAGCGGGCGTTCGTCTCCGGGACCGCCCGTATCGCGACCTCGCGATGACGCCACCATCGGCCCCGCTCCCCGCCAGCGTTGACCCCACCAAGTCATCCGCCGATTTCGTAGGAGGCGAAACGGAGGACGCGCTGCCGGCACGGTAGAACCAGCCCAGCAGCCGTAGCGATCGCCGACCTCGGGCCGGCAGCAACAGCGCCACCCTGGTAGCGAGGTCACCACCGACGCGACAGCACCGCCTCGACCACAGGCTCCGAGCTCGGCGAGACCAGCGCATGCACCGTCGGCGCTCGAGAAACCCATGCAACCCGGCCGCCTCCGAGCCGCCGTCCCCCTGGTAGTGAGATCACCGGCCGACGCAACCACACGACCTCGACCACCGATTTCGAGCGAAGCGAGACCGAGCATGCGCCGTTCGCGGCCCGGCTCGCGTCCGAGTGGCCGTCGCGTACGCGACGAAGGAGCAAGCGGCGGTCACTCGGACGCGAGCCATGAAGGGGCCGCGAACACCCAGCGCCGCAGGCGCTGGAAATCTAAAACGGATCCGCGGCTGCCCGGCGCAGGACTTCGCGGGCCAAAGGCCCGTGCAGGGCGTCGATCGGCTTGCCGGGCAGGCTCTCGTCCTCGGTGAAGATCCACTCCAGGATCTCTTCGTCGGTGTACTTGGCGTCGCGCATCACGGTGATCAGGCCGGGCAGCGGCTTCACGACCGCGCCGGTTTCGTCGAAGAACCGCTCGGGGACGCCCGCCACGCCTTCTCTGCGGACGGCGATCAGTTGATGATCGCGCAGCATCTGGTGCACCCGGGTCACCACCAGCCCGAGTCGCTCGGCCACCTCCGGCAGCGACACCAGGGTCACCGACTGCGGAAGGACGTCGTCACTGCAGGGAAATGCACTCACCCGGACAACGGTAGACGGTCTCTCGGCGCACGTCGTGAGACACCCGGGGTGGTGCGAGTCGATACCATCGTGGGGGCCGCACGGAGCGGCTGACTTTGTGAAAGCCGGAGGACTTCTCTTGATCGGCCAGATGCTGGAAGGGCGCTATCGGATCGATGCGCCGATCGCCCGCGGCGGAATGTCGATGGTCTTCCGCGGGGTCGACACCCGCCTGGACCGGCCGGTGGCCATCAAGGTGATGGATCCGAAGTTCGCGGGCGACCCCCAGTTCCTCTCCCGATTCGAGTTCGAGGCGCGCGCGGTCGCCAAACTCAAGCATCCCTCCCTGGTCGCGGTGTACGACCAGGGCGTCGACGGCGATCACCCCTTCTTGATCATGGAGCTGGTCGAGGGCGGCACGCTGCGCGAGCTGCTGCGCGAACGCGGCCCGATGCCGCCGCACGCGGTGCGCGCCGTCGCCGAACCGGTACTCGCGGCGATCGGCGTCGCGCACTCCGCTGGACTGGTGCACCGCGACATCAAGCCGGAGAACGTGCTGATCTCCGACGCGGGCGAGGTGAAGATCGCCGATTTCGGTCTGGTGCGCGCGGTGGCGGCGGCGAACACCACCTCGGCCAGCGTCATCCTCGGCACCGCCGCCTATCTGTCGCCCGAGCAGGTCACCAGCGGCTCCGCCGACTCGCGCAGCGACGTCTACTCCTTCGGTGTGCTGATCTTCGAGATGCTCACCGGCCGGGTTCCGTTCACCGGCGACACTTCGATCTCGGTGGCCTATCAACGCATCGAGAACGATGTGCCCAGCCCGAGCGGGTTCATCTCCGGGGTGCCGCCGGAGTTCGACGAACTGGTCGCCAAGGCGACCGCGCGCGAGCCCGGGCACCGGTTCGCTGACGCGAACGAGATGGCGGCCGCACTGCGCCTGATCGGCGCGGAACTGCGTCTGCCCGCTTATCGGGTGCCCGCCCCGCAGGAATCGGCCGAGCATCTCAGCGCCAGTTACCGCGCCGTCCAGCCGGACCCCGACGATCGGCCGGGCTTCGCCGGGGCATCAGCACAGCCGCTGCAGCACACCCGAGTGGTCACCGCCCAGCGCCCCCGCCCCGACGACAACGCGCTGGAGGACTACGACCGGCCACAACCGGTGCGCCAAGCGCACCCCGCACCGCCGTATCCGCCGTACGCCGGCGAACTCGATCGCTCCCGGCGCACGGTATGGGTGTGGGTGGCGATCGTCGCGGTTCTCACGCTGCTGGTCGGCATCGGCGGCTGGTGGCTCGGTGTCGGCCGCTACTCGGCGGTGCCGCCGATCGCCGGGCTGGACACCGACAAGGCGGTCGCCACCCTGCAGAACGCCGGGTTCGAGACCGAGATCCGGCAGAAGGCCTCGGACACGATCCCGGTCGGCGGCGTGGTCGGCAGCGACCCGTCCGCCGGATCCAAGATCACCAAGGGATCGACGGTCGCCGTCCTGGTCTCCAACGGCAAGCCGAAGGTGCCGGACGTCAAAGCGGGCGATCAGGTGTCCAAGGTCAACCAGTTGATCCGGGACAACGGACTGCAGCCGGTCGACGCGGGCGAAGAGGGCAGCACCGCACCGAAGGGATCGGTCGCCCGGGTGGAGCCGAAGCCCGGCACCGTGCTGCCCCTCGGCGCGCAGGTGAAGGTCTACCGCAGCAAGGGATCCCAGCCGGTGAAGGTTCCCGACGTACGCGGCAAGTCGACCGAGGAAGCCACCAAGATCCTCACCGCCGCCGGAATCGCGATCCGCGAGACCAAATCTCAATTCGACCGCGGCGTCGAGGCGGACAAGGCCATCGGCACCCAGCCGGGTGCGGGCGCCACCATCCAATCCGGCGACGGCGTCGTCCTGCTGATCTCCAATGCCCTTCAGATGCCAGATGTCCGGGGATGGACCGTGGCCAACGCCCGAGCCAAGCTGGAAAGCCTCGGGTTGCGGGTCGAGGTCAAGCAGTTGGCGCGCGCGGACAGTTCGCTGGTGGTCTCGCAAACCCCGGCCATCGGAGTCAACCTCGAGGCGGGTGACACGGTCACCCTCGTGGCGCTCCCCTGACCGGACGCGGACGGGCCGTCAGTGCGAAAGGCAGGCGTCCACGCGCCTGCCTTTCCGGTGATCGCGGCGCGAACCTCAGCGCAGCATCTCGGCGACGAGGAACGCCAGTTCCAGCGACTGCTGGGTGTTCAGCCTGGGGTCGCAGGCGGTCTCGTAGCGGCCGGACAGATCGAGGTCGGAGATGTCCTGGGCGCCGCCGAGGCATTCGGTGACGTCCTCGCCGGTGAGTTCGATGTGCATGCCGCCGGGATGCGTGCCCAGCGCGTGGTGCACCTCGAAGAAGCCCTGTACCTCGTCGACGATGCGGTCGAAGTGGCGGGTCTTGAAGCCGGTGGACGACTCGTGGGTGTTGCCGTGCATCGGGTCGCACTGCCAGATCACCTGGTGACCGGTGGCCTGCACCTTCTCGATGATGGGCGGCAGTACGTCGCGGACTTTGCTTTGGCCCATGCGGGACACGATGGTCAGCCGGCCGGGCTCGTTGTTCGGGTCGAGCCGCTCCACGTACTCCACGGCCTGCTCGGGCGTCGTGGACGGGCCGATCTTCAGGCCGATCGGGTTGGCGAGCAGTTCCGCGAACGCGATGTGCGCGCCGTCGAGCTGACGGGTGCGCTCGCCGATCCAGAGGAAGTGCGCCGACAGGTCGTAGAGCACCGGCTCGCCGATCGAGTTGTGGCTCAGGCGCAGCATGGCGCGCTCGTAGTCCAGTACGAGCGCTTCGTGGCTGGCGTAGATGCGGGCCGCCTTCAGGCTCGGGTCGTTCACCCGGCACGCGGTCATGAAGGCCAGGCCGCGGTCGATCTCCTCGGCCAGCGCCTCGTAGCGGGCGCCCGCGGGCGACTTGGCCACGAAGTCGCGGTTCCAGTCGTGCACCTTGTGCAGGTCGGCCATGCCCGCGCCGGTCAGCGCGCGCACCAGGTTCATCGCGGCGCTCGCGTTGGCGTAGGCCCGGACCAGGCGCGACGGGTCGTGCTCGCGCAGCGCCGCGTCGGCGACCAGCGAGTTCACCATGTCACCGCGGTAGGACTTGAGGCCGCGCGAATCGGTGTCCGCGGAGCGCGGTTTGGCGTACTGGCCCGCGATCCGCGCGACCTTCACCACCGGCAGGCTGGCACCGTAGGTGAGCACCACCGCCATCTGCAGCAGCGTACGAATGTTGCCGCGAATGTGCGGCTCGGTGTTGTCGGCGAAGGTCTCCGCGCAATCGCCGCCCTGCAGGAGGAACGCCTCACCGCGGGCCACCTCGGCCAGCTGCCCGCGCAACTCTTCCACCTCGGCGGGCACGCAGATCGGCGGGACGCTCTCCAGCACTGTGCGCATGTTGGCCGCCTGCTCCGGATCCCAGGACGGCTGCTGCAGCGCGGGGCGCGCCAGCGCGTCGTCCAACCGCCTGCGCAGCTCGACGGGCAGCGGCGGCAGTTCCGGCAGGCGATCGATGGGTACGTCGACGGTCCAGTTCACGACTTCAGCTTACGGACCGCGCACCCTGTGGGGACACCCAGTCCCAGGGGTGGAATCGCTCCACCCAAGGTGAAGGGGTTCTGCCCGGAGGGTGCCCCCACCGGGCGCGGCTATGTGGTTCGATTCGCCGCTTGGGCGCCACCATAGAATTCGAGTATTTCTTTCACGCGAGCCACCCGATCTCGCCTCCGTCGGTGCCGGGATTTCGGCCCGGTTGTCCAATTCACCGCCGTGGATATGGTGGACATTCCTACCGACATGGTTTCCATCCACTCGAGTTCTTGTGGGTCATCGAATCAGCCTTCGAAATATCCGCCGATCGTCACATGAGCTTTGCGATCCGCACCCCGAAGCCCCTCACCCCGAGACAGCATCGACACTGCTCTTCGTGGAACCACGTGGAGGCCTACTCGACAGATCCGAAGGTTCATAGCCGCTGCCGTGGGAAGAGCTCTCGATCTCACAGCGCGGGCGTGCTCCGCATGACCACTGCACACAGCGCTTGCCACGCGGCCATCGAACTCGTGCCCCGAGCGCACGACCTTCTACACTGCATACGAGAACACCAGCCATTCCGTCCCCAATTGCTGCCGAAAATACCGCCGGCGTGAATATCAGAGAGGCACAGTGCTTGAGATATTTTTATGACTGCGAATTCATCGAGGACGGAGTGACCATCGATTTGATCTCCATCGGCGTCGTCTGCGAGGACGGCCGGGAGTACTACGCGGTGTCCACCGAATTCGATGCCGAACGCGCGGGGCCCTGGGTGCGCAAATTCGTGTTGCCACAGCTGCCTTCGCCGTCCTCTCCGCTGTGGCGCAGCCGCGCCCAGATCCGGGACGAGTTGTACGCGTTCCTGGTGCCGCGGCCGACCGTGCAACCGGAACTGTGGGCGTGGGTGTCCGCCTACGACCACGTCGCCCTGTGCCAGTTGTGGGGCTCGATGGTCGATCTGCCCAACGCGCTGCCGCGCTACACCAACGAGTTGCGCCAGCACTGGGAGTCGCACGGCCGTCCCGAACTCCCGCCGATCCCGCCGGACGCGCACGACGCGCTCGCCGATGCCCGGCACAATCTCGCCAAATTCGAGGCCATCGAAGCCGCACGCCGCGCGGCCCCACGCCTCTGACATCGGCGGCATGACGCGAAAAGGCCCCGAGTCGGGTTCGACTCGGGGCCTTTCACGTGGCGGGCGTCAGTGGCCGTGCTTGCCGTTCGCCGCCTCTTGCGCTCGCTGCAGCACCTTCAGCTGCTTGTGCTCTTCGGCGTGCTCGATCTCGAAGTGCCGATCGCTCTCCTCCTGCGGGTCGGGCCGCAGGAAGCTGCCGGTGCCGGGTTTGCCGGCCGAGCCGAGCTTGCTCATCTTCTTCGGTACGGGCGCGCCCTGGTATTCCAGCGGAAGCGGGTGACCGTGGTCGTCCACCGGGCCCAGCGGCTGGTGCACCTCGATGTACTCACCGTGCGGCAGGCGCTTGATCACACCGGTCTCGATGCCGTGCTCGAGCACCGCCCGGTCGCTACGCTGCAGGCCGATGCAGAACCGGTAGGTGAGGTAGTACGCCACCGGCGGGGCGACGAGCAGGCCGATGCGGCCGATCCACGTGGTCGCGTTCAGCGAGATGTCGAACTTCAGCGCGAGGATGTCGTTGACGCACGACAGCGTCAGCACCACGTAGAAGGCGATGGCCATCGCGCCGATCGCGGTCCGGACCGGGACGTCACGCGGACGCTGCAACAGGTTGTGGTGCGCGCTGGTGTCGCCGGTCAGCCGCTTCTCGATCCACGGGTAGGCGATGAGCACCGCGAACACCAACCCCATGATCAGCGCGACCCAGAACACCGCGGGCACGGTGTAGCGGCCCAGGTACAACTCCCACGGCGGCATCAACCGGGCCATGCCGTCGGTCCACATCATGTAGAAGTCCGGCTGCGAACCCGCCGAGACCTGCGAGGGGTTGTACGGACCCAGATTCCAGATCGGGTTGATCTGGAACACGCCGCCCATGATGCCGACGATGCCCAGGGTGAAGGCGAAGAACGCGCCCTGGTCGGCGGCGAACACCGGCACGATCCGGGCGCCCACCACGTTGTTCTCCGTGCGGCCGGGGCCGGGGAACTGGGTGTGCTTCTGGTACCACACCAGCGCCACGTGCGCGGCGATCAGCGCCAGGATGATGCCGGGGAACAACAGCACGTGCGCGATGTAGAGCCGCGGAATGATGATGTCGCCCGGGAAGTCGCCGCCGAAGATCAGCCAGTGCATCCAGGTGCCGATGATCGGGATGCTCATCGTGATACCGCCGAACGCGGCCCGCAGGCCGGTGCCCGACAGCAGGTCGTCGGGCAGCGAGTAGCCGAAGAAGCCCTCGAACATCGCCAGGATCAGCAGCAACGAGCCGATCACCCAGTTCGCCTCACGCGGCTTGCGGAACGCGCCGGTGAAGAAGATGCGGAACAGGTGGATGATGATCGACGCCGCGAACAGCAGGGCCGCCCAGTGATGGACCTGCCGCACGAACAGACCGCCGCGGACCTCGAAGGTGATGTTCAGCGCGGTCTCGTAGGCGCGCGACATGGTCACGCCGCGCAGTGGCTGGTACGCGCCGTTGTAGACGACCTCGCTCATCGACGGGTCGAAGAACAAGGTCAGGTAGACGCCCGACAGCAGCAGGATGATGAAGCTGTAGAGCGCGATCTCGCCGAGCAGGAACGACCAATGCGTCGGGAAGACCTTGTTGATCGACCGCTTCATGAACGCGGCGGCGCGGTAGCGCTCGTCCGCCTCACTGGCTTGGGCTGCGACTGAAGGACTCATGAACGGCGCTCCCAGTAGGCCGGGCCGAGCGGCTCGATGAAGTCGCCGTTGGCGACCAGGAAGCCCTCAGCGTTGACGGTGATCGGCAGCTGCGGCAGCGCGCGAGCGGCGGGACCGAAGACCGGCTTGCCCCACTCGGTCGCGGAGAACTGCGACTGGTGGCATGGGCACAGGATCCGGTTGGTCTGCTGCTCGAACAGCGAGGTCGGGCAGCCGAGGTGGGTGCAGATCTTCGAGTAGGCGAAGTAGTCGCCGTAGTTGAAGCTCTCCTGACCCTTGCGCTTGATCGCCTTCTGCGCGTCCTCGGTGCGCAGGCGGATCAGCATGACGGCGTTGCGGATGCCGCGCAGCGACTGCAGGGTCGCGTGCTCGTCACCGCGCCACTTCTCCTTCCACGGGAACACCGTCTCCATGGCGCCCGCGTCCAGGTCCTCCGGACGCACCAGCACCACGTCCTCCGGGCGACCGGTGTCGCGGCGGATGTAGATGGTCTCGCCCGGGAAGTCCGGAGTCCAGCCGGAGACCCACAGCGGCGACTTGTCGCCCTTGGCCCACGGGTTCTTGATCAGACCGCCGACGAACACCAGCAGCGCGCCGACGCCGAGCACGCCGACGCCCGCGCCCGCGGTGCGGGTGATCATCTTGCGGCGGCCGAGCGTGGAGGTGTCCAGCGCGTCTTGCAGCTCGGCGACCAGGGTGCGGCGCTCGACCTCGGGCGACGGACCGTCGTGCCGCTCCTGGATGGACAGCTCGGCGGGGATGAACAGCTTGCGGATCAGCACCACCGCGACGCCGATGACCAGCACCGAGATGCCGAAGGTCAGGCCGACCAGCGGGGTGAACAGCGAGTAGAGCCCGTGGCCCTCCTCGTCCTTGGCCTTGAACTCCCACGGCCAGAACAGGAACACACCGACCAGCGCCGCGGCCGCGATGCCGGACACGGCGAACCAGAAGGTGACCGCACGCTCGGCACGCTTCTCCGCCCGGGTGCCGGGGATCGGGAAGCGCTCGCGGCGGTAGGCGACGTCGACGCCGTCGCGCTCGGTACCGAGCTTGACCAGCTCGTCGCGCGACATCTTGTCGAGCTCCGCCTCGGTGGGCTCCGCCGGGTTGGCGTTCACCGACTGCTCCTTCGACAGATGCGCGTCGTGGCCCTCATCCGGCCGACCCATGTCGTCTCGCTCCTTCTCGCTATTGCTCATGACCTGGATCCGATCCACATCGCGGCGCCGACGACGAGCGTGATGCCGACCACCCAGATGGCCAGGCCCTCGGTCGCGGGACCGAACCCGCCGAGATCCCAGCCGCCCGGGCTGTGCTCCTCGGTCGCGTTCTTGACGTAGGCGATGATGTCGCGCTTCTCCTCCGCGCTCAGCTGGCGATCGGAGAACTTCGGCATGTTCTGCGGGCCGGTGAGCATCGCGGCGTAGATCTGCTGCTCGCTCGCCGGTTCCAGCGGCGGCGCGAACTTACCGGAGGACAGCGCGCCGCCGCGTCCGGTGAAGTTGTGGCAGGACGCGCAGTTCATCCGGAACAGCTCCGAGCCGCGGGCGATGTCGTCGCCGCGCATCGACTCCTGGGCGACCTCGCCGTTGGCGTCGCGGACCACGGTCGGACCGCCGCCGTGCGCAGCCACGAACGCGCTCAGCGCGTCGGTCTGGTGGGCGTCGAACTTCGGCGGCTTGCGCTGCGCCTGCGCCTCGTTACGGGCCATCGGCATGCGGCCGGAGGACACCTGGAAGTAGACCGCGGCCTCGCCGACGCCGATCAGGCTGGGACCGCGGTCGGCCACACCCTGCAGGTTCGCACCGTGGCAGGTGATGCAGGACGTGTCGTAGAGCTGCTCGCCCTCGCGGATGAGCGCGGACTGGTCCTCGTGCGCGGTGGCTCGCTGCGGGTCCGGCGTGAGGGCCGATGCCAGGAAGCCTGCTCCGACCAGGCCCACCAGCAGCGCAAGTCCGCCCGCGATGCGACGGCGAACGCGCCGCTGCCTGCGCGTCTTGCTGGCCTGGCCGTTCCCGGGGCTGGCGGGCTCTGGCGCTGACGGGGGAGATGAACTCATCTGTGTCCCTTTGGAGTAGACGGAACCGACTTGTGCGAAAGATCTCGGGTCGCGCCGCGCCCGCCGAGGCGGCGCGGCGACCACGATCAGCGGACGAAGTAGATCGTGGCGAACAACCCGATCCACACGATGTCGACGAAGTGCCAGTAGTAGGAGACGACGATCGCGGCGGTGGCCTGCGCGGGGGTGAACTTGCTGACCTTGGTGCGCATGAGCAGGAACACGAACGCGATCAGACCGCCGATCACGTGCAGACCGTGGAAGCCGGTGGTGATGAAGAACACCGAGCCGTAGGAGCTGCTGGAGATCGTGGTGCCCTCGTGCGCGAGGTTCATGTACTCGTAGCCCTGGCCGCCGACGAAGAACGCGCCCATGATCAGAGTGATGACGTACCAGCGGCGCAGGCCGAACACGTCGCCCTTCTCCGCGGCGAACACGCCCATCTGGCAGGTGAACGACGACGCGACCAGCACGGTCGTGACCGGCACTGCGAGCTTCAGATTCAGCTCGGTCGGCTCCGGCGGCCAGTTACCGTGCGCCTGGGCGCGGGCGACGAAGTACATCGCGAACAGGCCGGCAAAGAACATCAGCTCGCTCGACAGCCAGATGATGGTACCGACGCTGACCATGTTGGGCCGGTTCAGCGAATGCACACGCTGGGTAATGGCCGATCCTGGGGTCCCTACTGCGGTCGTCACGGGGGTAAGTATGACTCGTCGTAGTACGACGGCCGTACCCGGGTACGAAACTCGTTCCTCCGTGTCGGAAAACGCAGGAAAAGACGGGCTCTCGACCAGGCAGGGGCCGGTATGAGCGAGCTGCGTGCCGGTGGAACGAGTCGCACCCGCGGACGAACGCCCGGCCAGCATGACAGGCGAGGGTAAGGAGAAGCTGAGATGAAGGTTCAGGTGGCGCAGGGACTGTGGCAACTCCCCCGCGCCGCAGGACGACGGTCCTGGCACCGACGAGTTCGAGACGGTGATCCTGCGGCGCGTCCAACTGCTCGACGCCCTGCACTGCTCCCAGGAGCGCTCCCGCATGGCCGGCCTCGCCCAGCGTCACGATGGCGTCGCCGTCGGCTGGGACGCCCTGCAACCGGCGCCGGCACCACACACTCCGGCATAACCGGTCGCGCACTAGGCTCCTTGCGGACAAACTGGTGCGAACCGGTGTGCCGGGACAGGTCGCGACCAGTGTGACGGGAGAAGTGTGGAATGAGCGTGCGCAGCTGGCCCCAGGTGCTGGGAACCCTCGCCGACGGTGGCGACCTGGCCGCGGACGACACGGCGTGGGCGATGAGCGAGATCATGTCCGACAACGCCACCACCGCGCAGATCGCGGCGTTCGGCGTCGCAATGAAGATCAAGGGCCCCACTCCCGCCGAGCTGACCGGCCTGGCCACCGGCATGCTCGAGCACGCGCGGCTGGTGCGGATCGATGGCGACGCGGTCGACATCGTCGGCACCGGCGGTGATCGGTCCGGCTCGGTGAACATTTCCACCATGTCCGCGATCGTGGTGGCCGCGGCCGGTGTCCCGGTGGTCAAGCACGGCAACCGGGCCGCATCGTCGAAGAGCGGCGGCGCCGACGTGCTGGAGGCGCTGGGCGTGAAGCTCGCGCTCGGTCCGCAGGCGGTGGCGCGCTGCGTACGGGAAGTCGGCATCGGTTTCTGCTTCGCGGCCGTGTTCCATCCCGCCCTCAGGTACGCGGGCGCGGCGCGCAGCCAGATCGGCATTCCGACCGTCTTCAACGTGCTGGGGCCGCTGACCAACCCCGCGCAGCCGCGCGCCGGGCTGGTCGGCTGCGCGTTCCCCGATCTGCTGCCCGTGATCGCGGGCGTGTTCGCCGAGCGCGGCGCGAGCGCGCTGGTGGTACGCGGCAACGACGGTCTCGACGAGATCACCACCTCGGACACCACCGAGGCGTGGGTCGTTTCGGGCGGACGAACGCGACAGGCCACCATCGATCCGACCCGCATCGGCATCTCGCGGGTCGATCTGGACGCGCTGCGCGGCGGCGACGCCGAGGTGAACGCGGGCGTGGCCCGCGACGTGTTCGCCGGCCACGCCGGCGCGGTCCGGGACGCGGTGCTGGTGAATTCGGCCGCGGCGATCGTGACCTACGACTGGTCGCGGGGAGTGGGTGATCCGGATGCGGACCTGCACGCCGCGCTCGCGGCAGGCGTGGAACGCGCCGCCGAGGCGATCGACACGGGCGCGGCCGCCGCGCTACTGGAGCGCTGGGCGAAGCTGACGCAGACACTGGGCGACAGCTGACGCGGACCACCGAGGTTCGCCGACACGCTGACCTGAGCGAAGGCCACGGCCGGGATGGTCGCGGCCGGTAACGTCGGCCGGGCAATTCGGCGCATGCCGAGTCCGCCGGGCACCGCGCCGATCGGTTCGACCGACGAGGAGCACCGACATGCGATCCTTTGTTCCGCTACTTCCGCCCCTCCTCGCCGCCGCGGGCATCGCCGCCGCTCCCGGAGCGCACGCGGCCGGTGGCGCCTTGTTCGCCGACGGCGCCGTGTACGAGAACCCGGTCGGCTGCCTGGAGGTCGGCGACGGGTCCGACGTGGAGATCCGCAACCGCACCGACGGCGTCGCGCAGCTGTACGAGTCGCCGGATTGCTCGGGCGATGTCGTCGTGCTGCCGCCGAACGACGGCGCCTATTTCGCGGTGCGCAGTGTGCGGGTGGCGGACTGAGGGGTTACTCGCCGAGCGAGAACGCGGCCTCCACTTCGGCGCGGGAATACGACTTGAACGCGATGTGCGTGGTGGTGCGCAGGACACCCGGCGTCTTGTCGATCCGGCCGGTCACCACGTCGGCGATCTGCTCGTGGTCGCGTACCCGCACGATCGCGATCAGGTCCACGTCACCGGCGCAGGAGTAGACCTCGGTGACGCCCTGGGTGTCCGCCACCGCCTGCGCGGTCTCCGGGATGCGGCCGTTGTCGGCGTGAATCAAGACGATCGCGGTAATCATGAGGCTCAGCCTAAGCGGTTCAGATAACCCTGCTCGGTCGGTTGGGCGCGGACCGCGGCGTCGGCCAGTTCCGCCCAGCCCAGCCAGCGTGCCGCGCCGGACATCGGCTCGTGATATCCGTCCGTGGTCCGCACGATCCGGACCCCTGGCCGGGCCAGCCAGCGGGCGATCAGCGCCACTTCTTCCGGAGACGCGCCGGAAATGGCCACACCGGTCGGAACGACCGTCTCGGCGGCGGCGACGATCTGCTCCACGACCGGCATCGGCGGAACACCGCGCGCGGCGGTGCCGGAACCGGCCAGGCGGCCGTACCGGATGACCGCGAACTCCCACCCGCCGCCGCCGTCGGGATGCGCTGCGATGAGTTCGGCGATGCGCGCCACCGCGGCCAGTCGCTGAGTGCGCCGTAGCGCGCGCACCACTCGCGCCGCCCGATCGCGCAGCCGCGCCGCCGCCTCGAAATGTTCCGCGCGCGAATACGTTTCGATGCGGTCGAGCATGAACCGGACCGGCGCGTCGCTGCGCCCGGCGAACAACGCGCGCACGAGCGCGGGAGCGGCGGCGTACTGCGTCATGTCCAACGGCTTTCCTTCCGAGCCCGCCGGACATCCACCCACCAGTGCGGGCGGGCACTCGTGCACCGCCTTACGCGACAGCCGCGCCGTGCAGGTGCGCAACCCGGTGAATTCGGCGATGATCACGCCCAGATCGGCGGCGTCGTTGCGAGAGTGGAACGGTCCCAGGGCATCCCGGCCGGGGTCGCGCACCACCGCGAACCGCGGGAACGGCTCATCGGTGAGGGTGAGCCACCAGGCCCGCTTCGGGAACTTCGACCGGCGGTTGTAGGGCGGGGTGTGCGCCACCAACAAGCGCAGTTCGCGTACCCCCGCCTCGAGCGCGTGAGCGCACACCACGTGGTCGACCCGAATCGCCAGCGACACCATCTCTTTCATCCGCCCCCGGGTCTCCGAACCGGTGAAGTAATTGCGGACGCGGCGGCGCAAGTTCACCGCCGTACCTATATATAGGACTTCATCGGAAGGACCGCGGAACAGATACACCCCCGGAGCGGCGGGGAGGTCGGCCGCGAGGACGCGTTTCGAGCGCTGCCGGGGCGTGACGTCGGGCAGATAGTCGAGCAGCTCGGTGAGACTGTGGACGCCCTGGTTCCCGACCCGAGCGATCAGCGCGTGCAGCACGTCGACGGTCGCGCGGGCGTCTTGCAGTGCTCGGTGCGTCGGCT
This sequence comes from Nocardia araoensis NBRC 100135, assembly GCF_000308435.1. Lineage (GTDB taxonomy): Bacteria > Actinomycetota > Actinomycetes > Mycobacteriales > Mycobacteriaceae > Nocardia > Nocardia araoensis. Next base: position 20,390 of record NZ_BAFR01000063.1, on the reverse strand, counting down.
GGGTGGCGGCGCCGAGCAGCCGGGCCAGCGAACTCAGCCGAACGGAGGGCGCCTCGTCGCGCCCGAGCACCCGTCGCGCCAGCTTCACGGTGCACAACACCTGCGCGGCGGGCCAAGGGGTGTCGCACTGCGCCGCGGCGGCGCGCAGGAACGCCATGTCGAACCGCGCATTGTGCGCGACCAGCACCGCCCCCGCGGCGAACTCGAGAAAGCCGGGCAGCACCGCCTCGATCCGCGGCGCGGCGTACACCATCGCGGTGGTGATGCCGGTGACGTGCACGATCGCGGGCGGGATCTCGCGTCCCGGGTTGACCAGCGTCGCGAACTCGCCGAGCACCTCGCCGCCGCGCACCTTCACCGCTCCGATCTCGGTGATGCCGTCGGCTCCGGGACTGGTTCCCGTGGTCTCCAGGTCCACGACCACGAAAGTCGTGTCGTACAGGGGAGTGTCGAGCTCGTCGAAAGCCAGCTGCTGTACGGCTCGGCGCGGCGCGGGATCGGACACGGCGAGCAGCGTAGAGCCACGGTCCGACAGGAACGGGGCGCGCGGATACGCCACGAAATGTCCGAATAACACCGTGGGGATTCCGGGGCGATACCCGGGAAATGATCTAGAAATGCGAAAAAGAGACTCAGATCACATAAGGTTCAAAACTGTATCAAACATTGCCGCGAGTCGCGCCGAAGGCAAATGATCACCGCCGGGCGTGTCGGCGACAATCGGCTCTACGGCGTACGAAGCGGCGACCATACCGGCACCTATGGCCGACAATCCGGATCTACCTGGCAAAACACTGCGCGAATCACCCAGCTGCAGCCCCCGCTCCTGCCCGCGACGAAACCTTGACCAACGGTGTGCCCATCCGGCGATTTCACTGCCGTTATCTTTTCGTGATTCGGTGGGACGTATCTCACATCCATTTGCCGGTGAAATTGTTGAGCAACCCCTTTTCGCTCTGTCGACGCTTTACAAACGACCGTGATGTGTTCGTAACCTTCTCGAGACCTCACGGAGTCCGCCGCGCCGACCGGTGCGGCGCCGACGAAGTCCGCGGCACCACCGGGTGCGGCGTCGTGAGGCAGATTGGGAGTACCGCATCATGACGACCAACGCCGCCAAGCGTCACGCGAAGCGCGCTGTTGCCGCCGGGGCCGTCGGCGCTGCCACCATCGGCGCGTTCCTGCTGCCCGCAGCCCCCGCGTCGGCCCAGCCGGTGACCATCCCCGGTGTGGGGACCTTCGACGTCCCGAACGAGGTTCCGGTCCCGCCGGGCATCCCGGGCCTCGAGCTGCCCGGTCCCGCTCCCCTCCCCTTCGCCGCACCCAGGTCCTCCGGCGACATCGCGCTGGACGCCGCGCTGAGCAAGGTCGGCTCGCCGTACGTCTACGGCGCGGCGGGCCCGAACGCGTTCGACTGCTCCGGCCTGGTCCAGTGGTCCTACCGCCAGGCGGGTGTCGAGCTGCCCCGCACCAGCGGCGCGCAGCTGGCCGCGGGCACCCCTGTGTCCCTGGACGATCTGCGCCCGGGCGACCTCGTCTCCTTCTACGGCGGCAGCCACTCCGGCCTCTACGCCGGTGACGGCAACGTCGTGCACGCGTCCACCTCGGGCCAGCCCGTGAAGGTGGCGCCGATCTCCTCCATGCCGATCGCTGGCGCTCGCCGCTTCTGAGAAGCAGCTGGTCGGGCCGCGAGATCGCGGCCCGACCGCACCACGGCCCTGTGATCGTTTCGTTCTCTACTGGACATCGACGCGGGCCGTTCCGTAACCTAACCGAGACCTTCCACTGAGTACCCGGGTTCGCCCGGCGCAAACCACGGGTTCGTCGAAGGCATTCCGCGTCGGTTTCGCTGAGAGATCGCTTCACAAGAGAACGGGGCACCGCGGGCTGTGGCTGAGCATCACCGGAGACAGCAGACCAAACGTCTGGTGGGAGGGACGCTGGCAGCCGGATTGCTGGCCGCCGGTCTCTACGGCGGCGGCCCGGCGGAAGCGGACCCGGTAGCGCTTCCCTCGACCGCCACGGAAGCCGTGCAGCGGATGATCGATCTGTCTCGCCAGTCCGAACAGCTCAATCAGCAGGCGCTGGGCGCGGAAGCCGAATTGGAGGCCAAGCTCGCCGTTCAGCGGGACGCCGACGCCAGGCTGGCCGCCAGCACCGATCTGGTGAACCAGGCACGGGACGAGGTCCGCCGGTATCAGCCGGTCATCGACCGCACCGCCATCGCGGCCTACCAGGGCGCCCGCACCAATCGCCTGTTCGCCGTGCTGGTCAGCGACTCACCGCAGCAACTGCTGGATCAGATGTCCACGCTGGACGTCGTCGCAGCGCAGACCTCCGAGCAGCTCGACCACTACAAGAAGGCCACCGACGCCGCGACCGCTGCCGAATCGTCGGCTCGCGCCGCCGCCGACGCGGCCCGTTCCGCCGCGCAGAAAGCCGACGCGGTGCGCATCGATCTGGAACACAAGCGCAGCGACCTCGGCGGCGCCATCGCCGAGGTGGTGCAGGCCTGGGGCACGCTGTCGGCCAAGGACAAGTCGGCCCTCGCCGGATCGCCGTTCCCGCCCGGCTTCGACCGGGACAGCCTCCTGCAGGGCCTCGTCCCCGGCAGCGGGACCAGCGCGCTTGCGGCCGGGCTCACGCGGGTCGGCGACCCCTACGTCTGGGGCGCCACCGGTCCGAACCAGTTCGACTGCTCCGGCCTCGTCCAGTGGGCGTTCAAGCAGGTCGGCAAGAACGTGCCGAGGACGAGTTCGCAGCAGGCCACCTACGGCACGCCCGTGGCCAAGGAGGATCTGCAGCCCGGCGACGTCGTCTTCTTCTACTCCGACATCTCGCACGTCGGCATCTACGCGGGCAACGGACTCATGCTGCACGCCTCCACCTTCGGCGTGCCGGTCGCGGTCGCACCCATGGGCTCGACGCCGTTCCATTCGGCTCGGCGATACTAGAGGCCGTGAGCGAGCCAACCAGCGGCACCGGATTACCCACGGCCCGAGCGACCGGCGACGGGCGACGGTGAGCCGCCCCCGCGGTCGGCGCGGCACCGCCGTATCCCCGGCCGGGGCGCGCCGATGACCGGCATGCGGCGATTGCGCGCCTGGTGGTCGGCGCGGCGGCGATTCGAGTTCTGTCTCACCGTCGCGACGGTGGTGGTGCTCACCGGCGTGTGCGTCGCGCTGATCATGTTGCCGAACACGGTGCTGCCGAAACTGCGGGCCGCGGAGCCCGGGGCGACCGAGGCGGTGGGGCAGGCGGCGGCCGCCGATCCCAGGCTGGCCGAGGTGCGGCGCATCGTCGAACCGTTCGGAGCGATCATCGCCCGCCAGGTGCCGATCGGAGACGGTCGGCGATCCCTGGTCGTCGGCCATCCCGACCAGCGAATCGAAATAGACGTCCTGGAACGTGAACTCGCCGACGCCACCGCCGCGGTGACCGACGTCTGGGGTCCCGCCTGGGCACAGTCCGCGCTCGTCGTCGTCGCCTCGTCGCCCTCCGAATTCGCGGCCCTGCTGCGCTCACCCGGTCTCCTGCCCGCCGAAGTCGCCGCCGCCTCCGTCGCCGACCCGTTCACGCCGGGCAGTCGGCCCACCGGCCAGCGCGTCGTCTTCGGTCCCGACACCGGACGCCGCCTCGATCCCGAGGGTATGGCCACCCTGCTGCGGCACGAACTCACCCACATCGCCGCCCGCGCCGACACCGTCGACGGCGCCCCGCTGTGGATGCTCGAAGGATTCGCCGACTACACCGCGCACCATCGCGAGAACCAGCGGTTCGCCGACATCGCTCCCACGCTCACCGCGCATGCGCACGCCGGCCGCATTCCCGAGGGTCTGCCGCCCGATACCGACTTCTCCGGCCCCGACGCCGCCTTCACGTATGAAAAGGCCTGGTCGATCTGCGCCTTCGTCGCCGAGAAGTACGACCAGGCCCACCTCGTCCAGCTCTACCGCCGCATCGCTGCGGGCAAACAGGACCCAGCCACCGAAGACGCCATCCTCCGCGAAGTCCTCGGCACCACCCGCACCGAGTTCGTCGACGACTGGCGCGAGTGGCTCCGCACCCGGACCGCGTGACCCGCACTGACAGCGCGAGCGCACCGGATCCGAACCGCCGTTACGCAAAGTGGTGCGCTCGGCACCGAACTACTCCCGAAGTCGTGGTCCCTACCCCGGCCTGCGCGGCGGGTGAGACGCGCGGCGCAAACGGTCAACCGACCCGGCACTCCCTCAGAACGCCGGTTCGAACACCCCGAGCCCCGACCACCCACTCCGCCGCGCGCACCACGCCCAGAGCTGACAGACAGACGCGCCCAGCGCACCCCCACCACTTCTTCCGAGCGAAGCGAGACCGAGCATCCGCCGTTCGCGGCCCGCGACGAAGTCGCGGCAAATTCAACCCAGTATTTTGTTGCGCATGGCCCGAACTTTGCTGGTTACCAATGATTTCCCGCCGCGGCCGGGCGGTATCCAGTCGTATCTGCAGGCTTTGGCCGGTGAGCTGCCGCCGGACGACCTCGTGGTCTACGCTCCGCGCTGGCGTGGCGACAGCCATCTGAAGTTCGATGCCCGGCAGAAGTTCCAGGTCATTCGCCATCCCACCACGCTGATGCTGCCGACTCCGCTGGTACTGCGCCGCGCCGCGCGGCTGCTGCGCAGCGAGCAGTGCGACACGGTGTGGTTCGGGGCGGCGGCGCCGCTGGCGTTGATGTCGCCCGCGCTGCGTCGTGCGGGCGCCGAACGCATTCTGGCCAGCACCCACGGCCATGAGGTCGGGTGGTCGATGCTGCCGGGGGCCAGGCAGGCGCTGCGGGCCATCGGCGAGCACACCGACGTGGTCACCTACGTCAGCCGCTATACCCGCCGCCGGTTCGCGTCCGCGTTCGGCCCGAACGCGGCGCTCGAGTATCTGCCGCCCGGCGTGGACTCCGAGGTCTTCCGCCCGGATCCGGCCGCGCGCGCCGAGCTGCGCGACCGCTACGGCCTTGGCGACCGACCGACCATCCTGTGCCTGTCCCGGTTGGTGCCGCGTAAGGGGCAGGACGCGCTGATCCTGGCGATGCGCGAGATCCGCGAGCGAGTGCGCGGCGCGGTTCTGGTGATCGCGGGCGGGGGCCCCTTCGAGGAGAAGTTGCGCGCCCTCGCGGTGGCCGCGGGCGTCACCGAGGACGTGGTGTTCACCGGCCGCGTCCCGTCCGGCGAGCTGGCCGCGCATCACACGCTGGCGGACGTCTTCGCCATGCCGTGCCGGACCAGGGGCGCTGGGCTGGACGTGGAGGGGCTGGGCATCGTCTACCTGGAGGCCTCGGCGTCCGGCGTCCCGGTGGTCGCGGGCAATTCCGGCGGCGCGCCGGAGACCGTGATCGAGGGCAAGACCGGTCGGGTGGTGGACGGCCGTTCCGTGCAGCAGATCGCCGACGCGCTGGTGGAGATCCTGTCGGACCGGGATGCCGCCGCGCGGATGGGCGCTGCGGGGCGCGCGTTCGTCGAGCAGCAGTGGCGCTGGGACAGCCTGGGCGCGCGCCTGCGACAGCTGCTGCGGTGATCCGCGTCGCATCTACTACGCTCAGCGGAGTGAGCAGTATCCAGGTCGCAGACCAGACCTTCGTCGCCGCACCGGGGGCCGCCGTGGCCGAGCTGCTGGCGGGACCGAGCAATTGGCGCCGTTGGTGGCCGGACCTGTCCCTGGAGGTCAGGGAGGATCGGGCCGAGAAGGGCATCCGCTGGTCGGTGTCCGGTGGCCTGACCGGGACCATGGAGGTGTGGCTGGAGCCCGCGCTCGACGGGGTGATCCTGCACTATTTCCTGCACGCCGAGCCGGAGCCCGCGCTCCCGGCGGGCAAACTCGCCGCCGCCAACCGGGCGCGCCGGGTCGCGGGCAAGAACATGTCGTTCGAGGTGAAGTCCCGGTTGGAGGCGGGCCGCCCCGCCGGTGTCACTCCCGCGCCCCAGCCTTGATCTACCAGCACCGACGCTGAAAGGAACCGCTGTCCGCATGGCCGACCGGACCCAGAGATCGATCGTCATCGAGGCCCCGTCGCAGCAGGTGATGTCCGTCATCGCCGACCTGGAGTCCTACCCGCAGTGGGTATCGGCGGCGAAGTCGGTGGAGGTCCTGGAGGTGGGGCCGGACGGTTTGGCCAAGACCGCGCGGTTCGTGCTGGACGCCGGAGTGGTCAAGGACACCTACGTCCTGTCCTACGACTGGCGCGCCGACCGCAAGGCGGTCAGCTGGCGGCTGCTCAGCGGCGAGTTGCAGAAAGCGCAGAACGGCACCTACGAGCTGATCGATCGGCCCGGTGGCACCGAGGTCGTCTACACGTTGACCGTGGATCTGAACATCCCGATGATCGGCATGTTCAAGCGCAAGGCCGAGAAAGTGATCACCGACACCGCGCTGAAGGAACTGAAGAAACGGGTCGAAGGCTGACCGCGCACAAGACCCGGGTCGAGCTGTTCATCGGCAAGGGCGGGGTGGGCAAGACCACGCTCGCGTGCGCCACCGCCGTGGCCGAGGCCAGGTCGGGCCGTCGCGTGCTGGTCGCCTCGCTCGATCAGGCGCATTCGCTGGGCGACGCGCTGGGTTTCCGGTTCCCGCACGATCCGGGCACCGTCACCGGTGTGGCCACCGTGCTGCCCGGGTTGGACGTGATCGAGATCGATTCGCTCGCGCTGCTGGAGGACCGGTTCCGCGACGTCGTGCGCCTGATCTCCACCGGCCGCGGGCACGAACACGGTTTCGACCTCGCCGCGTTGGATCCGGCGGAGCTGACCGGATTGCCCGGCGTACAGGAACTGCTGATGCTGGTGGAGATCACCCAGTTCGCCGCGGAGGACGACTGGGATCTGATCGTCGTCGACTGCCCGCCCTCGGCGGACATGCTGCGCATCGTCACCGCACCGGGGACCCTGCTCGGTTACGTCGAACGGATCTGGCCGCCGCACGCGCGGGCGATGAGCGCCGTCGGCACCGACCTGCGGCGCGCCGTACTGGCGGCCACGGTGGAACGAATCGTCCAGGCGGTCACGGAAGTTCGCGATCTGCTCGCCGATCACCGGCGGACGCGAGCTCGACTGGTCACGCTCCCCGAGCGGGTCGCCGTGGCCGAATCGCAGCGGGTGCGTTCCGCCGCGGCGCTGCTGGGCCTGCGACTGGACGCCGTGGTGGTGAACAAGGTGCTGCCCGACCTGGCGGCGCCCGGCGGAGCCGAACATCCGGCGGTGCAGTGGTATTCGAACCGGCGCGGCGAGCAATCGGAGGTCATCGCCGAGTTGCGCAGTGCGATGCCGGGTATACCGGTGGTGATCGCGCGGCACGCCGGTCCGGAGCCGATCGGCCCGAACTCGCTGGCCGCGCTGTCGTACGCGATGGACTCGGCGGGCGACACCGGGGGCGCTGCGCTTATGCTGAGCGACAATCGGACGGAGGTCGACGCGAGTTCCGGCGAACCGCTGGTTCTCCTGGAATCCGGCACCGGATTGCAATCGGTGTACGCCCTGCGCATGCATCTGCCGGTGGTCGACGCCGCCACATTGCGCCTTGGCCGAGTGGAGGACGATTTGATCGTGGGAGCGGACGGTGTGCGGCGGCGGGTGCGCCTGGCGCCGGTATTGCGGCGGTGCACGGTCGACGGCGCCGAGCTCGATGACGGATACCTGGTGGTCCGCTTCCGGCCGGACCCGCGGGTCTGGGCGCACACGTCGGAAAGTGACGGACATGACCGGTGATCCGCACTCGCCGGGGGGCGACAAGGTCGGCGGCCACACCGCGCCGGACGGTGTCGCCGAATTCGCCGAGGAACTGAAGCTGCTGGCCGAGGCGGTGCTGGAGCGGGTCGAGCCGGTGCTGCGGCGCGCGGCCGACGGACAGGTCGAGTGGTCCAGTTGCAGCTGGTGCCCGGTGTGCGCGGCCGCGGCGCTCGTGCGCGGGGAGCACCACGACGTGCTGGCCGCGATCGCCGATCACGGCACCGCGATCGTCACCGTGCTGCGCGAAGCGCTGGCGGGCGTGCCGGTCGAACCCGTCATGCCCACCGACACCGACCCGGAGACCGGCGCGCCGCATCGCCACGGACCACCGGAGGACGGCGAGGGCCCTCGTTACGTCGACATTCCCGTGACGATCAAGGTATGACGCACCAGATGGCCGGTACGCGACCGCTGACCGTCGGAATCGACGTCGGCGGCACCAACATTCGGGCGTCGGTGATCGACGACGGCGGCGAGGTGCTGGACACGGTCCAAGCGCCGACGCCGCATTCCGCGCGAGCGCTGGAGGACGCGCTGGACCGGGCCGTGCGCGACCTGTCCGGCAGGCACCCCATCGGCGCGGTCGGCCTTGCGGTCGCCGGGTTCATCAACGGTGATCGCTCCACCGTCCGGTTCGCCCCGCACCTGCCCTGGCAGGACGCCCCGGTCGCCCAGCGGCTCACCGAACGGTTGGAACTGCCGGTGATCCTGGAACACGACGCCAACGCGGCGATGTGGGCCGAGTACCGGTTCGGCGCCGCCGCGGGCGGGCACAACGTGGTGCTCGTCGCGATCGGCACCGGCATCGGCGCCGCCCTGCTCATCGACGGCCAGTTGTACCGGGGCACGCACGGTGTCGCGCCGGAACTGGGTCATCTGCAGGTCGTTCCGCAAGGGCGGGCCTGCCCGTGCGGCAAGCGGGGGTGCTGGGAGCGCTACTGCAGCGGAACCGCGCTGGCGGAAACCGCCATCGAGATGATGGCCAGCGACACGGTGCGTTCCGTGCTGGCGAGGGACGTGGCGCGCGATCCGGGCTCGCTGACCGGACGGCGGGTGGCGGGAGCGGCGCAGGACGGCGATCCGCTGGCCGTGCGGGTGATGGCCGACTTCGCGCGCTGGCTCGGGCTCGGACTGGCGTTCGTCAGCGACCTCTTCGACCCCGACCTGGTGGTGATCGCCGGTGGGGTGAGCAGTTCCGCTCCGCTGTTCCTGGACGAGGCGCGCGAGGAGTACGCGCGCGCGATCACGGGCGCGGGACACCGCCCGCTGGCTCGCATCCGGACCACCCAGCTCGGCGAGGCCGCGGGCATGATCGGCGCCGCGGACCTCGCCAGGGCGGCCCTTCCCTCCGGCGCGCGCAAGTCCGCGCGCATAGCACGGACCAGCCGGTGACAGCGCCGGCCACAACCTTCGTGGCCTGCCGCGACACGCCGACTGTCAGCATCGGTCGGCGTCGGTGCCGAAGTGTGGTGAGATTCGCCGCTGCGGTTGGATGTGATCTTGCACCGGCGGTAAAGTCGGCAATTGAAGCAGGTGCCCGCAACTATCCCGGTCCCGGGGGAAGGACGTCATGTTCTACTGGCTGCTGAAGTACGTGCTGCTGGGACCGTTCATTCATCTCTACAACCGGCCTACGGTCGAAGGTGTGGAGAACATTCCGGCGGACGGGCCGGCCATCATGGCGGGTAACCACCTCTCCTTCGCCGACTGGCTGTTCGCTCCGTTGCTGAGTCCGCGGCGGATCAACTACCTCGCCAAGGCCGAGTACTTCACCACCCCGGGCATCAAGGGCCGGTTCCAGAAGTTCTTCTTCAGCGCTACGGGCCAGTACCCGATCGACCGCAGCGGCGCCGACGCTGCCGAGGACGCGCTGAACGCCGCCCGCAAGCTGCTCGACCAAGGCCGTCTGGTCGGCCTGTACCCCGAGGGCACCCGCTCCCCCGACGGTCGCCTGTACAAGGGCAAGACCGGCTTGGCCCGCCTCGCTTTGGAGACCGGCGTGCCCGTCATCCCGGTCGCGGTCATCGGCACCGACGAGGTGAGCCCGCCCGGACCGTTCCGCTGGCGTCGCAGGAAGGTCACCGTCAAGTTCGGTGAGCCCATCGACTTCTCCCGCTACGAGGGCATGGGCGGCAACCGCTTCGTCGAGCGCGCCGTCACCGACGAGGTCATGTACGAGCTGATGCAGCTCACCGGTCAGGAGTACGTCGACGTCTACGCCCACAGCCTGAAGAAGGGCGTCCCCAGCGGCAGCCGCCCCGCCGCCGTTCCCGTCCGCATCCCGGACACCGCCGCGGGCTGATCGCTGCATCACAGTCGAGCGCGGCATCGTCGAGTCGGCTGACGTGCGCCCCTCGACCGTACTGGCAGGCGGCCTCATGCCCGCGGGCGTCCGGTAAGTCCGCCGTACGCCGTCGACGGCGACTGCGGCGTCGAAAACAACCTGGACTCGACCGAGTAGTCCAGGGCGACAAGGTAATGACAAGCCTTCGGTAAGACGGCGCGGCGAAAGTACGAGCATGTTCAAGAAGTTGCTGGCGGCGGCCGGGGTCGGCGGGGCCGAGGTGCAGACCGAATTGTTCACCCCGGGTGTGCAACCCGGGGGCACTGCGGAGGGCGTGATCCGGTTGCGGGGCGGTTCCGTCGCGCAGGAGATCACCCACGTGGCCGTCGAGTTCGTGACCAGGGCCGAGCAGGAGTACGAGGAGCACGAAGGCGTGCGCGACATCGCCTTCGGCCGTACGGGTGTGCACGGACCGCTGCATCTGCCCGAGGGCGCGCCGCTGGAGTTCCGCTTCGCGGCCCGCGCTCCGATGGAAACACCGATCACGTTCTACAACGGACGGCACCTGCCCGGCACGGTGGTCTCGCTGCGCACGATCGTGGAGATCCACGGGGCGGTGAACGCCGCCGACACCGACCCGATCGGCGTCGGCGCACTGCCCGCCCAGCACGTGCTGCTGGAAGCGGTGGAACAGTTGGGATTCCACCTGCGCAGCGCGGACGTGGAATCGGGCCGGGTGCACAACACGCCCCAGACGCTGCCGTTCTACCAAGAGATCGAGTTCGCGGGTTCGCCGCACTACCCCGGCTTGAACCAGCTCGAGGTGACTTTCGTTCCGACCGAGACCGGCATGAGCGTGGTCCTGGAAGCGGACAAACGCGGTGGCCGGCTCTCCGAGGGCCGAGACGTGTTCGACGCGCTGTGGGTGGACTACCAGCACCTGGGCGGCGTGGACTGGGCGGGCGAACTGCACCACCGCATTGCCCGCCTGGCGCACTGAGCGCTGCTTGTTGTCCACACGGACCCGGACCGTTCACGCGCCGTTGACGTAGTTGCGTCAGGGTTGCTTCATGACCGGCTCGGACTCGAGACCATCCCGGCGCACCGTATTGCGCGCCTCCGCGCTCGGACTCGTGGCCGCCCCGGCGCTGGCGGCATGCTCGCCGGGCGACGGCCCGGCGCTGGTCCGGCAGCGGCCGGTGCTCACGCACGGTGTCGCGGTGGGCGATCCACGCGCGGACGGCGCACTGATCTGGGCCCGCGCCGATCGCCCCGCCACCTTGATCGTGGAAACGGCCGCGACGGAATCGTTCGCCGACCCCAGGAGTTTCACCGGGCCGCTGCTCACCCCGGACTCCGACGGCACCGGCCGGGTACGGGTCAACGGCCTGCCCGCCGGAACGCAGGTGCACTACCGGGTGACGCTCCGTGGCGAGGACGGCGCCACCTCGGAACCGGTCACCGGAGTCTTCCGCACCGCGCCCACCGCCGCGGCGGACATCCGGCTCCAGTGGTCCGGCGACGTCGCGGGCCAGGGCTACGGCATCAACCCGGAGCTGGGCGGCATGAAGATCTTCGCCGCCATGGCCGCCCGCGACCCGCACCTGTTCCTGCACTCCGGCGACTCCATCTACGCCGACGGACCGCTACGGGAATCGGTCGCCCTGCCCGACGGCCGGATCTGGCGCAATGTGGTGAGCGAGGCGAAAAGCGCTGTCGCGCAGACGCTCGATCAGTTCCGCGGCAACTACGCCTACAACCTGAGCGACGAGAACTACCGCCGCTTCAACAGTTCGGTCGCCCAACTGGTGCAGTGGGACGACCACGAGACGGTGAACAACTGGTACCCGGGCGGACTCGTCGCCGAATCCAAGGGCTACGCCGAACGCGCCATGGACACCCTGGCCACCCGCTCCTGGCAGGCCTTCCACGAGTGGATGCCACTGGAGCCGAGGGAGGCGGTGGACGGGCGCCTGTATCGCAAGATCGCCTACGGTCCGCTGCTGGACGTCTTCGTGCTGGACATGCGCACGAACAAGGACGCCAACAACGCGAACAACGGACCCGACGGCCGCATCTTCGGCCCGGCGCAGACCAGGTGGCTCATCGACAGCCTCCGCGAATCCACCGCCACCTGGAAGATCATCGCCAACGATCTGCCGCTCGGCCTGGTCGTCCCCGACGGCGAGCAGAAGAACACCACTGCTTTCGAGGGGCCCGCCAACGGTGATCCCGGCGCACCGTCGGGCCGGGAACGCGAGATCGCCCAGGTGTTGTCGTCCATCAAGGCGAACAAGGTGGCCAATGTCGTCTGGCTCACCGCCGACGTGCACTACACGGCGGCGCACCGCTATTCACCCGCGCGCGCGGCCTTCACCGACTTCGAGGAGTTCTGGGAGTTCGTCTCCGGGCCGCTCAACGCGGGTGCGTTCGGCCCGAACCAGCTCGACGGCACGTTCGGTCCGGAGGCGGTCTACGTGCACGCTCCGCCGGTGCAGAACAGTTCGCCGCTGGATGCCTTCCAGCATTTCGGCGAGGTGCGCATCGACGGAAAGTCAAGGGAACTCACCGTCGATCTGTGCGACGCCGCCGGATCCGTCCTGTTCAGTAAGAGCCTTGCGCCCGCGTCGCGGTGACACCCCAGTTCGGGGGAGCGGCGCGGGCCGCGCTGTGGTTAGCTTTTCTGCCATGAGCACGCCGCAAATTGTCTCCAACGCCGAGGAATACCTCCCCCGCGATACCGCCGATGTCGTTCGCACGGTGCGGGATTCACGCGGGCGATCGGAACGGCTGATGGTGCGCGGCGGCGAGCTGATCGACGAGGGGCTCGCGCTGCCCGCCCAGCCGACCGTGGTGTCGCTGCGCCGGATGAATCAGGTGCTGGACATCAACCTGGGCAGGCGCACCGTCCGGGTGCAGGCGGGCGCGAAACTCTCCGATATCGACCGCAGGCTCGGCGCGCACGGCCTCGGCCTGCCCATCGTCGGCGACCACCGCGACATCACCGCGGGCGGCTTCGCGTCGGTCGGCGGCGTCAGCGCGGCGTCACACAAGCACGGCCTGTTCATCGACCAGATCGTCGATCTGGAGTACGTGGACACCGACGGGCGCATCGGCACCTGCGGGCGCACCCACCACACCGAGCGGTTCCAGCGCATCCTGGGCGCGGGCGGCCGGGCGGGCATCATCACCGCGCTCACCCTGGACGCGATCGAGATCGACAAGGAACGCACCTGGCTGACCACCAACGCCGATCGGTTCCTCGACTTCGACTCCTTCGTCGAGCATGCCTACGCGGAGATCCTGCGGCCCGGCAATGCCGAACTGCAGGTGGGCCGTTGGGTCGACACAGCGCCGCTGAAGGTGGCGCGCCCGGTCGGCACCGGCCACGTGCAGCTGGGCACCGTCCGGTTCGGACAGTGGTCGAGCCTGTACCCCACCGCGCCGACCAGAGGGCTGCGCGCCCGCCGCGAGGTCGGGTCACGCGCGCGGAAATCGCTGGGCGCCATCGCCTCGGCCGCGCCCGGCAAAGCGGGCATGCCCGTGCGCAACGCGGCCGCGGGCGCGGTGCTGTTCGCGCCGAAGGTGCAGACCCTCCGCGATGCCGAGTATCTGGCCGATACGGCGCTCAGCTCCTCCGAGCGCGGTCCCGCCTACCGGGTGGGCATTTTCGCGCCCCTGTCGAGCTATACGTCGGTGTTCTACCGCCTGCACGACCTGTTCTCCGGCCACCGCGAACGCACCGGTTGCTTCACCGTCATCTCCGCGATGACCTACGGCGTCCGCTCCCGCTACCTGCGCGCCGAATCCGCCGCCCGCGGCCTGCCCGCCGAAGACCACGGCCTGATCACCTTCACCTGCCGCCTCCGGCCCGCCGCGCTCCCGTCGGAACTGTTGCGCGACATCGTCTCCGGCATCGAGGAGATCTGCCGCTCGGAGAACGCGCTGCGGTACGAAGCGGAGTAGCGGCTCGACGGTCCGGCCACCGCCCGCCGCGATGCTCACGCAACGGCGGGCGGACCTGTGTTCGAGCGAGCCGGAACTCCTGGGTTACCGCCGGTGCGAATCCCGTTTCACCGTGTGGTCGTCTCCGGCGGAAGCCCGGACGCTCGCGGAGTTCGAGTCGCGCCCGCACCGGGTCCCTGACCGGTGTGTCGCCCGGTCCGGCTCATCCCCAGGAACATCGAAGCCAGACCGAGCAGCACCGCGAGTGCGCCCGTGACCACGTTGTTCCATATCGTCCGTGTGGTATCGACGTTCCCGCTGACGATCCATGGAGCGAGGATCGTCCACAGGCCGATCAGCGGAGCGGCCCAGACGATGCCGTGCGTCCGGCCGTACACCGAAGCGAATCCGAGTGCCAGCATCGCCAGCGCGATACCGCAGATCAGATTGTTGACGGTCAAGGTCGAGAATCCGTTGAAGCCGACCACCCACGGGGAGATCGCGATATAGAGCCCGGTCAAGAACAGCAGGCCGGTGACCGCCTGGGCATCCGGCTCTTCCGAGGCGCGCTCGTATTTCTCCCGCAACTCCACGATGTCGGGGTGCCGGCTCATCATGGTTTCACTACTCATGCTCTCCACCACCTTCGCGAATAGTGGCGAATCGAAGCTCTCTCGAGCCGGGGCGGCCCGCTATGGGTCCGAAACGCGGCCGTCCTGATCGCCGTTCACTCATATATCACGCTGTGATAATATCACTTCATGATGGAAGGGTCGATGTCCGCGCCTGCCCACCTCACCGACCAGGAGTACTCGAGGCTGCTGGCGTTGCGCACCGGGCTTCGCCAGCTGCTGCGATGGAGTGAGCGCCGGGCGTCCGAAGCGGGGCTCACCGACACTCAGCACCAACTGCTGCTGGCGATCCGAGGGCATTCCGACCCGGACGGACCCAGCATCGGAGAGATCGCCGGTTACCTGTCCGCCCGCCATCACAGCGTGGTGCAACTGATCGATCGCACCGAGCAACTCGGCCTCGTCGCCCGCAGGCGGGGCGAGCACAAGGACCGCCGCGTCGTCCGCCTGACCCTGACCGAGGCGGGCAGGCAAGCCCTGGTCTCACTCAGCGCCACCCACCTCGACGAACTGCAGCGACTCACTCCTCTGCTGAGCATGCTGGACGATCCCGCGATGGTGGCGCAGGCCGGGTGAGGACCGAGCACAGCATGAGCCGGACGCTGGACCACGATGCGACGCGCGATGTGGGGCTGCCCGCGCCGGGCGGGAATCATGCGCGCTGGAAGTGCCACCGCTGACTGCTGCTGGAGGGCTCGTACCGCGCCAGTCCGATCCGGTCGGTGCCCGTGTCACCGCCGTCACCGGGTAGATCGAGGACGAGTTCACAAGGGGGCCACACAGCGATGCGGTACCGGTCGGGGTCGGCTTCGTCGGTCATGATCCGCCAGCCCATCGGCGGGCCACTGCACTCGACCTGCACTCCCGCACTCACCAGCCCCGCACCGAGCCCCAGCCTGGTGCCGGTGCGTCCGCTGACGATGTACCAGACTTCTTCGCCGAATCCCGGCGCGGTGGACAACAGCCAGTGCTGCCATCCGTCCTCGACACCCGGCTCACCCACCACCGTCACCTGATCAGCGCTGTCGAGCGCCAGCACCCGACCGGTGCCGACATTGACGATCCGATAAACACCCTCGCTCAACCCAGCCATGGTCTGTCGTCCTCACCGCAGGAGCTCCCGCCCCAGAGAATTCCGCACCTTCGGGCTACCCCGCCCGTTCACCGGTGAATCACATCCGAGATTTCGGCTGCTCACACGAAAACGCTCGGCTGGGAAATCCCAACCGAGCGTTTCGCCCTGCCGTTGTCACCACCGCGCCCACCGGAACCTCCGATGGGCCGCTCGGGTGCGTCTGCTCAGTGCTTCTCCGGCCCGAGGTAGTACTCGAACACCAGCCCCGCGGCGGCGGTCAGGACGCAGACCACGCCGATGCCGATCAACCAGAACTGGAAGAACGCCAGGCCGAGAGCGGTCACCGAACCGGCGGCGGCCAGGGTGATCGGCCAGAAGCTGCCGGGCGAGAAGAAGCCCAGGTCGCCGGCGCCGTCCACGATCTCGGCGTCCTCGTAGTCCTCCGGGCGCAGGTCGAGACGACGGGCGACGAACCGGAAGTAGGTGCCGATGATCAGCGACAGGCCCGCGGTCAACACCATGGCCGTGGTGCCCGCCCACTCGACACCGGTGCGCGACTGACCGGTGAAGAAGCCGTAGACACACGCGATGATGATGAAGAACACCGTGAGCAGTTCGAAAATCCGCGCTTCGATCTTCATGTCAGCTCAATCCTCACTTGCTCTCGGCCGAGGCCGCGCTCTTGGTGTCGCGCCTGGTGTTGAACGGCGCGGTGGACGTGGCGACCGGGGATTCCCCGATGGACTCGAGCGCCTCGGCGTTGGTCTTGCCCGCCTGGCGCGCGTCCAGGTACTTGGTGAACTTCTCCGGCGTGACCGCGCGGACCTCGAAGTTCATCATCGAGTGGTAAGTACCGCACATCTCGGCGCAACGGCCGACGAACGCGCCTTCCTTCTCGATCTTGGAGATCTGGAAGACGTTGTCGGAGTGGTTTTCCTTCGGGTTGGGCATCACGTCGCGCTTGAACAGGAACTCCGGCACCCAGAAGGCGTGGATCACGTCGGCGGCGGCCAGCTGGAACTCGATGGTCTTGCCGGTCGGCAGCACGAGCACCGGGATCTCGTTGCTGGAGCCGATCGTCTCCACCTTGTCGTAGTGCAGGTAGGACAGGATGTCGTTCTCCGGCTTGCCGTGCACCGGGCCCGGCTGCGGGTGACCGTCCTTGGTCCGCTCCTTGTACCCCTCGAGCTGTTCCTGGTTCAGCGCCTCACGCGAGGTGTCGATGCCGTCGAACCGGTAGCCGTCCTTGAAGTCGACGTTGCGGTAGCCGAACTTCCAGTTCCACTGGAAGGCGGTCACGTCGACCGTGACGTCGGGGTTGTCCACCTTCTCGTGCACGTAGTTCTGCACGACCACGGTGAAGTAGAACAGCACGGCGATGATGACGAACGGGATCGCCGTGTAGGTCAGCTCCAGCGGCACGTTGTAGCCGGTCTGGCGCGGGAACTCCGGGGAGTCGGCCTTCTTGCGGTGGAACGCGACGGTCCAGAAGGTCAGGCCCCAGACGAGCACGCCCATCGCCAGCGCGGCGATGACCGACCAGGTCCACAGTTCCCGCATCCGAGTGGCCTGCGGCGTGACGCCCGAGGGCCAGCCGAACCGCAGCCAAACATTGTCGATCGAGCAGCCCGAGACGAGCAGCGCGGTGATCCCCAAGGACACCGCCAGCCCGGCCCGCCGAAGGATGCGGCCCCGCCCACCCCGGGCGGGTCGTGCCCCGATCTCTTCGCTCGCCTTGTGCGCCACGCTCACGCCTTCCTGGTCGCCACACATTCCGACAGTGCATCGTCCGGGCTGCGATCGGCCCCGACGATACGTCCTAAGCTCGTTTCAGGGCGCCCTCCGGGCCAGCGCATTCGCGCGGGTCGCCTGAGAGAGACCTGAGTACTACGCAGCGTAGACCAAACACACCCCCCGTTTGTCGTCGGGTCGGCTTCGACACCTCACCGGGCCCGCGCGGATCATCGTCACCAGCGATTCCGTCCGGACCGCGACGCGCACGACGCGCGGATGCGGCGGGTGCGGCATACTCGGACACTAGATTTCGTCCCCTTGCGCCCCATCCGGTGCGCGCGTATCCCGACTGCGAGAAATGAGGTTGCCGACGCCGTGTGTGGACTGCTCGGATTCCTGGCATCTGACGAGGCGGCACCTGGCACGGTGGAGCAGGTCTACGAGGCCTTGCACTGCGTGCGCCACCGCGGCCCGGACGAGCGCGGCACCTGGCACGACGACCATGTGATCTTCGGCTTCAACCGCCTGTCGATCATCGACATCGAGCACTCGCACCAGCCGCTGCGCTGGGGCCCGCCCGAGCAGCCGGAGCGCTACGCGCTCACCTTCAACGGCGAGATCTACAACTACCTGGAACTGCGCGCCGAGCTCGCCGAGGCGCACGCCGCCGAGTTCCCGGACGGCAAGATCTTCCAGACCGAAGGCGACAGCGAGGCCATCGTCGCGGCGTTCCACTATTGGGGTCCCGAGGCGGTGCGGCGGCTGCGCGGCATGTTCGCCTTCGCGATCTGGGACACCGAGACCCAGGAGCTGTTCCTGGCCCGCGACCCGTTCGGCATCAAGCCGCTGTTCCTGGCCACCGGGCCGGGCGGCACCGCGTTCGGCAGCGAGAAGAAGAGCCTGCTGGAACTGCTGCCCGCGCTGCGGTTGAGCGACGCGCTGGACCCGCGGGCGCTGGAGCACTACACGGTGCTGCAGTACGTGCCGGAGCCGGAGACGCTGCACAAGGACATCCGCAGGCTGGAATCGGGCAGCTACGCCACCGTTCGGCCCGGTGCGGCGCCGGTCGTCACCCGGTACTTCACGCCGAAGTTCCCGGTGCGCCCGTTCACCCCGGGTTCGGCGGCGGCGCGCTACCGGGAGATCGCCGCGGCGCTCGAGGACTCCGTCGCCAAGCACATGCGCGCCGACGTGACCGTCGGCTCGTTCCTGTCCGGCGGCATCGACTCCACCGCGGTCGCGGCGCTGGCCATGCGGCACAACCCGAAGCTGATCACCTTCACCACCGGATTCGAACGCGAGGGCTACTCGGAGGTGGACGTGGCCGCCGAGAGCGCCGAGGCGATCGGCGCGCGCCACGTGGTGAAGGTGGTCTCCCCCGCCGAGTTCGCCCAGGCGATCCCCGAGATCGTCTGGTACCTCGACGACCCGGTGGCCGACCCGGCGCTGGTCCCGCTGTACTTCGTCGCCAAGGAGGCCCGCAAGCACGTCAAGGTGGTGCTCTCGGGTGAAGGCGCCGACGAGCTGTTCGGCGGGTACACCATCTACCGCGAGCCGCTGTCGCTGAAGCCCTTCGAGAAGCTGCCCCGCGGCTTGCGCAGGCTGGCGGGCAAGCTGTCGGACCGGATTCCGGACGGCACGAGGGGCAAGAGCCTGCTGCACCGCGGTTCGCTCACGCTCGAGCAGCGCTACTACGGCAACGCCCGCAGCTTCAACGACGCCCAGCTGCGCGCCGTGCTGCGCGAGTTCCGGCCGGAGTGGACCCACCAAGACGTCACCGCGCCGCTGTATGCGCAGTCGCGCGGCTGGGACCCGGTGGCCCGGATGCAGCACCTGGACCTGTTCACCTGGCTGCGCGGCGACATCCTGGTCAAGGCCGACAAGATGACCATGGCCAACTCGCTGGAGCTGCGCGTGCCGTTCCTCGACACCGAGGTGCTGAAGGCGGCCGAGGGGCTGCCGTTCGACCAGAAGATCACCAAGGAGACCACGAAGTACGCGCTGCGTCAGGCACTGGAGGGCATCGTGCCGCCGCACGTGCTGCACCGCGCCAAGCTCGGCTTCCCGGTGCCGCTGCGGCACTGGCTGCGCGGCACGGAACTCTACGACTGGGCGCGGCAGCAGATCGCGGAGTCGCAGACCGATCACCTGCTGAACAAGGCCGCGATCAGCGAGATGCTGGTCGCGCACCGGGCCGGGACCGCCGATCACAGTCGCAGGCTGTGGACGCTGCTGGTGTTCATGGTGTGGCACGGCATCTTCGTCGAGGACCGGATCAAGCCGGAGATCCAGGAGCCGGTCTACCCGGTCTCGCTCTGACCTCGAAACCGCGAAGGGCGCGCACCCGGTGGGGTGCGCGCCCTTCGTCATCACGATCTACAGCAGCGTCTTGATGTCCGCCGCCGCTTCGGGGCCGTAGGCCTCGGTGAGTCGCTCGAGCGCGGACTCCTTGTTGAGCGTCCATTCCTGGGTGCCCATGGTCTCCAGCACCAGCACGGCGATCAGGGAGCCCAGCTGGGCGGAACGCTCCAGGCTCAGCCCGGCGGTGTGCGCGGTGAGGAAGCCGGCGCGGAAGGCGTCGCCGACACCGGTCGGCTCGACCTTCTCGCGCTCGGGCACGACGCCGACGGTCACCTCGGTGCCGTCGCGGTCGACGATCCGCACGCCCTCCGCGCCCAGGGTGGTGACGCGGACGCCGACCTTCTGGGCGACCTCTTCCTCGCTCAGACCGGTCTTCTGCAGCAGCAGCGCCCACTCGTACTTGTTCGTGAACAGGTATGCGGCGCCGTCGATCAGCTGCACGGACTGATCGCCGTCCAGACGGGCCAGCTGCTGCGAGGGATCGGCGGCGAACGGGATGCCGAGTTCGCGGCATTCGGCGGTGTGCCGCAGCATCGCCTCCGGGTCGTTCGCGCCGACCAGGACGAGGTCGAGCTTCTGGGTCTCGGACAGCTCGGCGATGGAGATGT
>NZ_BAFR01000064.1 GCF_000308435.1 Nocardia araoensis NBRC 100135 | reverse complement strand
CTGTCCGGCGTGCAGCGCCGCGACGGCCTCCGGCTCGTGTCTGGCGGCGTTGGCGATCAGCCCGAACATCAGCAGGGTGATCGCGAGCGACGAGCCGCCCGCCGACACCAGCGGCAGCTGCAACCCGGTGACCGGCAGCAGACCGACGACATACCCGATGTTGATCATGGCCTGCCCGGCGATCCACGTCGTCGCCGAGGCGGTCAGCAGTTGCAGGAACGGATCCGCCGACCGGCCGGCGATGCGCAGTCCGGTGTAGACGAACAACGCGAAAAGCCCCAGCACCAGCGCGCAGCCGAGGAAGCCCAGCTCTTCTCCGATGATCGCGAAGATGAAGTCGTTGTGGGCGTTCGGCAGATAGCTCCACTTGGCCCGGCTCTGTCCCAGGCCGCGGCCCCAGATCCCGCCGTCGGCCAGGGAATACAGGGCCTGCCGAGCTTGATAGTTGTCGCCCTGCGGATCGGAGCCGGGGTTGAAGAAGGACCGGACCCGATTCGACCGGTAACCCGCGGACATGGCGAGCACGCCTGCGGCGACGACGCCGGACACCGCGATCGTCACGAACAACCGGACCGGAAGTCCGCCGAACCACAGCAGAGCGCCCAGGATGATGCCCACCGCGACCGTGGTGCTGAGATTCGGCTGGACCACGATCAACAGACAGACCAGCACACCCGCCGGGACAAGCGGAACCAGCAGGTCCCGCAGACTCGAACCCATCGCCCGTCGCGAAACCAGCAAGTGCGCGCCCCAGACGATCAGGGTCACCTTCACGACCTCGGACGGCTGCACCGAAACGGGACCGAGCACCAGCCAGCGACGTGCGCCCTGCACGCTGCTACCGATACCGGGAATGAGCACGAGCACCAGCGCAAGCACCGATATCGCGAACAGCGGGAACGACGCCTGGCGCAACAGGCGCAGCGGAACGCGAAGAGCCAGATAGAACAGGACCGCGCCGATCGCCGCGAACAGCGTCTGCTGGATGAACAGCGAGTACGCCGACCCGCCCTCGGCGTACTCCACGACGCCGGACGCCGACAGGACCATGACCAATCCGAGGGCCGTCAGCAGCGTGGCGATCGTGACGACGAGATGGAAGGACGCGAGCGGCCGCGCCAGCCACGAGCCCGGACCCGTGCCCGCGCCGCGGTTACGCCGTGCCTGCGCCCCGGCTTCACGTGCGCCCGAGGTGCGGGCCGCCCTGCCGGTCCAGCGCCTGCCGTTGCCCGAAGTCACGGGACACCCGCGGTCGGCGCCGCTAGGACCCTGGGTAGAGCGGACGAGCGGACGCCGAAGGAATCAGCTCGTCCGCGGAAGCGACTCGACCGACCGGGGCGGGTGTCCATACCCCGCCCGCCCCGGTCGGCGGTCATCGCAAACCCCCGATATCGGTGGTTCCGAGATCACCGTCTTCCAGGGCGTGCACCGCCGCGGCGAAGCTGCGGCCCCGGTGCGCGTAATCGGCGAACATGTCCAGCGACGCGGCGGCGGGAGCCAGCAGCACGGTGTCGCCGCGACGGGCGAACCCGGCGGCCGCCCGCACGGCCCGCGCCATGACGGCGTCGGCCGCGGCGGCCCTCGACGCTTCGTCACCCATCTGTGCATCGTCTCCCGCGACCAGCTCGACAACGGGGACCTCGGGCGCGTGTCGCGCCAACGCGGCCGCGAGCACGGGCGCGTCCACGCCGATCAGCACCGCCGCGACCAGGCGGTCGGCCACCTCTTCGACGAGGTCCTCCACATGCGCGCCCTTGAGCTGGCCGCCTGCCACCCAGACCACTTGCGGATGCGCCAGGATCGACGAGCGCGCCGCGTGCGGATTGGTCGCCTTCGAGTCGTCGACGAACTCGACGCCGGCCAGCTCGCGCACGAACGCGGCGCGGTGCGGGCCGACCTTGTGCTCGATCAGGCCTTCCCGGACGAACTGCGGTGCGACGTCGATCGCCCTGGTCAGCGCGGAGGCGGCCAGTGCGTCGGCGACGCCCGCTGGGCCGGGCGGGCTGATGTCGCCGACCTCGGCCAGGATCGCGGCCTTGGTGAACGCGCGGTCGAGCAGCTTGCCGTCCACCACGCCGAGTTCGCCGTCGGCGGGCACGCCCACCCGGAAACCGACGGTTCGGCGCGCCTTGGACTTGCGGGCCAGCGAGGCCGCGACCGGATCGTCCAGGCCGACCACGCCGACCCGGCCGACCAGCGCCCTGGCCTTGGCCGCGGCGTAGGCGTCCAGGCCGCCGTGCCAATCCAGGTGATCCTCGGCCACGTTGAGTACGACGCCCGCCTCCGGGCGCACCGAAGGCGCCCAGTGCAGCTGGAACGACGACAACTCCACCGCGAGCACCTGCGGACCGGGGTTGCGGCGCAACGCGTCCAGGATGGGCAGGCCGATGTTGCCGCACGCGACGCTGGCGATGCCCGCCGCGCGCAGGATCGCGTGGGTCATCTGGGTCGTGGTGGTCTTGCCGTTGGTGCCGGTGACGACCAGCCATTTGCGGACCGGGCCGTAGATCCTGGCCTGATCGACCCACCAGGCGAACTCCACATCGCCCCACACCGGCGTGCCCTCCGCGACCGCGGACGCCAGCACCGGCGAGTCCGGCCGCCAGCCCGGGCTGGTGATCACCAGCGCGAACCGGCTCCAGTCCGCGTTCTCCAGTTCGGCGGTGGTGGCCACATCCAGCCCGAGTCCGGCCGCCTCGGCCAAGGCCGCGGCGCCGCCGTCGGTCACCACCGGACGCGCGCCGATGTCGTGCAGCGGTTCCACCAGCGAGCGTCCCGACACGCCCCAGCCCGCGACCAGGACGTCGCGTCCGCGTAGGAATTCCAGCATGGGCCCTGGTGTGCGCAGAGCCCGCGGAGAATGTTCGACCATCTCGCTCACCCGACCGCGGAGAGGTATTCGCTGTAGAACAGCCCCAGCCCGACCGCGGAGGCCATCGCGGCCAGGAGCCAGAATCTGATGATCACCGTCGTCTCGGCCCATTTGCTGAGCTCGAAGTGATGGTGGAACGGCGCCATCTTGAACAGCCGGTTGCGCGTGGTGCGGAAGACCGCGACCTGCAGCACCACCGACGCCGTCTCGGCGACGAACAGCGCGCCGATGACGATCATCAGCAACTCGGTGCGGGTGGTGATGGACAGGCCCGCGAGCAGGCCGCCCAGCGCGAGCGAACCGGTGTCGCCCATGAAGATCTTGGCCGGTGCGGCGTTCCACCACAGGAACCCGACGCACGCCGCCGCGCCCGCGGCGCAGACCAGCGCCAGATCCAGTGGATCGCGCACGTTGTAGCAGCCGGTCTCGGGCTTGGTCTCGCAGGCGTGGTAGTACTGCCAGAACGTGATGATCACGTATCCGCCCAGCACCAGGCTCATCGACCCGGCGGCGAGACCGTCGAGGCCGTCGGTGAGGTTCACCGCGTTGGACCAGGCGACCACCACGAAGCAGACGAATACCAGGAACACGACCACGCCCATGGTCACGGTGCTGATGTCGCGCACGTAGGACAGGTGCCTGCTGGCCGGGGTCAGCCCGCTGCCGCCGCGGAACTGCAGTGCGAGGATGCCGAAGATCACGGCCGAGGACAGCTGGCCGAGGTACTTGCCCGCCGCGGTGAGGCCCAGGTTGCGCTGCTTGCGGATCTTGATGAAGTCGTCGACGAATCCCACCGCGCCCAGCGCCGTGGCCAACCCGAGCACGAGCAACGCCGACGCCGACGGCCCGTCGGCGTCGTAACCGATGCCGATCAGGTGGGAGCCGAGGTAACCGGCCCACATGCCGACCAGGATGGCGACACCGCCCATCGTCGGGGTACCGCGCTTGGCCTGGTGGCTGGCGGGACCGTCGACCCGGATCTCCTGCCCGAAGCCTTGCTTGGCGAACAATCGGATCAGCAGCGGGGTGAGCAGGATCGAGACCGTCAGCGCGATCGCCGCGGCGAAGAGAATCTGTCTCATCCTGCTGCCTCCGTGTCCTGTCCCACCCCGTCGTTCGCCGCGCCGCCGCGTGCGGTAACGGCGCCCGGGTCGGTCAGATGCTCGGCGACCTGCCACAGGCCGACCGACTTCGATGCCTTCACCAGCACCACGTCGCCGGGGGCCACTTCCTGCTCGAGCAGCGCGATCGCCGCCGCGATATCCGGCACGAGGACCGATTCCTCGCCCCACGACCCTTCCATCACCGCACCCTGGTGCAGCGCGCGGGCGGGCCGCCCCGTGCCGACCACGACCACCCGGCTGACGTCCAGCCGCACGGCGAGCCGCCCGATGGCATCGTGCTCGATGACGGATTCCTCGCCCAGCTCGGCCATCTCGCCGAGCACCGCCCAGCTGCGCCGCGGCGTCTCGGCCGAACGCGCCATGCTCACCAGCGCCTTGAGCGCGGCGCGGACCGAGTCCGGGTTGGCGTTGTAGGAGTCGTTGACGACGGTGATCCCGTCGGCGGTGGTCCGCACGTCCATCCGGCGGGCGGACGCGGCGCGCGCACCGGACAGCGCCGCGGTGACGGTGTCGAGGTCGGCCCCGCATTCCAGCGCGACCGCGATCGCCGACAGCGCGTTGCCCACGTGATGCTCGCCGTGCACGGCCAGGCGCACCTCGGCGCTGCCCGCGGGCGTGTGCACGGTGAACGCGGCCCTGGCCTGGTCGTCGAGCCGGATGTCGGTGGCCCGCACCTCGGCGGTCGCCGCCTGCCCGACCAGCACCACCCGCGCCGACGTACGCGCGGCCATCGCGGCCACCTGCGGATCGTCGGCGTTGAGCACGGCCAGCCCGGTCGGCGGCAGCGCCTCGACCAGCTCGCCCTTGGTCTTGGCGATGGCCTCGCGGCTGCCGAACTCGCCGAGATGCGCGGTGCCGACATTGAGCACCACACCGATGCTCGGCGGGGCCACCTCGGCCAGCGCCGCGATGTGCCCCGGCCCGCGCGCGGACAGCTCCAGCACCAGGAAACGGGTGTCCGCGTCGGCGCGCAACGCCGTCCACGGGTGTCCGAGTTCGTTGTTGAACGACCCCGGCGGGGCCACCACCGTGCCCAGCGGCGCCAGGACGGCGGCCAGCAGGTCCTTGGTGGAGGTCTTGCCGGACGAGCCGGTGACGCCGACGACGGTGAGCCCGCCGTCGGCGGCGAGACGCGACACGCTGGCGCGGGCGAGCGCGGCGAGCGCGGTCAGCACGGCGGCGCCGGACCCGTCCGCATCATGGCTGAGCGCAACCGAGCTCGACGGCACGGCGCCGCCACCGGGCTGGACCACGATGGCGGGCACGCCCACCGGCCGCGCCGCCAGCACCGCCACCGCGCCCGCGGCGATCGCCGCGCCCGCGTAGTCGTGACCGTCGGAGCGCTCGCCCGGCAGTGCCAGGAACAGATCGCCGGAACCGATTCGGCGCGAGTCGAATTCCACCGCGCCGGTCACTCGCACCTCCGGGTCTGCGACGTCGTGCAGCGTGCCGCCGACGACCTCCGCGATCTCCCGCAGTGTCATCTCGATCATGAAACCGTCAAGTCCTCCGCGTGGTTACCTTGCGGACTGCGTCTTTCCAATGCGGCCGCGAGTACGTCGCGGTCGTCGAACGGGTGCTTCACGCCCTGGATCTCCTGCCCTGCCTCATGTCCCTTGCCCGCGATCAGCACCACGTCACCGGGGCGCGCCCACGCCACCGCGGCGGCGATGGCTTCCGCTCGGTCCCCGATCTCCCGCACCTCGCCGCGTTCGGCCGCCGGGACCTCCAGCGCTCCGGAGCGCAGGGCGGCGCGGATGGCCGCCGGGTCCTCGGTACGCGGGTTGTCGTCGGTGATGATCAGCAGGTCGGCGCCCCGGGCGCCCACCGCGCCCATCAGCGGCCGTTTCGCCGCGTCCCGGTCGCCGCCCGCGCCGACCACCACCGCGAGCCGTCCCGCGGTGTCCGCCGCGAGATGACCACGCAGCGTGGCGATCACCGACTCCAGCGCCGCGGGCTTGTGCGCGTAGTCGACGATCGCCAAGAAGTCCTGTCCGCGCTCCACCCGCTGCATCCGGCCGGGCACGTCCACGGTCGCCAGCGCCGGGGCGGCGACCGACGGCTCGACGCCCGCCGCGGCGCACACCGCCACCGCGAGCAGGCCGTTGGCGACGTTGTAGTGGCCGGGAAGCCGCAGGCGCACGGGGATTTCGCCGTGCGGACCCGCCGCGGTGAAGTCTTGTTCGCCGCCGTGCGCCGACACCGCGCCGGTGACGCTCCAAGCGGCGGTCCGGGTGGTCGACACGGTGACCGGGTTCGGCAGGCCGGCGGCCAGCCGCCGCCCCCACTCGTCGTCCACGCAGACCACGGCGGTGCGCGCCGCGACCGGCGAATCGGATTCGAACAGTTTGCGTTTGGCGGCGAAGTAGTCCTCGAAGTCGGCATGGAAGTCGAGGTGGTCCTGGGAGAGGTTGGTGAACGCGCCCACCGCGAACCGCACCCCGTCCACCCGGCCCAGCGTCAAGGCGTGGCTGGATACCTCCATCACCACCGCGTCCACGCCCTGCTCGACCATCAGCGCGAACATCGCGTGCAACTGCGGCGCCTCCGGAGTGGTCAGCGCGCTCGGCACCCGCCTGCCGCCGATCCTGGTCTCGATGGTGCCGATCAGCGCGGTGGACAGCCCCGCGGCGGCCAGACCCGCCTCCACCAGATAGGAGGTCGTGGTCTTGCCCGAGGTTCCGGTGATGCCGACGATGCGCAGCCGTTCGGACGGATTGCCGTAGATCGTTGCCGACAGCTCGCCGAGCACCGCCCTCGGGTTCTCCCGCACCAGCACCGGCACGTCGAGCGGACCGGCCAGCTCCGCGCCCGCCGCGTCGGTCAGTACCGCGACCGCGCCCCTGGCGACGGCGTCCCGCGCGAAACGCGCGCCGTGCGCGCGGGCACCGGGCAGCGCGGCGAACAGGTCACCGGGCAGCACAGCATCCGAGCGCTGCTCGATGCCGGTGACCGACACGTCCGATTCGGGGCTCGTCGCGGCCCCGATGACGGCGGCCAGCGACGCCAGCGGCGTTGACGGCGAATGCTCTGGCCGCAATGCGCGCGGTTGACCGGACTGCACAGAAACCAGGCTCCTTTCGGGGGCGGCGATCGACGTGTCAGGTTACCGGCGACCGGTCACGGCGGGACCATGCGCCCCGTCGCAAAGCCGGGGAGGTCGCCCACCGCACCCTACGGGTTCGTCCGCCCGGCCCGGACCGCGCCACGCGGCACGCGGACGCCACCGGGTGCGGATACGGCGCGCACGGCGGACCTCCGCTCGCCTCCGGCCCTCGAACACCGCACTCACCTGCTGTTTCCTCCGCACAGATCCGATGTCATCCGCTACCGATCGCACACCCCGAGAGTGGTTCGATCACCCTGCCTGCAAGACGAATTGCCTGGACGGCTGGGTCGACGGCGGGATGCGGTCGCGCTGCAGCGCCCACGACGCGATGTTGTGGAACAGCGGAGCCACCGAACCGCCCCCGGTGCCGTCGGAACTGCGGACGGGCGCGTCGAGCATGAGCCCGATCACGTACCGGGGATTCTCCGCGGGAACCATGCCCGCGAACGTGATCCAGAACGACGACGTGGAGTAGCACCGGCAATTGCGATCGACCTTCTGCGCGGTACCGGTCTTGCCCGCCACCTGGTAGCCCGTGATGGCCGCGGGCCATCCGGTGCCGTTCTGGTTGGCGTTCATCGGGTCACGCTGCACCACCGCCTGGAACATCGTCCGCAAGGTGGCGGCGGTCTGCTTGCTCACCACCCGCACGCCGTCCGGCTGGGTCTCCTCGGTGCGGGTGCCGTCCGGCGCGATCTTCGCCCGCACGATCCGGGGCGGAATGCGGACGCCGTCGTTGGCGATCGCCTGGTACATCCCGGCCATTTGCAGCGTCGTCATCGAAAGGCCTTGGCCGATGGGGAGATTGGCGAAGGTGCCGCCGGACCACTGCTCCCGGTCGGGCATCAGGCCCGCGCTCTCCCCCGGAAGGCCGATGCCGGTGCGCTGCCCGAGCCCGAACCGGTGCGCCATGTCGGCGAAGTGGTCCTCGCCCACGCGCTGCGCGAGCATCAGGGTGCCCACATTGGAGGACCTGCCGAAAATTCCGGTGGTCGTATAGGGCTCGACGCCGTGTGACCACGCGTCGTGCACTGTGACGCCCGCCATCTGGATCGCGCCCGGAACCTGATGCACCTCGTCGGGATCGGTCAGGCCGTACTCGATGGCCGCGGCCGCCGTGACGATCTTGTTCACCGAACCCGGCTCGAACACGTCCGTCACCGACGGATTGCTCAGCTGGGCATTGGCCCACTTCTGCGGTCCCAGCTGGGGATTGAACGTGTTGTCGTTGGCCATCGCCAGGACCTGCCCGGTCTTGGCGTCCAGGACGACGGCCGACGCGGAACCCGCGCCGGAGACGTCTTTGGCCTGCTGCACCTGCTGCTGCACGTAGTACTGCAGATCGGAGTCCAAGGTGAGTTCGACGGCGGACCCGTTGACCGCGGGTTGTTCGTCCCGCCAGCTGCCTGGGATGACCGCGCCGTCGGAGCCGCGGTCGTAGGTGTGCGATCCGTCGGTACCCGCCAGCGCCGAGTCCAGCGACGACTCCAGCCCGATCTGTCCGTGGCCGTCCCAGCCGACGGCGCCGACGACATTCGCCGCCAGCGACCCGCCGGGATACACCCGGGGGCTCTGCTGATCGGAGCCCACTTGCGGGTACTTGTCGGTGATCTCGTCCGCGATGCGCGGATCGACGTTCTGGGCCAGGAACACGAACTGCTCGTCGCTGTTCAGCTTGGCGAGCAGGTCCGATTCCGCGGGCGCGTCTTTGCCGAGCTTCTCGTGGACGGTGCGCGCGATGTCGCGCAGCCGCTGGTCCGGATCGGGTGCCTTGTCGTTCTTCGCCTTGGCGTCCACCAGCTCCTTCCGGACGGCGACCGGCCGGAAGTGCAGCGCTTTGGCCGACACGGTGAAGGCCAGCGCCTTGCCATAACGGTCGGTGATCGGCCCACGGGTGGCCGGGTCGGGCTGATGGGTGGTGCGCTGGCTGGCCGCCTGTGCCGACAGTCCGGGCGCGGCGATGCTCT
>NZ_BAFR01000065.1 GCF_000308435.1 Nocardia araoensis NBRC 100135 | reverse complement strand
GAAGGTGTTCGAATCGATCGCCCGCGGGTAACCCGAACAGCGGCGGACCCGGCCACAGACAGATGAGGGGGTCCGGGTCCGCCGCTCTGCCATACGGATCGAATCGGATCCTCGATTGAACCGCCCGATCACCTTCCCCGTGAACAAGGCGAAGCGGAACCGGCGCAAGGCCGACCGCGCCTTCGAGGAGATCCGACCGACATGACATTCCATGAACAGCTCCGCACCCGCCGCGGTGTGGTCATCGCCGGTGCCGGCGTAGCCGCCGCGGCGGCGGTCACCGCCTGCACCACCTATGGCAAGGGCGATGCCGCTCCCGTGCCGCAGGACTCCACCGCCGCGCGGGGAGACCGGTCCGTCGATGCGAACAGTCCCGCCAACGCGCTCGCCAAGACGGCCGACATCCCCGTCGGCGGCGGCGTGATCGTGGGCGACACCGTGGTGACCCAGCCCAGCGCGGGCACCTTCGTCGGCCTCTCCTCGGTGTGCACGCACGCGGGGTGCAAGGTCGCGACGGTGTCCGGCGGCACCATCAACTGCGCCTGCCACGGCAGCAAGTTCGCGCTGGACGGCTCGGTGGCCCACGGCCCGGCGAGCAAACCGCTCGCGCCGAAAAGCATCCGGGTCACCGGTGATTCCGTGGTGGCCGGGTGAGCCGATCCGCCGAGATCAGGAGCCGCCGAACCGCTCGGCCATCCGGCGGTCCATCTCGTCGGGCGGCACATCCTCCACATGGGTGGCCACCGTCCACCGGTGCCCCCACGGGTCCTCGAAGGCGCCACTGCGATCACCGTAGAACTGATCGGTCATGGGGGTGAGCTCCCTGGCGCCGGCGGCCAGTGCGGCGGCGAAGGCGGCGTCGGCGTCCTCGACGTACACGTACAGGTTGACGGGGGTGCCGCCGACCGTCTTCGGGTCGAGGAAGTCCATATCGGGCGCCGAATCGCCGAGCATGACGACGGAATTGCCGAACATCAGCTCACAATGCGCGATCCGGCCGTCCGGACCGGGCATCCGCATGCGCTCGGTCGCACCGAAGATGTTCTTGTAGAAATCGATCGCCGCCGCGGCGCCGTCGACCGCCAGCCCGGGCGACACCACCGGATATCCATCGGGAACGGGTTTGACATCAGACATGGGAAACCTCCGGTCGAGGCGTTGTGTCGGACCATGCCGAGCCTATTCCGGCGACCGGCGCGATTCGGCGGGATCGCCGGAAATCAGGGTCCTGCGACACCCTGTAGCCTGCGCACCTGGGCCGCGGTCAGCGCGCTGAGCACACCGGGGTCCACCGATTCCGGCGCGGTCACCGCGACCTGCGCCAACGTGCTTCCCACCTGGACGATCGCGGCGGATGTGTGGAGGGTCAGGTCGTCGCTGGTGGTCCGCACCTGGAAAGGAGCGGAGGCATCGCCCGCGGGCGGCTGGGCGAGCCCGCCGATGCGGTAGTCCATCGGGATGTCGGAGCCATCGGCGCCGGCATAGTGCGCGCAGCGGCGCAGAATCTCCTGTACCTCCGAGAAAGCGGCCGCGACCGCGTCCGGCGGATAACTGGCCGCGTCGATATCGATGCTGGAGAAATTCGGGCCTGTGTATTGCGTGGACGCCCGCGCGAGCGCGCCGGATCGTTGCGCACCGAGTGGCGCGAGCACTTTCACGCATTCGGCCGGATTCGTCGGCGAGGCGCCGGTAGCGCCTCCGCCGGTGTCCGCGGGCGGCGCCAGCGCGGTGAAGCCGGCGGGCAGGTCGGTGTCGGCGAGCAACAGTCCGCGCAGGCGCGCGGAATCGGTCTCGGGAGCGGTGGTCACCGGGGCCGCGGCCACCACGGGCCCCAGCGCGGGAAGCTCGGGCTGTCCGGATGTCGCGTGATCCCCCGAGCCGCATCCGGTGGCGACGACGAGGGGCGCGACCGCGGCCAGCAGTGCGCACGCACGGATCATTCGGCCCACGACACCTGCGTATCGATCGTCTGCTGCAGCGTGCTCTCGCTGTGCGGATCGCGGTAGGCCTGGCGCCCGCCGACGGTGATGGACCCGGCGACCGGCAGCGGCAAGCCGAGATCCACCGTGATGGTGCCGGCGCCCTGCATGGCGTAGTCGTCGATGTCCAGGGTGCCCGCGTTGTTCGGCAGGTCCCACACCGGCGACTTCGGCTTCTGGGTGACGCGCAGTGCGATGGTGAGCCGGTCCCCGTCGCGTTTGCTCAGCGTCGCGGTGGTCACCTGGTCCAACAGGATGCCGCTGTTCACCTCTTGCCGCACCGTCCAGACCGCGCCCTCGCCGACAGGCTCGTCGGGAAACGCGATCGACCGGTAGACGGCCTGGTAGAACGCCTGCTCGAGGGCGGCGCGAGCGGTGTTGGACGCGTCCGGCGCCGGCTCGAGGCGCAGCGCGGTGATCGCGCCGAGATCACTGAGATCGAAACCGGCGTGCGAACCGCCGATCTTGGTGAGCGCCTTGGCCAGCGTGGGATCCGGCGAGGTCACCCTGCCCAGGGTGAGATCGATGCCCTCCGCGGTGGTCTCCGCAATCATGGGAATGGTCATGGCCGGGGTGGAGAAGTCGGGCTTGGGCTGCCCATCGATCTGCTGCTGGATGTGATGGGCGGTGTACAGCGTGACCCGCTGCACGGTGCCCGCCGGGTACTCCGGCCGCAGCAGCGACCTGGGCTCGGCGCCCGCCGACTCGACCGTGGTCACCGCGGCCGGGATCGGCACGGTCACTTCTTTGCCGATGCCGAGCGGCTCCGTTCCGTCGGCCTCACCGCTCGACTCGGCGCCGTCGCCACAACCGACGCCGAAGGCCGAGAGCCCGACCGCGAGCACCATGAGCAGCACACCCGAGCGCGTGCTCCGGGCAAGGCTCGCGCTCCGTGGCAGGCGGGGAGAAGACAACACCGTCACGAGCAACAGGGTACGACCGATTCCTGAGTGTCAGCTGGGACATTCGAGCGCGGGCCGATCGGCGTGGGTCGCGAACACCGCGAGCGCGGGCCGGGGCAAGCGGACGCGCGCACCGTGCTCGATTCCGCTCGAGAGATGATGGTCGCTGTGAGTGACGACCGGCCGCCCGAGGAAACCCCTGCGAACACCGCCGATCCGACGACCGAGTCGGCTCCGCCGCAGCGGCTGTGGACGCTGCTCGTCCTCGCCGCGGTCGTCTTCGGCCTGGATCTGCTCACCAAGACCATCGCGGTCGCGAAACTGACGCCGGGCGACCCGGTGCCGATCATCGGCGACTTCGCGCGCCTGAGCCTGGTGCGCAACCCTGGCGCGGCGTTCTCCATGGCCACCGGCATGACCTGGTTGCTGACCCTGGTCGCCGCCGCCGTCGTCATCGGCGTGGTGCGCATCGGCCGCACCCTGCGCTCGCTGTGGTGGGCGATCGGACTCGGCATGGTGCTCGGCGGCGCGATCGGCAATCTGGTGGACCGGTTGTTCCGCGCGCCCGGCCCGCTGCAAGGGCACGTGGTCGATTTCGTCGCGATCGGCTGGTGGCCGGTGTTCAACGTCGCGGACTCGGCCATCGTGTGCGGCGCGATCCTGCTCGTGGTGCTCACCGTGTTCGGCTTCGAACCGAACGGCACCCGGGTCGGCCACGGCAAGACCGGCGCGAGCGAGGGCAGCGCGGCATGAGGGAGACCAGGACCATGCCCGTCCCCGACGGGCTCGACGGCATGCGCGTCGACGCGGGCCTGGCCCGTCTGCTCGGCCTGTCCCGCACCGCGGTGGCCGCCCTCGCCGAGGAGGGCTCGGTGCAGCTCGACGGCGTCGCGGCGGGGAAGTCCGACCGGCTCACGGCGGGCGCCTGGCTGGAGGTGATCTTCCCCGAGCCGAAACGGGAGCTGACCATCGAGGCCGAGCCGGTGGAGGGCATGAAGATCCTCTACGCCGACGACGACATCGTCGCGGTCGACAAGCCGGTCGGCGTGGCGGCGCACACCGGTGTCGGCTGGAGCGGGCCGACGGTCGTCGGCGGGCTCGCCGCCGCCGGATACCGCATCTCCACCTCGGGCGCTCACGAGCGGCAGGGCATCGTGCACCGCCTCGACGTCGGCACCTCCGGCGTGATGGTGGTCGCACAGTCCGAGCACGCGTACACGGTGCTCAAGCGCGCGTTCAAGCAGCGCACCGTCGACAAGCGGTATCACGCCCTGGTGCAGGGGCACCCGGACCCGAGCAGCGGCACCATCGACGCCCCGATCGGCCGCGCCCGCGGCAACGACTGGAAGTTCGCCGTCACCGCCGACGGGCGTCCGAGCGTCACGCACTACGACACCGTCGAGGCGTTCCATTCGGCCAGCCTGCTCGATATCCACTTGGAGACCGGCCGCACCCATCAGATCCGCGTGCATTTCTCCGCGATCCGCCACCCCTGCTGCGGCGATCTCACCTATGGCGCCGACCCGCGCCTGGCCGAGCGGCTCGGGTTGCAACGGCAGTGGCTGCACGCCCGGTCGCTGGGATTCCAGCACCCCGCCGACGGCCGCTACCTGGAGATCACCAGCGAGTACCCGGACGACCTGAAACACGCGCTGGACGTCCTGCGCGATGCCTGACCGCCGGGTACCGTGGCGCGGCGTCGTCCTCGGCGTCGCGGCGGTCGTGCTGGTCGCGCTGATCTACGCGCTCGGCGTGCTGCATCCGCCGTATCGCACCGCGGTGGCCACCGACCGGCTCGGGCCCGACCAGGGCGAGCAGGTGCCGGAGTACCTTGCCCGGTCCCGTGACTCGCTGAACACGGGCGGCGACGAACCGCGCTGGGCGCTGGTGTCGTTCACCGACCCCTTGGCGCCCGGCGACATTCCCGGGCACAGCGGCGGATTGCGTATCGCGCAGGTGCTCTACCGGGTGTCCGCACCGGGCGTGCAGACTCCGCTGGTGGCCGTGCCCGTACCGGAAGGCATTGCGGCGGCGGTGGATTCCGCGCCGGACGCGGCCTGGCTGCTTCCCCGCCCCGTCGACGACCGCTCCGCCCGTGTGGTCGCGTTCTCGGCCGCACGATTGCGCGGCGGCTGCCGCTGCGTGGTCGGGCTCGTCGTCCGGGGCGCTCCGGCGCAACTGCGAGACCTGGCCGGCCAAAACGGTATCCGCGCGGTCCAGGCGCTTCCCGCCGATGCGGTGGCGGGCAGCTTCGCGGTGGTTCCGCTGCTGCCCGACTACCGCGACGTCGTCGCGCCCGGCCCCGACGACGGACCGGTTCCGGAGCCGTGAGCGGCCGCGGTCAGTCCGGCAGGGTGACGACGCCGTCGAGGTAGCGGCGGCACCGTCCGAACAACAGCACACGGTCGTCCGTCAGTTCGCAGCGCAGGCTCCCGCCGCGGCGGGAGAGCTGCCTTGCGTGCAGTTCGGTGCGACCGAGCCGCTCGCTCCACAGCGGAACCAGCTGCGCGTGCGCGGACCCGGTCACCGGGTCCTCCGGGACGCCCACGCCCGGGGCGAAGACCCGGGAGACGAAGTCGACCGAATCGCCGGGCGCGGTGACGATGGCCGCGCGCGGCAACGCGGGGAACGCCGCCAGCACGGGGGCGGCGTCGCGCACCTCCTGTTCGGTCGCCAGCACGATCACCTCGTCGGTGCCGGAATACGCGCACACCGGACGCACCCCGAGCGCCGCAACCAGCGCCGGATCCGGCTGCACCGGAAGGCTCGGCACGGCAGGCAGATCGAGGACGAACTCGTCGTCGTCGGTGCGGTCGACGTGCAGCCAGCCGCTGCGCGTGTAGAAGCTCACCCGGTCCTCGCCGGGGTGCATGTCGGCCAGGATCTGCGCGGCGCTGGCCAAGGTGGCGTGCCCACAGAGCGCGACCTCGACCCGCGGGGTGAACCACCGGAGGTGGAAAGCGGGCCACTCGCCCGGCGGCACGCCCGCCTCGGGAGGTAAGCGCGGGGTATAGAACGCGGTCTCGGCGAGGTTGTTCTCCTCGGCCAGCTGTTGCAGCAACGCATCCGGCAGCCACGACGGGAGCGGCATCACCGCGGCCGGGTTGCCCGAGAACGGTGCGTCGGCGAACGCGTCGATCTGGTGCAGCAGTACCTCCATAATCTCCAGAAGGTACTCCAAGTCTGAATGGCCGCTTCGCACAAGGCATCTCGTGGCGCGGCGAGTCAGGCGTCCAGTCTGTCAGGCGGCCCCGCCGGGCGAGCTCGGCAGCAGTTGCCGCTTCTCTCCGTGCAGCGCCGCGTTCACCCACCAGGCCGCTTCGACGAGCACGATGCCGACCGCGCCGCAGACCACCGCCGCGCCGGTGAGCGCGAGGTTGGAGGGATCGAGTTTGAAGAATTCCCGGGTGAACGGAACGGTGAACAGGAACACGTACGCCGCCACCGACACCGCGATCAGCACCACCTTCCACCACACGTACGGTCGCGCGACGATGGCGAGCACCCACACCGCGATCATGATCAACGTGATGAGCGCGGTGGTGCCCGCCTGGATCTTCTGCTCCTCGGTCGCGTGCGGCCCGGCGTAGGCGATCAGGTACGCGACGAAGGTGGCCGCGCCGATCACCACGCCCGACGGGATGGCCAAGCGCATGACGCGCCCGACGAAGCCCGTGCGGGCACGCTCGTTGTTCGGCGCGAGCGAGAGGATGAACGCCGGAATGCCGATGGTGAACCAGGCCGCGATCGTGACGTGGCGGGGCAGGAACGGGTAACCGATGGGTTCGTAGTCGAAGATCTGCGATCCGATCCCGGCCATGCCGACCAGGAAGGCCAGCAACACCGAGTACACGGTCTTGGTGAGGAACAGATTGGAGACCCGCTCGATGTTGCCGATCACCCGGCGTCCCTCACCGACCACGTACGGCAGCGTGGCGAACTTGTTGTCCAGCAGCACGATCTGCGCCACCGCCCTGGTCGCCGGGCTGCCCGAGCCCATCGCCACGCCGATGTCCGAATCCTTCAAGGCGAGAACGTCGTTGACCCCGTCACCGGTCATCGCCACCGTGTGCCCGCGCGACTGCAACGCCGAGACCATGGCGCGCTTCTGATCCGGACGCACCCGGCCGAAGGTGGTGTTGCCGTCCAGTACGCCGGCCAATTCGTCGCGGTCCTCCGGCAGCTCCCGCGCATCGATCGGGTGGTCGCCGCCGGGCAGATCCAGCGAGGAGGCCACCGCGCCGACCGATACGGCGTTGTCGCCGGAGATGACCTTGATCGAAACGCTCTGGCTCGCGAAGTAGTCGAGGGTGTCGCGAGCGTCCGGCCGGACCTTCTGCTCCAGGACGACCAAGGCGGCGGGCCGTACGGTCCCAGGGGCGTCCGCCGCGTCCACCGGCCGGTCGCCGCGCGCCAGCAAGAGCACGCGCAGACCGGAGGCACCGAGTTCCTCGGCGACCCGTGCGTCCGCGGAGTCCGGGTCGAGCAGCACGTCGGGCGCGCCGAGCAGCCAGTCGCCGTGTTCGCCGTAGGAGCATCCGCTCCACTTCTTGGCCGAGGAGAACGGCGCGACGGCGGTGCGCTGCCAGCCGGGGCCGTCCGGCAGCGCCTCGGCGATCGCCTGCACGCTGGCGTTCGGGCGCGGATCGTCGGCCGCCAGCGCGGCCAGCGCGGTGCGCACCTCGGAGTCGTCGAAAGTCGCCAGTGTCTTCAGGTCCGACAACCGCATGCCGTTCTCGGTCAGGGTGCCGGTCTTGTCCGCGCAGACCACGTCGACGCGGGCCAGACCCTCGATGGCGGGCAACTCCTGGACCAGGCACTGGCGCCGGCCCAACCGCACCACGCCGACCGCGAACGCGATCGATGTCATCAGCACCAGCCCCTCCGGCACCATCGGCACCAGCGCGGCCACCATGCCGGTGACCGCGGGACGCCACGACTCCTTGCTGGAGACCAGTTGGTTGTA
The DNA here is from genome assembly GCF_000308435.1 of Nocardia araoensis NBRC 100135. Taxonomy (GTDB): domain Bacteria; phylum Actinomycetota; class Actinomycetes; order Mycobacteriales; family Mycobacteriaceae; genus Nocardia; species Nocardia araoensis. Next base: position 19,995 of record NZ_BAFR01000065.1, on the reverse strand, counting down.
GATGCTCAGCAGGCCCGCGGGAATCAGCAGGTAGGTGATGAACTTCAGGATCTTGTCGATACCGCTGCGCAGTTCGGAGTGCACGAGGGTGAACTTGCTCGCCTCCTCGGCCAGCCGCGCCGCGTAGGCGTCCCGGCCGACCTTGGTGGCGCGGTAGGCGCCCGACCCGGACACCACGTAGCTGCCCGACATCACCGTGGCGCCGACCGCCTTGTCGATCGGATCGGCCTCGCCGGTGAGCAACGACTCGTCCACCTCGAGCTGCGCGGATTCTTCCACCGTGCCGTCCACCACGATCTGGTCGCCGGGACCGAGCTCGATCAGATCGTCGAGTACCACCTCGTGCGGCGCGATCTCCACAGCCGCGCCGTCCCTGCGGACGGTCGGCTTGGCCTGGCTGACGATGGCGAGCTGGTCCAGGGTGCGCTTGGCGCGGATCTCCTGGATGATGCCGACCGCGCTGTTGGCGACGATCAGCAGGCCGAACATGCCGTCGATGATCGATCCGGTGGCCAGCACCAGTACGAACAGGACTCCGAGGATGGCATTGATCCTGGTGAAGACGTTCGCGCGCACGATGTCGCGAACCGAACGGCTCGCGCGATCCGGGACGTCGTTGGTCAATCCGTCGCGGCGACGTTGCTCGACCTCGGTCGCGGTCAATCCGGTCGCGCCCGATGCCTGCACGGTAATCGACATGACCGCAAGGCTACGGGACAACTACGTTCGTCATCGTGCGGCGAAGTAGGTCCATCCCCGGTGTAGCGTTCGGAGCCGGCGCGTACTTTCTGTGGGGGCTGTTCCCCGCGTTCTTCGGGTTGCTGGCGTTCGCCGGTCCGGCCGAGGTGGTGGCGCAGCGGATCGTCTGGACGCTCGTGGTCGTGCTCGCGGTGCTCGCGGTGAGCGGCCGGATCCGCGAGCTGCGCGGCCTCGGCGGCCACGTCTGGCGGCTGGCGGCCGTCGCCTCCGCCGCGATCGCGTTGAACTGGGGCGTGTACGTCTACGGCGTCATTTCCGGTCACGTCGTGGAGTGCGCGCTCGGCTACTTCATCAACCCGCTGGTCACCGTCGCGTTCGGGGTGGTGATCTTCCGTGAGCGGCTGGCCTGGCCCCAATGGGCCGCGCTCGCCCTCGGCGCGACCGCGGTGGCCGTGCTCACCGTCGACTACGGCAGGCCGCCGATCATCGCCTTGGCCCTGGCCTGTTCGTTCGCCACCTACGGCCTGGTGAAGAAGGTCATCCCGCTGGACGCGCTGCGCGGCATCGCCGCCGAGGGGATCGTCGCCGCGCCCTTCGCGCTGGTGTTCGTGATCGCCCTGGCGGTCACCGGGCACAGCGAATTCGCCTCCGGCCCGGGACATACCGCGCTGATGGTGGCGACCGGGCCGGTCACGCTTGTTCCGCTGCTGCTGTTCGCTGTCGCCGCCCAGCGGGTCGCGCTGTCCACCATGGGGCTGCTGCAATACCTCACGCCCGCATTGCAGATGGCCTGGGGCGTCGCCGTCGTGCACGAGCCGATGCCGGCCTCCCGGTGGGCCGGTTTCGCTCTGATCTGGGCGGCGCTGGCAATCTTCACCGCCCACGCACTGCTGCGGGCCCGGCGCGCGCGGCGGGTATCGCGCGATGTCACCACCGAACCCGGCCCGCACGCGAACGAAACCCAGCCCACATCATGAGTCCCATGAGATGCTCCGGGCCGCCGGACGCAAAGTGCCGATCAACGATTGCTGGATCGCAGCGACCGCACTGGCACATGACATTCCGATCGTCACGCAAGATGGCGACTACGACGCGATGCCCGACCTGAAAGTGTGGAAGCTGTAACAGTTCGTCGGATTCAACTACAAAAGTGTCGTATCCGACACTTCTGTGGGCCCCGACTTCTCCGTAGCGTCGATGCATGACCTCGCCCAGACCCCTTCGCTCCCGCAGGCCGACGGCCGAGACGACGCCCGACCCGCTCGGCATGACCGGGCGGGAGATATTGCAGGGAACGCTCGACGGGCGATTCCCGGGCGCGCCGATCCTGAACGCACTCGGTTTCCAGCTGGTCCAAGTCGGCGACGGGACCGTGGTCTTCGAGGGTGAGCCGGGCGATCAGCTGTTCGATCCGGCGGGCGGGATGTACGGCGGCTTCGTGGCGACGCTGCTCGAATCGGCCCTCGGCGCGGCCGTGCTGACGCGATTGGCGGGCGGGACGCGCACCACTTCGGTCAAGATCGGTATCGACATCCACCGGGCCGTGCGCGGCCACACGGGAACGCTGCGCTGCGAGGGCACCGCGATCCATGTCGGCCCCACCACGGCCAGCGCGGAGGCCCGCCTGATCGGCACCGAAGACGGCGACCTGTACGCGCACGCCACCTCGATGTACGCGGTTCTGCGCATGCTGTGAGCGGCGCACCGGCGCCGAACACGACGACGGGCCGGTCACCGGAAGAGCCCGGCGACCGGCCCGGTCGAGTGAAATCAGCTGCAGGCGGCCGACTGCTGGCCCAGGTTGGTCAGCATGGTGCAGGCCCAGGTCTTCTGGATCTTCCACTTGCCGTTGTCGGCGACGAACGGCACGTCGACGATGTTCTCCTGGCCGTTGAGGATGAACTTGGCCTTCGCGTTCACGCTGTCGCCGAAGGAGGTGACGTCGGTGACCTCGATCTTGACGTCGGCGCCCGACGCGGCCTGGGACAAGCGGTCCGGCAGTGTCGGATCGGCCTCGGCGCCCTGGACGTTGTCCAGCTTCTCGGAGGCGGGCACCGAGGGGTCCAGCGCACGGGCGAGGGCGGTGTTCAGCTCCGCGGGGGTCGGGACCGGCGGCAGGTTCGCGCTCGCGGTCGCCGACGCCTTGGCACTGGTCGACGTCTTTGCGGCGGGCTTGCTGTCCTTGTCGTCGCCACCGCAGGCGGTCAGGCCAAGCGCGGCGACGATGGCCAGTCCGGCGATCGCGATGCGTCCAGTCTTACGAAGCTTCAACTGCTCGTCCTTTGCGTTCGAGAGGTCCGTGTCGTGTACCACCATGGCAGCCGCCCCCGAACCGGCGGCGCTGCACGAGGTCCCAGGCTACCGGCCCCGGGTGGCGTCACCCGGATCCACATAGGACCGGCGATGGTCGTCGGCAGCGAACGTACGCGCCCGGCCGGGCGATGTCGAGCCGCGAGCCCCGGACGTCAGAGCAGACTGCCCAGCGGATCGGCCCGCGTGAGGGCGGCATCGTCGGCCGCGAAGGTGCGCGCGGGACCCGGACCGCTGGAACGGGTTTCGAAGCGGACGGTCACCACGCCGAGCCCCGCGCCCTGCACCCAGCCGTGGCCGTGCTCGGGATGCGACACGTCCATACCGGGATGCCAGACGGCGACGGACGAGACCGGCGCGGTGTGCGCGGCATCGCCGTGGCCTGCCGCTGGCACCGGTTCCGATTCCGTTTCCGCCGTGACGATCTCGGCGGCCGGGCCGCGATCCAGTTCGGGGAACAGCGATTCCTGGCGGACGGTCGACAGGCCGCCGTAGCCGACTCCGACGAGGCGGATCGGTCCCAGCTCCCGCGGGTCGAGCGCCGAACGCTGCGCGGCGGCGGCGAGGGTGGCCAAATCCTCGGTGGCGTAGGGCAAGGTGAAAGAGCGGGTGACGATGCTCATATCGGACTTCTTCAATTTGAGCACCACCGTGCGCGCGGCGCGCCCGTCACCGGTCAGGCGCCGGTGCGCCGCCGCGGCCATGTCCTCGATGGCCGGACGCAGCTGCTCGAGGCTGACGATGTCGGTTTCGTAGGTGGTCTCGGCGCTGATCTGCTTGGCTTCGGCGCGTTCGGCGACCGGACGGTCATCGATGCCGCGCGCCAGCCGGTGCAGCGCGGCGCCGACGCTGCCGCCGAGGATCGACATCGCCTCCGATTCCGGCAGCGCGGCGAAGGCGCCTACGGTCTCGATGCCGAGCGAGCGCAATCGACTCTCCGCGACCGGACCGATCCCCCACAGCTTGCGCACCGGCAGACCCGCCAGCAGACGTGGCTGCTCGACCGGCGAGATCACCCGCACCCCATCGGGTTTGGCCAAGCCGGAGGCGATCTTGGCCAACTGTTTCCCGGTGCCCGCGCCCACCGAAGCGGTCAACCCGGTCCGTTCGCGCACCACCGCGCGCAATTCCGCACAGAACGCGTGCACCTGGGCGACCGTCGCGCCGGCCAGCTCGGCGGGCTCGCCGAACGCCTCGTCGTACGACAACGTCTCCAGCACCGGGATGCGGCTGCGCAGCGCGTCGAAGACCTGCCCGCTGACCACACCGTAGACGGCCCCGCGCGGCGGCACGACCACCGCGGTGACGCCGACCAACCGGCGCGCCTGATGCATCGGCATCGCCGAGCGGGCGCCGAACGCCCGCGCCTCGTAACTGGCTCCGGCGACGACGCCGCGCCCGCCGGTGCCGCCGACCAGCACCGGCCTGCCGCGCAACGTGGGCCGGGTCAGCTGTTCGACCGAGGCGAAGAACGCGTCCATGTCCATGTGCAGAACCCAGCGACGGGCTGTGCTGTCCGCGTCGGCGAGCGCCGGGAGCCGTGGGCTCGCCGACGGCGCGACCGCGCGCTCGACGATCGGCTTCTCGGTACGCACGGGTGCAATGTACGCCCGTCCACCGACAGTTCGGGCAGGCGGTGACGCTGTGGGATGGCTGTGCGCTAGCTGTCGGTTACCTGCCGGTATCGGCGCCGCCCCCTGCTCGCCCCTGGCGACCGTCCGTTCCCGCCGCGACGGCTTTGATCTGCTCTTTTCCGCACCGGACCGGGTACCGGACAGTCTGGAAATAACCGCCGACGTGCCGTGGGGACGAGGCATGACCCACGGTCCGATATGTGATGATCGGACCCATGAATATCCGCAAGGCCGTCATCCCGGCCGCCGGTATCGGCTCCCGGCTGCTTCCGCTGACCAAGGCCATCCCGAAGGAGATGCTGCCGGTCGGCGACAAGCCGGTGATCGAGCACACGGTCCGCGAGCTGGTCGCATCGGGCATCACCGACATCACCATCGTGGTCAGCGGCGGAAAATCACTCATCCAGGACCATTTCCGACCCAATCCCGCGCTGGTGGCCCAGCTGCGCGCGGACGGCAAGACCGCCTTCGCCGACGCCGTCGAGGAGGTGGGCGAGCTGTCCCGGCTCGGCCACATCACCTACCTCGACCAGCACGGGCCGTACGGCAACGGCACCCCGGTGCTCAATGCCGCCCGCAATCTCGGCGACGAGCCGATGCTCGTGCTGTGGCCGGACGACGTGTTCGTCGCCGAGGTGCCCCGCGCCCAGCAGCTCATCGACGCCTACGAGGCCACCGGAGCCCCCGTCCTGGCGCTGATGCCGATGGATCCCGCCGAGTCGCAGCGCTACGGCGTGCCGGTGGTGGCCGACGACCACGGCAACGGCCTGCTGCGCATCACCGGGCTGCGGGAGAAGCCCAAGCCGAAGGACGCGCCGTCGTCCTTCGCCGCGATCGGCGGCTACGTGGTCACGCCCGGCATCATCGCCGAGCTGCGCAGGCAGACCGAAGCGTGGTACGAACACCGCACCGGCGAGGTGTACCTCACCGACGCGATCAACGTGCACGCGGCGAACAATCCGGTCTTCGGCCAGGTCATCCGCGGCCGGTGGTACGACACCGGCAACCCGGCCGACTACCTGGTCGCGCAATTCGCCTCGGCGCTGGCGCATCAGCAGTACGGGCCGCTACTGCGCACCCTCGCCGAGGGCCTCGGCGACTGACCGCACGTTCCGGCCCAGACCACGGCGGCCGCACCCAGCGACGCGCCTGGTAGCGGCGACTGCCCAGGGTGGTCCCCCGGCGTCGGCGCACCGGTCCCGTTCCACACCGCTCACTCCGTTCCGACGCCGGGCGGCGCGCCCCGCGAGATCCGGCCGAGTCGCCACGGCCCCGACCCGTATTCGCGGATCGGGGCCGTTTCAGTGCGGAGCATCCGCGCTCGGTGGCTCAGAATCGGCGGATGGCGTAGATGTCGAACTCGTCGAGCGGCGTGAAGCCGACCGGCACGCCCTGGCCGTACGCGTTGAGCACCTGGCCGTTTCCGGCGTAGAGACCGACGTGCGAGCCGTCACTGTTCAACACGACGACGTCTCCGGCGGACAGCGAGCCCCGCGGGACGGGCGCGCCCACCTTCGCCTGCTGCCAGGTGGTCCGCGGAAGCCGCACCCCGACCTGACGGTACGCCCACTGCACGAGACCCGAGCAGTCCCAACTGTCGGGGCCGGTTCCACCCCATTCATAGGGCTTGCCGATCTGCGTCGTCGCCGCGGCCAGCGCGCCGAGGCCGAACACACTGGGCACCGGCAGGTCGGCCGAGCCGCTGGCGCTGCCGGACGACGAACTGCCACTGTCCGCCGAACCGAACGACGCGCTGCCCGGCCCACTGCCGGAGGCGCTGCCGGTGTCCGCCCAGGCGGGTCCGGCGAGCAGGAGGGTCGCGATGATCGAGAGCAAGAATCCGAGTGCGATGCGGTGCAACGATTTTCTCGGCACGTACTCGCCCCTTCCATGGGCGCAGTTGACTGGCCACCGATCGGCGGCCTGGCTAACACATGGCATCGGCAGCGGTCCCCGATGCGGAGCCGCGGCCACCCGCGCCGGACACATTCCCAGCACGGCCGAATTCCAAGTACGACACGCGAAAAAAGGAAACTGCCACCCCGGAGCTCACCTGGGTAACAGCAGCGACATCGCAGATTGTGCCTGGGAAATCGGCGAATTGTCGGGAATCAGCAAATTCTCAGCATGTGATCTAAATCACTGTTTGAAGTGAAAATTGGGATGCGGAGAGGCGAGTGCACCCCGCCATCGGGTTGCCGTCCGATCGCGGACGGTACGCGCCCGCATGGCCACTCGGGTGCATCGAAGGCGGCGGCGAACGACGATGCACCGACCTGTCCGACCCGGCCGAGAACATGGAACGAACCTTGTCCGGTATGCGACGCCGGATCGCTGCTGCCGCGCGACCGGGTACCACGAAGACCGCCCGAAACAGCAACCGGGGCGGGACCTTTCGGTCCCGCCCCGGCTCGCTGGGTATCCGCGCTCAGGCCTTGGCGATCTTCGCGCGCACGCCGCCGACCAGATCGGCCGCCTCCGGACCGGCCGCGCCGAAGGTCAGCGTGGTGGCCAGGATCTCCCCCGCGATCAGATCGCGGTGGGTCTCGGCCCACGCGGTCCGGTCCGCCGGAACCTCCAGGACCGCGGTGATGCGGTCGGACACGTCCAGCCCGGCGGACTTCCTGGTCTCCTGGAGGTCGCGGATCAGGTCCCGCGCCCAGCCCTCGGCCTCCAGTTCCTCGGTGACCACCGAGTTCAGCACCACCAGACCCGCGTTCCCTGGCAGCGCCGCGGTCGACTCGGGCTCGGCCGCCACCAGACGCTGGGTGTACTCCTCCGGCAGCAGGGTGATCCCGGCCGCCCGGACCGTGCCGTCGGCGTCCTCGGACCACGCACCGGCTTTGACCGCCTTGATCACCGCCTGCACGTCCTTGCCCAGTCGCGGGCCCGCGGCGCGGGCGTTGACCACCAGCTCGAACCGGCCGTGCGCGTCCACGTCGGTGGTCAGATCGACCTTCTTGACGTTGACCTCGTCGGCGACGATGTCGGCGAACGGCGCCAGCCGCTCGGCGTCGGCCGCGGCGATGGTGACCTCGGCCAGCGGCAGCCGCACCCGCAGGTTCTGCGCCTTGCGCAGGCTCAGCACCGTCGAGCACACCACGCGCACCTCGTCCATGGCGGCGACCAGCTCCGGATCGTCCGGCAGCTCCCCTTCCTTCGGCCAGTCGGCCAGGTGCACCGAGTCGCCGCCGGTCAGGCCGCGCCAGATCACCTCGGTGACCAGCGGCAGCAACGGCGCGGCCAGCCGGGTGACCACCTCGAGCACCGTGTGCAGGGTATCCACCGCGTCGCGGTCCTCGCTCCAGAACCGCGAGCGGGAGCGCCGCACATACCAGTTGGTCAGCGCGTCGGCGAACGAGCGCAGTTCCTCGCACGCGCCCGCGATGTCGTAGGTCTCCAGCGCCTCGGTGATGACGTCCCTGGTGCGCGCCAGCTTCGCCAGGATGTAGCGATCGAGCACATGCGGCGAATCCGTGCGCCACACACCGGGCTTCGAGGCGTACAGCTGCAGGAACGTCCACGCGTTCCACAGCGGCCGCAGCGCGTGACTCACACCCTCGCGGATGCCGCGCTCGGTGACGATGAGATTGCCGCCGCGCAGGATCGGCGAACTCATCAGGAACCAGCGCATCGCGTCCGAACCGTCCCGGTCGAACACCTCGTTGACGTCCGGGTAGTTGCCCTTGGACTTGCTCATCTTCAGGCCGTCGTCGCCGAGCACGATGCCGTGCGCGGCGACGGTCTTGAACGCCGGGCTGTCGAACAGGGCCGTGGACAGCACGTGCAGGGTGTAGAACCAGCCACGGGTCTGCCCGTTGTACTCGACGATGAAATCGCCCGGGAAGTGGCTGTCGAACCACTCCTTGTTCTCGAACGGGTAGTGCACCTGGGCATACGGCATCGAGCCGGACTCGAACCAGCAGTCCAGCACCTCCGGCACCCGGCGCATGGTCGACTTGCCGGTCGGATCGTCGGGATTCGGCCGGGTGAGCTCGTCGATCATCGGGCGGTGCAGATCGGCCGGGCGCACGCCGAAGTCGCGCTCGAGCTCGTCCAGCGAGCCGTACACGTCGACGCGCGGGTAGGCCGGATCGTCGGACACCCAGACCGGGATCGGGCTGCCCCAGTAGCGGTTACGGCTGATGTTCCAGTCGCGCGCGCCTTCCAGCCACTTGCCGAACTGGCCGTCGCGGATGTGCTCGGGTACCCAGGTGATCTGCTTGTTCAGTTCGACCATCCGGTCGCGGAACTTGGTGACCGCGACGAACCAGGAGGGCACGGCCATGTAGATCAGCGGCTGGCCGGAGCGCCAGCTGTGCGGGTAGGAGTGCTCGATCGTCTCGTGCCGCAACAGCTTTCCGGCCGCCTTGAGGTCCTTGATGATCACCGGGTTGGCGTCGAACACCATCAGGCCCTCGTACGGTGGGACCATCGAGGTGAACTTGCCGCCCGCATCCAGCGGCTGCACCAGCTCGATGCCGTGGGCGGAGGCGACGTCCATGTCCTCCTCACCGAAGGCGGGCGCCAGATGCACGATGCCGGTGCCGGAGTCGGTGGTCACGTAGTCGGCGGTGAGCACCCGGTGGGCGTTGGGATGACCGAGGAAGAAGTCGAACGGCGGCGCGTAGGACAGATCCGCCAGCGCGGCGCCCTCGAACTCGGCGAGCACCTCCGGCTCCGCGCCGAACTCTCGCGCGTAGTGCGAGACCCGTTCGGCCGCGAGCACATAGCGTTCGCCGTCGGCCGCGCGCAGGTGCACGTAACGGACGTCCGGATGCACCGCGATCGCCAAGTTGGACGGCAGCGTCCACGGCGTGGTGGTCCAGATCAGCGCGTTGGCGCCGTCGAGTTCGTGCAGCGGATGCTCCGCGGGCACACGCAACGCCATATCGACGGTGACCGCCGGATCCTGGCGCATCTTGTAGGCGTCGTCGAGGCGGGTTTCCTGATTCGACAGCGGCGTCTGCTCGTACCAGCTGTAGGGCAGCACCCGGAAGCCCTGATAGATCAGCCCTTTGTCGTACAGCGATTTGAACGCCCACATCACCGACTCCATGAAGTCGGTGTCCAGCGTCTTGTAGTCGTTGTCGAAGTCGACCCAGCGGGCCTGCCGCGTCACGTAGTCGCGCCATTCCCCGGTGTAGCGCAGCACCGACGTTTTGCAGGCCGCGTTGAATTCCGCGAGCCCCATCGCGTCGATCTGTGATTTGTCCGTGATACCGAGCTGCTTTTCGGCTTCGATTTCCGCGGGCAATCCGTGGCAGTCCCAGCCGAATCGCCGGTCGACCCGCTTGCCGCGCATCGTCTGGAAACGCGGGACGAGGTCTTTGACGTATCCGGTGAGCAAATGTCCGTAATGCGGCAGACCGTTGGCAAAGGGCGGGCCGTCGTAGAAGACGAATTCAGCTGCGCCGGAACGGTTTTCGATACTCGCGCGGAAGGTCGTCGGCGGCCGCCCACGCGTCGAGCACGCGGCGCTCCATCTCGGGGAACGTCGCCCCGCTGCCGACGCTCAGGTCGACGCGCGGGTACGCGCTGTTGCTGGAAGTGTGGTCCGCCATGGCGGATGCGTCTCCTCGTGCCGAGTCGTTGGCACGGGGACGATGACGGCGCCCGGTGCGCCGAAACCGCGGTACCACCCCGCTTGTCCGGCGTGACGAACACCGGACCTCTCATTCGCGAGCTGTGACGGGCTCACCCGTTCGGTTCTACTGAGCGCCCGGCCCGCAGGCCGTGCCGCCGTTCTTCCGAAGGCTCCCCGGTGATGGCCGGATCGACGCCGATTTCATGTTTGATTCTAGCCGGAGCGGTCAACTCACTTTGTCAGGCAGGTCAGCGTTTGGCATGACGACCAGGAGGCGGCGGTGGGGAATCACCATCCGGGCTCCGCATGGACAAAGCACTCACCAACAAGAGCATCGCGCCGATCACGCACACCACGATGCAGCCCCACGCCCAGATCACCGATCCGGTGGTGAGCGCGGCCACGAGCAGGGCGAAGCCGATCGCGGCAAGGACGAGTGTCAAGACGAGCATGGTGACCCCCAAGGCATGCCGGGCGGCTCGACAGTTCCTCTAACGGTATGCGAACTGCTGTGCTGGGGCGCGGTGCGCTACTTACCGCCCTTGGCGAACGATGCCGGCGCGAGGTTGTTCGCCGTGTTGGCATCCACGAAAGCGTCGCCGCCGTCGACCGGCACGGCCGAGCCACGGTTCTCCAGCTCCTCGAGCTGCGACTCCAGATACGACTTCAACCGCACCCGGTACTCCCGCTCGAACGTCTTGAGCTGCTCGATCCGGCTCTCCAGCACGCTGCGCTGCTGCGTGATGGTCGCCATGATCTCGGTGTGCTTGCGCTCGGCGTCCGCCTGCAGCGCGTCGGCCTTCTCCTTGGCCTGGCGAAGCTGGCTGTCCGAACGTGTCTGCGCATCCGACAGCATCGCGTCCGACTTCTGGCGGGCGTCGGCGATCATGGCCTCCGACCGCGTCCTGGCGTCCCCGACCAGTCGCTCGGAATTCGCCCGGGCATTCGACAGCAAGCTCTCCGCCTCGGCCTTGGCGTCGCTGGTCAGCCGATCCGCCATCTCCTGGGCGAGGCTGAGCACCTTGGCGGCCTGCAGGTTCGCGTCCGCGCCCGGAGCGTCCTTGGCCACCGGGGCGGCGGGCATCGGAGCGGGCGGCGCGACGGGAACCGGGGGCTTGATCGGTTCCGGCTGCGGCGGCGGGGCCTGCGGAATCGGCGGTTTCGGGGCGTTCACCCCGGCCGGCCCGCGGTTCTTCTTGGCGTCGGCCAATTCCGCGTCGAGCTCGGCGACCCGCTGGCGTAGATCGGCGTTCTCCTCGATCAGACGCGAGAGCTCCTGCTCCACCAGATCCAGGAACGCGTCGACTTCATCCTCGTTGTAGCCGCGCTTCCCGATCGGCGGTTTGCTGAACGCGACGTTGTGCACATCGGCTGGGGTCAGCGGCATGGAAGGATCCCTTCACGCGTCTTTTGGAGATCTAGCAGATCTAGCAAGCTGTCTTCACGGCCCATTCTGTCACACCGGAGCTACCGGCTGCCCGAGCCTGCCCACGATCGACATCAGGATGAAGACGATGAAAAGCAGGACCATTATCGACAGATCCAGGCGAATTCCGCCCAGTGACACCGGAGGTATCAAGCGCCTGAGCAGTTTCACCGGAGGGTCGGTGATCGTGAAGATCACCTCCAGGACGACGACCACGACACCGGTAGGACGCCAGTCTCGGGCAAAGCTACGGATGAACTCGACGATCACCCGGCTGATCAGCAACAGCCAGAAGATGAACAGTACGAAGTACAGCACCGCGAACAAGGCCACGACTTCACTCTGCCGTAAAAATCGCTTCGCGCAAAATGACCGCGCCGCACAACCTGCGCCCGGTCCGCTTCACCCCCCAGATCACGAGCTTATTTCTGGTTGTAGAAGCCGGTTTCCGCGATGCGTCTGCGTTCTTCCGCTGATACGTCGACATCGGCCGGTGAGAGCAGGAACACTTTTGTCGCCACCTTGTCGAACGACCCGCGCAGCGCGAAGGCAAGGCCCGCGGCGAAGTCGACCAGTCGCTTGGCGTCGGCATTGCTCAGATCGACCAGATCCATGATCACCGGATTGCCCTCGCGGAAGCGCTCGCCGATGATCCGAGCCTCGCTGTAGTCGCGCGGGCGCAGCGTCGTGATCTTGGACAAGGGGCCTCCGTCCTCGAAGATCCCGGGCCGCCGCACCGGGGCGGGCTCGGGACGCACGCGCTCCTCCAACCTGCGCTCCTCGGCGTCGGGGTCGACGGCGAGCGCGCCACGGGTCGTGCCGCGCAGTGGAGGCGCGCTCCCGCCCGCGCGGAACCGGCCCGACGGCGCCGAGTCGATCCGGGTGGGACGCCGGGGCGCGTCGTAGCGGTCGTCGCCGTAGGGCTCGTCGGCGTAGTCGTCGCGCCGCGACACCGAGTAACCCGCCTTGTAGGGCGACTTGTAGGCGGGCTCGGGGTAGTCGACGTCGTCGAAACGGCTTGCGCCGTAGCGGTCGTCGGCGTAGCGATCGACGTAGCCGTCGCGGTCGGAGTAGTCACGGGGCCGGGGCCTGCGAGCGCCGCGCTCGTCCACCCCTCGGGGAGCGCGATCGTCGACGTAGTCGTCTTCGTAATCCTCGAGCGGAACCATGCCGAAGTACGCCTTGAACTTGTGCAGCGTGCTCATTGGTCGACCTTCCTTCGGCCCCGGTGGCGGCCGGGTGTTGAAGTCTTGCTCAGCCCTCGTCAGATCCCAGCATATGTGTCGAATGTGACTGATGAGGTTTCTTTGCTAGCCCGAGGTTATCGGTCGCATACCCATCAGAGCGGTACCGACACGCACAACCGTCGAACCGTGTTCGATCGCGGATTCCAGATCCCCCGACATTCCCGCGGAAAGCTCTGTCGCGTCCGGATGATCGGCGATCAACAACGTGTGCAACATCGCAAGTCGCGCAAATGCGGCATCGGACTCCGAACCCAAGGGCGGAATGGCCATCAGACCCGACAAACGTAATCCGGGAGCGTCCGCAATCCGTTGCGCAAGGGCGGGAAGATCTCCGGCCGCGACGCCCCCGCGCGCGGGGTCGTCGTCCAGGCTCACCTGGAGCAACACCCGAAGCGGTTCGGCGCGTTCGCCCGCCTCCAGCGCGGCGACCGCACCCGCGTCAAGAGCGGTTGCCAGACGTTCGCTGTCGACCGAGTGGACGGTGTGCGCCCAGCGGGCCACACTGCGCGCTTTGTTCCGCTGCAGCCGCCCGATCATGTGCCAGCGGATGCCGGAGAGGTCTTCCTCACGCAGCGCCGCCACCTTGGCGGCCGCCTCCTGCTCCCGCGACTCCCCGAACTCGCGCCGCCCGAGCCGGTGCAGGATCGCCACGTCCGAGGCGGGGAAGAATTTCGTCACCGGCAGCAGCCGCACCGAATCCGGCGCCCGGCCCGCCGCGCGGCACGCCGCGTCGATGCGGGCGAGCAGACCGGCCAGGTTGTCCGACAGCTCGGCGGTCCTGGCAGTGAGTGCGGCGTCCGCCACGGTCTCCGCTTCGGCGCTCATACGCGCGCCTCCCCCGCGTACGGCGCCTCGACCGCGGGTGCGGCGGTTCGCGCGCTCACGCGGCGGCCTCCATCCAGATCACCCCGCCGATCCGGCCGGTGGGCGCGCCACGGCGATGGCTGAACAGGGTGTGGTCCTCGATGGTGCAGCGCGGGTCGACCGCGATCGCGCCGACGCCCGCCTCGGTGAGCTGCCGGGAGATGCCCGCGCGCAGATCCAGGCCGGGGGTGCCGCGGACCGTGGTGGTCGCGCTGCCGGGCAGGTGCGCTTCGACGTCGGCGCGCATCGCGGCGGGCACCTCGTACCGACGGCCGGAGGCGGCGGGCCCGAGCAACGCGCCGACCCGGTCCAGGCGCGCGCCGACCGAAACCATCGCCTCGAGTACACGCGGCACGATGCCGATGCGGGCGCCGATCCGCCCCGCGTGCACCGCGGCGATCACACCCGCCTCGTCGTCGGACAGCAGGACGGGCACGCAGTCGGCGGTGAGCACGACCAGCGCGAGTTCCGGCACGGTGGTCACGAGCGCGTCGGTGGCGGGAACCGGTTCGGCACGCGGGCCGTCGACGATCTCGACGTTGCGGCCGTGGATCTGTTCCATCCAGACCAGGCGCTGCGGCGGCAGGCCGATGCCCTCGGCCAGCCGGTCGCGGTTACGCCGCACGGCCGCCGGATCGTCACCGACGTGGTCGCCCAGATTGAACGAATCATAGGGTGGCGCCGAGAAGCCTCCGGACCTGGTCGTGGTGACCCGTCGGACAGTGATGGTCGGCGCGATAGTCATGGCGACGAGCGTAGTTGCGCTCGGTGAAGGGCGTCGAAATGCCCAGGTAGAAAGCGAATCTTCGCCCGGGGCGAGATCAGTTGCGTCGCATCGGGCGCCTCGGCGCCCGGTCCCGCCCGGCCGGCCCCCGCGCCGGCGTCCCCCGAAATCCTGTCCACAGTGGTACTTCGGGACACCGCTTCGGCGAGTCCCTTCGCCGCGTCCCGGCGCGGGCCGGGATCGCTCTTTCCAGCTCGGTCCCGGCCTGCGCCGGAACCGGATTCCAGTGCCTGATGGGTGCTGCCGGACGCAGCCCGTCTTCAGCCGCGCATGGCCGGAGCGAAGGCGGAGGTACGTTCAGCCCCGCCGCATGAACGACGGCACATCCACGTCGTCGTCATCGTCGTCGGCATCCGGCGGCGTGATGTGCGGCCGCGTGCCGCTCGTCACGGACGGCTCGCCCAGGGTGCGCGCCCGCTCGGTGTCCCGGTAGCTCGGCAACGTGCCGCGACCCGCCGCACCCGTGACGGATGTGCTCGGCGTGCTGTCGCTGCCGCGCGCGGCGATCTCGCTGGTTCGGCTCTGCCCGATCTCGCCCGAACGCGCCGTGCCGATGGTGCTGCGGCCCGAAGTCTCGAAGGTGCGCCGGGCCGGGCCGCCGCCGTCGAAGCCCGCCGCGATCACGGTGACCCGTACCTCGTCGCCGAGCGAGTCGTCGATCACGGTGCCGAAGATGATGTTGGCCTCGATGTGCGCGGCCTCCTGCACCAGCGAGGCCGCCTCGTTGATCTCGAACAGCCCGAGATCGGACCCGCCCGCGATCGACAGCAGCACGCCGTGCGCGCCGTCCATGGAGGCTTCCAGCAGGGGCGAATTGATCGCCGACTCGGCCGCTTTCACCGAGCGGCCCTCGCCGCGCGCCGAACCGATGCCCATCAGCGCGCTGCCCGCGCCGGACATCACGCTCTTGACGTCGGCGAAGTCGACGTTGATCAGACCGGGGGTGGTGATCAGGTCGGTGATGCCCTGCACACCGTTGAGCAGCACCTCGTCGGCGGAGCGGAACGCGTCCATCAGGCTCACCGCCGCGTCGCCGAGCTGCAGCAGCCGGTCGTTCGGGATGACGATCAGCGTGTCGCACGACTCGCGCAGCAGATTGATCCCGACCTCGGCCTGATTCCCGCGCCGCTTGCCCTCGAAGGAGAACGGGCGGGTGACCACGCCGATGGTGAGCGCGCCGAGCTTGCGCGCGATCTGCGCGACGACCGGGGCGCCGCCGGTACCGGTGCCGCCGCCCTCACCAGCCGTCACGAAGACCATGTCGGCGCCCTTGAGCACCTCTTCGATCTCGTCCTTGTGGTCCTCGGCGGCCTTGCGGCCGACCTCGGGGTCGGCGCCTGCTCCGAGACCTCGGGTCAGTTCACGGCCGACGTCGAGCTTGACGTCGGCATCGCTCATCAGCAACGCCTGGGCGTCGGTGTTGACCGCGATGAACTCGACACCTTTGAGTCCCTGCTCGATCATCCGGTTGACGGCATTCACACCGCCGCCGCCGATACCGACGACCTTGATCACCGCAAGGTAGTTGTGCGGGGGCGTCATGGGCTCTCGCCTTCCTTCGATCTAAAGCCTGTCGTTTCCGGATGCTCGGCACGCCGCCTTTTCGGCCCGTTCCGGGGGCCGGATCGCTACGAGGAGCGAACCGCGGCTCGGGCAAACCCTAAAGCTCAACCATAGGGTTAGCGTTATGTCAAGTATCCGACTGGTGCGGAACGCTATTCGCAGCCGACGCGATACGCGCGCAGGCGCGCCGAAACGAGAGCCAGAATCTTGCGTGATCCCGCTCGTCTCGCCGCTCCACACGTCGTATGGTGAACGGTTGCCCCCCGGCTCCCTTCTCGGCGCCGGAAACTCTCCCGGACCGCCGAAAATTACCTGGGCGCAATGGGTGTGGATCACTTTACCGTGACCAGATTGGGACTCGACACATCGAACACCGTTCCGGGGCGCGTCAACAACGGCAACACGACCGCCGCCTTTCGCTCGGCGTCGTCGCTCCCGCCCCAGAGTACCGTGCGGCCGTCCTTCAGATTCAGCGAAATATCCGAAATGGACCGCGCCGCAACCTCGCTCACCTGAACCGCCAGCGCAGGCGGCACGATGGCGATCACCGAGACCGCCGCCCTGGTCACCGGATCGGCGCCGCCGGGATGATCGGTGATCAACTTCGGCACGCCGATCGGCGCGGGCTCGACCGCGAATTCCACGCCGTCGGCGTCGAGCAGATGCGCGCCTTCCTGGCTGTCGTAGAACAACACCGCGACGCGCTCGACGACCGTCACCCGAACCGTGGAGGGAAATACCCGTTGCACCCGTGCCGTGCGGACTTTCGGAATGCTCGCCACCCGCCGGGCCACGGCATTGGTGTCGATCCGGAAGATCGAGCGGCCGGAAGGAATTTCGAGCACATCACGCACCTGTTGTTCGGAGACCGTGACCGTCCCCTCGATGCGCACGGTGCGCGCCGAGAGCACCGGCGTGAACCAGGCGAGCGCACCGAGCACCGCAAGGACGCACACGCTCAGCAATCCCCACAGGCGAATTCGGCGCCAGTCGAGCTCGCCGAACCGATCACCCGCGCGGCGCCCGGCCGCGCGCGCCGACCCGACCCCGCGCACGCCGGGTCACCGTCCGTGCTGGGGACGCGCCCGTAATCCGTCGAGAATCTGACTGCCCAGCATCGTCACGTCGCCCGCGCCCATGGTGATCACCACGTCGCCCGGCAACGCCAGCCCCGCGACCTGGCGCCCGACCCGGGACATGTCCGGCTGGTAGTGCACCGGCTTCGTCACCGACTGCGCGACCAGCGCTCCGTTCACGCCCGGCAGCGGCTTCTCCCGCGCGCCGTAGACATCGAGCACGACGACCTCGTCGGCCAGGCTCAACGCGGCGCCGAAGTCCTGGGCGAACGTCGCGGTCCTGCTGTAGAGATGCGGCTGGAACACCACGATGACCCGGCCCTGCCTGGACCGGGCGCCGTCGCGGGCCTCCTGCTGGACCAGTTCGGCGGCGGCGCCGAGCACGGCGCGCACCTCGGTCGGGTGGTGGGCGTAGTCGTCGAACACCCGCACGCCGTTCTCCCGCCCGGCGAACTGGAACCGGCGGTGCACACCGCCGAACCCTTCCAGGCCCTGGATGATCTCGCCCACGTCCGCGCCGGTGGCCCTGGCGGCGAGCAGGGCTCCGAGCGCGTTGAGCGCCATGTGCCTGCCCGGCACCGACAGTCGCAGCGTGCGCGGTGCGGCCTCGTCGGTGAGCTGGAACTGCGCGATGCCGCCGACATCCCGCGGCTCCCAGCTGTGCAGCCGGGCGCCCACCGGGACCGGCGCGTCCGCGAGGTCGCCGGAGCCGTAGCCGAGGACCTGGACGTTCCGCTCGGCCAAGCGCGCGCCGACCCGCTGGGCCAACGCCAGCGAGCCGGGATCGTCCAGGCACACCACCAGCAGGCCGCCTGCGGCGAGCCGGTCGGCGAAGTCGTCGAATACCTGCACGTAGGCCTCGTCGGAGCCGAAGAAATCCAGGTGATCGGACTCGATGTTGGTGACGACCGCGACGTCCGGGTCGTATTGCAGCAGCGAACCGTCGCTCTCGTCGGCTTCCGCGACGAAGATGTCGCCGGTGCCGTGGTGGGCGTTGGTGCCCGCCTCGTTCAGCTCGCCGCCCACCGCGAACGAGGGATCGAACCCGCAGTGCTGCAACGACACGATCAGCATCGAGGTGGTGGAGGTCTTGCCGTGCGTACCGGAGACCAGCAGTGTGCGATGGCCCCGCATCAGCGAGGCCAGCACCGTGGGGCGCAGCAGCACCGGGATGTCGCGCCGGTTGGCCTCGACCAGTTCCGGATTGGTCTTCGGAATGGCGGCGTACGTGGTGACCACCGCGGTCGGACCGCCGGGTAGCAGGTCCAATGCGGTGGCGTCGTGCCCGATCCGCACCTGCGCACCGCGAGCGCGCAGCGCCAGCACGCCCCGGCTCTCCTTGGCATCCGACCCCGACACCGCGCCGCCGCGGGCGAGCAGGATCCGGGCGATGCCGGACATCCCGGCTCCGCCGATGCCGACCATGTGCACGCGCTCCAATTCCGGGGGAAGCGCGGTGCGTTCGGTGTCCGGGACCACCCGGTCCGCGGTCGTGTCGCTCATCGGCGTGCCACCTCCAGCGCGATCCGCGCCACCTCGTCGGCGGCGTCGCGGTGCCCGGCGCCTGCGGCGGCCCGGCCCATCTCGATCAGCCGTGCGGAGTCCATGAGCAGCGGAATCACCTCATCGATCACGTACTTCGGCGTCAACTCGGAATCGGGGACAATTCTGCCACCGCCCTGGCGCACCACGGGCCGAGCGTTGAGCTCCTGTTCCCCGTTGCCGTGCGGCAGCGGCACGTAGAAGGCGGGCAGCCCGACCGCGGAGACCTCCGCGACGGTCATCGCGCCCGATCGGCAGACCACCGCGTCGGCCGCGGCGTAGGCGAGGTCCATCCGGGACAGATACGGCACCGCGACGTAGCGAGCGCCGTCCGCGGCGGAGTCGTCGACCTCGAGGGTGTTCTTGGGGCCGTGCGCGTGCAGCACCGAGATGCCCGCGGCGGACAGCTGGGGCGCGGCGCCCGACACCGCCTCGTTCAGTGTCCGCGCGCCTTGCGATCCGCCGAAGACCAGCAGCACCGGTCCGTCGGGCGGAAGGCCGAAGTGCGCCCGCGCTTCGGCCCGCAGTGCGGCGCGGTCCAGTCCGGTGATCGATGCGCGCACCGGAATGCCGACCACCCGCGCGTTCGCCAGGCCCGAGTCCGGGACCGCGGCGAGCACCCGTGCGGCGCGGCGGGCGCCGACCTTGTTCGCGATACCGGCCTTGGCGTTCGCCTCGTGCACCACCACCGGCACCCGGCGCCTGCGGCGCAGCACGCCCGCGCCCGCGGCGAGATACGCCGGCAGCGCCACGTATCCGCCGAAACCGATGATCACGTCGGCCTCGACCGCGTCGATGACCGCGCGGGTGGCCGCCACCGAGGCGCGCACTCGACCGGGCAACCGCAGCAGATCGGCGGTGGGCTTGCGTGGCAGAGGCACGGGCGGGATGAGCTCGAGCGGATAGCCGCGCTCGGGAACCAGGCGGGTCTCCAGGCCGCGTTCGGTGCCCAGCGCCGTCACCCGGATCGAATCGTCGAGCCCCCGCAACGCGTCGGCCACCGCGAGTGCCGGTTCGATGTGGCCCGCCGTGCCGCCGCCCGCGACGATTACCGAGATCACCTGGATCTTCCCCGTTCTCTTGCGTGATTGACCGGATAGCTGGGTTCCCAAGCCCTGGTGGCACGCGCCGAGCTGGTGCCGCGGCTCTCCGGCGAGCGGCGGCGCGGCGGTTCGGCACGCCCCCGCCTGCCCGACGGCAGCGCCGACGGTCCGCGATCGGACGGCCGCGGCGCCCGGCCTCGGCGGGCGCTCGCCCGAGCCG
>NZ_BAFR01000066.1 GCF_000308435.1 Nocardia araoensis NBRC 100135 | reverse complement strand
GATCAGCCGTGGCCGTCGATGCTGCGCGGCATCTGGGGCGACACCGAACGCTACAAAGCCACCTACTGGGAACGCTTCGCCGACCAAGGCTGGTACTTCGCCGGCGACGGCGCCAAACTCGACACCGACGGCGACCTGTGGGTCCTCGGCCGCGTCGACGACGTCATGAACGTCTCCGGCCACCGAATCTCCACCGCCGAAGTCGAATCCGCCCTCGTCGGACACCACACCGTCGCCGAAGCCGCCGTCGTCGGCGCCACCGACCCCACCACCGGCCAAGGCATCGTCGCCTTCGTCATCCTCACATCCGACGCCCAAGACCCCGCACCCACCCTCATCGACGACCTCAAAGCCGAAGTCGCCCGCGAGATCAGCCCCATCGCCAAACCCCGCGAAATCCACATCGTCCCCGAACTCCCCAAAACCCGCAGCGGCAAAATCATGCGCCGCCTCCTACGCGACGTCGCCGAAGGACGCCAACTCGGCGACACCTCCACCCTCGTCGACCCC
>NZ_BAFR01000067.1 GCF_000308435.1 Nocardia araoensis NBRC 100135 | reverse complement strand
ACCGCCTCCCGCGCCTGCGCCAGCACTTCGCCGAGCACCGTCGCGATGGCATCGAGTTCGGCCGCGGTGAGATTCGCCCGCGCGGTCAAGCGCAGCCGCGACGTGCCCTCCGGGACCGTCGGCGGGCGGAAGCAGCCCACGTCCAGACCACGCGCCCGGCAGGCCTGGGCGGCGTCGAAGGCCACCTGCGCCGGACCGAGCACCACCGACACCACCGCCGAAGGCGGCGCGGGCACACCGGCGATCCGGGCGATGTCCGCGGCGCGGGCCAGCACCCGCTCGGCCAGCTCCGGTCGCTCGCGCAGCACGCGCAGCGCGGCCCGCGCGGCGCCGACGGCGGCAGGCGCGAGACCGGTGTCGAAGATGAACGTGCGCGCGGCGTCGATCAGGTGGGCGCGCACCCGCGCACTGCCCAGCACCACACCGCCCTGCGCGGCAAGGGACTTCGACAGCGTCGCGGTGAGCACCAGGTCCGGCGCCCCGGCCAGGCCCGACTCGTGCACCAGCCCGCGCCCGCCCGCGCCGCGCACACCGATGCCGTGCGCCTCGTCCACCACGAGCACCGCCCCGTTGGCCCTGGTCACCCGGTGCAGTTCGGTCAGCGGAGCGAGATCGCCATCGGCGCTGAACACCGAATCCGTGAGCACCAGAGCGCGTTCCTCGGTCCGCGCCGACAGCAGCCGGCCCACCGCCGCGACGTCGCGATGCGGCGCGATCTCCACCCTGGCGCGGGAGAGCCTGCACGCGTCCACCAGCGACGCGTGACTGCCCGCGTCGGAGACCACCAGCGATCCGCGGCCGGCCAGCGCGGTCACCGCGCCGAGGTTGGCCGCGTATCCGGAGGCGAACACGAGTCCCGCTTCGGCGCCTACGAATTCGGCCAGCTCGGTCTCCAGCATTTCGTGCTCGGTGGTGGTGCCGGTGACCAGCCGAGACCCGGTCGACCCCGCACCCCAGCGCCGCACCGCCTCGACCGCGCCCTCGATCACCTCGGGGTGGCGGACGAGGCCGAGATAGTCGTTGGAAGCGAGATCGATCGACGGCGCTTGCGGGGCGCGGGGGCGCAGTTCACGGCGAAGTCCCGCGGCCACCCGAGCGGAAGCGCGTTCGTCCAACCAGCTCAACGGATCGGTAGTCACAGCTGGGCAGCATACTTGAACACCGTTCAGGGCACCCGCCCACAGGTCCGCTGGTACCGTTGAGCCCATCGTTGGTGGTGTCACCGGCCCGCGGTGACAAGCTGCACCGGGGAGGTACACGGCCGGATGCCGCGGTGGGCGATAGTCGTCGAGGAAACAACGGGCTCGGGCGATCACAAGCGCTGGTCACCCCGAATTCTCACGGAAGTGGTCGGCACGCGCGCCCAGGCACTGGCGAAGCTGGCCGGCGTGCTGCCCACCTACACCCCGGAGCATCCCAAATTGCGCGGTCGTCGCGTCGTACTCCGTGACGGCGACACCTACCTGCTGATGGTGCGCGGCTGGTCGGACGACTACCACTGCATCTTCCGGGTGTGGGAGGTGTTGTCCGACAGCGATCGTCCCGAGCTCGCCGACGGCTGCTCCGACCGGCTCACGGACCGGTGAACCAGTTCGGCGTATCCAGCCGGAACACCTCGCCGGGCGCCAGCAAGCGCAGATCGCGCTCCAACTCGGCCAGCCGGTCCGCGCCGAGCAGACCCGCCCAGCGATCGTGGATCCGATCGAACGTGCGCGCCGATCGGATCAGCACGTCCTCGGCGCGTTCGGTGAGTGTGTAGACCTTGCGCCGCGCGTCGGACGGGTCGTGCCCGCGCCGCAGGTAGCCCGACCGCTCCAGCGCCTCGATGTGCTTGCCCGCGGCCTGTTTCGAGACGCCGAGCGCGCGGCCGAGGTCGGCGGCCGTGCAGCCGTAGGGGCCACCCGCACGGCCGATCGCCTGGAAGACGAAGCCGTGCATCGGCCGCAACTCGGGGTGTCCGTGCCCGGCCAGATCCGCGTGCACCTCGTCGATCACGGCCCGGAAGGCGAGCAGCATGCGCAGCGGCAACTCGTAGCCACCCGCGTCACTTGACATGATGGACAACCTCGTTGACTATATGGACAACCATGTTGTCTATCTTAGAGGTGGTAGCCCGATGACCGTCATCCGACACTCCGACACCCGCCGCACCGAAACCGCGAGCGGCGTCATGACCACGCTCGCCTCCCCCACCCAGGGCGGCTCCGGACTCGCGCTGTGGCGGGTCGAGGTGCCCGCGGACACCGCGGGACCGCTGCACTTCATCGACGCCGAGCAGATCTGGACCGTCATCGCCGGACGGCTCGACGTCGCGCTCGACGGCACCGAACTGACCGCGGCCGAGGGCGATACGGTGATCCTCCCGCCGAACGCGCTGCGGCAGGTGCGCACCGCCGACGGCTTCACCGCCGTCGTCACCGCGCCGGCGGGGGCACGGGCGGGCACGCCGGACGGTGACGGCACCATCGTCCCGCCGTGGATCGCCTGAGCGGTCACCGATCGTTCTGCGCGGCGACCGCGGCGCGCATTCCGGCGGCGATCGTGGCGATGTCGCCGGAGGTGCTGATGAACGGCGGCATGGTGTAGACGAGATTGCGGAACGGACGCAGCCATACCCCGGCCGCCACCGCGGCGTCGGTCGCGGCGCGCATGTCGACCGGGCGGTCCAGCTCGATCACCCCGATCGCGCCGAGCACGCGCGCCTCGACCACACCGGGCAGCTCGCGCACCGGGGCCAGGCCCGCCGCCAGCTCCGCCTCGATCCGAGCCACCTCACCGCGCCAGTCGCGCGAGCGCAGCAACTCGATCGACGCGACGGCGACCGCGCAGGCCAGCGGATTGCCCATGAACGTGGGTCCGTGCATGAGCCCGCCGTGCGCCGCGCTGATCGTCTCGGCGATCCGCGTGGTGCACAGCGCGGCGGCGAGGGTGAGGTAGCCGCCGGTCAGCGCCTTGCCCACGCACATCACATCCGGGCTCACCCCGGCCGACTCGGCCGCGAAAAGCGTTCCGGTGCGGCCGAATCCGGTCGCGATCTCGTCGAAGACCAGCAACACGCCGTGTTCGTCGCACAGCCTGCGCAGATCGGTGAGATAGCCGGGATGGTGCCAGCGCATCCCGCCCGCCCCTTGGACGACCGGCTCCACGATGACCGCCGCGAGTTCGCCCGCGTGCGCCGCGAGCATGCGCTCCAGTTCCGTCACGTACTCCGGGTGGTACTCGCTCGGCGGCACCGGCGCGAACAGCTGGTTCGCCAGGACGTCGGTCCACAGCGAATGCATGCCGCCCTCCGGGTCGCACACGCTCATCGGGGTGAAGGTGTCGCCGTGGTATCCGCCGCGCCAGGTGAGCAGGCGCCGTTTCTCCGGCTTGCCCAGCGAACGCCAGTACTGCAGGCACATCTTCACGGCGACCTCGACCGACACCGAGCCGGAGTCGCACAGGAACACCTTGTCCAGCCCGGACGGCGTCGATTCGACCAGCAATTCGGCCAGCCGGGCCGCGGGCTCGTGGGTGAGCCCGCCGAACATCACGTGACTCATCCGCCGCGACTGCTCGACCAGCGCGGCGTCGAGCACCGGGTGCCGGTAACCGTGGATGGCGGCCCACCAGGAACTCATGCCGTCGACCAGTTCGCGCCCGTCGGCCAGGGTCAGCCTGGTCCCCGCGGCGGCGGCCACCACCAGCGGTTCGGTCGTCGCGGGAAAACCGCCGTACGGATGCCAGACGTGCTCGGCGTCGAGGGCGATGATCTCGTCAGGGGTCAGTGCCACAGGAATCCTCGTGTCACGGCCCCGATCGCCCGGGGCGGCTTGAACGCCGTTCAAGTTAGCATCCGAGCTGCGCGGGTCCGCAAGGGTGGGCGGAGTTCGGCCGTTTCCGCACCCGGTAGGGCCGTCGCGGAATATTCTTTGACGAAGTCAAAGATTGGAGCCGTCGTGACCGCTGCCGCCCCCGCCGACATCGCCGCCGTCCGCGAATTCAACCGCCACTACACCCGCGTGATCGGGGTGCTGCGGGAGGGACTGCACGACAGCCGCTACTCGCTCACCGAGGCGCGGATCCTGTTCGAACTGGCCGCGTCCGACGCCACCGAAGTGGTCGCGCTGCGGCAGGCCCTCGACCTCGACGCGGGCTACCTCAGCCGCATCCTGGCCCGGTTCGAACAGTCCGGCTTGGTGCGGCGCAACCGCTCGGGCAGCGACGGCCGCCGCCAGGAGGTCCGGCTGACCGACCGGGGCAGGGAGGTCTTCGCGACGCTCGATCGACGCTCCAGCGACGAAGTGGGCGCGCTGCTCGACGCGCAGCACCCGGCGTCCCGGGACCGACTGATCACCGCCATGCGGACCATCCAGCAGATCCTGGACCCGCCCGCCGACGCGCCGTCGTTCACGCTGCGCGCCCCGCGCTCCGGCGACTACGGCTGGGTGATCCAGCGTCACGCGGAGCTCTACGCGAACGAATACGGCTGGGACGCGACCTACGAGGAACTGATCGTGCGCATCGTGGCCGACTACCTCGCTACCCGCGACGAGCGGCGCGAGCGCGCCTGGATCGCCGAAGCCGACGGCCGCCCGGTGGGCAGCGTCTTCTGCGTTCGCGAGGACGACACCACCGCGCGGCTGCGGTTGCTGCTGGTCGAGCCGACCGCCCGCGGCCTCGGCGTCGGTTCGGCGCTGGTGGACGAATGCTTGCGCTTCGCCACGGCGGCGGGCTATCGGGAAATCGTGCTGTGGACCAACGACGTGCTCACCGCCGCGCGGCGCGTCTACCAGCGCGCGGGATTCGAGCTCGTCGACCAGCAGCCGCACCACAGCTGGGGCCGCGATCTCGTCGGCCAGACCTGGCGGCGGTCGCTCACACCCGCGGAGTGAGCCGCGCACCCGGTCGGGCGCCGCACGATGCGCGGGTCGCGTGCGCTTCCGTGACGCGCAGCACCGCCACCACTTGCCAGAGGGAAGGCCGACACGGCGAGAGTCGTTCGCCCGCGCTGTGCCGCGAGACCGTCCGGCGGTGCCACAACCGGCCGTCCCCGGTCCTCGCATACCTCGCCGATAGCCCAGAAAACGCCTCCGACCTCGCTCGATCCCCTCGGCCACAACCACAGGCACAACGGAATGCCCGGCTGGCGCTACTGTCGTTGCCATGGCTCAGCCCGACGCAGCGCCCGGTGACGCGGCACCTCTGGGTGTCTGGCCCGGCACCGCCTATCCCCTCGGGGCCACCTACGACGGCGCCGGCACCAATTTCTCGGTGTTCTCGGAGGTTGCCGACGCGGTCGAACTCTGCCTGATCGACGGGGACGACGCCGAGACCAGGATCGCGCTCGACGAGGTCGACGGCTACGTCTGGCATGCCTACCTGCCCGGGATCGATCCCGGTCAGCGCTACGGATTCCGCGTGCACGGCCCGTACGACCCCGACCGCGGGTTGCGCTGCGACCCGAGCAAGTTGCTGCTCGACCCGTACGGCAAGGCTTTCGACGGCGACTTCGACGATCACCCCTCGCTCTACACCCACGGGCTCGACTCGCTCGGCCACACCATGACCGGCGTGGTGATCAACCCGTACTTCGACTGGGGCGCCGACCGCGCGCCCAACCGGCCCTACCACGAGACGGTGATCTACGAGGCACACGTCAAGGGCATGACGATGACGCATCCCGAGGTGCCGGAGGAATTGCGCGGCACCTACTCCGGCATCGCGCACCCGGCGATCGTCGACCATCTGAAAGGGTTGGGGGTCACCGCGATCGAACTGATGCCGGTGCACCAGTTCCTGCACGACCGGGTGCTGCTCGACCAGGGACTGCGAAACTACTGGGGCTACAACAGCTTCGGCTACCTCGCGCCGCACAACGAGTACGCGACGATGGATCGGGCCGGGTCGGCGGTCACCGAGTTCAAGGCGATGGTGCGCGCGCTGCACGCCGAGGGCATCGAGGTGATCCTCGACGTGGTCTACAACCACACCGCCGAGGGCAACCACCGCGGCCCCACGATCGGCTTCCGCGGCATCGACAACGCCGCCTACTACCGCTTGGTCGACGACGACCCGTCGCACTACATGGATTACACGGGCACCGGAAACAGTCTCAACGTGCGCCACCCGCACACCTTGCAGCTGATCATGGACTCGCTGCGCTACTGGATCCTGGAGATGCACGTCGACGGCTTCCGCTTCGATCTGGCCGCGACGCTGGCGCGGGAGCTGCACGACGTGGACCGGCTGTCGACGTTCTTCGACCTGGTGCAGCAGGATCCGGTGGTGAGCCAGGTCAAGCTCATCGCCGAGCCGTGGGACGTCGGCGAGGGCGGCTACCAGGTGGGCAATTTTCCCAGCCTGTGGACGGAGTGGAACGGCAAGTACCGCGACACGGTGCGCGACTACTGGCGCGGCGAACCGGCGGCGCTTGGCGAGTTCGCCTCCCGGCTCACCGGCTCGTCGGACCTGTACGAGGCCACCGGCCGCAGGCCGAGCGCGAGCATCAACTTCGTCACCGCGCACGACGGGTTCACGCTGCGGGACCTGGTGTCCTACAACGAGAAGCACAACGAGGCCAACGGCGAGGACAACCGCGACGGCGAGAGCTGGAACCGCTCCTGGAACTGCGGTGTCGAAGGTCCGACCGACGACCCCGACGTCCTCGCCCTGCGCGACCGGCAGAGCCGCAACCTGCTGGCCACGCTGATGCTCAGCCAGGGTGTGCCGATGCTCGCGCACGGCGACGAGATGGGCCGCACGCAGCACGGCAACAACAACGTCTACTGCCAGGACTCGCCGCTGGCCTGGATGGACTGGTCGCTGCGGGAGAAGAACGCCGATCTGCTCGAGTTCACCCGGGCGGTGGTCGCGCTGCGCACCGCGCATCCCGTCTTCCGGCGCCGCCGCTTCTTCGCTGGCGGCCCGATCCGTTCGACGGACAATGCCCGCGACATCGCCTGGCTCACCCCCTCCGGCGAGGAGATGACCGGCGCGGACTGGGACAGCGGATTCGGCAAGTCGCTGGCGGTCTACCTCAACGGCGATGCGATCCCCGAGCCGGGCCCGCGCGGCGAGCGGATCACCGACGACTCGTTCCTGTTGTGTTTCAACGCCCACGACGCGGCTATCGACTTCGTGCTACCCGGCACCGACGACAGCGCGGAATGGTCGGTGGCGCTGGACTGTTCGACGCCGACCGGCCTGGCCGAGGCCGGGTATCCCGGCGGCGCGACCGTCACCGTCGAATCCCGTTGTCTCCTCGTCCTCCGCCAGGCCGCCTGACCCGAATGCCGATGAACG
Source organism: Nocardia araoensis NBRC 100135 (assembly GCF_000308435.1). Lineage (GTDB taxonomy): Bacteria > Actinomycetota > Actinomycetes > Mycobacteriales > Mycobacteriaceae > Nocardia > Nocardia araoensis. The sequence continues at coordinate 29,054 of NZ_BAFR01000067.1, read as the reverse complement.
CACCCGATCCCACCGAGATGCACGTGACCGACCCGGTGTCCCTCCGACGCAAGCCCGCCCGCCAGACGACTGTCCGCAGCGCTTACCGGCTCCAGCTGCGACCGGACGCGCTGACTTTCGCCGAAGCCCGTGCCATCGCCGAATACCTACAGCAGCTGGGCATTTCGCACCTGTATCTTTCGCCGATCATGACCGCGGCGCACGGCTCGACGCACGGTTACGACGTCACCGACCCGACCACGGTCTCCGCCGCCCTCGGCGGGCCGACGGGGCTCAAGGCCCTCGCGGACGAGGTGCGCAGCCGCGGCATGGGACTGATCGTCGACCTGGTGCCCAATCACGTGGGCGTCGCCGATCCCCGGCAGAACGCCTGGTGGTGGGACGTGCTGCGGAACGGACAGGATTCGCGGTTCGCGTCGTATTTCGACATCGATTGGAGCCCGGGCAACGGCGCGGGCGGCCGGCTGGCGCTGCCGGTGCTGCAGAGCGAGAACGACCCGGCCGCCTTGACCGTGGACCGCTCCGGCGCCGAGCCCATGCTCGCGCTGCACGATCTGCGTTTCCCGATCGCGCCCGGCACCGACGGTGACAACGCCCTGCGCATCCACGACAAACAGCACTACCGGCTGGTGAGCTGGAAGGCCGGGCTGTGCACCTACCGGCGGTTCTTCGCCGTCAGCAGCCTGGCCGCGATCCGTCAGGAGAACCCCGAGGTCTTCGAGCTCACCCACCGCGAACTCGCCGCGTGGTGCGAGCACGACCTGATCGACGGCGTGCGGGTCGACCATCCCGACGGTCTGGCCGATCCCTCCGGTTACCTCACCCGGCTGCGCAGGCTGATCGGCCCGCACCGGCTGCTGCTGGTGGAGAAGATCCTGGCCAACCGGGAGCCGCTGGACGCGACGCTGCCGATCGACGGCACCACCGGCTACGAGGCGCTTGCCGACTTCGGCGGCGTGCTGATCGATCCGCGCGGCGAACACGCGCTCACCGAACTCTCGCGCCGGGTCGCCGGACACGGCAGCGACCGGGCCTGGATCGGCGAGACCGAGCATCGGATCAAGCGCGCGGTCGCCGAGACCATCCTGACGCCGGAGGTCCGGCGGCTGGTGGCCGCGATCAAGCAGGACGCGAACGCCGAGAGCTTCGACACCATGGCGCTGACCAACGCCACCATCGAGGTGCTGGCGTTCATGCCGGTCTACCGGGCCGACTACGCGCCGCTGTCGGGGATGACGGGCGCGGTGATCGCCGAGGTGGAGAAGCGCAACAGCGAACTCACCGCGCCGCTGGCGGTGCTGGTCGCGGCGCTGGCCGCCGACGGGGCCGCGGCCATGCGCTTCAGCCAGGTCTGCGGCGCGGTGACCGCGAAGGCGGTCGAGGACACCATGTTCTATCAGGCCGCACGGCTGGTCTCGTTGCAGGAGGTCGGCGGCAACCCGGCGCGCTTCGGCCACTCGCTCAACGAATTCCACCTGTCCAACAGCCAGCGCGCGCAGCGTTGGCCCGCGACCCTGACGACCCTGTCCACGCATGACACCAAGCGCGGCGAGGACGTGCGCGCCCGCATCGGCGTGCTGTCGCAGGCCGCGGAGACCTGGGCGCGCAACGTCGACTCCTGGCTGGAGACCACCCCGGCGCCGGACGGGGCGACGGCGTTGTTCCTGCTCCAGAACATGTTCGGGGTGTGGCCCGCGGACGGGCGACCGGCCGCGTCCGTGCCCGGCCTGCGGGAGCGCGTGCACGCGTTCGCCGAGAAGGCGATGCGGGAGGCCAACACCAAGACCTCCTGGGAGGAGCCGGACGGCGAGTTCGAGGCGGCGGTGCACGCCTGGCTGGACGCGGTGATCGATGGACCGGTGGGCTCCGAACTCGGCGACCTGGTGCACGAGCTGGCCCCGCACGCCTGGTCGGACGCGTTGTCGCAGAAGCTCCTGCAGCTGTGCGGGCCGGGCATCCCGGATGTCTATCAGGGCTGCGAACTGTGGGAGGACTCCCTCGTCGACCCGGACAACCGCAGGCCGGTGGACTTCGCCGCCCGCGCGGGCATGCTCCAATCGCTCACCGGCACGCCCGCGCTGGACACCACCGGAGCGGCGAAGATGTGGATCGTCGCCTACGCGCTGTGGTTGCGCCGCGAGCGTCCCGAATGCTTCGTCGGCGGCACGTACCGGCCGTTGTTCGCCACCGGCGACCACGCGCCCAAGGTGGTGTCCTACGCCCGCGGCCGCGCGGGCGAGGCCCCGGAGGTCATCGTCGCCGCCACCCGCCACAGCGTGAGCCTGGCCGAGACCGGCTGGGGCGACACGTTCCTGGACCTACCCGCGGGCAGCTGGACCGACCGGCTGACCGGCCACACCTTCCAGGGGCGGGCCAGGCTGGAGAAGATGTTCGCCAGGCTGCCCGTCGCGCTGCTCGTGCGCTGACAGCGCGGGCGCGGCGGCCACCGCGGGAGCATGCTCGAGCTGCTTCGAGAACACGCCGCGGACCTGCTCGAACGTCGCCTCCGGGATCACGCCGCCCAGTTCTTCGCGCCAGCGGCGCAGATTGGCGGGATGATAGTCCAGCGCGTCCTGGGCGCTGGCCGACAGCCGCACGCCCTGATCGGTGGGCATGGACATCCGGCGCCAGGAATCCCAGTGGAACCGGCGACTGCGCGGATTGCGCAGCGTCCGAACCACATTCAGGATGCGGTAGCCGATGCTCAGGGAATCGTGCAGCCGCATGTGGTCGCCGTCGGTGTGATCGCAGCGCTTCGACAGTGCGGCCAGCCGGTCCCGGTCGAAGGCCAGCCCGACCGACTCCGCCTCTCGGACCATCCACTGCAACGTCATATCGGACAGGCCGCATTCGGCGTAGCCGCCGCCGATGTCGCTGTGCACGCCGGGGAACCACACCTGCTTGACCCGCTCGAAGCCGCGCCGGTACTTCACCGTCGGTTCGACCGGCACCTCCCACACGGACGGTTCGAAGTTGCGCCGCCGCTCGTCGATGGCCAGGGCCTGGCGGGCGCAGTGCACGTGCCGGGAGAGCTTGACGTCGTGGAAGCGATGCCGCAGGGAGGTGATGCCGGGGACGCCCAGCGCGCCGACGGTGTCGAACACGCCGAGGAAATCGATCTTCGCTCTCCGGCAATACTTCCGGCGGAATTCCTGCCACTGCTCGGGCTCGGCCGGATCGGGGTTCTCCGGCGTCGGCGCGGGCGGGCGCTGCCGATAGATGCTCAGGGCGTCCGGGTACTTGCCATCGATCATCGCCTCGGGGGTCAGGATCCCGATACGGCTGATCAGGCCGGCCAGGCTACGGGCGGTGAAGGCGCCGCGGCTGAAGCCGAAGATGTAGATCTCGTCGCCCTTCTCCCAGTTCAACGCCAGATGCCAGTAGGCGGACGACAAGTTCGCTTCGAGTCCGAGTCCGAAGGCGCCGCCCATCAGGCGATCACTGAGGAACCCGCGAGCGCCCGGGCCGGAGACGTAGGTGACCCACTGCTGGATCGTCTCCCCCGACGGACCCGGCGCGTCGAACCGGATCGTCTGCGCGATCTTGACAATGTTCGAAACCGTGCTGCTCGACTCGGCCTTCCACGTGCCATCGCAACACACGATGAGTCGTTTCATGCGCTGATCCTCCCGCCGGCATCCCACCGAAACCCGCGTATTCGACTACTCGAATCATCGCCTGTGGCGGGGAATCGTTAATGCGAGACGAGCTACGACGTGCCGCCGAGACCGGCGACCGCCATGCCGATCAGCCACCGCGCCGCGCCGAGCGCTGCCGCGGCGAGGACCGCGATCTGCAGCGATCCGGTGATCAGGGCCAGGACGAGGCAGGTCACCAGGCCGACGACCAGTGCGTCGAGCTTGTATACCGGCCACGCGCTACCCGCGATGTCGATCGTGGTGCCGCGGGCCGAGGAGTGAACGACCGCCATCTCCTCAGGGTAGTCGCAATCGGAAGTTCGGGCCAGCGAACTTTTTGTCGCCGGGAACACATGTATTCGTCGCGGCGTTGCCGCAGATATGCCACTGACAGGTGAATACGAACCGAGTACCTCCGATTGGGCCCGTGAGCAGGCCGAGAAGTACGAGAACTCCGGCGGCACCGAGGGCGCGACCCTGCAGGGCGTGCCGATCATCCTGCTCACCACCAAGGGCGCGAAGACCGGCAAGCTGCGCAAGACGCCGCTGATGCGGGTGGAGCACGACGGGGAGTACGCCGTGGTCGCCTCGCTGGGCGGCGCGCCGAAGCACCCCGTCTGGTACCACAACATCAAGGCCGAGCCGCACGTCGAGCTGCGCGACGGCCCGGTCAACAAGGACTACACCGCGCGCGAGGTCTTCGGCGAGGAGAAGGCGCAGTGGTGGGAGCGCGCGGTCCAGGTGTGGCCGGATTACGCCAATTACCAGACCAAGACCGATCGCCAGATCCCGGTCTTCGTCCTCACGCCCAGGTAGCTTCCACGCAGGTAGCCAGCGTGTCACCGCCACCCGCCGCAGCTCGCCGCCGCGGCGGGTGGCAGCATATTCGGGGTGTCCAATCCGCTTGATGTTCTCGACGCACTGTCCGCTTCCCGTCCCGCGCTCACCGCGGACGAGATCGATGCTGCCGCCAAGCGAATTGCCGACGTCATTGATCCGACCCCGCTGCAGCGCAGTGAGCGGCTGTCCAAGCTGACCGGGGCGAACGTCTATCTGAAGCGCGAAGACCTCAGCGCGGTCCGCTCCTACAAGCTGCGCGGCGCCTACAACCTCGTGGTCCAGCTGACCGAGGAGGAACGCGCCGCGGGCGTGGTCGCGGCCAGCGCGGGCAACCACGCGCAGGGCGTGGCGTTCGCCTGCCAGGCGATGGGGATCAAGGGCCGCATCTACGTGCCGACCACCACGCCGAAGCAGAAGCGCGATCGCATCCGGGTGCACGGCGGGGAGTTCGTCGAGCTCATCGCGGTCGGCGAGACCTACGACGCCGCCGCCGCGGCCGCCGCCGCCGACGTGGAGCGCACCGGCGCGACCATGGTGCCGCCGTTCGACGACACGCGCACCGCGGCCGGTCAGGGCACCATCGCCGCGGAGATCCTGGAGCAACTGCCCACCACGCCCGACCTGGTGATCGTGCCCGTGGGCGGCGGCGGTTGCCTGGCAGGCATCGGCACCTACCTGCGCGAGCGCTCCCCGCGCACCGCCATCCTCGGTGTGGAGCCCGCGGGCGCGGCCTCGATGACCGCGGCGCTCGTGGCGGGCGGCCCGGTCACGCTGCCGGAGATCGATCCGTTCGTGGACGGCGCCGCGGTGCGCCGGGTGGGCGCCGTGCCATACGCCGCGGTGTCCGGATTCGGCGGGCGCGTGGTCTCGCACGCCTCGCTGCCGTTGCTGACCATCACCGAATCCCCCAGGGGCGCGGGCGCTTTCCAGATGATGCAGGTCGACGAGGGCGCGATCTGCACGACCATGCTCGACCTGTACCAGAACGAGGGCATCATCGCCGAGCCCGCGGGCGCGCTCACCACGACGGCGCTGGCCGAGATCACCGTCGACCCGGGCTCGACGGTGGTCTGCCTGGTGTCCGGCGGCAACAACGACGTGTCCCGCTACGGCGAGATCATCGAACGCTCGCTCGTGCACAGCGGGCTCAAGCACTACTTCCTGGTGGACTTCCCGCAGGAGCCCGGCGCGCTGCGCCGTTTCCTCAACGAGGTGCTCGGCCCGGAAGACGACATCACGCTGTTCGAGTACGTCAAGCGCAACAACCGGGAGACGGGCGCGGCGCTGGTCGGCATCGAACTCGGCGCACCGGACGGGCTGGCGCCGCTGCTGGAACGGATGCACCACTCCCCGATCCAGTGCGAGCGCCTCGAGCCCGATTCACCGGCCTACCGCTACCTGACCTGAGCCGGCTCCGGCGGTCAGGCGGCCTTGGGCGCCTGCGCCGCCGGTATCCGGCGCCGGGAAGAGCGCAGGCAGTTCAGCATCAGCGGCAGCAACCAGAACGCCGCCGTCTGGTCGTAGCTGAGCTGCGCGACGGACAGGCGGTTGTGCACGAAGCCGACCGACAGGCCCAGCCGGGGTTCGGCCCAGCCGAAGGAGCCGCCGAGGCCGATGTGCCCGAACCCGGCGTGCGCGCCCGGCATCGGCAGGGAGTGGTAGCCCAGACGCCACATCATCGGCAGGTAGAACAGCGCGCGATCGGGTTGGTAGGTCTCGACGCGGCGCAGCGCCTTCATGGTGCGCCGGCTCAGGTACCTGCTGCGGTCGGCCGCGATGCCGTCGTTCGCGAGCACGCCGTACAGCTCGGCCAGCGCGGGCGCGGTGGACACCCCGTTGCCCGCGCCGAGTTCGGTGTCCAGGATCGGTGGGCTGACGCCCTCCAGAATGGCTTCCAGACCGGGCAGGAACAGGCAGCGGGTGGCGGCGCCGAGCGCGCCGGGAATCCGGTGACTGCGGCCGAGAACCGCCGCGCCCAACGGCTTTCCGAGCGCGCTGAGCTGGGTGCCCGCCAGCGGGGCGTAGGTGATCGGCGCGCCGGCGGGCGGCCTGCCCAGATGCAGGCCGTCGATGCCGAGCGGCTCGGTGACCTCGGTGCGGATCAGTTCGCCCAGGCCGGTACCGGTGATCGCGCGCGTCAAGCCGCCGACCAGCCAGCCGAAGGTGAGCGCGTGGTAGGTGGGCACGCCGAGCGAGCGGTCGGGTTTGGCCGCGGCCAGACGCTGTTCCATGAGCTCGTGGTCGAGCACGTCGGCCAGGCCGCCGGTGGCGATCGGGGCCAGCGCGGACAGTCCCGCCCGGTGGGTCAGCAGATGACGAACGGTGATCTTGTGCTTGCCGTTGGCGCCGAACTCCGGCCAGTACTCCGCGACCGGGGCGGAATAGTCGAGCAACCCGCGATCGGCGAGCCGGTGCACGACGGTGGCGGCGATTCCCTTGGTGGCCGAGAAGATGATCGTTCCGGTGTCTCTGGTCCACGGGACGTCACCGGCGGAGCCGACCCAGATGTCCACCAGCGGCTCTCCGTACCGGTGCAGCGTGAACGCCGCTCCCGCACCCCGGCGATTACCGAACGCCCGTGCGAAAGCGCGCACGAACGGTGCGAATTCGGCGGCGGCGCTGCCACCCATCCCCGGGGGAAGAACCGCGAGGTCCCCGGAAGCGACGTTGCTCATCTCTCCACGGTAATGGCATGGGACGATTCCGGCAAAGTACCTGTCTCGGACAGTTGTACGGCCGTTACCGGGCAGACGCCGGAAATCCTGCCGCGAGCTGCGGTTCCACCCGCTCAGCGCGGGCCCGGTGACGCGGTTTCCAGCAAGGTGAAGGAGTGGCCGGGAACGGTTGTGGCGGAAGGCCCGATGGTCGGGGATTCCCAGGACAGCAGCGGGATGCCCGCGATCGGCACCGCGACCTGGTCCTCCCCGAGGTTGCACACCAGCGCCAGCGTGCCCCGGTGCACCACGATCCAGCGCGCGGCCTCGTCGTAGTCCACCGAAACATGGGTCAGCCAGGGGTCGCTGAGCTCCGCCCGCTGGCGGCGCAGTGCGAGCAGAGCGCGGTAGCAGGACAGCAGCCGGGCGTGCTCCGGCTCGTCCGCTTCCGTCCAGTCGAGTTTGGAACGCAGGAAGGTCTTCAGATCCTGCGGGTCCGGCACCTCGCCCTCGGGCCAGCCGTGCTCGGCGAACTCCTTCTTGCGCCCGGATGCGGTGGCGGCGGCTACTTCCGGGTCGGTGTGCGAAGTGAAGAACTGGAACGGCGTGTGCGCGCCCCATTCCTCCCCCATGAACAGCATGGGCGTGAAGGGCCCGCACAACACCAGGGCGGCCTTGATCGCGAGCTGGCCGCCGGTCAGGTAGGCGCTCGGGCGGTCGCCGAGCGCTCGGTTGCCGATCTGGTCGTGATCGCAGGTGTAGGCCAGCAGCGCGCTGCCCGGGATCAGCCCGCGATCGATCGGGCGGCCGTGCGTGCGGCCGCGGAAGCTGGAATACGTTGCGGCATGGAAGAAGCCGTGCTTCAGCGTGCGGGCCAGGCAGCGCAGGGAACCGAAGTCGGCGTAATAGCCCTGCCGTTCGCCCGAGACGGCGGTGTGCACGGCGTGGTGCAGGTCGTCGTTCCACTGCGCGGTCAGGCCGTAGCCGCCCGCCGCGCGCGGGGTGATCAGCTTCGGATCGTTGAGGTCGCTCTCCGCGATGAGCGTCAGCGGCCTGCGCACGTGGGTGGCCAGGCGCTCGGTCGCGACGGCGAGTTCGGCCAGCAGATGGGTGGCCGTGTGGTCGACCAAGGCGTGCACCGCGTCCAGGCGCAGCGCGTCGATGTGGAAATCGCGCAGCCAGCGCAGCGCGTTGCCGACGATGTACCGGCGCACGTGATCGGACTGCGGACCGTCGAGATTCAGGCTCTGCCCCCAGGTGTTGCGGCCCTCGGTCAGGTAGGGCGCGAAGCGCGGCAGGTAGTTGCCGGACGGTCCCAGATGGTTGTAGACGACGTCCAAGCAGACCGCGAGCCCGCGGGCATGGCAGGCGTTCACGAACCGTTGCAGGCCGTCGGGCCCGCCGTAGCTCTCCTGCACCGCGTACCAGAGCACGCCGTCATAGCCCCAGTTGTGGGTGCCGTCGAAGGCGTTCACCGGCATCAGTTCGACCACGGTGACGCCGAGCTCGACCAGGTGGTCGAGCCGTTCGATCGCGGCGTCGAAGGTGCCGTCGGGGGTGAAGGTCCCGATGTGCAGTTCGTAGTAGACCGCTCCTGGATGCGGCCGCCCGGTCCACTCCGCGTCCGTCCACACCGACGGATCGAGCGTGTGCAGCGCCGAGCGGGCATGCACGCCGTCGGGCTGGCGCGGCGAGCGCGGATCGGGCAGGACGGTCGGATCGTCGTCCAGCAGGAAGCCGTACCTGGCGCCGTTCGCGGCGGGCACATCGGCGCGCCACCACCCGTCCGGCGACCGCGTCATCGAATGGACGACACCCTCCAGATCCAGTCGCACCGACTCCGGCCGCGGTGCCCAGACTTCGAACACAGTCACCGCGCCAGCATCCCACGGGCATGCCCGGTCCGCCCGATACGGGCACCGGCCTCGGGCGCGGCGGCGCATGCGGTCCCGGCTTCCCGGCCGACTGACTGGAGTCGCTTCACTCGGTCCGTGCAGCCACGAGGACAGGACCGGAGAGGCGCGGCAAGGGCCGGGGCCGGGAAGCCTTGGCCACAATGGGCGATGCCTGTCAAAGTGAAGGCGTGGGTGTCTATGTCGAGCATGTGCTGCCGCGGATCGTCAACCGGTCCTGCGGGTTGCGGGAATTGACTCCGCTGCGTGAGCGGGCGTGCGCCGGACTGCACGGACAGGTCGTGGAACTCGGTTTCGGTTCGGGACTGAACGTGCCGTTCTACCCGGCGACGGTCGCGTCGGTGCGCGCGGTCGAGCCCGCCGATCTCGGCTGGCGGCTGGCGAGCGAACGCGTCGCCGCCGCCGACGTGCCGGTCGAGCGGGCCGGGCTGGACGGGCAGGCGCTGCCCTTCGCGGACGACACCTTCGACTGCGCCCTCTCGACTTGGACGATGTGCACCATCCCCGACATCGCCGCCGCGCTCGCCGAGGTGCGCCGGGTGCTCGTCCCGGGTGGAACCCTGCACTTCGTCGAACACGGTCTTGCGCCCGACGAGAAGGTGCGGACGTGGCAGAACCGGCTGAACCCGATCCAGAAACGACTGTTCGGCGGCTGCCATCTCAACCGTGATATTCGCGGCCTGGTGGCAGACGCCGGTTTCGAGATCCGCGACGCCGAGTCGTTCTACGGCGAGAACGCTCCCCGCTTCCTGGTGGCCCAGACGCTCGGCGTCGCGGTGTCGCCCTGACGATCAGACGATGCGCACCGACAAGGTGTAGGTCGCGTTGCCGCGGCTCGGCTCCACCGAGATGGTGTAGTAGCCGCTCTTCGGCAGCGTGATCCGGCTCCAGGTCTCCTCCGCGCACAAGACGCGTCCGTCCGGGCCGCTGGTGGTGAACCGCGCGTTGTCCTCGATCGAGGTGAGTTCGAGGGTCAAGGTCTGCCCCGCCCGCGCCTCGAACGCGAAGGTGTCGGCGTCGCCGCGGACGACCGCTCCGTCGATCGACGTGTGATCGCTTCCCGGCGCGAACTCGATCTCGTAGACCGAGCCCGCGTTCGCCGCGCCCGCTCCTGCCGTCGCGACGGCGAACGCGGGGACGAACAGCGTGACGCCGAGTACGAGCAGACGCAGGGTGCGCAGGATGGCTTGCATGGTGATCCTCGTTTCCGGGAGTGGACGACTTACCTCGGTAACTATCGGCGATCCCGCCTATCGGATGCTTAACAGCTGCTTGGACCACGGCAGCTCCACCCATATTGGAACGATCTGTTCAAAATTGTGCTACCGTGATCCCATGCCACGACCCAGATCCTTCGACGAAGACCGCGCGGTGGACGCGGCGATGCACGCCTTCTGGCGCGCGGGGTACGAGGCGACCTCCACCGAAGACCTCTGCGCCGCGACCGGCCTCGGCCGCAGCAGCATCTACAACACCTTCACCAGCAAGCGCGACCTGTTCTCCCGCGCCCTGCGCCGCTACATGACGACCAAGAACGCCGCGACGTTCGACCTGCTCGACAGCGAGACGCAGGTGCGCGCCAAGATCCGCGCCCTGCTCTGGCAGATCGTCGAGGCCCCGGACGAGGACCCGCCGGGCTGCCTGGTGGTCAACTCGACGATCGAACTGGCCCCGCGTGACGCCGAACTGGCCGCCGTTCTCACCGCCGATCACCAGCGACGGCTCGCCGTGCTGACGGACGTGTTCGAGACGGCGAGGCGCGCGGGCGAGATCGCGCCGAACAAGGAGCCGACTTCCTTGGCGCACTTCGTGATCGCCACGATCGGAGGCATGCGGGTGGCCGCACGCGGCGGCGCGGACCGCGAGACCCTGGCCGCCATCGCGACCACAGCGCTCGACGCACTCTGAGACTTTCCGACATTCGGCGACGGCCTTGCCACGCCCTAATTTTAGATAGATCAGTACAAAACAAGGAGGTACCGATGCCCGTGGCGATCTATGTCCTGGGTCTGTCGATCTTCGCCCAGGGCACCTCGGAGCTGATGCTCGCGGGCCTGCTCACCGAGATGGCCGCGGACCTGGGCGTCTCCGTGCCGCGCGCGGGCCTGCTCATCTCGGGCTTCGCGCTGGGCATGCTGGTGGGCGCGCCGGTGCTCGCGGTGGCCACGCTGCGCTGGTCACGGCGCACCGCGCTGCTCGCCTTTCTCGCGGTGTTCGTCGGCGCCCACGTCGTCGGGGCGCTGACCTCGGACTACTGGGTACTGTTCGCGACCAGGGTGATCGGCGCGTTCGTGTACGCCGGTTTCTGGGCGGTGGCCGCTACGACGGCGATCAGCCTCGTTCCGGCCACCGCGCGTGGGAAGGCGATGAGCATCGTTGCGGGCGGGCTCACTTTGGCCATCATCATCGGGCTCCCGGCGGGCACCGTGATCGGACAGCAACTGGGCTGGCGCGCGGCGTTCTGGGCGGTCGCGCTGCTGTCGGCGGCGGCCGGGATCGGCGTGCTGGCGAAGATCCCCGGCGGACGGACCGACGCGCCGCTGCGCCTGCGCACCGAGCTGCGCACCATGCTGCGTCCCGCCCTCTGGCTCTCCTACGCCACCACCGCGCTGGCCATCGCCGCCCTGATGGTCACGTTCGCCTACCTCGGCGCTCTGCTGTCGCGCACCACCGGCATGGCGGACGGCTGGATTCCGGTGGTACTCGGCATCTACGGACTCGGCGCGTTCCTGGGCATCGTCATCGGTGGGCGCACCGCCGACACCCGGCCACTGACCAGCCTGTACGTCGGCATCACCGGCGGCGTGCTCACCTCCGCGCTGCTGGCCCTCACGATGGAGCATGTCGTGCCCGTCGTGCTGCTGTCGTTCCTGTTGGGCGCCTTCGGTTTCGGTATCAACCCGACCTTGAACAGCCGCGTCTTCACCCTCGCGGGCGACGCGCCGACCCTGGCGGGAGCGACGAACATCTCCTCGTTCAACGTCGGCATCACGGCAGGCCCCTGGTTGGGCGGCCTGGCCATCGGCGCGGGCCTCGGCTATGCGGCGGTCGCCTGGATCGGCGTGGTACTCGGGTTGGTCGCCCTCGCCGTCGTGGCATGCAGTCACGCTCTGCGACGTAAGGAGATCTCGCGCGCGTCGGTCGACACGGCTACCCCGGCACTGGCCGACGTGAACGGATAACTTCTGTGCGAAGGGAGCGGCCCTGGCCCGACCACGCGTTGATCGGGTGCAGGGCCGCTGTTGTTCGGGGCGGGAATCCAGTTCAGGCCGATCGGTCGAATTGCCCGGCACGGATGTCCGCAGCGAAGGCGTCCCACTGGTTCGGCTCGAAGATCAGCGCCGGGCCGGTCGGGTTCTTCGAATCACGGACACCGACCTGCCCTGCCTCGAGCCAGGCAACTTCGACGCACGCTTCTTTGGCGCTGCTCAGGCTCGATTTGAACCACTGCGCATCGGATAGGTCGATAGTCACCGTTCATATCTCCTTGCCACCCGCCGGAGCAGGTCTCGAGAGGCTTGTTCCTCCAGTGCGACGCGCCGGATTGTTTCGTGAATCTCGCGGTAGCGTCGCACGTCATCATCGTCTTCGAAAAACATTGTGCCAATGGTATTTTCGGTGTAGACAACCGACGGCTCCGCCCCGAACCCGCCACTTCCGGCCGGGAAGTCGAGGATGATGTATGGCAGCACAGGAGTCCCGTCCCATGGAAACCCGGCTGTGAACGGCAGTATCCGCACGATGACGTTCGCCAAGGTGCTCATGTCGGCTACGTGCCGCAGACACCCAGCCATGACAGCCGGCGATCCAACGATCGTATGCAGGACACTTTCGTGCAACACGAACTCAGCCGATATGGGACTGCGCTGTCTGGTCAAGATCGCCGCGCGTTGCAGTCGCAGTGCAACGCGGCTGTCGACGTCCTCTTGTGTATCTCCAGGTAAGAACGGCCTCTCGGCAGCTTTCACGTACTCAGACGACTGCAACAGACCTGGAACAATCATGGGCTGATAAAAGGACAGCTGCGATGCGCCGGACTCAAGCCCCAAATACGTGTGGAATCCACGCAGGAACAATTGGCGGGATGCCTGCCACCACGATTTCGTAGGTGCTTGTTGCGCAAGGGCTTTCAACTCCACGATTTGCTCTTCGGCGAGACCGTACAAAGCCCCGAATGCCTCTATGTCACGTAGCCGGACCTTGTCGTTCTGCCCCTTCTCGATCCGACCGACCGAGGTCTTGCCCATCTCCATTAACTGTGCCGCCCGCTCCAGCGTGAACCCCGCACCTTCTCGAGCTTCCCGCAATGCCCGCCCGAGTTGCCTACGCGGCAATGTCGAACCAGGCTGATCGTCCTTCCCCATCGCTCCCCTTTTCCCCTGCTCGGTCCGAAACGGCCCAGGTGCCGGTCCGTTTCGGACGTCGGACTACGTGTGGACCGGTCCGGGCTCTGCGCGGATGGCCGACTTCATCGGACCGCCCGCTTTCGCCATTCGAATGCTGTTCGCGTGCAGCAACATAGCCGCATGGCCCAGCAACATGGAAGCCTCTCCATCGCACAAGTCCGAATCCTGCGTGTGCTGAGCTACGGAGGGATGCTCACCGAACATCAGATCAAGATGTCGGCCGCCCTCACCGAATGGAAGACCCGCCGAACTCTGGCGAACCTGGTCCGCCTCGAACTCATCATGACCGGCCCCCGAAACAATCGCTTCGAAATCACCCAGCGCGGCCGAAACACTCTGGCGACCGAAGGACCCGTCGACCACTTCAAGATCAACGGAACATGGTGGAGAGGTCTACTCGCGAAATGCCGCAGCCATGTGCCACTCGCGACAGCAGTCAGGAAGGAGACGAAAGGTTTGCGTGATATGAGGGGAAGCGGCTTGGTTGTTGCGCCGCCGAGTATTTGCGGTTCGGCCGATGTCGAGTTGGCGCACCGGCTTATGCGGCGTCACCGTGCCTGCCGGGTCGATCGGTGTGCGTGGAAGTGGGTCGCCTACTACACGTTGGTGCGGCACGGCCGGATCGTGCCGCAGAAGCTGAGCCCGCGCGAACGCGCGTATCGGCGCGGTCTCGCCTTCCCCGCCGAGCCCGCCGACCACGCGCCGTTCGGTGACGGCGGGCCGGAACTTCGGACCTTCCAGCGGGTTCTCGACGGACTGAACAAGCTTGCCGAGGACTTGCGTGCCGGCGACGGCTGCCAGCGGTGAGCGGCGTGGAGATCTGGGCCGTGCTGTCGAGTATCGCGGCGGTATTCGCCGGATGCGGCGCGGCGCTGCTCGGCGTCGGGTGCTTATGGCCGACCGACCAGCAGCACCGTATGTCGGCCGAACGCAAGCCCATCCCTACGCGGGACCACTCACGCCCGATCCCGTGGCCGGAAGCGTGGACATGCACTACTCCCACCCAACCACTGACCATCACCACAGCACACCGCGCCATGCAGTTGCACCGTGATCACGACTGCCTCCGCAAGCGCGCCGCGTTCGCCGCACTGGTCGCCACCGGACGCATCACGCCGGATTCCACACGACAACATCGCCCATGGAGCAATCCCTCATGATTCGAACCGAAGGCACCGCACCGGAACCGGATTCCGAACGGTTTCGCAACCTCACCGCCCGCGCCACACGGGCGGGCTACTGCCTGGTGCGCGATCCGGTGTCACCGCACGACTGGAAGCTGCTGGACGCCGAAAACGGTGACGCCGTCATCTCCGCCGCGAACCTCGAGCAGATCGAGCAGTGGCTCGATTCCTTACCGCATACGAGCCGCCGCGTCGACTCGAGCTGAGCAGCGCCTGAAGCCGCCGTCAACGCAGCGAGTCCGAAGCCACTGGGGTGTCTTCCAACTGCGCCGAGTCCTGCGGCATTCGAGCTGTCCGCCCCGGAAATGTCCTGGGCGGACAATTGCGCGGGACCCGATGGCGACGCCCAAGGATTGATCAAGACTTCGAGCGCAGGTCAGTCGATCGGGCGTCAGCGCCGGGTGGCAGTACCGCGCGCAGTGTCAGCGCCGGGTGGCAGCACAGCAGCAGGACCGCGCGCAGCATCAGCGCGACACGGCGGCGGCCGGACACTAGCGCTTCGGGTCGGGCAGGTCGGCTGGGCCCAGCGCCTTGCGTAGCGCCCCGGCCAGAGCTTCGAGTTCGTCCGGGCCGAGGCCGCTGAACCGGCGTTCGATCCCGGCCAGGTAGTGCGGAGCGGCCTCCCGCAGCCGCTGTCGACCGGCCTCGGTGATGCTCACGAACGCGGAACGTCCGTCGTCCGGATTGGCCGCACGGCGCACCAAGCCATGTGACTCCAGCTCGCCGACCAGACGACTCACCCGCGTCCGGCTCAGCACCACTCGTTCGCCGAGATCGCTCACCCGCAGCCGCTGCGGTCCGTCTAATTCCAGAAGTACGTCGTACCAGGTCAGCGGCAGCGCGGTGGCGCGACGCAGTTCCGCGTCCAGCTCCGGCACCAGCTTGGCGTGCACCTGAAGCAGTGCGGACCACGCGCGGACGGCCGGGTGGGAACGGTTCACGGGATTCGGCACGAACCGAAGCATAACCAGTTGCGTGCACACGCACACATATAATAGCGTGCGCACGCACATAAATTTCGCCTGAAGGAGGCACCGCCATGACCGAACTGATCACTCGCCAGGAGCTCGCCGAGCAGATCGAGGCAGGTTCGGTGACCGTCATCGACGCGCTCGGCGCCGAGTATTACGCCAAAGCGCATCTTCCCGGCGCGCTCAACCTGGTCGAAGCCGACGTGGAAAACAAAGCCCCGCAACTACTTCCCGTGAAGGACGCCGCGATCGTCACCTACTGCTCGAATGCCGCCTGTGCCAACAGCCAGCACGTGGCCACCAAGCTGGAGGCTCTCGGCTACACCAACGTCCGGAAGTACCGTGAAGGCATCCAGGATTGGACCGATGCCGGTCTTCCGGTCGAGAGCTGAACGCATCTGAGAGTGTCCGGCGGACGGATCCTTTCCGGCCGCCGGACACATGACTTACCAGTCGCGCCCCGTCATCCTGCGCGCGCGGCGACATCGACGATCGGAGTATCGAATCCGCCGGTGAACTCGTGCGGAGATGCCGATCGCGCCATCACACCCGCCGGAGGAATCGACGCGCATGACGGAATCGAAGACGCGGCAACTTACGCTCGATTCCGCTGCCGCATACGCGCTCCGGGTCCTCCGCTCGTCGGACCGTACCCACGGCATGGTGGAACGCGGCCTGACGTAGAGCCGGACCGGGCTGTCGACGGGGACTGGACAATGGACGGGGGTCGGTTCCCTTGCCGCCGAGCTCATGTGGTGATCCGCTCGGATGCGGATTCCCCGCACCGGGTGAGAACCGTTCAACCGGCAGAGCAGAAAGAACCACCATGACCGACCGCGTTCTCGACACCGTCTTGAACCGCGACCGGGTATTGGACAACGTGACGCTCTACTGGGTGACCGCGACCGGCGCTTCCTCCACCCGCCTCTACTGGGAGAGCATCACCGAAGTCACCGAGTGGTTCACCACCGCGGTCGGCGACCAGATCACAGTGCCGACAGCCGGCAGCGTGTTCCCCGCCGAGGTGCCCCGCCCGTCACAGCGCTGGGCAGCCGAGCGCTTCACCAACATCGTGCACTGGGGACAGCCCGCGCGCGGTGGTCATTTCGCCGCGTGGGAACAACCAGAACTGTTCGTCGCCGAGGCCCGCGCCGCTCGAAGAGCTTGCCTTGCGGCTCAACGGTGATCGCTCACAGCGGGCGCGGTGACCATTCGCCCCGACGGGTGCCGTTCCGTCCCCACGCCGCGGCGAAGCGCGCGGTGAGGCCGGCACGCGGACGATCGGCGAAACAGGCGTCTGATCGAGGCCGGGCTGATCCGGCGAGGTCTGCGGAATCGACGCACCGGCAGACGCGGCGACACCGAGGCTGTCGGGTCGATCGTACCGGCCCCACGCCGCCCGCCGACGGCGTGAGAGGCCGACGACCGGGCCGACATCGCTGCGACTCACACAACCCCTGACGACCGCCCACCCGAACCCGACTGTGCGGAATCCACCGATCAGCCGGCCAGGCAGCCCGGGCCGAGCAACGCCTTGAGGTCGCCCATCAGCGCCGAGGACGGTGAGACGCGCAGGCGTTCGTCGAGTTTCAGCAGCGTGGTCTTGTCGCGTGCGCCGACGTGCCGGATATGGACGTCCGATGTGCCGGGGTGCCTCGACAAGACCCGCTTGAGTTCACCGATCTTGTCCGGGGTGCACATGCGGGTGGTGACGGTGACCGCGAGCGGCTTGGCCACGCCGACCGCGGACAGGTCGGGTACGGCGAGATCGTTGGCGATCAGCGAGATCCGGTCGTCGCGGACCGAGACGCGCGCCTTGACCAGCACCACGGCGTCCTCGACGACGTCCATGCCGTAGACCGAGTAGGCCTGCGGGAAGAACAGCACCTCGATGCCACCGGTGAGGTCTTCCAGCTGCGCCGAGGCCCAGGCCAGGCCGTTCTTGTTGATGCGCCGGTTCACCGAGGCCAGGATGCCGCCGACGGTGACCTGCGTACCGTCCTTGATGTCGCCTTCCAGGATGGCGGGGATCTGCGTGTCGGCCTGTGCGGCGAGCACGTGCTCGACGCCGTTGAGCGGATGCCCGGACACGTACAGGCCGAGCATCTCCCGCTCCAACGCGAGCCGGTGCTTGGACTCCCACTCCTCGTCGGGCACCTTGACGTTGAACACCGAAGTCACCGACTCGTCCGCGTCCATGCCGCCGAACAGGTCGAATTGACCCATCGCCTCGGCCTTCTTGGTGGCCATCACGGCATCGATGGCGTCGGAGTGGATCAGCATCAGACCCTTGCGCGGGTGCCCGAGGGAGTCGAAACCGCCTGCCTTGATGAGCGATTCGGTGACCTTCTTGCTGGCGGCGATCGCGTCGATCTTGTTCAGGTAGTCGGAGAAGTCGGTGAACTTCGACTTCTCCTTGCGGGCCTGGATGATCGAGGCGACGACGTTCGCGCCCACGTTGCGCACCGCGCCGAGCCCGAAGCGGATGTCCTTGCCGACCGAGGCGAAGTTCTGCTCGGACTCGTTGACATCCGGCGGGAGCACGGTGATGCCGAGGCGGCGGCAGTCGGACAGGTAGACCGCGGCCTTGTCCTTGTCGTCACCGACGGAGGTGAGCAGGCCCGCCATGTACTCGGCCGGATAGTTGGCCTTGAGGTAGGCGGTCCAGAACGAGACGAGGCCGTAGCCCGCGGCGTGCGATTTGTTGAACGCGTAGCCGGCGAACGGGAGGATGGTGTCCCACAGCGCCTTCACCGCGCCCTCGGAGAAGCCGTTCGCGGTCATGCCCTCGTGGAAGCCCTTGTACTCGGCCTCGAGCACTTCGAGCTTCTTCTTACCCATGGCCTTGCGCAGCGCGTCGGCCTTGCCCATCGAGTAGGAGGCGACCTTCTGCGCGATGAACATGATCTGCTCTTGGTAGACGATCAGGCCGTAGGTCTCCGCGAGGATGTCCTTGAGCGGTTCCTCCAGCTCGGGGTGGATCGGCTTGATCGGCTGCCGCCCGTTCTTGCGGTCGGCGTAGTCGTTGTGCGCGTTCATGCCCATCGGGCCGGGCCGGTACAGCGCCAGCACGGCGACGATGTCGTTGAAGCCGGTGGGCTGCATGCGGCGCAGCAGGTCGCGCATGGGGCCGCCGTCGAGCTGGAAGACACCGAGGGTGTCACCGCGCGAGAGCAATTCGTAGGTCGCGGGATCGTCCAGCGGCAGGTTGTCCATGTCCAGGTCGATGCCGCGGTTGGCCTTGATGTTGTCCAGCGCGTCACCGATGACGGTGAGGTTGCGCAGGCCGAGGAAGTCCATCTTCAGCAGGCCGATGGCCTCGCAGGACGGGTAGTCCCAGCCGGTGATGATCGCCCCGTCCTGGGGCCGCTTCCACACCGGGATCGCGTCCATCAACGGCTCGGAGGACATGATCACCGCGCAGGCGTGCACACCGGCGTTGCGGATCAGGCCCTCCAGGCCGCGCGCGGTCTCGTAGATCTTGGCCACGTCGGGGTTGCTGCCGATGAGCTCGCGGACCTCGGCGGCTTCCTTGTACCGCTCGTGATCGGGGTCCATGATGCCCGACAGCGGGATGTCCTTGGCCATGATCGGCGGCGGCAGCGCCTTGGAGATCTGGTCGGCGATGGCGAAGCCGGGCTGGCCGAACTGGACGCGCGCGGAGTCCTTGATCGCGGCCTTGGTCTTAATGGTGCCGAAGGTGATCACCTGGGCGACCCGGTCGGTGCCCCACTTCTCGGTGGCGTAGCGGACCATTTCACCGCGGCGGCGATCGTCGAAGTCGATATCGATATCGGGCGCGGAGGGGCGCTCCGGGTTGAGGAACCGCTCGAACAGCAGGCCGTGCGGCAGCGGGTCGATGTTGGTGATGCCGAGCGCGTAGGCCACCAGCGAACCGGCCGCCGAACCACGGCCGGGGCCGACCCGGATCCCGACCTCCCGCGCGTGCTTGACGAGGTCGCCGACGACGAGGAAGTAGGCGGGGAAGCCCTTCTGCTTGATGACGTCCAGCTCGAAGTAGGCGCGGGTGTAGTACTCCTCGGGCACGCCGCCGGGGAACCGGCGCGCCAAGCCGCGATCGACCTCTTTGCGCAGCCAGGAGTCCTGGTCCTCGCCCTCGGGCACCGGGAAGACCGGCATGCGGTCCTTGAAGGCCCAAACGTCGTCATAGGACTGGACCCGCTCGCCGATCAGCACCGTGTTGTCGCACGCGCCGGGCACCTCGGCTTCCCAGAGCGCGCGCATCTCCTCGGCGGACTTCAGGTAGTAGCCGTCACCGTCGAACTTGAACCGGGTGGGGTCCGACAGCGTCTTGCCGGTCTGCACGCACAGCAGCGCCTCGTGGTTGCCGGACTGGTCCTTGGTGACGTAGTGGCAGTCGTTCGTGGCCAGCGGCGGGATGCCCAGCTGCTTGCCGATGTTCAGCAGGCCCTCGCGGACCCGGCGCTCGATGGACAGGCCGTGGTCCATGACCTCGAGGAAGAAGTTGTCCTTGCCGAAGATCTCCTGCCACTTGGCCGCGGCCTCCAGCGCCTCGCGGTCGTGGCCGAGACGCAGGCGGGTCTGCACCTCGCCGGAGGGGCAGCCGGTGGTCGCGATGATGCCCTCGGCGTACTGGGCGATGATCTCCGCGTCCATCCGCGCCCACTTGCCGAGCTGGCCTTCGATCGAGGCCAGCGAGGAGAGCTTGAACAGGTTGCGCAGGCCGGTCGCGTTCTCGGCGACCATGGTCATGTGGGTGTAGGCGCCGGAGCCGGAGACGTCGTCACCCTTCTGGCTCGGATCACCCCACTGCACGCGCTTGGTGTCGAACCGGGATCCGGGCGCGATGTAGGCCTCGATGCCGATGATCGGCTTGATGTCGTGCTTCTTGGCCGAGTTGTAGAACTCCGAGGCGCCGTACATGTTGCCGTGGTCGGTCATCCCGACCGCGTTCATCCCCAGCCGTTTCGCCTCCGTGAACAGTGGCGAGATCTTCGCCGCCCCATCGAGCATGGAGTACTCGGTGTGGTTGTGCAGATGGACGAACGATCCGGACGAGGCGGCCAAGACGGTCCTTCCTCCCAAGGTCTCGACGGGGGTTGGCTGGACCGATTCTAGGCGGGCGCACCGACTGCTTTTGACCGGCGCGCTGGCGCCACTCGAGCGCTCGGCGTGTCGGTGGGGAAGATCACCGGCGCGTCCTGGGGACTCGCCGTCCGAGCGGCCGATTTCCGCGAGTGTCGCTCTCGTGCCGAGTTGTCCGAAACCCTGATGAGTCGGCCCGCTCGTACGGCCGCAGTCTCGGTCGACTGTCGCGAGCGCTGGATGGCCGCCACCGTGCCGCACCAGATCGAACCGACGCGATAATCGGCGAATGAAGTCCCCGCGCCGCTGCCCGCCATGACCACCGCGCTGGCCGTCGTTGCCGCGGCGGCGCTGATCGCTGGTGCGTTGCTGCTCTGGTCGCGCACCCGCAGAGTGGTGACCACCCCCGCCGAGCGGGCGGTGCATTCGGCGCTGCATACCGCGTCGCTCGCGGCGGTTCCGCTGCGGCGTGGCCTGACCGAGGAATCCGCGCGGGAAGCGGCGCCCCACCTGCGCGCGCTGACCGGCGCCGAGGCGCTCGCGCTGGCCGACGCCGACGGCACGGTGCTCGCCTGGGACGGGCCGCACGCCGAACTGGCCGAGTACTTCGGCGAGGCCGCCGAGCGCGCCGTCGCGGGCGAGCGCCCGGTGCTCGTCGCCGGACCGGGCCGCGGTGAACACGCGGGGCGCACGTTGATCGCGCAGCCGTTGCTGATCGAATCCAACGGCGTGGCCGGTGTGCTGGGCGTCGTGAGCACCGGGCAGCCGGGGCCCGGTCGGCTCGGCGCGGTCGCCGAGGTGGCGCGGTACGCCTGCGGCCAGCTCGAATTGGCCGAACTGGACGCGTCGCGGGCCCGGCTGGACCGGGCCGAGGTGCGCGCGCTGCGGGCGCAGATCAGCCCGCACTTCATCTACAACGCGCTGAACACCATCGCCTCGTTCGTCCGCACCGACCCCGCGCGGGCCCGCGAGCTGATCCTCGAGTTCGCCGACTTCACCCGGTACTCCTTCCGCGCCGCCGGCGAGTTCACGGTGCTGTCGGACGAGCTGCGCAACATCGAGCGCTACCTCGCGCTGGAACGCGCCCGCTTCGGCGACGCCCTACAGGTCCGGCTGCGGATCGCGCCCGAGGTGCTCGGCGTGGTCCTCCCCTTCCTCGCGCTCCAGCCGCTGGTGGAGAACGCGGTGCGGCACGGGCTGGCAGGCACCGCCCACGGCGGCACGGTCAGCATCGTCGCCACCGACGCGGGCACCGACTGCGTGATCAGCGTCGAGGACGACGGCGTCGGCATGGACCCGGACCTCTTGCGCTCCGGCGCGCTGGACGCCGTCGACACCGGAACCGGACCAGCGGGATCCGGCGAGGCCGCGCACGTCGGACTGGCCAACGTCGACGACCGGTTGCGCGCGGCCTTCGGTGACGACTACGGCTTGGTCGTGGAGACCGCGCCGGGCGCGGGCACGAAGGTCAGCCTGCGTGTTCCGAAATTCCGCGCCGGCATCCGGCCATGAGACCGGCGCGCGACGCCCGAGAGTACGACGACGAACAACACTCGATCGTGCCCAGGCACGGGACCCTTACGATGGAGCGACTGTGACCCGCGTTACCGGCAAACCGGCGGGCGCGCTGCGCGTGCTCGCCGTGGACGACGAGAAGCCCGCTCTGGACGAGCTGGTCTATCTGCTGCGCGCGCGGGCCGAGATCGGGGAGATCCACGCGGCGGGCGACGCCACCAGCGCGCTGCGGGTGCTGCGGGCGCATCCGGTCGACGCGGTGTTCCTCGACATCAACATGCCCGGCCTGGACGGCATGGAGCTGGCGGGCATCCTCTCCGAGTTCGCCAACCCGCCCGCCGTGGTCTTCGTGACCGCCCACGACGATCGGGCGATCGCGGCGTTCGACCTGGGCGCGGTCGACTATCTGCTCAAGCCGCTACGCGAAGCGCGGCTCGCCGAGGCGGTGCGGCGGATCACGGCGGCCCGCAGCGCGCCGCAGCAGCCCGCCGCCGACGTGCGCGCCGATCCGAGCGAGGTCATCCCGGTGGAACTGGCCGGGGTGACGACGCTCGTGCCGAGGTCGAGCGTGAGCTGGGTGGAAGCCGACGGGGACTACGCACGGCTGCACACCAGCGGGGGATCACATCTGGTGCGAATTCCGCTGTCGGCGTTGGAGGCCCGCTGGCACGACGCGGGCTTCCTGCGGGTGCACCGCTCGTACCTGGTGGCGCTGCGGCTGGTCACCGGGCTGCGCACAATGGGTTCCGGCACCGTGGTGTGCCTGCGGGCCGAGGGCGACGCGCAAGCGGTCGAACTGCCGGTCAGCCGAAGACAGGTGCGCGAACTCAAACAGCGGTTGGTGCACCGGCCTCGGCAACACTGGGGCAATCAGTGACCGGGCCGCAACGTCCGGTGCGCGAGCGCGTGGTGCTCTCCGAGCGACGCGGCGCACGGCGGGTCCGCACACGGGTGGAGGTCGCCGAGCAGACCGAGTTCGGCGAGGCGCTCATCGGCGGCCTCATCCGCGCGCAACTCGGGCTCGCACTGCGCGTTGGCCTGGTGACGATCGCGCTGCTGTGCGCGCTGCCCGTACTGTTCCGCACCGGTTCGATCGGATCGATCACGGTGCTGGGCATCCGGCTGCCCTGGCTGCTGCTCGGCGGCGCCGTGTACCCGCTGCTGTTCCTGATCGGCCGGACGTATGTGCGCCTGGCCGAACGCAACGAACAGGATTTCCTCGAACTGGCCGAGGACTGACGGTGCGCCCCGCTCGAATCCCGACCGCGGCGCGGACTTCCGTCCCGATGCCCTCCGGCCGCACCACCGGCGAGAGGTGCTTCGTTCGCCACTCGGCGTATCGGCGCACCTGTGTCGGCGCAACGCGCGGCGCGTTCGAGATCCGAGGGAATCGACCGGCACGCCGTGAGACCGGCTCGGCCCGCGAGGACGTGGCCCGCGATCACGTGCGCCTTCCGATAGATGACGCGGGGACCGGCTCGGATCCGGCCTGCCGGCTCGGAGGTGCGCTGTGACGTCGGCTTCCGCGCCCGCGCTGACCCTGGCAGCGCTGATCCTCGCCGCCCTGGCGACCGTCGCGATCGGCGCGTACGGTGTGCGGCTCGCGCGCACCACCTCCGATTTCCTCGTCGCCTCGCGCAGCGTGGGGCCGCGCTGGAACGCCGCCGCGATATCCGGCGAATACCTCTCGGCCGCCTCCTTTCTCGGCGTGGCCGGATTGATCGCGAAGTACGGCGCGGACGCGCTGTGGTACCCGGTCGGCTTCACCGCCGGATATCTGGCCCTGCTGCTGTTCGTCGCCGCCCCGCTGCGCCGCTCCGGCGCGTACACCGTGCCCGACTTCGCCGAATTCCGGCTCGGCTCGGTGCGTTTGCGCAGGCTCGCGGCCACCGTCGTGGTGCTCATCTGCGCGGTGTATCTCATCCCGCAGTTCCAAGGGGCGGGCCTGACGCTGCACATCCTGCTCGGGGTGCCGGACTGGGTGGGCGCGGTGGCGGTGGGCGCGATCGTGATCGCCAACGTGGTCGGCGGCGGGATGCGCTCGATCACCTTGGTCCAGGCTTTCCAGTACTGGTTGAAGCTGACCGCGGTGGCCCTCCCCGCGCTGGTGCTGCTCGGGCACTTCCTCGCCGACGAGCGGGAACTGGGCGGCCCCGCCCCGCCGGTGGTGTCCGAGCGCACAACGGTCGACGTGACCACCGACGTGGTGGTACGGGTCAACGCGCCACAGCAGGTTTCCCTCACCGGAACCCTCGACGAGCGCGCCGTCGACGGCACGGTTCCGCTCGCGCCGGGCACGCACGAGCTGGCGGCGGGCACGCGTTTGGTGCTCGAAGCCGGGGCCGCGGTGCCCGTGGTGGCGGGCGCCCCCGCCGACGGCGCGGGCTGGCTTGCGCCTGGCGGAGGGTTGGGCGGACCGCATCCGGCCTACCAGGTCTATTCGCTGATCCTCGCGACCTTCCTCGGCACGATGGGTCTGCCGCACGTGCTGGTGCGCTTCTACACCAATCCCGACGGGCGGGCCGCGCGCACGACGGCGCTCGCGGTGATCGGCCTGGTCGGCCTGTTCTACCTGTTCCCGGTCCTGCTGGGTGTCTTCGCCCGGCTGTACGTGCCGCAATTGCTGATCACCGGAACCTCCGACGCCGCGGTGGTACTGCTGCCCGGGTCGGTCGTGGCCGGGTTGCCGGGTCAATTGCTCGCGGCGCTGGCGGCGGCGGGCGCGATCGCCGCGTTCCTGTCCACCTCGTCCGGGCTGTTGGTGAGCATCGCGGGCGTGCTCAGCACCGACATGCTGCGCGGGCGCATCCGGGACTTCCGCACGGCGGCGCTGGTCGCGGGCTCGGTGCCGCTGGCGCTGTCGTTGACGGTGGTGTCGCTGGATCTGTCCCGCACCGTCGGCCTGGCCTTCGCGGTGGCCGCCTCCACGCTGTGTCCGCTTCTCGTCCTCGGCATCTGGTGGCGGGGGCTGACCGCGACGGGAGCGGCGGCAGGCCTGATCGCGGGCGGGCTCGCGGCGGGCGCCGCGACCGCCGTCTCGGTCACCGGCGGCTTCTCCGACGACGTGGCGGGTGGCTGGCCCGCGGCGCTACTGAGCTATCCGGCGGCGATCAGCGTGCCGCTGGCGTTCGCCACCATGGTGCTGGTGAGCTCGTTCACCCGCGGGCTCGGCGCGAGGACGGTCAGCCGGATCTTCGTCCGGATGCACGCGCCGGAGCGCTTGGGCATGGGCGCGGACCGCGAACGCAGTCTCCGCTCGGACTGACCGACGGCCCTCGCGCCACCCGACCGTTCGTCGCGCCGGATCGACCGTTCACCGCAGATTCGGACACCTTCACGGAGTGACCCACGCCACAACCTACTGGCGGCCCACATGTCTGGCTTACCGTCCTCGAGAAGTAAGCCACGTCACTTGGTAGGACCATCATGACCAGTACCGAACTCGACGACACCGCACCGCGGCGCGCGCCGAGCGCAGCAGAATTCGCCGAAGTCCAGGCGAGCCCCCAATTCCAGGAGCTGCGAAGTCGCTTGCGCCGCTTCGTGTTTCCGATGACCGCGCTGTTCCTGCTCTGGTACCTCGGTTACGTCCTGCTCGGCGCGTACGCCCACGACTTCATGAGCCGCCCGGTGTTCGGCGAGATCAACGCCGGATTGCTGCTCGGGCTCGGCCAATTCGTATCCACCTTCGCCATCACCGCGCTCTACGTCCGGTTCGCCAACCGGGAACTGGATCCGCGCGCGGCGGCCATCCGCGGCTACCTCGAGGGAGACCGAGCGTGAACACTGTGCACACCTACGCCGCGGCGGCTACGGTCGGCAATCCGGTCGCCAACATCGCCATCTTCGGCGTCTTCGTCGTATTCACGATGGTCGTGGTGATCCGGGCCAGCCGCAACAACGCCACCGCCGCCGACTACTTCACCGGCGGGCGCGGCTTCTCCGGCCCGCAGAACGGCGTCGCCATCGCGGGCGACTACCTCTCGGCCGCGAGTTTCCTCGGCATCGCGGGCGCGATCGCGGTCTACGGTTACGACGGATTCCTGTACTCCATCGGATTCCTGGTCGCCTGGCTGGTCGCGCTGCTGCTGGTCGCCGAGATGCTCCGCAACACCGGCAAATTCACCATGGCCGATGTGCTGAGCTTCCGATTGAAGGAAGGGCCGGTGCGCACCGCCGCTGCGCTGTCCACGCTGACGGTGTCGCTGTTCTACCTGCTGGCGCAGATGGCGGGCGCGGGCGGGCTGGTCGCGCTGCTGCTCGACGTCACCGACAAGACCGGGCAGTCCGTCGTGATCGCCGTGGTCGGCGTGCTGATGATCGTCTACGTGCTGGTCGGCGGCATGAAGGGCACCACGTGGGTGCAGATCATCAAGGCCGTGCTGCTGATCGTCGGCGCCGCGCTGATGACCGTCATGGTGTTCGCCAAGTTCGGTTTCGACTTCTCCGAGATCCTCGGCTCCGCGCAGGAAGCGGTCTCCGGTTCGGCGAACAAGGCCGTCGCCGCGCGCGACGTGCTCGCCCCGGGCGCGCAGTACGGCGGCAGCGAGACCTCCAAGCTGAACTTCCTGTCCCTGGGTCTGGCATTGGTGCTGGGCACCGCGGGCCTACCGCACGTGCTGATGCGCTTCTACACCGTGCCCACCGCCAAAGAGGCGCGGCGCTCGGTGGTCTGGGCGATCGGCCTGATCGGCGCGTTCTACCTGTTCACCCTGGTCCTCGGCTACGGCGCGGCGGCGATCGTCGGGCCGGATCGCATCCTCGCCGCCGCGGGCGGGCAGAACTCGGCCGCGCCGCTGCTGGCCTTCGAACTCGGCGGCGTCGTGCTGCTCGGTGTGATCTCCGCGGTCGCCTTCGCGACCATCCTCGCGGTGGTCGCGGGCCTGACCATCACGGCGTCGGCGTCGTTCGCCCACGACATCTACGCCAACGTGATCAAGCGCGGGAAAGCCGGTGAGCGCGAACAGGTCCGGGTCTCCCGGATCACCGCCGTGGTGATCGGCGTGCTGGCCATCGCACTGGGCATCCTGGCCAACGGGCAGAACGTCGCCTTCCTGGTGGCGCTGGCTTTCGCGGTCGCGGCCTCGGCGAACCTGCCGACCATCCTGTACTCGCTGTTCTGGCGGCGGTTCAACACCACCGGCGCGCTGTGGAGCATGTACGGCGGTCTGATCTCGACGATCGTGCTGATCGTGTTCTCCCCCGCGGTGTCCGGCAGCAAGACCGCCATGCTGCCCGGCTCGGACTTCGACTGGTTCCCGCTGTCCAACCCGGGCATCGTCTCCATCCCCTTGGCGTTCGTGCTGGGCATCATCGGCACCTTCGTCGGCGGCAAGTCCGAGGACCCGGCCAAGGCCGCGGAGATGGAGGTCCGCTCGCTCACCGGCGTCGGCGCCGAGAAGGCGGTGGTGCACTGAGCACTGCCCGGCATTCCTCGTCCCCTCTGTTCTTTCGTTAGGAGATTTCGCGTGACCAGCGCAACCACCGATGACCGCGACACCACCGCCTACCCGCCCGGCGCGGAATTCGCCGCCCAGGCGAACGCGAGCGAGGCGCTGTACGACCGGGCGCGGTCGGATCGGCTGGAGTTCTGGGCCGAACAGGCCCGCAGGCTGCACTGGGAGCAGCCGTGGACCCAGGTGCTGGACTGGAGCGAGGCGCCGGTGGCGAAGTGGTTCGTCGGCGGCAAGCTCAATGTCGCCTACAACTGCGTGGACCGCCACGTCCTGGACGGACACGGCGACCAGGTCGCCATCCACTGGGAAGGCGAACCCGGCGACGCGCGCGCCATCACCTACGAACAGTTGCGGGACGAGGTCTGCCGGGCCGCGAACGCGCTCACCGAGCTGGGTCTGGTCCCGGGCGACCGGGTGGCGATCTACATGCCGATGGTGCCCGAAGCCATCGTGTCCATGCTCGCCTGCGCCCGCCTCGGCCTGACCCACTCCGTCGTCTTCGCCGGATTCTCCCCCACCGCGCTACGCCAACGCGTCGACGACGCCGGTGCGCGTCTGGTGATCACGACCGACGGCCAGTGGCGGCGCGGCACGGCAGCGCCGCTCAAGGCCGGGGTGGACGAGGCGCTGGGTGACGGGCCTTCGACCGTCGAACATGTGCTGGTGGTGCGCCGCACCGGCATCGAAGTCCCCTGGACCGAAGGCCGCGACCTGTGGTGGCACGACACCGTCACCACCGCCGCACCCCACCACGACCCCCAGCCCTTCGACGCCGAACACCCCCTGTTCATCCTCTACACCTCCGGCACCACCGGAAAACCCAAAGGCATCCTCCACACCACCGGCGGCTACCTCACCCAAACCGCCTACACCCACCACAACGTCTTCGACCACAAACCCGGACACGACATCTACTGGTGCACCGCCGACATCGGCTGGGTCACCGGACACAGCTACATCGTCTACGGCCCCCTCGCCAACCGCACCACCCAAGTCGTCTACGAAGGCACACCCAACTCGCCCAACGAGCACCGGCATTTCGAGATCATCGAAAAGTACGGCGTCACCATCTATTACACGGCCCCGACGCTGGTCCGAACGTTCATGAAGTGGGGCAGGAGCATTCCCGACAGCCATGATCTGTCGTCGCTGCGGCTGCTCGGTTCGGTCGGCGAGCCGATCAACCCGGAGGCGTGGCGCTGGTATCGCGAGGTCATCGGCGCGGGCCGCACGCCCATCGTCGACACCTGGTGGCAAACCGAGACCGGCGCCATCATGATCTCCCCGCTGCCCGGCGTCACCGCCGCCAAACCCGGCGCCGCCATGACCCCGCTACCGGGCGTCTCGGCGCGAGTGGTGGACGAGGACGGCGGCGAACTCGGCCGCGACAGTTCGGGATTGCTCGTGCTG
>NZ_BAFR01000068.1 GCF_000308435.1 Nocardia araoensis NBRC 100135 | reverse complement strand
TCTGTGTGTTGTTTCAGATACCGCACAGTGGACGCGTAGCAACCTTTGTTGGTAAGTCCTCGGCCGATTAGTACCGGTCACCTCCACACGTTACCGTGCTTCCAGTTCCGGCCTATCAACCCCATGGTCTATAGGGGGCCTTAACCACTCGAGGTGGTGAGAAACCTCATCTTGGAACAGGCTTCCCGCTTAGATGCTTTCAGCGGTTATCCCTTCCGAACGTAGCCAACCAGCAGTGCCCTTGGCAGGACAACTGGCACACCAGAGGTTCGTCCGTCCCGGTCCTCTCGTACTAGGGACAGCCTTCCTCAAGTTTCTGACGCGCGCGGCGGATAGAGACCGAACTGTCTCACGACGTTCTAAACCCAGCTCGCGTGCCGCTTTAATGGGCGAACAGCCCAACCCTTGGGACCTACTCCAGCCCCAGGATGCGACGAGCCGACATCGAGGTGCCAAACCATCCCGTCGATATGGACTCTTGGGGAAGATCAGCCTGTTATCCCCGGGGTACCTTTTATCCGTTGAGCGACACCGCTTCCACATGCCGGTGCCGGATCACTAGTCCCGACTTTCGTCCCTGCTCGACCCGTCAGTCTCACAGTCAAGCTCCCTTGTGCACTTGCACTCGACACCTGATTGCCAACCAGGCTGAGGGAACCTTTGGGCGCCTCCGTTACATTTTGGGAGGCAACCGCCCCAGTTAAACTACCCACCAGGCACTGTCCCTGAACCCGATCAGGGTCCGAGGTTAGAAGTCCAATACGACCAGAGTGGTATTTCAACGACGACTCCACGAACACTGGCGTGCCCGCTTCACAGTCTCCCACCTATCCTACACAAACCGTACCGAACACCAATACCAAGCTATAGTGAAGGTCCCGGGGTCTTTTCGTCCTGCCGCGCGTAACGAGCATCTTTACTCGTAATGCAATTTCGCCGAGTCTGTGGTTGAGACAGCAGAGAAGTCGTTACGCCATTCGTGCAGGTCGGAACTTACCCGACAAGGAATTTCGCTACCTTAGGATGGTTATAGTTACCACCGCCGTTTACCGGGGCTTAAATTCTCAGCTTCGCGTCCGAAAACGCTAACCGGTCCTCTTAACCTTCCGGCACCGGGCAGGCGTCAGTCCGTATACATCGTCTTACGACTTCGCACGGACCTGTGTTTTTAGTAAACAGTCGCTTCTCTCTGGTCTCTGCGACCACACCCAGCTCGGGAAGTAAATTCCGTCACCAGACGTGGTCCCCCTTCTCCCGAAGTTACGGGGGCATTTTGCCGAGTTCCTTAACCACAGTTCTCTCGATCGCCTCGGTATTCTCTACCTGACCACCTGTGTCGGTTTGGGGTACGGGCCGTGTACCAACTCACTAGAGGCTTTTCTCGGCAGCATAGGATCACTGAATTCGCCTCAATCGGCTACGCATCACCTCTCAGGCTCGTGTGACACGGATTTACCTATGCCACGCCCTACCGGCTTACACCAGGTAATCCACCACCTGGCCCAGCTACCTTCCTGCGTCACCCCATCGCTTGACTACTACAGCAGGGGTCGTGCGCAGCCGCTTCAGGCTTCCCGAAGGAAGTCCCTCCACATTTGGGCACTTAGCACCACTGATTCGCCATTGGGCGCGGATACACGGGTACGGGAATATCAACCCGTTGTCCATCGACTACGCCTGTCGGCCTCGCCTTAGGTCCCGACTCACCCTGGGCGGATTAACCTGGCCCAGGAACCCTTGGTCATTCGGCGGACGAGTTTCTCACTCGTCTTTCGCTACTCATGCCTGCATTCTCACTCGCACAGCCTCCACAACTAGGTCACCCCGCTGCTTCCACGGCTGCACGACGCTCCCCTACCCACCCCAACACCTGGCTCGAAAGCAGGCGCATGTTGGAGTGCCGCGGCTTCGGCGGTGTACTTGAGCCCCGCTACATTGTCGGCGCAGGATCACTTGACCAGTGAGCTATTACGCACTCTTTCAAGGGTGGCTGCTTCTAAGCCAACCTCCTGGTTGTCTTCGCGACCCCACATCCTTTTCCACTTAGTACACGCTTAGGGGCCTTAGCCGGCGATCTGGGCTGTTTCCCTCTCGACTACGAAGCTTATCCCCCGCAGTCTCACTGCCACGCTCTCACACACCGGCATTCGGAGTTTGGCTGACTTCGGTAAGCTTGTGGGCCCCCTAGGCCATCCAGTAGCTCTACCTCCGGCGTGAAACACGTGACGCTGCACCTAAATGCATTTCGGGGAGAACCAGCTATCACGGAGTTTGATTGGCCTTTCACCCCTACCCACAGCTCATCCCCTCAGTTTTCAACCTAAGTGGGTTCGGGCCTCCACGACGTCTTACCGTCGCTTCACCCTGGCCATGGGTAGATCACTCCGCTTCGGGTCCATGACATGCGACTCTGGGCGCCCTATTCGGACTCGCTTTCGCTACGGCTACCCCACACGGGTTAACCTCGCCACACACCGATGACTCGCAGGCTCATTCTTCAAAAGGCACGCCATCACCCCACCAATAAAGGAAGGCTCTGACGGATTGTAAGCGTCCGGTTTCAGGTACTATTTCACTCCCCTCCCGGGGTACTTTTCACCTTTCCCTCACGGTACTAGTCCGCTATCGGTCACCAGGGAGTATTCAGGCTTACCGGGTGGTCCCGGCAGATTCACAGCAGATTTCACGGGCCCGCTGCTACTCGGGCACCCACTACAACAGAGCACGCATTTTCGCCTACGGGATTCTCACCCTCTACGACAGGCCGTTCCAGACCACTTCGACTAACACGCACTTTTCTGACTGTTGCCTACCACGGCAGTGATAGGAAAGTGAGCCCCACTACCCCACACGTGCAACACCTGCCGGCTATCACACACGCATGGTTTAGCCTCATCCGCTTTCGCTCGCCACTACTCACGGAATCACAATTGTTTTCTCTTCCTGTGGGTACTGAGATGTTTCACTTCCCCACGTTCCCTCCCCACCGCCTATATATTCAGCGGAGGGTGACACGACATCACTCGTGCCGGGTTTCCCCATTCGGAAATCCTCGGATCTCAGCTCGGTTGACAGCTCCCCGAGGCTTATCGCAGCCTCCTACGTCCTTCATCGGCTCCTGGTGCCAAGGCATCCACCGAACGCCCTTCAACACTTACAAACAAAGATGCTCGCGTCCACTGTGCAGTTCTCAAACAACACACCC
>NZ_BAFR01000069.1 GCF_000308435.1 Nocardia araoensis NBRC 100135 | reverse complement strand
TCGTGAAAGGATGTTCCGGCGGTGTCCTACTCTCCCACACCCTGTCGAGTGCAGTACCATCGGCGCTGGCAGGCTTAGCTTCCGGGTTCGGAATGGGACCGGGCGTTTCCCCACCGCTATGACCGCCGTAACTCTATGAAACTATCCACACCCCTCACACACTCCCACCCTTCCGGGCGCGCCCATCACAACGGTGATGGAACGAAGTGTGTTCCGGGTA
>NZ_BAFR01000070.1 GCF_000308435.1 Nocardia araoensis NBRC 100135 | reverse complement strand
CGTATTCGAAGCCGACGAACATCACCACCTGGGTGCTGGTGACGCTGGGCTGCGAGGGCCGCATCGTGCGCGGACGGCCGAACGGCAGCTGGACCAGCAGCCAGTACACCTGGGCGCCGATCGAATCGTGGCTGCCGGAGGGCGTTCCCGCCGTCCCCGCCGCCGAAGCCCGAGCCGAGCTGGTCCGCCAGTGGTTGCGCGCGTTCGGTCCCGCGCCGGTCTCCGACATCAAGTGGTGGACCGGATGGACGCTCGGCGAGGTGCGCGCTGCGCTCGGCGCGCTCGAACTGGTCGAGGTCGACCTGGACGGCGCGACCGGCGTACTGCTGGCCGACGACGTGGAACCGGTCGCCGCCCCGGAGCCGTGGGCGGCGCTGCTCCCCGCCCTCGACCCGACGCCCATGGGCTGGCAGGCACGCGAGTGGTACCTCGGCCCGCACGCCCCGAACCTGTTCGACCGCAACGGGAATATCGGACCCACCGTCTGGTGGGACGGGCGCATCGTGGGCGGCTGGGCGCAGCGCGGCGACGGCGAGATCGTCTACCGCCTGCTCGAAGACGTGGGAGCGGACGCCGAAGCCCGGATCACCGCCGAAGCCCACCGTGTCCGCGAGTGGTACGGCGACGTGCGCGCCATTCCCCGTTTCCGGACACCGCTGGAACGCGAACTCACCGCATGACCGAGCGGCCCTGCCCCTGTAGGTAGCTTCGACCGGCCGAGCGGTTCCTGGAAAGGCCGGATCTACATGTCCAGCCCGAGGTCGAGGACGCGGACCGAGTGGGTGAGAGCGCCGACGGCGAGATAGTCGACGCCGGTGCGCGCGTAGTCGGCGGCGACGTCCAGGCTCAGGCCGCCGGAGGACTCCAGTTTCGTCTGCGGGGACGCGGCGTTGCGGCGCTGCACGGCCGCCTGTGTCTGCCAGAGGGGGAAGTTGTCCAGCAGAACCAGTTCCACGTTCTCGGCGAGCACGGCGTCGAGCTGTTCGAGGCTGTCCACCTCGACCTCGCAGGCGATGTCGGGGGCGGCGGCGCGGACCGCGCGCAGCGCCTCGACCACCGACCCCGCCGCGACCACGTGGTTGTCCTTGATCAAGGCGGCGTCGCCGAGACCCATGCGGTGGTTGACACCGCCGCCGACCCGCACGGCGTACTTCTGCAGCGCGCGCAGTCCTGGCAGCGTCTTGCGGCTGTCCCGGATCCGGCAGCGGGTGCCAGCGACGGCGTCCACCCAGGCGGCCGTCGCCGTCGCGATGCCGGACAGATGGCACACCAGGTTGAGCATGGTGCGCTCCGCGGTGAGCAGCCCGCGCGTGGGCGCGATCAAGGTCAGCACGGACTGTCCCGGCGACACCCGGGTGCCGTCGGCGACGCGGTCGGTGATCTCATAGGCGTCCGCGCCGATCACCTCGTCGAGCACCAGCAGCCCGGCGTCCAGCCCGGCCACGGTCCCCGGTTCCCGCGACACCACCGACGCCTTGATCACCGCGTCCGCGGGCACGGTGGCCGTCGTCGTGACGTCCGGGCCGTAGCGCAGGTCCTCCTCCAGCGCGGCGCGGATGACGCGCAGCACCTCGTCGCGATCCAGGGCGGCATCCAGAGTCATCGAAGCGTTCCTCTCTCGCCGAGCGGGGCCTGTGCACGGCCTGACGTCCCGCTCGGCGCGTGTGATCAGGGAATGGGTGCGTGCGCGGGGACGCCGTCGCCGTTCAGCCGGATCGGCAGGCTGTGGCGGAGTCCGGGCACGGCGTCGGGGTGATCCGACCGAGTGTGACAACCGCGGCTCTCGGTGCGAGCGAGCGCCGCCAGCAGCAGGGCGCGGGCGGCGAGGGTGAGTGCGGCGTCCTCGATTCCGGCGATCGGACGTGTGACGGCGGTGCGCGTGTCGCGGCGAGTGACCGCGTCGTCGAGCCGCTTGAGCGCTTCGGCGAGGCCCGCGCGGTCGCGGACCACCGAGGCGTGCGTGGTCATCAGGCGCTGCACCACGTCGCGGTCGGCGTATTCGGCGGCGCGAGCGGGGATCTCGCTCACTCCGGCGCGCTCGCCGAGCCGCTCCGCGGCGGCCGCCCCGGCGCGCTCGCCGACCACCAGCCCCTCCAGCAAGCTGTTGGACGCCAACCGGTTCGCCCCGTGCAACCCGGTGCGCGCGACCTCACCGGCCGCGTACAGGCCGGGCACTCCGGTACGGCCGTGGGTGTCGGTGACGACTCCCCCGCACTGATAGTGCGCGGCCGGTGCGACCGGGATGAGGTCGGTGCGCGGATCGATGCCCGCCGCCAGGCACGAGGCGGTGATCGTCGGAAACCGTTGCGGGAAACCGCTGATCGAGCGCGCGTCGAGATAGACGTGCTCGGTGCCCAGCGCCCGCATGCGCGCGGCGATGGCGCGGGAGACGACGTCGCGGGGGGCCAGATCGCCACGCGGATGCACTCCCGCGGTCACCGGATCGCCTTCGGTGTCGACCAGCGTCGCGCCTTCGCCGCGCACCGCTTCGCTGATCAGCGGCCTGCGGCCGACGCCGCCCGGGGTGTAGAGCACGGTCGGGTGGAACTGGACGAATTCGAGATCGGCCACGGCGGCGCCTGCCCACAGCCCGAGCGCGATGCCGTCCGCGGTGGCGCCCGGTGGATTGGTGCTCAGCGCGTACAACTGGCCGAGCCCGCCGGTGGCCAGCAGCACGGCGGGCGCGTGGACGACGCCGAAGCCACGGTCCGACACCGCGACCACACCCCGCACACCGTTCGGCCCGGTGACGACCTCACCGACCGCCGCGCCGAACAGCACCGGCAGACCCGCCTCGTTCAGCGCCCGCTGCACCTCCGCACCGGTGGCGTCGCCCCCGGCGTGAATGATCCTGCGGGTGCTGTGCCCGCCCTCGCGGGTCCGCGAGATCTGGCCGTCGCGGCCGAGATCGAACACCGCCCCGAGGTCGGTCAGCGCGGCCACCGCGGCCTGCCCACCCTCGACGATGGAGCGCACGGCGTCCACGTCGCACAGTCCGGCGCCCGCCTCCACCGTGTCGTGCACGTGTGATTCGACCGAGTCACCGTGCGGCGCCACGACGGCGATGCCGCCCTGGGCGTACTGGGTGGACGTATCCGTCGGCCCGCCTTTGCTGAGCGTGAGCACCCGCAGGCCGCGCAGCGACGCGGTGCGCGCCGCGGTCAGTCCCGCGACGCCACCGCCGATCACGACCAGATCGGCCTCGGCCTCCCAGTCGATGGAAACCCGGGTTGTCATCGGCCCGCGCCTCTCTGTCTTCCGATCCGCGAAAGTCCTCCGGCGCGGGCACGATGGTCAGCGCGTCGCGCCGGAGAGCGGCCCGCCGCCGCGAGGGCAGCGGTGGGACTCATTCACCGCCGCCGGGATTGCCGATCGCGATCATCCGCTGCACCGAGTTGCGGCCCAGCGCGGCGGTTTCCGGATCGACATGGACCTCGTCGCGGCCCTCGACCAGGCAGCGCAGCAGCGCCGCCGGGGTGATCATCTTCATGTACTTGCACGACGCCCGGTCGTTCACGGCCTGGAAGTCGATGCCGGGGGCGGCCTTGCGCAGCTGGTGCAGCATGCCGACCTCGGTGGCCACCAGCACCTGATTCGACTTCGCCGCCTTGGCCGCGTCGATCATGCCTCCGGTGGACAGGATGTGCACCCGCTCGGCCGGGAACGCGCCCTCGCCCGCGAGGTACAGCGCCGAGGTGGCGCAGCCGCATTCGGGGTGCACGAACAGTTCCGCGTCCGGGTGGGTGCGCGCCTGCTCGGTCAGCTCGTCGCCGTTGATGCCCGCGTGCACGTGGCACTCGCCCGCCCAGATGTGCATGTTCGCGCGGCCGGTGACCCGCTTGACGTGCGCGCCGAGGAACTGGTCCGGCAGGAACAGCACCTCGCGGTCCGGATCGATCGAGGCCACCACGTCCACCGCGTTGGACGAGGTGCAGCAGATGTCGGTGAGCGCCTTCACCTCGGCCGTGGTGTTCACGTACGACACCACCACCGCGTTCGGGTGCTCGGCCTTCCAGGCGCGCAGCTCATCGGCCGTGATCGAATCCGCCAGCGAGCATCCCGCACGCTGATCCGGGATCAGCACGGTCTTCGCCGGGCTGAGAATCTTGGCGGTCTCGGCCATGAAGTGCACGCCGCAGAACACGATGGTGTCCTCGGGCGCCTCGGCCGCGATCCGCGACAGCGCCAGCGAGTCGCCGACGTGGTCGGCCACGTCCTGGATCTCCGGCAGCTGATAGTTGTGCGCCAGGATCGTCGCGTTGCGCTCCCTGGCCAGTCGCTTGACTTCCTGCGCCCACTCCGGCCCAGCCTCGACACCCGCGAACCCGGAGGGTCCGTCGAACACCTGCCCCATCAGCGGGGGCGCCAGTTTCGCACCCGTCGTCGCCATGGATGGCTCCCTTCCTCGTGCGGTCGGCTACACCGCCGATTCGCACCAAACCAGGTTTTCGACTTATAATCGAAAACGTGGCCCATAGTAGCACCATCCACGAATCGCTCACCGCGGTGTTCCAGGTTCGCCGCTTCCCCAGGGACATCGCCGCAGGTCACACGCCGGCCGACCGCGCCGAAGGCATGCTGCGGCGTTGCCCGCCCGACCAGCGGACCGAACTCGCGGTGTTGCTGTGGGAACGCGCGCTCGACCCACAGAAGGGCACCTGGTCGCTCCCCGGCGGACGCCTCGGCGACGACGAAGACCTCGACACCTCCGCCCGCCGCCAGCTCGCCGAGAAGGTCGACGTGCGCGAGCTGAGTCATCTGGAACAGCTGTCGGTGTTCAGCGCCCCCGACCGGGTGCCGGGCCCGCGCCGCATCGCTTCGGCCTACCTCGGATTGGTCCCCCTGACCGCCGATCCCCACCTGCCGTCGGACACCGCCTGGCACCCGGTCTCGGCACTGCCGGACATGTCCTTCGACCACCGCACGGTGGTCGATCACGCCCGCACCCGGCTGGCGGCGAAACTGTCGTACACCAACATCGCCTTCGCCCTCGCGCCGGACCGGTTCACCATGTCCACCCTGCGCGAAATCTATTGCGCCGCACTCGGATACGACGTAGACCCCACGAATCTCCAGCGAGTTCTCTCCCGCCGCAAGGTGATCACCCCCACCGGGGCCACCGCCGCCCCGGGCCGCGCGGGCGGCCGCCCCGCCGCGGTGTACCGCTTCACCGACTCCGGCTTGCGCGTGACAGACGAATTCGCGGCGCTGCGCCCTCCCGGCCCTTCATGATTCCCGACGGACCGGGACGCTAATCGGCCACGGCTTTGCGATGCTTGTCCCGGCGACGATACTGCCGCTTACTCGGGATGGGACGCGCGGCATTGCTGCGCCGCAAAGCATCTCGCCGCCGCCACGCCGCCAGATCGGCCCGTTCGCTCTCCACAGGAGACGCCTCGGCTTCCATCCGGCGTACGGTTTCCATTGCCCGGCCCTCCTTCCGACGAGCTCCCCTTCCGGCAGCCCACCGTATCCCCGCCCACCCGTGCATCTCCACCCGTTTTCGATCGAGTGACCCCTCCGTCGTGTGCCGTTGATCATGAAGGCGCGTTCAGGAAGGCGAGGATGGCGGTGAGGCCGGGGCGATAGCCGGAGGTGGTGTCGACCTCGAGCGAGGGCACGTCGAGGGAAACGCGGTCGAAGGCGGTGGGCGCCGGGGCGGGGTGTTCGTGATCGGAGTGGGCGCGGCGGAGCGGATCGGATCGGTGGCGCAACTGGATTCGCCGCGCCGCGAGAACCGGGTCGGTCACGCAGTGCACGACGCGCAGTCGAGCGTGGGCTCGCAGCGGTGTGAGGCCGGGACGCCACAGCCGGTCTTGGAAGGCGGCTTCGGCCACCACCGTAACCCCGGCCCGCAGCAACAGTTCCAGCGTTTGGAAGAACACCGGCAGCGTGCGGAGGTTCAGCTCGTCGGAGCGGTCCGGGGCGTAGTTCTCCGTCGCGTGGACCATGCCCTCTTTGAGCTCGTCCCGGCAGATGGCGGGACAGCCGATCGCGCGGGCGAGAGTGTGTGCGAGCGTTGTCTTGCCCGACCCCGGCGGGCCACTGACGACGACGAGAGCGGGGAGCCTGGGCGGTTCGTCGCTCATGTCGGCACCGTAACTCATGCGCCGTTGCGGCGGCCGGAACTCGTCCGCGCCGAGCACGCACGGGCCCTGAGTTCTCACCGAGACCGCAGGCGGGACGGTCAGGCGGTCTTCATGTGCGGACCGGGCGGCGGAGCCTCGGTCCGCTGCGTTACGCGCGACCCGGCCCAGAAGGCCAACTCCACCAGCCAGAACAGCAGGAGGAACACCGTCACCACGGTCGCGGGAACGGCGAGGAAGAACACCGAAGGGACCGCGACGACGACGAACCGGGCGACGTCGCCCGCACTCCCGCCGCGTAACCGGTGAGCGGCGCGCACGGCCGCCCACATCATCCAGCGGCGCGGCAGCGAGACCCCGAGTTCGTGCAGGCTACGGCGGAAGATGCCGTCGGCGTCGGCCACGCTCACCGCGTTCGAGCTGAGCAGGTAGTCGTGCAGGATCGCGGCTCGGGTGTAGACGCCGTAACGGGGAATCAGCCAGACCAGCGCCCGCGGCACCGAGGCGAAATCGGTACGGAAACCGGCGGGAACCACGAATTCCTCCGTGGCGCCGCGATAGACCAGTGGTTCGGTTACCCGCCAGAACTTGGCGTCGAGCTCTTCGACGACCGGACCGCCACCCACGAAGGCCACGTCCCATTCCTTCCCAGCGCGCTGCGAGTTCCCGACCCGAAGTGGTTCGGAAAGCCTTCCCCGTCGCGGCGACGTGCCGGACGACGCGTCAACGGCGCTGGCGATATTCGGGCAGCGAATATTCCTCTGGGGCAGGCTGGTAGCCACCATAGGGCAGCTCTGCGCTGCTCGCAGCGTCACCATGGGGCATGAAGGCGCCCTGGCCGCCGTAGGAGGCTTCCTCCTCCTTCCGGGCGGCGCGGCGGCCACTGCCGAGATCCTCCGAGGTACTCAGCGCGGCGAGGAACAGCATGACGAACGAGGCGATCAGCGGCTGCACGATCAGCGCGAGGTCGCTGCCCAGTTCGATCGGCAAGGTGACGATCTGGCCCACCGGCGGGTCGTGCGGGCGCGGATGCGACCACTCGGCGACCCGCTCCCCCACACCGGCCATCACCACCGCGCCCACGCCGGAACCGATCAGCAGGCCCAGCTGCAACAGCGGCCCGCGCGCCGAGCGCCAGCGCCACACGGCCAGTGCGCAGAGCAAGCCGAGCACCGCCCCCGCGAGGACGAACAACGCCAGCGCGTCGAACTGATGCGTGCTCTCCCCGGTCAGCCCGACACCGCGACCCGGCTCGACTACGAGCAGCCGCTCGGTCGGCGCGAGCAGGCCCCAGCCGACACCGGCGAGCGCGCTCACCACCACCACGGCGACGGCGACCACCGCCGCCGCCCGCACCTCACCTCGCAACGGCGACGCCACTAGCGACGTTCCGATTCGGCCGAATCGACGACGCCGTGCCGGGAGCACTTGGCCCACCAGCCGTCCGGGCTCACCTGCACGATCATGCGGCGCCCGCACTGTTCGCAGAAGCGCGGCGGCTCCAGGCCCAGCGCGGCGGCGGCCGGGATCGCGTCGTCGAGGCCCGGCACCACTCGCGTGCCGGTGAACGGGTTGTAGCGCTCGTCCATGTCCATGACAGTACTCATGCTCGCCTGCCTCTTCGTCGCAACCGAGCCGGGTCAGAGGGTTTCGTTGAGCGCCTTGATCGGCATCTTCAGCTCGCCGAGCAGGTCGAGGTCCTGTTCGGCCGGGCGGCCGAGGGTGGTCAGGTAGTTGCCGACGATGACGGCGTTGATGCCGCCCAGGATGCCCTGCTTGGCGCCGAGATCCCCGAGGGTGATCTCGCGGCCGCCCGCGAAGCGCAGCATGGTGCGCGGCAGCGCGAGCCGGAACGCGGCTACGGCGCGCAACGCGTCGGACGCCGGGAGCACCTCCAGATCGCCGAACGGCGTGCCCGGCCGCGGATTGAGGAAGTTCAGCGGCACCTCGTCTGGTTCGAGTTCGGCCAGATTCGCGGCGAACTCGGCGCGCTGCTCCAGCGTCTCGCCCATGCCGAGGATGCCGCCGCAGCAGACCTCCATGCCCGCTTCGCGGACCATGCGCAGGGTGTCCCAGCGCTCCTCCCAGGTGTGCGTGGTGACCACGTTCGGGAAGTAGGACCGCGAGGTCTCCAGGTTGTGGTTGTAACGATGCACGCCCATGGCGGCCAGTTGGTCGACCTGCTCCTGGGTGAGCATGCCCAGCGAGCAGGCGACCTGGATGTCCACCTCGTTGCGGATCGCCTCGACACCGGCGGCCACCTGGGCCATCAGGCGCTCGTCGGGACCGCGCACGGCCGCCACGATGCAGAACTCGGTGGCGCCGGTCTTCGCGGTCTGCTTGGCGGCCTCCAC
The DNA here is from genome assembly GCF_000308435.1 of Nocardia araoensis NBRC 100135. GTDB lineage: Bacteria > Actinomycetota > Actinomycetes > Mycobacteriales > Mycobacteriaceae > Nocardia > Nocardia araoensis. The sequence continues at coordinate 10,007 of NZ_BAFR01000070.1, read as the reverse complement.
CAGGCTGGGAATGTCCAGCCACGCCGCCCGCACCGGCGACTGGAACAGGCCCGACTGCGAGCAGAAGTGGCAGTCCTCCGGGCAGCCGCCGGTCTTGAGGCTGATGATGCCCTCGACCTCTACTTCGGGACCGCACCACTTCATGCGCACCTCGTGCGCCAGGGCCAGCAGTTCCTCCAGCCGGTCGTCACCGAGGCGCAGCACCTCCAGGGTCTGCTCCTGGTTCAGTCCCACCCCGCGCTCGAGCACCTGCTCACGGGCGATCGACAAGATTTGCGACGTCCCGACCTTCGTCGGTCCTGGCGCTGCGGCGGCTACAGGTGCCTGGGTCACTGCACGAATCCCTTCGTCCGGCCGAGGTGGCCGTGCAACTTGAACGGTGTTCAGGCTAGGGTAGCGGTAGGAGTGAGTCAAAGCACGACGGGAAGGGCATCGAGTGCAACTGCACCGGGCGGACGTGGTCGAGGGCGCCATCGCGATTCTGGACCGATACGGCCTGGCCGACCTCACCATGCGCAGGTTGGCCGGTTCGCTCCAAGTCCAGCCGGGCGCGCTGTATTGGCACTTCCCCAACAAGCAGGCGCTGCTCGGCGCGGTCGCGGACAAGATACTCGCGCCCATGGAGGATCCGATCGAGGCCGAGGAATGGTCCGGTCAGATCACCGAGTTGGCCCACCGGCTGCGCGACTGCCTGCTGGCCTACCGCGACGGCGCCGAATTGGTCTCGGCGACCTACGCTTCGAGGCTCACCACGAGCAAGGGGCGAGAACGCCTGGTGAGCGCGGCCATTCGCGCGGGCATGCCGCGTCAGGAGGCCGAACTCGCGGCGTTCACGCTGCTGTACTACGTGCTCGGCGAGACCGTGGACGAGCAGTCCAGGATGCAGATGGATTCGGCGGGCGCCCTGCCCGAGGGCGCGTCGCCGCTGGAGGAGACCACCGACGCCACCGCCCGTTTCGACTTCGGCCTGCAATTGTTCGTCGCGGGCGTGCGGCACCTGCTCGGCACCCACGCCCGCTGACGCTGGGGCGCGTCACCACGACGGCTTCCCCACTCGGTAACGAGTGCGCGCCGAGCGTCAGCGCAGGTGCGTGTTCAGGAAGGCCAACGCGTCCGGAAGCGATGCCAGGAACGCACCGCTGTGGTCCTGGCCGGGGTACTGCTGCACCGTCACTCGTATGCCGGGGTTCAGCTCTTGCAGCTTCTGTCCGTAGTCCGCGGTGTCGGTGGGCGGCACATCGATGTCGGCGGTGCCGTAGCCGATCATGAGATCGCTGGTGAACCGATCCTGCGGATATCTCGTCAAAGCGGCGATGTCCTCGGCGAAGGTGGGCGTCGGCCGGTCGGGGTCGGCGACGAGCGCCGACGGCCGGCGGCCTTCGGCGCGCTCGACCAGATGCGAAAGACATTCGTGAGCGGCTCTTTCCACGAAATCCCTGCCGAAATCGGACAGGTACGGGGTGACGCTGCCCGGGTGCAGTTCCTCCAGCGCGGCCAGGTAGTACGCCGCGTAGGCGACCTGGTTCTTGGAGCCGGTCGAGTTCAGCCGGAACATCTCCGGCAGGCTCTTGCTCGGGTCGGTGCGCAGCCCGGTGGCCACCACTCCGCTCAATCCCGAAGCCGAAGCGCCCCTCTCGGCGTACAAACCGGCCGCGCTCATCGCCGCGTGCGCGCCTTCCGACTGCCCGATCACGACCCATCGCCGCGACAGCGGGAAGGGAGTCGTGCGCATCGCCGCGACCGCGTCCAGGATCGACATCCCTTCGACATTCGTGTTGTAGTAGCTGAACTGGCCGCGGGTGCCGAGGCCCTGATAGTCGGGAGCCAGCACCGCGTACCCGTTGCCCAGGATCTGGTCGAAGTAGGACGAGTTCCGCTCGGACTGCGGACGGCGCGACGGCGCACAGGCATCGCCGATGCCCGCGGTTCCGTGCGCCCACACCACCAGCGGCCATCCGCCCTGCGGCGGCAGGCCCGGGGGCAGATAGAGCGCACCGGACGCCTGCGCGGGGGCGCCGTGCTGATCGGTCGTGGTGTAGACGATCCCGAACGACACCAGGGCCTTCGGGAACGACCACGCGGGATCGAGCAGTTCGATCGAGCTCAGCTGCCCGGCCCCCGGACTTTCCGCTGCCGCCGGCGCCACCCCGAGCGTGACCGCGACGCACAGGCTTATCGAGGCGGCGACCAGACCGGATCGCCGAAACAACGAGAGGGACATGCCGCAGCACCATACCGACGCACGCCGATGACCAGGCCTCAGCGACACGTGCCACCAGTGGAAATTCTGTTTCCGTCGCGACGTCGGTGCAGCCGAGGGGCTATCCGGTCTCGCCGGACGGCTGCCGCCGCTCCGGTGGCCCGACCACGCCGGGAAACCAGCGTCGCATCGCGTACGCGCCCGCCGCGGCGGTGAGCGCGAGAGCGACGGCCGCCGCGCCGAGCACGGTGACGGCGCTGATCGCGCCGACCGCCACCGGTCCGGCGAACATGCCGATGTCGTGGGTGAGCCGCCAGGCGCCGAGGAACTCCGCGCGCTGCCCGTCCGGCGCGACATCCGCGCCGACCGTCATGATCAACCCGTTGCTCGTCCCGTTGGCCAGCCCGAGCAATACGGCGGCACAGCCGAGACCGAGCACCGAGGAGGTGAACGGCAGCGCGCCGAATCCGGCGGCGAACAGCAGCATCGACGGCACGCCGGTCGCCCGCCTGCCGTAGCGATCCAGCCACACGCCCGCCGGATACGACATCAGCACGTCCACCGCACCTGCCACGCCGAACACCAAACTCGTGGTCGACGCGCTCACCCCGATGTGCGCGGCCCACAGCGGCAGCAGCGCCAGCCGCGCCGCCCGCGCGGCGCCGACCAGCAACGCGGCCAGCCCGAGCGTGCCCAGGGTCCTGCGGTGCTCGACGACGATCGCCGTCAGTCCCTGCTCCGCGCCTGTCCCCTCCGCCGCCTCGGGCGACCGTATCGCCGCCATGGCCGCGCCGGATACCACCGTGGTCACCAACTGCAACCACAACGCGCCGTTGGGACCGAGCGAATGCACCACGGCCGCACCGAGGAACGGCCCACAGAAGAACCCCAGTCGCATGGAACCGGCCAGCGTGGACATCGCGCGCCCGAGATCGTTCGCGGGCACCACGGCCACGAGATAGGACTGGCGAGCCAGCCCCCACACCGCGCCCGCCGCACCGTTGAGCAGCATCCCCAGCGCGAGCACGCCGACGTTCGGCGCGACGATCGCCGCGAGTACGCCGATCGCACCGAGCACCGAACCTACGGCCAGCGCACCGCGTTCCCCGATGGTCGCGACGACGCGCCCCGCGGGCAGGTCGGTGAGCACCATGCCCAAACCGGACAGCGCGACGACGACCCCCGCGAGCCCGGCCGACGCGCCCAGGTCCAGCGCGCGCAGCGCGTACATCGGCGCGGCCGCGCCGGACCCGATGCCGTACACCACCATCGGCACGAACACCGTCCAGGTCAGCGACCGCAACCGCACCCCGCCGACGATGTCGCCCGCTACGACGGACCGCTCGCTCATCGCACCACCGATCGACGCGGAGACGCCGCCCGCCGCACTCTGCTCCGAGTGATCGCATACCGCCCGAAGCCGCTGCCGGCCGCCCCCGCCGTGGACGTGCGGGGCCGACCCATCGCGCGCACGGATGCCGCCCTGTCGCGGTCCGCGCGATGCGCGGATGATCGGGTAGAACAGTCGCTTCCGTCGGCGCCGCTCACCGGGCGAGCGCGGGTTGCCGGGCGAAGCGGCTGTCGGGACGGGGGAGGCCGAAGTGGTCGCGCAGGGTGGTGCCGGTGTACTCGGTGCGGAACAGGCCGCGCTCCTGCAGGATCGGCACGACCGTCTCGGCGAAGACCTCCAGTCCACCCGGGTAGTACGGCGGCATCACGTTGAACCCGTCGGCGGCGCCGTTGCGGAACCATTCCTCGATGGTGTCGGCGACCTGCTCGGGAGTTCCGGCGAACACCCGGTGCCCGCGCGCACCGGCGAGACGGTGCAGCAGACCGCGCACGGTCGGCCGTTCGCGCTGCACGATGCCCGCCACGACCTGCAAGCGGCTCTGCCCGTTGTCGGTCACATCGCCCGCAGCGTCGAACAATTCGACCGGAATCGGCTCGTCCAGCGGCAGGTGGCGCAGGCTGATCCCGACGATGCCCTCCAGCTGTGCCAAGCCGTATTCCGGCACCGTGAGTTCGTTGAACTCCCGTTCCAATTTCTTCGCCGCCGCCTCGGTGTCGGCGATGAACGGACTGATCCCGGGCAGGATCTTGACGTGCTCGGGGTCGCGCCCGAAGCCGCGAGCCCGTTGCTTGATGTCGGCGTAGAACGCCTGGGCGTCGCTGAGCCGCTGGTGCGCGGTGAAGATCGCCTCGGCGTACTTGCCCGCGAACGCCCGCCCGTCGTTCGACGCGCCCGCCTGCACCAGCACCGGGTGGCCCTGCGGCGTGCGCGGCGCGGTGAACGGCCCACGCACCCGCAGGTATTCGCCGGCGAAGTCGATCGGATGGATCTTCTCCGGGTCGGCGTACACGCCGGAGGCCCGGTCCAGGACGATGGCGTCGTCCTCCCAGCTGTCCCACAGCGCGACCACGGCGTCGACGAATTCCCGGGCGCGGGCGTACCGTTCGGCGTGGACGGGATGCTTGTCCAGACCGAAGTTCGCCGCGGCGAGATCGGTGCCGGTGGTGACGATGTTCCAGCCCGCCCGGCCGCCGGAGATGTGGTCCAGCGTGGAGAACAGCCTGGCCAGGTTGTAGGGCTCGTAGTACGTGGTGGACGCGGTGGCGATGAGGCCGAGATGCGTCGTGGCCGTGGCGATCGCGGTGAGCAGGGTGATCGGCTCCAGGCCGGAGGCCGCGTTGTGCTTGACGTCGGTGCGCAGGGCGGGTCCGTCTGCGAAGAACACCGCGTCCAGCTTCGCCGCTTCGGCGGTGCGTCCGATCTCCTGGTAGTAGGCGACGTCGTAGATCCGGTCGGGGCTGCTCCACGGGTGCCGCCAGGCCGCCTCGTGGTGGCCGGAGGGGTAGATGAAGGCGTTGAGGCTGAGTTGGCGCGGTGCGGTCATGAGGCTTTCTTCTCGTCGGTGGGCGGGTCGACGACGTCGACGCCCAGGCTGGCCAGCAGCAGGGAGCGGTGCCGCAGGAACGCGGGATCACCGTGGCGGCGCGGACGTTCCAGGTCGATGCGCTGGTCCACCGCGATGCGCCCCTCGTCGAGCACCAGGACACGGTCGGCCAGCAGCACCGCCTCGTCCACGTCGTGGGTGACCAGGAGCACGGCGGGCCGATGCTTGGCGCACAGATCCTGGAGCAGCGCGTGCATCCTGATCCGGGTCAGCGCGTCCAGCGCGCCGAACGGTTCGTCCGCCAGTAGCAGTTCGGGTTCGCGCACCAGCGAGCGTGCCAGCGCGACGCGCTGCTGCTCGCCGCCGGAAAGCTCCTTGGGCCAAGCTTTCTCCCGGCCCGCGAGCCCGACCTCGGCCAGCGCCGCGCGACCGCGACCGGCCGCGTCCGGGCCGCCGAGGCCGAGGGTCACGTTGTCGAGCACCCGCACCCAGGGCAGCAACCGGGAGTCCTGGAATACCACGGAGCGCTCGGTGGGCACGCTCAACTCCCCCGAACCCGGGACGTCGTAGTCCAATTCGGCCAGCGCCCGCAGCAGCGTGCTCTTACCCGAACCGCTGCGGCCGAGCAGCGCGACGAATTCGCCGCGGGCGATGTCGATGTCGAGATCGCGCAGCACCACCCGGTCGCCGAAGCCACGGCGCAGCCGCCGGGCGCGGACGACGTTCAGTCCCCGAGTGTCTGTCGCCATGACAGCGCTCTCCTTTCCGCCGCGCGCACCAGGAGGTCGCCGAACAGGCCGAGCAGGCCGTAGATCACCAGGCCGACCACGATGATGTCGATCTGGCCGTAGGTGCGGGCCTGGGTCATCAGGTAACCGATGCCGCTGGTGGCGTTGACCTGTTCCACCACGACCAGCGCCAGCCACGAGATGGTGACGGCCAGCCGCAGGCCGGTGAAGAATCCGGGCAGCGATCCCGGCAGCGCGATCCGGCGGACGAATCCCCACCGCGACAGGCCGACGGTCTGGGCGAGTTCCACATACCTGGCGTCGACGCTGCGCAGGTGCGCGTGCGTGTTCAGGTAGATCGGGATCGCCACGCTGGTGGTGATCACGACCAGCTTCATCTCCTCGCCGATGCCGAACCAGACGATGAACAGCGGGATCAGCGCGAGCGTCGGAATGGCGCGCTTGATCTGGATCGGCCCGTCCACCAACGCTTCACCGATCCGGCTCAGCCCGGCCAGCAGCGCCAGCACCAGGCCGATCGCGACACCGAGCGCGAGCCCGATCGCGGCGCGTTGCACCGAGGTGAGCAGATTGCTCTGGAGACGGCCGTCGGCGAGCAGGTCACCGGCGGTCTCGGCGACTGTCCACGGCGCGGGCAGGGTCTCCGGGTCCAATGTGCCCGTGGCCGAACCTGCCACCCAGGCGGCGATCAGCAACACCGGTCCCACCGCGATGCCGAACGGAATGGGACGGCCGGGGCCGAGGCGCGGCCGGGCCGGTTTGCGTTTCGCCAGTAGCGGTTCCGCCGTGGAGCGGCCGAGGCCGAAGCGGCGCAGCACCGCGGCGTCGAGCGTCGCCATCAGCGTGCCTTCGGTTCGAACGACGCGCCGCTCTCGGCGACGGCTTGCGTGATCGCGGCATCGAAGCGCAGGTCGAAGCCGTTGGCCGCCTGCACCTTCTTGGGCAGTTCGCCCGCCTTGGCGATGGCATCGATGGTGGCCTGCTGCCGGTCGACGAGCTGCTGGTCCAGATGCGGGAAGACGTAGGTCCCCAGCGATTCCACGATGCGCTTGGCGTCGTCGGCGCTCACTTTCTGGTTGTCGACGTAGTACCGGCGCGCCCAGTCCTCCGGGTGGGTGTTGGCCCACTGGTAGGCACGGACGAACGCGCCGACCAGCGCACGGGTGGCGGCCGCCTTCGCCGGGTCCCGCACGACGGCGCGGCGGGCGTACAGGTAGGCGAGACCGCCGTAGATGCCCGCGGTCTCGGAGTCCGGGACCAGCGAGGCGCCCGGCGTGCGCAGGAACCGGGTGACGTTCGGCTCGATCAGCGGCGCGACGTCGACCTGGCCGGTGCGCACGGCATCGGGGAACTCGGCCAGCTGCAACCGGATCAGCTGCACGTCGGAGGTGGTGAGCCCGGCCTTGTCGATGGCGCGCAGCACGGCGGCCTGCTGGGCCGTGCCTTCGGCGTAGGCGATCTTCTTGCCCTTCAGATCGGCCAGTTTCGGCACCGACTTGCCCGGGGCCACCGCGAGTTTCAAGGCGGTGGTGCTGGTCTGATAGGACGCGACGATCGGGACGTCCTGCCCGGCCACCAGCGCGTGGATCGGCGGGACGTCACCGACCTGGGCGACGTCGGCGGCGCCTGCGCGGAACGCCTCCAGAATGGCGGGGCCGCCGACGAAGTTGGCGAACTCCACCTTGAACGGCAGCTTGTCGAGCTCGCCGGAGAAGCGCAGCACGGATTGCAGGCGCTCGGACTGGTCGGCGACCACGAGGGTGGTTCCGGCGGGAACCTCGGTCGGCAGTGGTCCGTCGGCGGTGGGACCGACCGGCTTGTCGTCCTTCGCGCAGCCGGAGAGTCCGAGAGTCGCAACGGTCGCCACGGCGAGCAATGCGGCGGTCGCGCGGCCGCGGAGGCCGGACCGGAACGTAGTTGGTCGGAACATAGGCGAATTAGAGCAAGACGAAACCGGCGCGAGAACGGTTTGTCTCAGCCTGGTTCGAACCCCTCAGCGCGGCGGCGCGGCCACCGTCGTCGACCGGACCTGCTGCTGGTAGCGCTGCACGAACGGCAGAATCTGCTGTTCGATCACCGTGTTGTACTCCCGGGGCCGCTGCATCGGATTCGCGTGCCCGGTGTTTCGCGCGAGCACCACCAGCAGGGTGCCGTCCACCCCGCCGGACCGCTCGATCAGCACCAGGTGGGAGTACTCGACGTCCACCACCCGGTCGGCGCTCGCGTCGCGCGGCCGGATGAAGACGATGGCGGGCCGCGGCTTGTCCGCGACGGGCTGGGCCAGGGTGCGCAGATCGTCCGTCGCGCCACCGGCCACGATGGCGGTGAACTGGGACTCGATCAGACCGTTGCTCGCCGCGTCGCGCGAGACGATCTTCTCCCGCATCACTTCCGCGAGCACCTTGCCGAGTTCACCGAAGCGGATGCCGGGCAGCCCGTGGCCCCGGTCGACGAAACGGTCCCGGCGCGCGTAGGTCTCCACGGCCAGTCGCAGCGCGCGGCTTTCCCGCGCGCCGGGCAGCCAGCCCATCCACCGCAACATGTCCTCACCGCGCCCGCGGCTCTCCGGGCGGACCGCGTTCAGGTCGACCGGCGTGCAGTCCAGGATCACCCCGACCAGTCTGCGGTCGCTGTCGCGGTGGATGTGCCGGGCGACCTCCAGCGCGATCACGCCGCCCATGCTGTGACCGACGAGCACGACGTTGCGCAGGCCCGACAGCTCGGCGGCGCGCACGACGAGGTCGGCGATCACCTTGGTGTCGATACCTTGATTGTCGTAGCGGATCGCCCACACCATGCCCATTCCGCGCAGTGCGGGCAGCGCGGCGGCGGTGCCGCTGGCGTCGAGCCCGCCGAGCCCGACCAGGTCCACCACGACGGTGTCCCAGTTCTGCGGGTCCACCGGCGGGGCGACGGGCAGGATGGCGGGCTCGGTGCGCGCCAGTCGCGCTTGTTCCGGCGCGATGTCGTACTTCCAGTACTGCGCGAACACCACGAGTCCGGCCAGCAGCAGTGCGGTCACCCGAAGCAGCGTCACCCGGGTGCGGCGCAACGTCTTCCACTCGTGCCCCAGGCGCGTTTCCCGCAGCCGAGCTCGGCGTCGCGCGTCGTCCCAGTCGGAGACGGTGGACGGGTGCCAGGCGTCCATCGGCGACATCCATCCCACTGTAGGCAGGGGTGCGGACGGTCGCCATGAGCCCGCTATCGCTCAGCGTGCCGTTTCGGGCACGCCCGCGAGTTTGCCCAGCAAATTCCACCAACCGAATTCGCCGACCTCGAGGGCGGTTCCATACGGCAACTCGTCGCGCACCGCCTGGATGTCCGTACCACCCCTCGGGCATCCCACAATTGGTAGCTGAACGTCTGCTCGCCGCTCACCGCCGGATCGTCGATTTCGAACTCGATGATCTGCACCACATGCCACCGCGACCGTGTCGCGGTCACGGGCCCGTCCCCGACCGTCGGAGTCCTTCGGAAACGCGAACGCGGCCGGTCAGCGGAAAGGCGACCAGGCGGGCTCGAACCAATTCGGAGCGGCGGCGGTGAATCGCGCACGCTCCCAGCCACCCGCGCCTTCCGGCACCGAGCCCACCAGGTCGACGCCGGTCACGCGGGGCAGGTCGATGCGGTTGCACTCGGCGGCGAGATCCGGTTGGGCGGGCCAGGAACCGATCACCAGGCCCGCGCACCGCACGCCCGCGGCGTGCAGTGCGCGGGTGGTGAGTTCGGTGTGGTTGAGCGTCCCCAGCGCGGCCGCCGTGACCAGCAGGACGGGTGCGCCGAGTTTCTGGGCGAGGTCGAGCAGGGTGAAATCGCCCAGGCGCACCAGCAATCCGCCCGCGCCTTCGACCAGGACGAGATCGGCGTCGGTGAGAGCGTCTACCGCGGAGGCGGTTTCGGCGAGCGTCAGCTCCGGCAGCCCTGCCCGGCGGGCGGCGGTGTCGGGCGCGAGCGGGTCCGGGTAGCGGGCGAGTTCGAGCGTCCGGGTGACGCCGGACAGCCGCTGGATCTCCGCGAGGTCACCGGGTTCGCCTGCCGCCACACCGGTCTGGCCGGGCTTGCACACGGCCACCGAACGACCGTTCGCCATCGCCGCGGCGGCGACGGCCGCGGTGACGACGGTCTTGCCGACGTCGGTGGAGGTTCCGGTGATCAGCAGGACGG
>NZ_BAFR01000071.1 GCF_000308435.1 Nocardia araoensis NBRC 100135 | reverse complement strand
GGCGCGCGAGGACAGCTGCGCATCGCCTGCGCGGACAGCATGTTCGCGAGCCTGCTCGCGCCGGTGCTGCGCGCCTGGCATCGCCGCCGTCCCGGCGTACACGTCGTCCTGGCCGAGTTGTCCAGCGCCGACGCCATGGCCGAGATGGTGTCCGCGGGGACGGCCGATCTGGCCCTCGGGCCGCGGCCGTCCCGCTGGGAGGGCCACCTCGTGGTGATCGGAACCGAGGAGATCGTCGCGGTATCGCCATCCGACGCCGAAAAGGACACGGCGACGATCACCTTGGCGGACGTCGCCGCGCGACCGGTGGTGCACTACCACTCCGACAACGGCCTGGGCTCCTGGCTCGACGACATCGCCGCAGGGCAGGGTGTGGCGCTGACCGCGGCCACCAGGACCCGTCAGGCCACCACCGCCGCCCAGCTGGCCGCCGCCGGTCTCGGCATCGCACTGGTGCCGACCAGCGCGCTGCCGGCCACGTTCGCCGGCGCCGTCCGCAGCCTGCGGCCGCCCCTGCTGCGCGAGGTGGTCGGCCTCACCGCGACGCCGAGCGATCCGCTCGTTCGCCGGTTCCTGGAAGACCTGCGCCGCCGCGGTGTCCCGGTCCCGAGCCCGATCGCCGCCCAGTTGACGACGCGGGAGTGAGGCGGTGGGTCAGTGCTTGCGCACCACGCGCTCGCCTTCGCCCGGCTTCCAGATGGTGATGTCGAGGTGGTCGCCCGTGACCTCGACCGTCGAGGCGCCGGTGAGATCGGCGACGTAGAAGTGGTCGAACTCCTGGCCGCGGATGTCGAAGCCGGTCTCGTCGAACAGGTGCTGCGCGAAGCGGGCGTGCACGGCACGGTCGGGCAGGTCGACGACGGCGCCGAAGAGTTTGGCGTCGCCGTCGGACACGTTCGTGTCCACCGTGGCGGTGTGCAGGCAGAAGCGCGGATCGCGGGCCAGATCGCGGAACTTGGTCGTGCCCGGCATTCCCGCGAGTACCAGGAAATCCTCGAATACGCGCGGCTCGATCGGACTGATCCGCGGCGATCCGTCGGAACGGATGGTGCCGAGCATGCAGAGATTGCCCGCCGCACGGTGCCTGCGCAGGAAGATCTCGGCGACGTGCGGTGCTTCTTCGGTGAACCGGCTCCAAGTGGTCATGGCGACGACGGTACGGCGAATACCTGCCATCTTCTGTCCAGGTTTCCGGCTAGTCTCGCCTGCGTGCGCGCGAGTCGATTGGTGCAACTGCTTCTGCTTCTGCAGACGCGGGGCAGGCTCACCGCGCCCGAACTGGCCAGGGAACTGGAGGTGTCGGTGCGCACCGTCTACCGCGACGTCGAGGCCCTCTCGGCGGCAGGCGTCCCGGTCTACAGCGAACCCGGCCGGGCCGGTGGCGTGCGGCTGATGGACGGCTACCGCACCCGGCTCACCGGCCTGACCACCGAAGAAGCCGACGCGGTGCTGTTGACCGGCCTGCCCGGCGCCGCCGCCGATCTCGGGCTCGGCACCGTGCTTGCCACCGCGCAGTTGAAGGTGCTCGCCGCGTTGCCGCCGGAACTGCGCGGGCGCGCGACGCGCATCGCCGAGCGGGTACTCGTCGACGCGCCGGGCTGGTTCCACCGGCCCGAGGAGACGCCGATGCTCGCGACGATCGCCGACGCGCTCTGGCGCGACCGCAGGCTGCGGGTGCGCTACCGCCGCAACGACAAGGTGGTCGAGCGCCTGCTCGATCCGCTCGGTCTGGTGCTCAAGGCGGGCACCTGGTACCTGGTCGCGCGTAGTGGATCCACTCCGCGCTCGTACCGGGTCGGCCGAATCCTCGCCGCCGACCCGACCGGCGAAACCTTCACCCGCCCGGCGAAATTCGATCTGCGAACACACTGGACCGAAGCCGCCGACGATTTCGCGCGCTCGATGCTGCGCGTGCGGGCGCGCTGCCGGATCGCCGCCACCCACCTGCCCTTGCTGCGGCTGACGAACGAGCCCGCGGCGGTCACGGAGGCACTGGCCTCGGCGGGGCCGCCCGATGCCGAAGGGTGGGTCGAGGTGGTGGTCCCGTCGGAGTCCTACGAGGTGCTCGCCCACGGACTGCTACCCCTCGGCGAGCACGTGGAGGTGCTGGAACCACCGCAGTTGCGCGCGCGGCTCGCGGCGACCGCCGCCGCCATGCACGCGCGCTACTCCGGGAGTCCCTTGTAGTGTCTGTCCACCGACATCACGAAACCCGCATCCGGCTCGCCCCTGCGCAATCCAGGCCCGATGCAAGCCGAAGCCGAGCCACCTATGACGCCTGAAGCCGAAGTCCCTCTGATCGGAGGGCGAATCACCCCCGGCGTCGTCCGTATCGGTGACACGGTCCGACGACCCACCACCGCCTCCTCAGCCTTCGTCGCCGAGTTGCTCACGCACCTTCGGCAACGCCGTTTCACCGGCGCACCGCGTTACCTCGGACTCGACGACGCCGGCCGCGACACTTTCGGCTACCTGCCCGGGTGGGTGCCGGAGAAGTTCCAGCGTTGGACGGATACCCAGGTCGCCGCGGCCGGGGCCCTGCTGCGTTCGCTACACGAGGCAACCCGGGACAGCGGCCTCACGGCAGGCCGACCGGTCGTCTGCCACCACGACCCCGGCCCGAACAACACCGTCTTCCAGAACGCCCGCCCGGTCGCCTTCATCGACTTCGACTACGCCGCCCCCGGTGATCCGCTCGAAGACTTCGGATACATGGCTTGGACGTGGTGCGTCTCCTCGAAGTCCGACGCACCACCCGCCTCCGCCCAAGCAGCGCAGGTGAAAATCCTCGCCGACGCCTACGGCCTCACCACCGCCGAGCGAGCCGACGTCGTCGACGCGATGCTCGACCGCCAGATCCGCAACGCACGCTGGTGGACAGAACGTCGGAGCAACCTCGGCGATCGTGGCGCAGGCGCCGAGCAGATCGCCGCCCGCATCGCCTGGTCCCAGCGTGAACACACCTACACCCGCAGCCATCGCGCCGCCTTCGTAGCGGCACTGCGACAAGACGAATGATCCGGACTCGAGAGTGCCGCTGGACCGGATAGCCCGGCGGGACAAGCGGAATCGCCGGGTTCCCTCATCGGACGCACTGCTCACCGATTGTCCGCAGCCGCCGGGTGATGTCCGTCCCCGCTGTGCCCTGCGGACGGGCCAGGTCAGCGAAGGTCGCGGAAGAACTCGCGCACGTCCGAGATCAGCAGGTCCGGCGCCTCCATCGCCGCGAAATGCCCGCCGCGGTCGAACTCGGTCCACCGGACGATGTTGTGCGCGTCCTCGGCGAGTTTGCGGATGGACATGTCGCCGGGGAAGATCGCCGCCGCGGTAGGGACGTCGGATTTCCGCGTCGGAGCGCCCCAGGCCGCGGATTCGCTGTAGAGCCGCAGCGAGGAGGCGAAGGTCCCGGTGAACCAGTACAGGCTGACGTTGGTCAGCAGCGCGTCCCGGCCCACCGCGTGGTCGGGCAGTTCGATCGCCGGGTCGGTGTACTGCCGGAACAGGTCTGCGATCCAGGCCAGCAGCCCGGCGGGTGAGTCCTGGATGCCGATCGCCAGCGTCTGCGGGCGGTTCGCCTGCACGGTCGCGTAGTCGTAGCGGGCGTAGCTGTCCGGACCGGTCAGCGTGGCCAGCTTCGCCTGATCCTGCGCGGACCATTCCGCCTGAGTCCCGAACTCGTCCGCGCCTACGGCGTCACCGCCGTCCCAGGATGGGATCGTGATCGGGCCGTTCACGTGCAGGCCTATCAAGTGCTCGCGATCGATATGGCCGAGGTGAGCGGCGATGAAGTACCCCGCGTCGCCGCCTTGGACGCCGTAGCGGTCGTAGCCCAGACGCGCCATGAGGGCCGCGACCACCTCCGCGAACCGCTCGGTCGAACCGGCACCCGGGTCGGGTGCCACCGTGGAGAACGCGAAACCCGGGAGCGAGGGAACAACCAGGTGGAACGCGTCGGCCGGGTCGCCGCCGTGCGCACGGGGATCACTCAACGGTCCGATCACCTCGAGGAACTCGGCGAACGACGCGGGCCAGCCGTGCCCGAGCACCAGCGGCACGGCCTCTGGCTCCGGTGAGCGGACGTGCAGGAAATGCACTCGCTGCCCGTCGATCTCCGTGACGAACTGCGGCAACTCGTTCAACTCCGTTTCCACTGCGCGCCAGTCGAATTCGGTGCGCCAGTACTCGGCCAGCGGTCGCAGGTAGGACGCCCGCATGCCTTTGTCCCAGCCGACGCCGGGCAGGTCGCTCGGCCACGACGTGGCGGCGAGGCGGCTGTGCAGATCATCGATCTGCTCCTGCGGGATGGCGATACGGAACGGGCGAATGTCCGGTTCAGTGGTCATATCGGCCACGGTAGAAAGCGCTTAGGACGGGATTGTTCCTAAGTCCCGGGCATGCTGGCGTCATGCTGCAAACATCGGCCCGCCTGCTCCGACTGCTGACTCTCTTGCAGACCCGGCCGGACCGGACCGGCGCCGAACTCGCCGAACGGCTCGGCGTCACCGGCCGCACGGTGCGCCGCGACGTCGATCGGCTGCGCGAACTCGGCTACCCGATCCACGCCACCCGGGGCGCCGCCGGGTACCGGCTCGGCGCGGGGGCAACGCTGCCGCCGCTGCTGCTCGACGACGACGAAGCGGTCGCGGTGGCGGTCGGCCTGCGCGGCGGCACCGTGACCGGGCTCGAGGAGGCATCGCTGCGCGCGCTGACCAAACTCGAGCAGGTACTGCCGCCACGCCTGCGCCACCGGGTCCGCACCCTCCGCGGCGCCACGCTGCGCGTCGGCGCACCGGCGCCACGGGTCAGGCCGGACACGCTCATGGCCATCGCCGAGACGTGTCAGCGCCACGAACGGCTCAGGTTCGACTATCGCGCGCACAGCGGCGCGCTCGGCCTGCGCACCGTCGAGCCGCACACCCTCGTGCACTTCAGCAGGCATTGGTATCTGGTCGCCTGGGATGTCGACCGCACCGATTGGCGCACCTTCCGGGTGGACCGGATCACCCCGCGGATTCCGACCGGTCCCCGCTTCACACCGCGGGAGCCACCGGAAGGAGATGTCGTGGCATACCTTTCGATGCGGCTGTCGGCCCACGCGTGGCCGCATCAGGCGACAGTGCTGCTGCACCGATCGGCCGATGACGCCGCCGCGCGCGTGTGGCCCGGCGCGGGCGTCGTGGAGGCCGTCGACGAGCATAGCTGCCGCCTGCACGTCGGGAGCGAGACCCCCGAACAGCTGGTCTGGATGATCACCTCCGTCGATCTCGACTTCACGGTGCTCACCGGCCCACCGGAACTCATCGATGCGCTCCGCGACCAGGCCGCCCGCTGCGAGCGCGCGGTAGGCGACTTCGCGCCGCGACGGACTAGCAGCGCCAATCCAGGACCGCGGCGAACGACCTGAGTTGCACCGAGTCGGGGATCGCCCGCACCACGGCGTTCCGCAGCGCGACCGCGGGCGGAAACGACAGCTGCGCCACCGCGCCGATCCGGCGCGAGCGCGACGCGATCATCCTGGTGCGCGGCCTGCGTTCCCGGTCGTAGCCGGTCGGATCGCCGTCGCGGGTCACGACCCGGGCCAGCACCACGGCGTCCTCCAGCGCCTGGCAGGCGCCTTGCCCGAGATTGGGCATCATCGCGTGCGCCGCGTCGCCGACGAGCGCGATCCGTCCCGCCACGAACGTTCGCAGCGCGGGCAGGTCATAGAGATCGTGGCGCAGCACCTCGGCGTCCCCCGCCGCGGCGAGCAGGGCGGGGATCGGCTCGTGCCATCCACCAAACCGGGCGCGCAACTCGGCGAGCCCGCCGTCCGCCGTACCCGCGGGCATGTTGGCGGTGGCGAAGCAGTAGACCCGGCCGTCGGAGAGCGGCGCGTACCCGAAACGCTCACCGCGCCCCCAGCTTTCGCCCATCTCGGTGAGCGGCCTGCGCGGCGTGACGATCAGACGCCAGGCGGTGTATCCGCCGTAGCGGGGCCGTATCTCGCCGCAGACCGCGCGGCGCACCACACTGCGGATGCCGTCGGCCCCGACGACGACGTCCCCGCCGGATGTCCCGGCCGAGTGCACCACGGTGCCGTCGGCCCGAGCCTCGGCCACGGTGACACCGGTGCGCAGCGCCTCCGCCGGAATGGCCGAGCGCAGGACGTTCACCAGGTCCGCGCGGTGCAGCATGATCGGGCTGCCGTAGCGCGTCCGGATCGCGTCGGCGTCCATCCTGGTGAGCCACCGCCCCGCGCGGTCACGAATTCCCGCCTGCCTCTGCTCGACCGCCCGTGCCCGCACCTCGTCGCCGAGGCCGAGCGCGTCGAGCGCGCGAAGCGCGTTGGGCCACAGGGAAAGTCCCGCGCCGACCTCGGTGATCTGCGCAGCCCGCTCGAGCACTTCGACCCGCCAGCCCCGGCGCAGGAAGGCCACCGCGGTCGCCAGACCACCGATGCCACCGCCCACGATGACCGCCTCGGACATCGTCTCCCCTTTCTCCTGGCCGCTCGGCGAGCAGCTGACCCAAAGCTACTACGCATGTAGTGCGACGGCGTCGCGCTGTAACAAGCGTCACTACCGCTGTAGTATCGAATGATGTCCAGCAAGCGCGAACTCGTCTTGGACGCGGCGATCGAGCTGCTCGGCTCCCGCGGGATCCGAGCCCTGACCCACCGCGCGGTCGACGAGGTCGCGGGCATGCCCGCCGGATCGGCGTCCAATTACTTCCGCACCCGCGCGGCGCTGCTGACCGGGATCGCCGAGCGACTCGAAGCTCGCGACTACGCGGATTGGGAGGCGCTCAACCGGCAACCCGCGCCCGGCAGCATCGACGCGCTCGTCGACGGCATGGCGGCCTTCGTCGTCCACGCGGTGCGGACCGACCGCACGCGGACGCTGGCGCGCTACGCGCTGTTCCAAGAGGCACAGACCGCGCCCGCGTTGCGCGAGACGGTGCGCGGCGGCCACCGCAGATTGACCGAATGGGCCGCAGGCCTGCTGGCGGGGGTCGGCGGCGATCGGGCGACGACGCAGATCTTGGTCGGCCAGCTCGAGGGCATCATCCTGCACCAGTTGGTGGACCCCACACCGGATTTCGATCCGCGTCCCGCCCTGGACCGGTTGGTGCGCGCCTTGATCGCTTCGAACAACTGACGCCGGGACGTAAGCGCGTGGCCTCGCGAATCGCTCCACTCCGGCCGCAGTTCCCCCAGCGCCGCCGGGGATCGCCGCCGCCCTCAGAAGAACGTGTGCAGCAGATCGACCACTCTCGGCGCGGGAGCGTCAGCGTCATCGATCACCGGGATCAGCCGCCATTTGTCGAAGGCGGTGCACGGATGAGACAGACCGAGCCGCACGACCGCCCCGATGGACAACTCGGTGGCGGCCCCGCCGGGGAGGCGGAGGAAGGCGTGCTGGTCGTTGAGCGCGGAGACCGTCGCCTCCAGCGCACCGCCCAGCGGCCCCGCGACGCGTTGCGGAATCGGCATTCCCTCGTCGAAAGGCAGATCGCGTCTGCCCGCGTCCAGCAAGGCGAGACCGGGCTCCGGACGCGAGAGAGTGCGTGCCCAGCCGTGCATCGCCGAGCGCAGCGGTCGCGCGCACCCGGGAGCCGCCAGTGGCGACATGCTCGCGTAGAAGCCGTCGTCGTGGATGACATACGCGCCCGAGCGCAACACGACCGTCGTCGCGACACCCTCCCTGCCCTGCTCGTCGGACAGCGGGGCGAGGTACTCGAGCGCCAGCTCCGGGTAGGCGCTGCCACCCGCGGTGACCACCGCCGGACCGCGATATCGCCCCGCCGCGGCCAGTTCCCGGTGCAGCCGGGCGATTTCGCCGAGGTAGTCGCGCACCGCGCGGATGCCGGTCGCGGTGCGGTCGTGCGCGAGCGCGCCCTCGTAACCGCCGACCCCGGCGAGCGTGAGCCGCGACGCCGCCTCGATCGCGCGCGCCACCGCATGCGCCTGTTCCACGGTGCGTGCGCCGGTTCTGCCGTGCGGGCCGCCGAGTTCCACCAGCACCCGGATCGGCTCCGAGTCGGGAGCCGTGCGCAGGTGCGCGTCCATCAGCGCGACCGTTTCCACGCTGTCGGCCCAGCAGTAGAACTCGAAGGACGGATCACGCGCCGATTCCGCCGCGACCCATCGCAATCCGACCGGATCGACCAGCGCGTTGGCCAGCAGCACTCGCGCGACGCCGAAGGATCGCGCCACCTGCGTCTGCCAGACGGTGGCCAGGGTGATGCCCCAGGAACCGGCGGCCAGCTGATCGGCCCACACCTGCGGCGCCATCGTGGTCTTGCCGTGCGGCGCCAGCCGCACGCCTGCCGCGCGCACCCAATCGGCCATGACCGCGATGTTCCCGGCGACGGCCGCGCGGTCGACGGTGAGCACCGGCGTCTGCAACTGGTCCAACCCCGGCGCGGCATCGCGCAATTCCCGCACGGTCCGCCCCCAGAACGCGGGCGGCATGCCCTTGTGCTCGGGACCGATCCGGCGGTCCGCCAGCGCCGCCACCGCTGCTTCGTCGATCGACACGACGTCCTTCCTACCGGGCCACGGCCCTTCGGCGGCTAGCCCGAGTTGCGCAGCGCGGTGGCCAGGCCGTTCATGGTCAGCAGGATGCCGCGTTTCACCAGTTCGGAATCGTCCCCGGCGCGCAGGCGGCGCAGCAGCTCCACCTGCATCTGGTTGAGCGGCTCCAGGTAGGGGAAGCGGTTGTGGATGGACTCGGCCAGCGACGGGTTGTCGGCGAGCAGATGATCGTTGCCGGTGATCGCGGCGTGCATGCGGACGGTGCGGGCGTGTTCGTCGCGGATCATGCCGAAGATCTGCTCCCGCAACGCCACGTCGTCCACGAGTTCGGCGTAGCGCGCGGCGATGTCCAGATCGCTCTTGGCCATCACCTGCGCCAGGTTGGACAGCACCGTGCGGAAGAACGGCCAGCGGCGGTACAGATCCGCCAAGGTGGCCAGGCGCTCCGGGTCCCCGTCGATCCACTCCTCCAGCGCGCTGCCGGTGCCGTACCAGCCCGGCAGCATCACCCGCGACTGGCTCCACGACATCACCCACGGGATGGCGCGCAGGTCCGCGACCGAATTCGTCGGCTTGCGCGAGGCGGGCCTGCTGCCGATGTTCAGATCGCCCACCTCGGCGACCGGCGTGGACTGCCGGAAGTACTCGACGAATCCGGGCGTCTCGTGCACCAACCGCGCGTACGCGGCGCGGGCGCGGGCCGCCAGATCGTCCATGATGCCGTAGGACGGCTCGGCGTCGGCGCCGAGGCCCTCCACGTCCAGCAGCGTCGACTCCAGGGTGCCCGCGATCAGCGACTCCAGATTGCGGTGCGCCGCACCGGGTTCGGCGTATTTCGCGGCGATCACCTCGCCCTGCTCGGTCAGCCGCAGCGAGCCGCGCACCGCCCCGGCAGGCTGGGCGAGGATCGCGTCGTAACTGCGGCCGCCCCCGCGGCCGACCGTGCCGCCGCGGCCGTGGAACAACCGCAGCCGGATGCCGGTCTTGCGCGCGACCTCCACCAAGTCCAGTTCGGCCCGGTACAGCGCCCAGTTGGCGGCCAGGTACCCGCCGTCCTTGTTGGAGTCGGAGTAGCCGAGCATCACTTCTTGGCGCATGCCCTGCGCGGCCACCAGATCGCGATAGACCGGCACTTCCAGCGCCGCGGACAGCGTGTCCGCGCCCGCGCCGAGGTCCTCGATGGTCTCGAACAGCGGGACGATGCCCACCGGGCAGCTCGGCGGCCCGTCCGGCTCCCCGGGGTCGAGCAGCCCGCCTTCCTTCAGCAGCAGGGCGGCTTCGAGCAGATCGCTGACCGACGTGCACATGCTGATGATGTAGTTCGGCACCGCCTCCGCGCCCAGCGTGTCCACCACCTCCCTGGCGGCGCGGACGATGCCGAGCTCCTTGCCCGCCAGTTCGCTCAGCCGTGCGTGCGGGCCGAGCAACGGGCGGCGGGTGCGCAGCTCGGCGGCGAGCAGTTCCACCCGGCGCGACTCCGGCAGGCTCCCGTAGTCGGGGTGCACCCCGGCCCAGGCCAGCAGTTCGGCGACGACCTGCTCGTGCACCTCGGAGTTCTGGCGCATGTCCAGGCTCTGCAAATGGAAGCCGAACGTCTCCATGGCATGGCGCAACGCGGCGAGGCGATCGTCGGCGAGCAGGCCGTCGCCGCTGCGCCGCAGCGAGGCATCGATCGCGTCCAGGTCGTCCAGGGCGGCCTGCGGGGTCGGGTAGGGCCGCGCGCCGGTATCCAGCCCGTTCGGCGGAACCTCCCCGAGCGCCGTCAGCGCGGTGGCCGTCAGCCGGGCCCGGACATGGTGCAGCGCACGGCGATACGGCTCGTCGGCGTGCGCCGCCGGATCGGGGTATCCGGTCTCGGCGAGCGCGGCGACCTCGGGCGTCACGGTGACCAGCCGGGCCGACAACGACAGCGTCTTCTCCAGTTCCACCAGCTCGCGCAGGTAGCGCTCGAACGCCACGCCCGCGGCGCGGTAGGCGGCCTGCCGCACCACCTCGGCGGTGACGTACGGATTTCCGTCGCGATCGCCGCCGATCCACGAGCCGGGACGCAGCATCGGGCGCGCCAGCAGCTCGACTTCTGGCCACCGCGAGCGCAGCGCGGCGCGCACCTCGGCGTTGATCGCCGGGATCACGTCGAAGAGGGTCAGGTCGTAGTAGCGCAGACCCACCGAGATCTCGTCCTGGATGCGCAAGCGGGCCAAGCGGATCAGCGCGGTGCGCCACAGGCTCAGCACTTGGCGCCGGATCCGCCGCTCCAGATCGGCTCGCTCGCGTTCGTTCTCGGCATAGCGCTGGCGCAGGCGCATCAACTCGGTGATCCGGGCCTGCGCGTCGAAGACGGTGCGGCGGCGCGTCTCGGTCGGGTGCGCGGTGATCACCGGCGACACCAGCGCGTCGGCCAGCAGATTCGCGACCCGGTTTCCGTCCAGCGCCGCCGCGTCCAGCTTGCGATAGGTGGCCGCCAGCGACGAGTCCTGCGGCGGTTCGCCCGCCGTCTCGTGCGCGACGCGGCGGCGGTCGCGCTGGATGTCCTCGGCCAGATTGGCCAGCAGCACGAAGTAGCTGAACGCGCGGATGAGCGGAAGGGCCACCGCGATGTCCACGCCGTCCAGCATCTCGGCGACGGCGCTGCGGCCGACCTCCTCGCGGCGCACCCGGAACGCTTCGATGCGCACCCGCTCGATGAGGTCGAAGACCTCCGGCCCCTCGTGGTCGCGAATGGTGTCACCGAGCACGCCACCGAGAAACCGGATGTCGTCGCGCAGTGGCCGGATGGCGTCCTGTTGGGTCTCGCTCATCGTTTCACCCATGATCAGACAGTATTGCCCTCCGGCAGGCGAGGGTATGCGACGCGGCCCACACCGGCCGCGCCCGGCTCAGCCGGGAAGTTCGGAGAAGCGCAGGTGGTTGCCCCACGGGTCACGGAACCCGCAGTCCCGGACGCCGTACGGCTGCGAGATCGGCTCTTGTGTCACCTCCACTCCGGCATCGCGCAGCCGGGCGAACGTGGCGTCCACGGCATCGGTGGTGAAGATCAACGTGCCCTGCGCCCCGTTGGCCAGCCGGGCCCGCGCCGCCGCACCGGCCGCCTCGTCCGGCACCATCTCGGGGGTTTCCAGAATGAACTCGATGCCCGGCTGCTTCACCGGGCCGACGGTCAGCCACCGCCCACCGGCGAACGGCAGGTCCGCGCGCACTTCCAGGCCGATCACGTCGCGATAGAACTCGAGGGCCTTGTCCTGGTCACCGACCAGCACGCCGATGTGGGTGAGGGCGAGGTCCGCGCCGTTGCTCATAGTGTTGCTCCTTCGTCGTCAGGGCCGGGCAACAGTACAGACGACGCCCGCGTGGAGAATTCATCGGTTCCCGCGAGACGACCGCGACGGCCGTGCCGCCCTCAGCCCGCGTCCCGGGCGGTGAGGTGATCCGCACGGTGCAACAGGACTTGTTCGAGCAGCGCGACCAGTACCTCCTTGACCGAGTCACGCTGCCTGGCATCACATTCCAGCACCGGGATCCAGTCGTCGAGTTCGAGCGCCTCCCTGACCTCGCCGAGGTCGAAGCGGGCGCCGCCGTCGAAGCGGTTCACCGCGACGACGAACGGCGTGCCGCGCGCCTCGAAGTAGTCCAGTACCGGGTAGCAGTCGTCGACGCGGCCGGTGTCCACCACGATCACCGCGCCGAGCGCACCGTCGACCAGGTCGTCCCACAGGAAGACGAAACGGTCCTGGCCCGGCGTGCCGAACAGGTACAGCAGCAGTGCGCTGTCCAGGGTGATGCGCCCGAAATCGAGGGCGACGGTGGTCTGCGTCTTGTCGTCGCGGTGCCCCGCGTCGTCCACGCCGACGGCCATCTCGGTCATCGCGGCCTCGGTCACCAACGGCTCGATTTCGGAGATGGCTCCGATGAATGTCGTCTTCCCGACGCCGAAACCACCGCTGACCACGATTTTCACCGAGGACGGCATGGTCGGCGTTCGCATGTCAGAGTGCCCGGACAAGGTCTCTGATCCTCTCGATGGCGGCGGCGGTGAGCTGATCGGCGGAGCGCACGGTCACGTGCCCGGTGGCGGCCAGGTCGCTGACCACGACCTTGGCGACCCCGATCGGGACGCCCAGCGCGGTGCCGATCTCGGCGATGGAGTGCGGCCGCTGGCACAACCGCACGAGGGTGCGCTGCTCGAAGCGCAGCGGCGCGGACAGCGCGGCGGGTTCGGCCCGCACCAACGTCTCGATGCGCAGTCCCTCCAGCAGCGGCGTGGTGCGCCCGGCGGTGACCACGAAGGGGCGCACGAATCGGTCGTCGCCGGAGGCGGTTGCGTGTCTCATCGGCGCAGCGACTCGCGCAGTTCGGCGATGAGCGCGGGATCCAGCAGCGCACCCGCGCGCTCGGCCAGCACCGCCATCTCGTAGCCGACCAGGCCGACATCGCACCCGCTGTCGGCGATCACGCCGAGACAACTGCCGTCGCCCATGGCGGAGACGAGCAGGAACCCGCGCCGCATCTCGATCATGATCAGCTTCAGGCCGTCGAAGGAGTAACTGCGCGAGGCGCTGCGGGCGAGCCCGACCAGCCCGGACACCATGGCGGCGAGCCGGTCGGCCGAGGCGCGGTCCAGTCCGTCGGACATGGCGATCAACAGGCCGTCCGAGGACACCGCGACGGCCTCGCGCACACCGTCGGTCTCGCGGACGAAGTTGGCCAGCATCCAGTTGAACGTGTACGGGTCGGTGCTCGATATGGGGGTGGTCACCGGATCTCCTCTGCCATGGTCGCGGCGGGCTGGATTTCGGTCGCCGCCTCGGCGGCGCGGACGCGGTCGTCGCGCGAGGCGGCGTGCCGTGCGGGGGCGCCACGCTGATGTCCCGTTCGGAAGGACGACAGCATGCCGCGGATCTCCTCGGGTGAGCGCTCGACCGCGGGGGCGGGCTCCGGCCGGGGCGCCGTATCGGGCCGCATGCCGGTGGCGGCGGCACGGGCCTTCTTGTTGCGTTTCACCAAGCCGTTCTTGGTGTGCCGCGCCGCGGGTTCGCCCGGCGCCGGAACCGATTGCCCTGGTGCGCGGTGCGATTCGGTGCGACCCGCGCTCGCCGCGGGCTCGGTCCGTGCGGAAACGAATTGGGTGTAGGCCGACGACCCGGCGCTCATCGCAGGAGCCGGTGGGCGGCCGGCGCCGGTCGAAGACGGCCGCGAACCGATCGCGGACCCAGCGGTATCGCCCGCTGTGGCAGCGTGGGAGGTGGATGCGGTCGGCCGTCCGCTCTCGGCGCTTGCCGAGGGCTCGGCGAGGTCGGCGCGCGGTTCCGGCTCGGTCTCGACCATGCCGGGCGGCAGGGTCAGACGCGCGACGATGCCGCTCACCGGCGAGACACTGAGTTCAACGCCGATACCGAGCCGCTCGGCGAGCCTGCCGACCACGTAGTGGCCGAGATGGCGGGTCGGCGCGACGACGAAGTCCTGTTCGCCGCGCAGTCGCGCGTTGGCCTGGGCCAATTGGTCTGCGGGCATGCCGACGCCGTGGTCGACCACCGCGAGCAGGTACCCGTTCGGCCCGGCGCGCCCGTAGATCTCCACCTCGAGATCCGGCGGGGAGAACGCCAGGCCGTTCTCGATCAGCTCGGCGAGCATGTGCGCCAGCTCGCTGGCGGCTGCACCGGCGACCAGCGCGTCGTCCATCCGGCGCAGCACCACCCTGCGATAGTCGTCGACCTCGGACAGGCCGGCGCGGATCACGTCGCTCAGCGGTATCGGTTCCGCCCAGCGGCGCGGGCTCGCCTCGCCGACCAGCACCAGCAGGCTCTCGGCGTTGCGACGCATCCTGGTGGCGAGATGGTCGAGCTCGAACAGGTTCGACAGCGCCTTGGGATCGAGTTCCTCGCGCTCGAATTCGCTGATCAGCCCGAGCTGGCGGCGCACGAGGTTCTGGTTGCGGCGGGCCAGGCTGACCATCGATTCGGTGGTGTTGCGGCGCACCAGCGCTTGCTCCGACGCGAGGTCGAACGCGGTGGACTGCACCCGGTCCAGCGCGCGGGCCACGGCGGCGATCTCGACGCTCGCGCCCGGCGGCTCCCGCACCGGGGCGGGCGGATCCGGCGGGCGGGTGTCGTCGCCGGTGCGCCAGGCCGAGATCACCTCGGGCAGCCGCCGACCGGCTACGTCGTCGGCGTCCTCGGCCAGCGCCGCCAGCGGCCGGACGATCGCGCGCACCGCGGCGACGACCAGCGCCACCTCCAGCGCGATGGCCGCGAGGGCGGCGAGGACGAACGCGCCGAGGATCACAGCGGCGTTGCGCCGCAGGACTTCCGCGCGCTGCCGCACGTCCGCGCCGACCGTCTGCTGCACGGTGCGCTGCTCGTCGATGACCGCGGTCATCCGGGCCCACCAGGCGATCGAATCGACCGGGCGCGCCAGCGGTCCGCCGCTGGAGGCGATCGCGATGTTCTCCGCTTCCGTAGCCACGACCGCGTCCGCGCCGTCCAGCACGGCGTCCAGGCGTGCCTGCTGTGCCGCGGTCGCGTCGCGGGCGAACGCCGCCAGACCGGCCAGCTTGGCCGCCCGGATGTCGAGGAACTGCACGTACTCGCCCGGCCCGAAGGCGTCCGCGGCGAAGACGCCGTTCAGGAAGCCGCGCTCGCGAGCCGTCTGCTCCTTCGCCTCACCCAGCGCGTACAGCGCTTGCAGCCCGTGCCGGACCACCGGGTCGGCGGCCTGGTCGAGACCGAGGGACAGGTGGTTCAGCGCGTCGATGGCGTCGGTGTAGTACTGGAACGCCGCCTGCCGGGAGGTACGCCGCTCGTCGATCCTGGAGCGCGTCGCGTCCAGATCGGTGAGCGACCCGGCGGCCTCCCGCACCCGCTCCGCGCCCGGCGGGCCGTCCGCCACCGCCTGCCGCAGAGCGCGCAAGGCGCGGTCGACCGTGCCGCGCTGGTCGTCGACCGGTTGCCGCAAGCGCTGGTCGCCGCCGAGCAGGCCATTGGTCAGGCCGCGCTCGCGCTGGGTCTCGTGCACCAGGTCCTGCACCGCCAGCGCCAGCGCCACCGCGGCCGCCGTGTCCCGGCTCTTCCGGTACGCGTCGACCTCGCGCGCCACCATCGCGCCCAACAGCGCGAGCACCAGAACGAGCGAGACCACGAGGATGCGGGACAGCTGCCCGCGAATGGTGCGCGGGCGCACAATTCCGCTGCCGGACACCTGGCGTTCATCATCGGAAGTGCGAAGCGGGAGAACCGGTGTGCCGCCGGAATTCTCCGGTCGTCCAGGTGACCGCACCACCCTCTGCTCCTCCGATCAGCCGCCGCGCCCGCTCCACAGCGAGCACCCGGAAATCAAGGGCAAACTGTCACAGGCCGCACCCGCCGTCAACGCGAAAAGCGGACAAAACGGACACTGTGCGGACTTCTAAACACACTGGCAACGAAGAGTTACGAGCACGACAAAACCGGCATCCGCAGGGACGCACGCGGAGGCCGAATCTCGTTGCCTCATACCCGCCTTCGCCCGCCGCGAAACCTGCCGACTCGACTCTGATACAGTCCGGCGCGACACACCCGTAGGCAAGAGGGCTGGATGGCGCACCGAATCACGTTGGTTCCCTTGGCAATCGCACTTGTGCTCGGATCGGCTGCCTGCGGCGACGAGTCCGGCGGATCACCGGCGACGACCACCACGCAGGCGGCGGGCGCGACCACCGCACTGTTCGATCCCTGCACCGGCATCCCCGACACCGCGCTGACGAGCGCCGGACTCGACCCGGCCAGCAAGCAGGTCGGCGTCGGCGGGGTGAAGCAGCCCGGCTGGGAGATCTGCGGCTGGAAGGGCGCCGACTTCACCCTCGGCGTGTTCTCCAACGGCATGTCGGTGGCCGAGTTCGAGCGGAAGCCGGGCAATGTCGACTTCCAGGACGTCACCGTCGCCGGACGCCCCGGACGCCAGTTCCGCGTCGACGACGCCGCCAAAGATCAGATGTGCGACGTGCTCTTCCCCGCCCGGCAGGGACTGCTGCAACTGACCCTGGTCAACAAGACGGCCGGCCAGAACCCATGCGACCGCCTCGCCACCATCGGCGAAGCGATCGTCCCGGCGCTGCCGAAGTAGCGGTCAGCTACCGCCCAGGATGCCGAGCACCTCGTCCGAGGCGTAGAAGGGGGCGAGGCGCTCGCGGATCAATCCGGCGAGAACGCCTTCACGCTTCGCGCCCTCGATGACCGCGGGCCCGTACCGGAGGATCTCCTCGACGATGTCGTCACCGGTCAGGCCGAGTTCGGGCAGCATGGCCGCCAGGGTGAAATCGCCGTACTTGGTGAAGAACACCTCCACGCACTCGTCCAGCAGCAGGCCGAAGTACTCCTTCTCGCGGGTGGTGACGGCGATCTCGTAGCACAGCAGCACCAACTCGTTGAGGTCCTTCTGGCTGAGGTACTCGCGCAGACCGCTGACCGGCTCGTCGGCGTGCAGATCCCAGAACTCCATCGCGGCGGCGTGCACCGGAGCGTCGCGCAGCATCTCGCGGATGGCGTTGTTGGTGCGCTTGAGCGCGAACAGGGCTCCCTTGCCCGCCAGGTCGCCGACGAAGGTGCCGTCGGCGACCTTCTTGGCGCGATTGGCCGCGGACTGGCCCAGCGACATCAGCGAGGACACGCCCGGGATCTTCTCCGCGCGCTCCCGGTTGGCCTGCATGAAGTCGTTGATCAGCTTGTCCACGAACTTCGACGCGACGGTGGCCACCAGCGGGCTCTCGGTGAGCCGGTCCAGGATGCGCTCCTGTGCCTGGTGCATGCCGAAGATCTTCTCCAGCAGCGCCTCCACCGGCTCGCGCTCGACCACATCGCCGAGCTTGTAGTCGTGGTTGGCGGCGATGTGGTCGTAGATGGAGTCGGCGAACACCCCGACCATGTCGGCGAAAACCGGACTGCCGCCGATCAGTTCGACCACCGTGCGGACCGTCTGCTTGGCCTGGTCGATCTCGACCACGTCCCGGAAGACGAGCGTGTCGGCGACTGCGAGCACCGCCTCGGTGTCGCGGGCGACCACCTCAGCGAAACGCTCGCCGGTCACCTCGGCGAGCAGGAATGCCACCTGGGCGTCCAGTAGCCGTTCGGCGATCTCACGCGGCTCGCTCATCGAATTCCACCCATCACAGCTCGTCCGGCGCGCCCGGCGCGGCTCACGGCTGGCGCGGGTCGCTGTCGTTGTCGTTGTCGTGCAACGATTTCCGGATCCGGTCCAGGCGCTCACGCGCGGCCTGCTCACGTGCCTGCCATTGTTCGTCCACGCTGCGGCCCGCCGGAGTCTGCCGATCGAGTTCGCCCATCCCCTGCGCGGTGCCGTAACGATGCTCGACCTTATCGCGTACTGACTCGAAAGTAGGAACGCCGGAGGCCGAATATCCGCCACTCGCGGCGGGCTCCGGCATACCCTGCGGCGGTACCGGTACCGCCGGTACCGCGGAACTGCCGCCGACCTGGCCCGACACGTCCGGCACCCCCGGTGGGAGGACAGGGCCGCCGGGCGCGGTGTCAGGAGTCACATTCCCGGACACGGTCGTATCACCGGTTTCCAACAGCCCGACCAACGCCGCGTGGACCGCCGCGAAACCGGGACGCCCCGCCGTGGCGGCCAGCAGCACGCCTGCCAGCTCGGCGTCGGACAGCTCGGCCAACCGGCTCGCCATATCGCTGTTGTCGCTCATACCGCCAGGCTACGCACGCTCGACCACACCGAAGGCGTTCACGACCGCACGCGCGCACCCGCCCAGTCCCTCACCAGGTCGGACCAGGCCGAGCCGCCGACGACGATCAGGTCGTTGTGCCCGGCCCCGGGGAAGACGACGAGCCGTTTGGGCTCCGGCGCCGCGGCGTAGAGCCGTTGCGCGTGCCGCAGCGGCAGCAGTTCGTCCTGGTCGCCGTGCATGATCAGGACCGGGGCGCGCAGCGCGCGAATGCGGCGTTCACTGGGGTAGGCGTTCGGCACCAGTGGCGCGGGCAGGAACGGATATATCGAGCGAGCCGCGTCGCGCAGGCCGCTGAAGGTGGACATCAGCATCACCCCGGCCGGCGGGTGGTCCTGCGCGAGCTCGAGCACGACACCGCCGCCGAGGGACTTACCCAGGTACAGCACGCGGTTCGGATCGACGCCGGGCTGTGCCAGCAGCGCCCGGCGCGCGGCGCGTGCGTCCAGATAGGTGCCGTGCTCGGTCGGCTTCCCGGTGCTGCGCCCGTAGCCGCGGTAGTCGAAGGCAAGCACGTCGAAACCGGCCTCGGTGAGCAACGCGAAGATCGGCACCCGGTCGCCGAGATTGCCCGCGTTCCCGTGCGCGAACAGGATGTGCCCTATCGAATCGCGGGCGGGCATCCACCACGCGTGCACCGTCTCCCCGTCCGAGGTGGGCAGGAACAGTTCGGTGTATTCCATGCCGAGCACCGCCGGAGTTTGCAGCACCGTCCGCTCCGGCAGGTAGGTCAGCGCGTTGAGGATCGGACGGGCCGGGTGTCGCATGCCCACGTTCTTACTCCTGGACAGGCAAGGCCGGGTCGGGCGGGTCCGCGACACCGGCGCTCGAGGCTACGACCCACCGCCGCAGGGCCGGTACAGACGCCGGTCACCGACCGCCGCAGCGTAGGCGGCCGGGCCGGACCGCCGCGAGCTTTCGCACGACGAGACCGTGCGCCCCTCCGGCCGCACGGTCTCGTTCGCCGCGGACCTCGACGTCAGCCGCGCAGCACCGCGCCGACGGCGTCGGCCGCCGCCGCGACGGCCGCGTCGCGCGCCGCACTGGCCTCGTCTTCGGTGAGTGTCCGGTCGGTGGCCCGGAAGCGCAGGGCGTAGGTGAGCGACTTGCGTCCCTCACCCGCCTGAGCGCCCTCGTACACATCGAACAGCGCGATGTCCTCCAGCAACTCGCCGCCGCCGGTGCGCAGAGCGGACTCCACTGAGGCCGCCGGAACCGTCTTTTCGACGCTCACCGAGACGTCCTGGAGCACTGCGGGGAACGGTGACACCGTCGGAACCGGCCGGGCTTCCCGCAGCGGCAGCGCGTCCAAGTCGAGCTCGACGGCGCAGGTGCGCGGCGGCAGACCGGAACGTTCCAGCACGGCGGGATGCAGCTCACCCGCGTAGCCGACGACCGTTCCGTCGACCACCAGTTCGGCGCAGCGACCGGGGTGCCAGGGCAAGTGGGCCGCCGGACGGCGCTCGATGGTCACGCCGGCCGCGTCACCGACAACGTCGGCGAGGGCGAACGCGTCGGCGGCCTCGGCCGGACGGCCCGGCCCCCACGGCCCACGCGGCTCGCGGCGGCCGGTCAGGACGGCGGCCACGTGCACCGGCTGGTCGGGCAGCGAGTCCAGCAGTTCGGCGATCTCGTCGTCGGTGGGGCGGCGATCCACCGGCAGCGGATCGACCGCCCTGGTCTTCGCGCTCGGCAGCACGACTTGCGCGATGCCGTAGATCGCCAGGTCGCGCGCGCCCCGCGAGATGTTGCGGACGGCCACCTCGAGCAAACCGGGCAGCAGGGTGGTGGCCAGCTCGGCGCGCTCCACGTCGAGCGGATTCAGCACCTTCGTGGTCGCGCGGCGCGGGTCGTCGGCGTCCAGGCCCCAGGTGTCGAACACGTCGGCGGGCAGGAACACCGGCGGCGGCACCTCCACGGCGCCGGCGAACGCCAGCGCGCGGCTGACGGCGCGGCGACGGCGCTGGGTCGGCGTGAGCCCACGTCCGGCCGGTGCGGCGGGCAGCACGGACGGGATCTGCTCCAGACCCTCCAGCCGCAGCACCTCCTCCACCAGGTCGGCGGGCTGGGCCAGATCGGGCCGCCAGCTCGGCGGGGTCACCACCAGCTGACCGTGTCCGGCCTCGCTGACGCCGACCTCGACCGTGCAGCCGATCTGGGCCAGACGGCGCGCCGAGGTGCCGGTCGGGTACGTGACGCCCGCGACGCGGTCGGCCAGGTCGATGTCCATCCGGATCGGCTCTGGCGCCGGGACCGGGGCCCGGACGTCGGTCAGCACCGGTTCGATGGTGCCACCGGTGATCTCGGCGAGCAGCGTGGCAGCCCGATCGAGCGCGGCCACGTTGATCTCGGGATCGACGACCCGCTCGTACCGCTTACCCGCCTCGGACACCAGCTTGTGCCTGCGCGCGGTCCGGTAGATCAGCAGCGGATTCCAGGTGGCCGCCTCGAGCAGGATGTCGGTGCTGTCCGCGCCGACCTCGGTGCTCGCCCCGCCCATCACACCGGCCAGCGAGATGACGCCGGAATCATCGGCGATCACCACGTCCTCGGTGTCGAGCGCGCGCTCCACGTCGTCCAAGGTGCGCAACTTCTCGCCCTTGCGCGCGGGACGGACCACCAGGCCGCCCGACACCTTGTTCGCGTCGAAGGCGTGTAGCGGCTGCCCGAGCTCCAGCATCACGTAGTTGGTGACGTCCACCGCGGGCGAGATCGGACGCACACCCGACAGCAGCAGCCTGCGCTGCAACCACCAGGGGCTGACCGCCTTCGGGTCGACGCCGGTGACCCGCCGTGCCGCGAAGCGGGTGCACCGAGAGTCCGGCTCCACCCGGATCGACCAGGCTTCCTGCTCGTGATCGGGCAGGGTGCGCACCGCCGGGTCGGCGTACTCGAGATCGAAACCGCAGGCCAGCTCACGCGCCAGGCCGCGCACCGAGAAGCAGTAACCGCGGTCGGGGGTGATGTTCAGCTCGACGACGGTGTCGTCCAAACCGAGCAGCGCGTTGGCGTCGGCGCCCGGCTCGGCGGTGCCCGGTTCCAGCACCAGGATGCCGGAATGGTCCTTGCCGATACCGAGTTCGGCGACCGAGCAGATCATCCCGTTGGAGACGTGCCCGTAGGTCTTGCGCGAGGTGATCTCGAACCCGCCGGGCAGCACACCGCCGGGCAGCACCACGACCACCAGGTCACCGACCTGGAAATTCCGCGCGCCGCAGATGATCTCCTGCAACTCGGGCTTGCCGACGTCCACCTTGCAGAAGCGGATCGGCTTCTTGAACTCGGTCAGTTCGGTGATCTCGGCGACGCGGCCGACCACCAGCGGCCCGGAGCCCTCCTGCGGACCCGCGATCCGCTCGAGCTTGTCGAGCTCCTCGACTTCCAGCCCGACCCGGACGAATCCCGCGTCGAGCTCCTCCGGCGTCACCGACCACCCCGGGTTGGTGCGCTGGATGATGTCGGTCAGCCAGGACTGCGCTACTCGCACTTGACGTTTCGCTCTCTCGATCGAAGGGTGGGGTCAGGACCGGATACCGAAGGGCAGCGTGAAACGCACGTCGCCCTCGACGATGTCGCGCATGTCCGGGATGCCGTTGCGGAACTGCAGCGTGCGCTCCAAGCCCATGCCGAACGCGAACCCGCTGTACACCTCGGGATCGATCCCGCTGGCGATCAGCACCTTCGGGTTCACCATGCCGCAGCCGCCCCACTCGACCCAGCCCGCACCGCCCTTCTTGTCCGGGAACCACACGTCGACCTCGGCGGATGGCTCGGTGAACGGGAAGTAGTTGGGGCGCATGCGGGTGCGGGTCTGCGGCCCGAACAACGCACGGGCGAACGCGTCCAACGTGCCGCGCAGATGCGCCATGGTCAGGCCCTTGTCCACCGCCAGGCCCTCGACCTGGGAGAACACCGGCGTGTGCGTGGCGTCCAGCTCGTCGGTGCGGAAGGTGCGCCCCGGGCAGACCACATAGATCGGCAGCTCGCGTTCCAGCATCGAGCGCACCTGCACCGGCGAGGTGTGCGTGCGCAGCACCTGGCGCGAGCCCTCCGGCGCGATGTGGAAGGTGTCCTGCATGGTGCGGGCCGGATGGTCGGGCAGGAAGTTCAGCGCGTCGAAGTTGAAGTGCTCGGTCTCCACCTCGGGACCTTCGGCGACCTCCCAGCCCATCGCGACGAACACGTCGGCGATCTGCTCGGAGATGGCGGTGATCGGATGCCGCGCGCCGACGGCCTCGCGACGCGCCGGCAGCGTCACGTCGATGGTCTCGGCGACCAGCACGGCGGCGTCGCGCTCGGCCAGCAACGTGGCGCGGCGGGATTCGAACGCCTCCGACACCCTGGACCTGGCGACGTTGACCCGTTTGCCCGCGTCGGCCTTCTCCGACTTGGGCAGGCTGCCCAGCGCGCGTTGCGCCAGCGCCAGCGGCGCCTTGCCGCCGAGGTGCTCGGTTTTCGCGACCGCGAGCGCATCCAGGTCGGCGGCAGCGGCGAACGCCTTCTCGGCGGCCGCCGCGGCCGCGGCCAGTGCCTCCTCGGTCAGCGCTGCGTTCTGCTCGCCTGCGTCGATGTCGTCGGCCACGATGCTCCGTCTCTCGCCTGGGGATCAATTCCGCGGGCACCGCTGCTCGCCTGCCCGCATTGCTGCTGGTCGCAATCGTATTCGATGGGCGATCGCGGAATCACGCGGATTACCCGCCGCGCCGCGCGAGCCGTGTGGTAGCCCCGCTGCCACGCGCTCGGATGTGCCAGGTCCGGATAGGGAGCGCTGTCTCACACCGTTACCCGCCCCGAACGCGCGGACCGTCACCACCTCGCAGGCGGTGACGGGTCAGGAGAAAGCGGTTCCGGCGGCTGTCGCGGAACGTCCGGCCCAGGGCGGTAGCCGGTGACCGGACGTTCCGCGACAGTTCAGCGGTCAGCGCGCGGCGGTGATGCGGGCGGGCAGCAACCGCGATACCAGCGCGCCGACCGCGACGATCGCGGCGCCGACCCACACCGCGGGCACCAGTCCGTCGACGTAGCTCTGCGGATCCAGATACGAGCCCTGCGCGGCGAACACCGACGCCAGCACCGCGACGCCCATGGCGACACCGACTTCCCGCAGGGTGTTGTTGGTCCCCGACGCCATCGCGCGGTCCTCCTCCGCCGCTGCGGCCATCACCACGGTGGCGCCCGGCGCGAAGGTCAGGCCCATCCCGATCCCGCCGAGCAGGAACGGCCCGACGAACGACAAGTAGCTCGCGTCGACGGAGGTGACCGACGCCATCCAGCCCAGCGCGACGGCAAGCGAAGCCTGCCCGGTGGTGAGCAGCGCACGTGCGCCGACCTTGTCGACGATCAAACCCGCCAGCGGAGCGACGACCATCGGCGCCATCGTCCACGGCATGGTGCGGATGCCGGATTGCAGCGGTCCGTAGCCCTGCACGACCTGGAAATACTGGGCCAGCAGGAAGATCGAGCCGAAGACGCCCATCGAGAAGGTGAAGCCGGTCGCGTTGCTCACCCGGAACGCACGGGAGCGGAACAAGCGCAGCGGCAGCATCGGCTCCGGTGTGCGCAGCTCCCAGACGATCAGGCAGCCGAGCAGCAATGCGCCGCCGACCAGGGCGGACAGCACGCCGCGAGACGTCCAGCCATCCTCGGCGCCGTGGATGACGCCCCACACCACCGCCAGCACACCGCCCGCCGACAGCAGCAGTCCCAGCAGGTCGACTCGTCTGCTGCCGCCGTGCGACTCCGCCAGTACCCGCAGCGCGAACGGCAGCACGACCAGTCCGATCGGCACGTTCACCCAGAAGATCCACTGCCAGCTCAGTCCCTCGACGACCGCGCCGCCGATGAGCGGCCCCAGCGCGACGCCGAGGCCTGCGATCCCGCCCCAGATGCCGATGGCGGCGCTGCGCATCCTCTCCGGCACCGCCGCCGACAACAATGTCAGCGACAGCGGCATCACCCCCGCCGCGCCGAATCCCTGCACCGCCCGTGCCGCGATGAGCATCCCGGGGCCGGTCGCCAGTGCGCATGCCGCGGACGCCAGCGTGAACACCGCGATGCCGAGCAGGAAGATCCGACGCCTGCCGAGCCGGTCCCCCAGGGCGGACGCGGTGAGCAGCAGTGAGGCGAACGACAGTGTGTAGGCGTTGACGAACCATTGGAGGTCGGCCAGCGAGGCGCCCAGCTCGGTGCGGATCACCGGCAGCGCGTTCGTCACGACCAGGTTGTCCAGCGTGACCATGAACATCGGGATACCGACCGCGGCGAGTACGGCCGCGAGCCTGCGACCGCCGATCGTCGCCTCGAGCGCGGCGACGGGCGCCTTGGCGGATGGGAGGGTCTCGGTCATGTCCAGTCCTTGTTGTAATCGACTGATAACTACTGTCCGAAACGGTATGCATCGACTGATAACATGTCAAGAGCAAGGCCCGTACCAGCAGCAACGGAGAACAATGGCACCCAGAACCAGGATGACGGCCTCCGAACGAGGCGAACAGGTGCTGCGCGCGGCGGTCTCCGCGTTCGCCGAATGCGGTTACGCCGCTACCAGGACCGACGAGATCGCCCGGCGAGCGGGCGTATCACAGCCATACGTGATCCGGCTGTTCGGCACCAAACAGAACCTGTTCCGCGCCGCCCAGCACCGCGTCTGCGACCGGATCGAAGAAATCTTCCGCGCCGCGCGCGCCGAGGCATCGCCCGAGGCGGCCCCCGACGAAGCCCTCGCCGCCCTCGCCACCGGCTATTCGGTCTTCCTCGCCGAACGCGAATTGCTTCAACTCCTGCTACACGGCTTCGCGGCCAGCGCGGACCCGGAGATCGGCGACCAGGTCCGGGCCCGATTCGGCGGCATCTACGACCTGATCCGCGACCTGACCGGAGCGCCGGAAACCGAGGCGCGCCGCTTCCTCTCCACCGGAATGCTGCTCACCGTCATGAGCGCGATGCGGGTGGCGGGCCCGGACGCGGTACCCGCGACATGGGCGACGGAGATCCTGGAAAACCTCAGCACTCAGGGCGACTGACGGCCACGGGTTCACTTCGATACCGCACGCGCGAGTTTGCGTAGAGACAGATCGCGGCGGCCGTCGCCAGGTTCAGGCTCTCGGCCCGGCCGCGAATGGGAATGCGGATGCGGTGGTCGGCGCGACGCGCGACGGCCGGGTCGAGGCCGTGCGCCTCGTTGCCGAACAGCCAGGCCACCGGCCCGGTGAACAGGTCGTCGGCGTCGTCGAGGTCGATCTCGCCATTCGCCGCGGTCGCGAGGATCGTGATGCCCGCCGCGGCGATCGAATCCAGCGTCTCGGCGACATCGCGATGGCGGGCGATCGGCACGTGGAAGATGCTGCCCGCGCTGGCTCGCACGCACTTGCCGTTGTGCGGGTCGACCGTGTCACCGGCCAGCACCACGCCGTCTACGCCGACGGCATCGGCGACTCGGATGACCGTGCCCGCGTTCCCCGGCTCGGCCATCTCGACCGGCACCGCGAGCATCCGGGGTCCGGCGTCGAGGATCCGGGTCAGGGGCACGTCGAGCAGATCGCAGACCGCCACCAAGCCCGGCGCCGTGACGGTTTCCGCGAGATGCTGGGCCGCTCGGTCGCTGACCAGCGTGGTGCGGACCCCCGCCGCGCCCGCGCCCGCGATCAGCGCGTGATCACGCTCGGCGGCTGCCTGCGAGTAGAACAGCTCGTGGACGCGCGCGGTCTCCAGAGCCGCGCCGACGGCGTTGGCGCCCTCGGCGAGGAAACGGCCCGCTTTGCGGCGCTGCGCTCCGCGCTGCAGCTTGACAGCGGAAACGACCCGTGGATTGCGCTCACTGAGCGCTTCCACGGGTCGTTCCGAAAGTCGTCCGGGAGTCAACGAACGCGGCTCAGGCGGCCGGCGCGTTGACGTCCTGCGGCAGGGCGGCCTTGGCGACCGCGACGAGACCGGCGAACGCCTCGGCGTCCGATACCGCGAGCTCGGCGAGGATCTTGCGGTCCACCTCCACACCGGCGGCCTTCAGGCCCTGGATGAAGCGGTTGTAGGTGATGTCGTTGATCCGCGCGGCGGCGTTGATGCGCGCGATCCACAGCTTGCGGAAGTCGCCCTTACGCGCCCGGCGGTCCCGGTAGGCGTAGGTGAGCGAGTGCAGCTGCTGCTCCTTGGCCTTGCGGTACAGCCGCGAGCGCTGGCCGCGGTAGCCCTTGGAGGCCTCGAGGATGGAACGGCGCTTCTTCTGAGCGTTGACGGCCCTTTTGACGCGTGCCACTGGTCAGTCCTGTTCGATCTGGGGGCGCGGGGCGGCGCCCGGAATTGGGTCGGGGGTGGCGACGGAGGTACTCCGGTCGCGGGTGCGTGCCGGTCTGCGCGGGGGCGCGATCAGAGACCGAGCAGCTTCTTCACGCGACGGACGTCGGCGGAGGCGACGACTTCCACGCCGTCCAGACGACGAGTCCGGCGGGAGGGCTTGTGCTCGAACAGGTGGCGACGGTTCGCCTGCTGGCGCAGCAGCTTGCCTTTGCCGGACACCTTGAATCGCTTCGAGGCGCCGCTG
Organism: Nocardia araoensis NBRC 100135; assembly: GCF_000308435.1. Classification (GTDB taxonomy): domain Bacteria; phylum Actinomycetota; class Actinomycetes; order Mycobacteriales; family Mycobacteriaceae; genus Nocardia; species Nocardia araoensis. The sequence continues at coordinate 90,820 of NZ_BAFR01000071.1, read as the reverse complement.
TGCGTCTTCATCTTCGGCATGGATTCCTCTATCTGTCGCCCGGCGGTCGGGGCGGACCGCCGGTGTTCTGATCGGTGTTACTGCGGGCCGGCCGTCTCGGCCTGCTCCGCGGTGGGCTGACCGGCCGGGGCGGCGCTGGGCGCCGGGCGCGGGGCCGACTCCTGCTGCGCCTTCACCCGGGTCTTCGCGCCCTTGTGCGGGGCGAGGACCATGGTCATGTTGCGACCGTCCTGCTTGGCCGAGGTTTCCACGAAACCGAGATCGGCGACGTCGGACGCCAGCCGCTGCAGCAGCCGGAAACCGAGTTCGGGACGGGACTGCTCGCGTCCGCGGAACATGATCGTCACCTTGACCTTGGACCCGGCCTCGAGGAAGCGCACGACGTTGCGCTTCTTGGTCTCGTAATCGTGGTCGTCGATCTTCGGGCGGAGCTTCTGCTCCTTGATCACCGTCTGCTGCTGGTTCTTCCGAGACTCGCGCGCCTTCTGCGCCGTCTCGTACTTGAACTTGCCGTAGTCCATGATCTTGCAGACCGGCGGACGGGCATCCGGTGCCACCTCGACCAGATCGAGGTCGGCTTCGAGGGCGACGCGTAGTGCATCTTCAACACGCACGATCCCAACCTGCTCGCCGCCAGGTCCGATGAGCCGGACCTCGGGAACACGGATGCGATCGTTGATGCGGGTCTCAGTGCTGATGGGGCCTCCTAGGTCAAGCGGTGTCGTCAGACGACCGCGCGCAATAACTGCAACCCCTGTTCAACACGAAGGCCCCGGTGCGGTATTCCGCGCACGGGGCCCGATGTCGACCGATCGCCGACCGCGAGCGAACTCGCGTCGACCCTCGCGCGAGGTTCTCCACGAGAACCTCGGCACGAGAAACCCACCCTCGCGGGGCAGGTGACCGGACCGCTGGACCGTACGATGACTCGTCGGCAACGGTGGGAGTCGGGCTCCACTTATCAGCCCCGGATGGTCCCGGGGCGGTCGTCAGCGGAAAGTCTAACATTCCGTTCGGCTATCGCCGAATCGGGTCGAAAATCCCTTGCCCGGCCACAACCGGCGTGCCACGCTCCCCCGGTGCTCACACCACGCCGCGACCTGCTGCGATGGCAGTTCGACCTGACCTGGTCACTCGCCGGGATCCACCTCGACGCGCTGACACCGGAGGATTTCCTCTGGGAACCCGCCGAGCCCACCTGGACGGTACGCCCCGACGCCGACGGCGTATGGCGGCCGGACTGGGCCGACGTCGAGCCCCACCCGGTTCCTCTCCCGACGATCGGCTGGCTGACCTGGCACATCGGCTGGTGGTGGGGCACGGCCATCGACCACGTCGAGGGCGTCACCCCGCCCGCGCGGGAGGATGTGCACTGGCCCGGTGACGGCGCCGCGGCCGTCGCCTGCCTGCGCGAACTGCGCATCGAATGGGAGCGGGTACTCGACGGGCTCGACGAGGCCGATCTGGACCGGCCCTCCGCCTACCCGTGGCCCGCCGACGCGGGGCTGACCATCGCGCATCTGGCGGGCTGGGTGAACGCGGAACTGATGAAGAACATCGCGGAGATCGGCCACCTCCGGATGCTCCGGGCGGCGTCGCTAGCCTGAAGACATGACTGACGAGCTCGACGCCTCCGTACGCGAACTGGCCGACATCCCCGCCGTCGAGGTGATCAGCCGCGCCGCCGTGATGCTGATGAGCTCGGCGGCGGAGAAGCTCGGGCTGGCGGACGAGGACCCCGACACCAGCCCGCGCCGCGACCTGGACGAGGCGCGCCGCGTGATCACCGCGCTGGCCGGACTCGTGACGGCCTCGGTGGAGTACCTGGGTCCGCACGCGGGACCGATACGCGAGGGGTTGCAGTCGCTGCAACGCGCCTTCCGTGAGTCCTCCGCGCATCCCGACGAGCCGGGCAAGGGTCCGGGCGAGAAGTACACCGGCCCGGTCTACTGACCTCGATCGGGTCCCGAGCCCTGCGGTCGGGCTGACGCCCGGGACCGCACCGCGCTGGGATCACTGTCCGTCCTGTGGTGGAGTTGCATGACCAGTGGAGAAGACTCGGAGTGCAGCCGGAATTGTGCGCGGAACACCTATGGAAACAACGATGTTTAGGAAGTTTCCCAACGGGTGGGGCACAGTGAGCCCATGGCTACTCGGATTCTTCTCGCTCCCGGATTCTGGCTCGGTGCATGGGCGTGGGACAAGGTCGCACCCGACCTGCGGCGGCGTGGCAACGAGGTAGTGGCGCTCACGCTGCCGGGTCTGGACGAGGCCGACCCGGACCGGTTGTCGGCCACCCTGGAATCCCAGGCGCAAGCCATCGTCGACGCGGTGCCCGAGGGCGAGACCGTCGTGCTCGTCGCGCACTCCGGCGGGGCGGCGCCCGCCTATCTCGCCATCGACCGCGCGCCCGAGTTGTTCCGCCGGGCGATCTACGTCGACAGCGCGCCGCTGCCGAACGGTTTCGTCATCAACTCCGCGCTCGACGTCGCCGTGCGCGAATGGATTCTGCCGGAATGGCCGGAACTGGAGGCCGCGGGCAACAGCCTGGCGGGCCTGGACGAGGCCGCCCTGGCGCGCTTTCGCGAGCGTGCCGTGTCGGAGCCCACGTCCGTCGCGGCCGCCCCGCTGCGGTTGAGCGATTCGGACGCCCGCCTGTCGGTCCCGACCACCGTGATCTGCAGCAGCATGACCGCCGACGTGGTCGAGAAGCTGCGCGACAACGGTGAGACTCCCCTCTTCGCCGAACTCGCACGCATCGACGCCGAGTACGTCGACCTGCCCACGGGGCATTGGCCGATGTGGTCCAAGCCGAAGGAACTCACCGAACTGATCCACACCATCGCCAACCGCTGAACGAAGACCGGCGCGGCCCGGTGTACCCGGACCGCGCCGCTTCGCGACACGGGTCAGCCGACCGCGGCGGCCTTCTTCGCAGTGCGCTTTGTGGCCTTGGCCGCGGTCTTCTTCGCCGGAGCCTTCTTCGCGGCGCTCTGCGGCGCGGGCGGCTGGTCCAGCACTTCCTTGAGGAACTGGCCGGTGTAGCTGTGCGCGACGCCCGCGACCTCCTCCGGCGTGCCCTCCGCCACCACGGTGCCGCCGCCGGAGCCGCCCTCCGGACCCATGTCGATCACCCAGTCGGAGGTCTTGATGACGTCCAGGTTGTGCTCGATGACGATCACCGTGTTGCCCTTGTCCACCAGGCCGTTGATGACGCTGAGCAGCTTGCGGATGTCCTCGAAGTGCAGGCCCGTGGTCGGCTCGTCGAGGATGTACACCGTGCGGCCGGTGGACCGCTTCTGCAACTCGGCGGCGAGCTTCACCCGCTGGGCCTCGCCACCGGAGAGGGTCGGAGCGCTCTGCCCGAGGCGCACGTAGCCGAGCCCCACGTCCACCAGGGTCTTGAGGTAGCGGTGGATCGAGGTGACCGGTTCGAAGAACTCGGCGGCCTCCTCGATGGACATGTCCAGCACCTCGGCGATGGTCTTGCCCTTGTAGTGCACCTCGAGGGTCTCCCGGTTGTAGCGGGCCCCGTGGCACACCTCGCAGGGGACGTAGACGTCCGGCAGGAAGTTCATCTCGATCTTCAACGTGCCGTCACCGGAGCAGGCCTCACAGCGACCGCCCTTGACGTTGAACGAGAACCGGCCGGGCTGGTAGCCGCGCACCTTCGCCTCGGTGGTGGCCGCGAACAGCGTGCGGATCTTGTCGAAGACGCCGGTGTAGGTGGCCGGGTTGGACCGCGGCGTCCGGCCGATCGGCGACTGGTCCACCTGCACCAGTTTGTCCAAGTGGTCGAGCCCGTTGACCCGGGTGTGCCTGCCCGGCACCTGTCGCGCGCCGTTGAGCCGGTTCGCCAGCACCGTCGCGAGGATGTCGTTCACCAACGTCGACTTGCCCGACCCGGAGACACCGGTCACCGAGGTGAGCACGCCGAGCGGGAACGCGACATCGATGCCCTTGAGATTGTGCTCGCTGGCCCCGACGACGGTGAGCTGCCGCTTCTTGGTGACCGGGCGGCGCACCATCGGCACCTCGATGCGCTCCCGGCCCGACAGATACGCCCCCGTGAGCGAGTTCGGATCGGTGAGCAACTCCTCGTAGGGCCCACTGTGCACCACCGTGCCGCCGTGCTCGCCGGCGAACGGGCCGATGTCGACCACCCAGTCCGAGGCGCGGATGGTGTCCTCGTCGTGCTCGACCACGATCAGCGTGTTGCCCAGATTGCGCAGGCGCGTGAGGGTTTCGATGAGCCTGCGGTTGTCCCGCTGGTGCAGGCCGATGGACGGCTCGTCGAGCACGTACAGCACACCGACCAGGCCGGAGCCGATCTGGGTGGCGAGCCGGATCCGCTGCGCCTCACCGCCGGAGAGGGTGGCCGCCGCGCGGGACAGCGTGAGGTACTCCAAGCCGACATCGAGCAGGAAGCCCAGCCGCGCCTGCACCTCCTTCAGCACCTGCCCGGCGATCGCCGCCTCGCGCTCGCCCAGGGTGAGCGAATTCAGGAAGGCCGAGCACTCGCCGATGGACAGGTCGCTGACGTCGGCGATGGACTTCTTGTCGCCGTTCGCGGCGATGGTGACGGCGAGGATCTCCGGGCGCAGCCTGGCGCCGTTGCACACCGGGCACGGGATGTCGCGCATGTACCCGTCGTAGTGCTCTTTCATCTGCTCGGACTCGGTGTTCTCCATGCGCCGCTGCAGGAACGGCATCACGCCCTCGAAGTCCGCGTAGTACGAGCGCTTGCGGCCGTAGCGGTTGGTGTAGGAGACGTGCACCTGGTCGGCGCTGCCCTCCAGCACGGCCTTGCGCGCCTTCGGCGGCAGATCCTGCCACGGGGTGTCCATGGAGAAGCCGATGGAATCGGCGAGGCCGGACAGCAGCCTGGTGAAGTACTCGGCGGTCTGGCCGCGCGACCACGGCGCGATGGCGCCCTCGTTCAGGCTCAGCGCCGGATCGGGCACCACCAGTTCCGGGTCGACCTCCTTGCGGATGCCGAGGCCGGTGCAGTCCGGGCAGGCGCCGTAGGGCGAGTTGAACGAGAACGAGCGCGGCTCCAGGTCCTCGATGTCGAGCGGATGGCCGTTCGGGCAGGCGAGACGCTCGGAGAAGCGGCGCTCCCGGTCGTGCGCGTGCTCGTCACGATCGACGAAGTCGAGCACCACGATGCCGTCGGCCAGGCGCAGCGCGGTCTCGATCGAATCGGTCAGGCGCTGCTTGGAACCCGGCTTGACCGCGAGCCGGTCGACGACGACCTCGACGTCGTGCTTCTCCTGCTTCTTCAGCTTCGGCGGATCGGTGAGCGGATACACCACGCCGTCCACCCGCACACGGGAGTAACCCTGGGTGTTGAGCTGGTCGAACAGATCGACGAACTCGCCCTTGCGTGTACGCACCACCGGCGCGAGCACCTGGAATCGGATGCCCTCCTCCATCGCAAGCACCTGATCGACGATCTGCTGCGGCGTCTGCTTGGCGATCAGCTCGCCGCAGACGGGGCAGTGCGGAGTGCCCGCTCGCGCGTAGAGCAGCCGCAGGTAGTCGTAGACCTCGGTGATGGTGCCGACGGTCGAGCGCGGATTGCGGTTGGTCGACTTCTGGTCGATGGACACCGCGGGCGAGAGACCTTCGATGAAGTCGACGTCGGGCTTGTCCATCTGACCGAGGAACTGCCGCGCGTACGCCGACAGCGACTCGACGTAGCGCCGCTGCCCCTCCGCGAAGATCGTGTCGAAGGCCAGGCTCGACTTGCCGGAGCCGGACAGGCCGGTGAACACGATGAGGCTGTCGCGGGGCAGGTCGAGATCGACACCCTTGAGGTTGTGCTCCCGAGCTCCGCGCACAGTGAGGCGTTCCGCCACAGGCCGTCCCTTCTCCTTCGTGTTCGGCGTCCAGACATACCCCCGGCCGCCATGCTAGGCATGGGCACCGACAAGTTTCGCGGACCGCCCGTCACCTGGACGAATGGCGGGACCCCGGCGGCCGGACATTACGGATGAGCCGGGAAACAGGCCAGGACGCCTCCGTAGCATCGCCCTCCCGGCACCACTGGTCAACAGCGCGACGTGATTCGGCATTCCCGCTGGTCGCCGCCGTTGCCGCGGGCAGGCCCCGATTCAGCGGGCAATGGTCGGCCGACGGGGCCGGACGCGACCCCCGGCGAATGCGCGGCGCGTGAGAGTCACTCCGGAGGTGTGACGGAAAACATCGAGCGTCCGCAGTGATCGAACGGCGCGACCGGCCCGAAGCAGCACGTCACCGATGCCTCCTACGGCGCCGCCGATGACCGGTCAGCACTCCGCACAACCGCCCCCGCGCGCACCGGCCCACGACTAAACTGAGCGCGCTGTGCGCACCCCACGCCTACCTCACTCCGCCATGACGGTCACCACTCAGCGCCTCCCGTCAACGGTGCTCGACACCCTGCGCGCCCTGCTGCAGACCGCCACCCGCCTGGTCGCGGCCCGCTACGGCGCGCTCGGCATCCGCGGACACGACGACCGACTGGGCGATTTCATCTTCCACGGCGTCGATGACGCGATGCCCGCCCACATCGGGCGCTCGCCCGAGGGACACGGCGTACCGGGGTTGCTGCTGGCGCACCCGCACCCGATCCGGCTGGCCGATCTGTCGGAACATCCGGCCGCCGTCGGGTTTCCGCCCGACCATCCGCCGATGGGCAGCTTCCTCGGCGTCCCGGTGCGGGTCGGCGAGGAGATCTTCGGCAATCTCTACCTCACCGAAAAGGCAGGGGGACAGCCGTTCACCGAGGACGACGAGGCCATCGTGCTCGCCATGGCCGCCGCGGCCGGCATCGCCATCGAGAACGCCAGACTGTACGAATCCGCGCGGACCAGGCAAGCGTGGATCGAGGCGACGCGCGACATCGCGACCGAGTTCCTCGCGGGCACGGCGCCGGACCTGGTGCTCGCGCAGGTGGTGGCGCGCGCCCGCGCGCTGACCGGTTCGCAACAGGCGCTGCTGGCCGTGGTGGCGCCCGGGACACCGCCCGACGAGGCCACCGAACTCGTTGTGACACAGTGGTTCGGCCCGGGACCGGGGCCCGAGCGGGTGCGCATAGCGGACACCGCCACCGGCACGGCGTTCACCCGGCGCGCGCCGGTGCAGGTGCCCGACGCCGGGCCGGTCGATCTCGGCGCCGCGGTGGGCGCGGCGGGGCCCGCGCTGGTGCTCCCGCTACAGACCGCGGATCTGGTGCTGGGCGTACTGATCGTGGTGCGGCCGCCCGGGTGTCCGCCGTACCCCGGCGAACTGGTCGAACTGACCGCCGCGTTCACCGATCAGGCGGCGCTGGCCATGCAACTGGCCGAGACCCAGCGCAAGATGCGCGAACTCGACGTACTCGCCGACCGCGACCGAATCGCGCGCGACCTGCACGACCATGTGGTCCAGCGCCTGTTCGCGGTCGGGCTCGGGTTGCGGGCCACCGCGGCCCGCACCACGGATCCCCAGGTACGGCAACGCCTTTCGGTGGAGATGGACGGCCTGCAGGAGGTCGTGCAGGAGATCCGCACGTCGATCTTCGACCTGCACGGCGGCGACCCGCTGCGCAGGCGGCTGGAGGACGCGATCCGCCAGCAGACCGCCGACACCGCGTTCCGGACCAGCGTGCGGTTCTCGGGCCCGCTGTCGGTGGTAGGCGACGCGCTCGCCGATCACGTGGAAGCCGTGGTGCGCGAATCGGTCAGCAACGCGGTGCGCCATTCCGGCGGGAACCGGCTCGCCGTCGAGATCACCGTCGGCGACGAGCTGACCGTGCTCGTCGAGGACAACGGCGCGGGGATGCCCGCGCAGGTGTCATCGAGCGGACTGGCCAATCTCGCGCAGCGCGCGAGCATGTCCGAGGGCCGCTGCACGGTGCAGCGGACCGAGAGCGGCGGCACCAGGGTGCACTGGTCCGCGCCGCTGGCCTGACGGTCAGGCGGGTACCACGATCGCCAGGTCGCCGTCGTGGCGGCGATACAGCAGCCCGCCTCGCCCATTGCCAGGGTCGGTACAGAACAGGAACGGTAATCCCTTGCGGCACAAGACATTCGCGGCCTCGGCCGGATCCAGGCAGACGGCGGGATCCGCGTCGACCACGATCGGCGGGGCGCCGCCCGCCGTTTCCGTCGACCGGATCGGCGGGCAGGTCGCCCGCTGGCGGATGAGTCGCACGCCCGCCTCCGCCCAATGCACCACCGCGTCCTCACCGGTCTCGGCGTCGACGAACAGGTGGGCGTCGTAGTCCATGGCGTCCAGCACCGCGACCGCCTCGGCAGGCGTGCAGGTGGACAGGACGCATCGCTTGCTGCGGACGATCGGACGCGGCGCACCGGCGCCGGCCAGCGGAGGGCGGGCCGGATCGGGCCAGGTCCGCGTCTGTCCCGCGGCCAGGCGGGCCAATCTGCGGTCGAGCCGCTCGGCGGCGAAGGTCACCGCGAAGCCGCGCGGCCCGGTGACCTGGACCCGGGTGACCGCATCCCGGTGGTGGACGTCGACCTGCACCACCGTCGGCGCCTCCGGATCGGGCGGCGCGCCGAGCCGCACCCGGGCGGGCACGTCGAGATGATGTCGGCGCAGGACCCGGGTGATCGCGCGCACCGCCCGCGTCACGTCCGTGGCGGACACCTCCCCGCGCGTGGTCACGACCACCTCCGGCCCCGCAGCCGTCGCCCACTGGTCCGACGCGAATCGCAGCCCCGATGCCACCATCTGCATTGCCCCGCTTCCAGATCGGTTCGTTCCATCCATGCCAGCACCGCCGGTGCGGCCACGAACAGGGCCGAAAGTCCCGACCGGGCGAAAAAGATTGGCGCAGGGCGGGTTCAGGCGCACCCGAGCGGGTCGGCCCGAACGTTCCCGCCGTACATCACGCAGGGGCCGCGATCACACGGCGCCGAGCACCACGGCCGAGTTGTTGCCACCCATTCCGAGGGAGAGCTTCACGGTGATGCCACCCTCGAAGGGCGCGGGGCCGTCCAGCAGCCGTGGATGCGCGGGCGCGACGATCGGGGCCGCGGGCACGATGCCCCGTTCGTAGCCGAGCGCGGCGGCCGCGACCTCGACGGCGGCCGACGCGCCCTGGCAGTGTCCCGCCAGCGGCTTGAGCGCGTAGATGTGCGGGCGGTCGGCGAACAGGTGCTCGAGCAGATGGTGTTCGGCCGCGTCGCACTGCCGGGTTCCGGTGCCGTGCGCGTTGAAATAACGCACGTCGGCGGCGGTGACGTCCGCGGCGGCGAGCGCGCGGCGAGCGCAGTCGAGGATCTGCTCGTGCGTCGGGTCGACCGAGACCACGTGATAGGCATCGTTGGACATGGCGCCGCCGAGCACGGCGGCGTAGGGCCGATCCACCGAACGGGTCAGCACGAACGCCACCGAGGCCTCGCCCATGCTGAACCCGCGGCTGCCCTCCTGGAAGGGCCTGCACGCGTCCAGCGGTTCCGCGTCGGTGACCGCGGCGCCGAGCCGCACGAAACTGTCCAGCATGTCCGGGGTGGCGGACAGGTCGGTCGCCACGAAGAGCACGTCGTCGGCCATGCCCGCGTCCAGCCAGAGCTTCGCGGTGACGAGCGCGACGTTGGCGGAACTGCACGCGGCGGAGACGTTCATCGCCGGGCCGTGGAAACCGAATTCCTCCATCAGCATCGACACCGGCGTGGACGGCAACAGCCGCAGGTAGTCCCTCGACCGGCGGCGGCCTCCGTCGACGAGGTAGAAGTCGCGCCAGTTCACCACATCGCCGAGCACGATGGCGTGCAGCAGGCCGACGGTGCGGCCGGGCCGCCAGCCCCGGTCGCGGGCGTCGGCGACGGCCTCCCGCGCCGCCTCGTGCACGGCCCGTCCGTACCTGCTCGTGCTGATCTCGGGGTCCCCGCCGTCGGGGACCAGCGCGACCCAGGCGTCGTCATCGCGGCCGGGCCCGTAGCCCGGTTGCAGGGTCGCCGCCGACTTGCCGCTGAGCAAGCCGTCCCATAGCTGTTCACGTCCCCATCCGTACCCGGTGATCGCGCCGATCCCGGCGATGGTCATATGGTCTCGAGGCCGCTGCGGATCGGTGCGGAACCGCGTAGCGGTGTTCGGGTCGGCACCCGGCATGTATCGCTCCTTCACCGGATCCCTGGGCGGGCCGAACCGTCTGCCCCGCCTCCACGCAGAAACCGGTATCTGCCATGATCGCCGGATCCGGCCCGAGAACGTGCCAGTACTGTGATCGAAGCAATAGCGTGGAGGATGTGATCTTGTCCACGTCGATACCAGAATAATCCCGTGTTCCAATGGCCATAATGGGGTCGATGATCGGGGGTTCGAGTGGGTGACGAGAAGCTGGCCGCCGCGGTCGACGCCGCCGAACAGCTGGCTGCGCGCTACCGCTCTCTGGTCGAGCACACCCCGGACGGAATCTGCGTACACGAGCGCGGCCGGGTCGTCTACGTCAACCCGGCCACCGTCCGGCTGCTCGCCGCGGACGACGCCGAGGAGATCATCGGCCGTCCGCTGACCGACTTCGTCCACCCCGCCTCCGTCCCGGCGATGCTCGACCGGATCAGCACCCTCACCACCGCCGGCGCCGCCTCGATCCCCACCGAGATGACCTTGATGCGGGTGGACGGCGGCACCGTCCCGGTGGAGACGGTGTCGGTGCTCACCGCCTGGCACGACCACCTCGCCTACCAGGTGGTCATCCACGACCTCACCGCCCAGCGCCACGCCGAGGCCGCGCAGCGCAAGGCCGAGCACTACTTCACCACGGTCGTGTCCCAGTTGGAGGAAGGCGTCGTGGTGATCGATCCGGAGGGCCGGATCGAGTCGATGAATCCGGCGGCCAAGCGCATCTTCGGTACCGAGGGGCCCGACGGCATGGTCATCGGGCGCACCATCCAGTCGCTGCCGCTGGTGCTGCTGGACGCCAACGCGCAGCCGCTGCCGCCGAGCCGCCATCCGGTGGCGCGCACGCTGGCCACGGGCGAGACCATCACCGGCTACATCTTCGGCGTCGATCGGGTGGACGGCCAGCGGCGCTGGCTGTCGGGCAGCAGCCGCCTGCTCAATCCGGGCGACCCGCGCTCGTCGGCGGTGTCCTCCTTCGCCGACATCACCGAATTCCGCGCCAGCAGAAGGCAATTGGAGTACCAGGCCACGCACGACTCGCTCACCGGGCTGGCCAACCGCTCGCTGATCCTGTCCCAGCTGGCCGCCGCGCTGGCCAGTACCGACGAACTGCTGCCGGTCTCCACCGTGCTGTTCATCGACCTGGACGGGTTCAAGGCGATCAACGACACGCTCGGGCACGCCATCGGCGACACGGTGCTGCAGATCGTCGCCCAGCGCTTGCAGCGCGCGCTGCGCGGCGACGACATCGTCGGCAGGCTCGGCGGCGACGAGTTCCTGGTCCTGCTGTCGGGCCGCACCCGCCGCGTCGACATCGATGCGCTGGTGAGCAGACTGCGCTCCACCATGGCCGAGCCGATCATCGCGCGCGGGCACCGGATCGAGGTGAACGCCTCGATCGGCGTCACCGAACTCGGAGTCGGCGACCGGCGCAGCCCGGAGGCGGTGCTGCACGACGCGGACCTGGCGATGTACCGCGCCAAGCCGGCGGGGCGGCGGGAAGGCACCGTCACCAAAGGCCGCAGGCCCAACAGCACCCACGCGTCCTGACGGGTTCGCCATGATCATCGAACACGCCCTGCTGCCGGTTCGCCCCGAACTCGCCGCCGATTTCGAAGCCGCCTTCGCCGTGGCACGGCCGATCATCGAAAGCATGCCCGGCTTCCGGTCGCTGTCGCTGTCGCGCGGTGTCGAGTCGCCGGGCAGCTACCTGCTGCGGGTGGAATGGGACCGGCTGGAGGACCACGTCGCCGGATTCCGCGGCTCGCCGCAGTACCAGCGCTGGAAGGACCTGCTACACCACTTCTACGACCCGTTCCCGGTGGTCGAGCACTTCACGCCGGTGCAGCTCACACCGCCCGCCGACGTTGCCTCCGCCCCGGCGCCGGTGGCAGGACCTGCGGTTACGGCGAGTCCGTCGCAACCCCAGTAGACTCGACAACTCTGCTTTCCGTGCGTGCACCCGCCCGATCCCGGCGGCGCGCTCGCGCCTGTTCGCGGTGACAAGGAGTTCAGTTTGCCCGACCTCACTCAGGACCGTGCCGCCCACGACGGCGCCCCCGAGCGGACCCGCGAAACCGATCAGGAGCAGGCCTACCTGTCGGTGCTGTACCAGCGGCTCGACGAGATGCGCGACTACGCGCGCAACCGGCTGCGCACCGTGCTGCTGGAGACCGGCGGCACCCCGCAGGCCCGCAGCGAACGGGAGTCGTTCACCCAGCTCTACTCCGAGGACCTGGCGAAATACGATGCCGCCGAGCACGGCCTGTGCTTCGGCCGCATCGACCTCGACGGTGAACAGGACGAATACCGCTACATCGGCAGGCTGGGCATCCTCGATGAGAAGGACGACTACGAGAGCCTGCTGCTGGACTGGCGGGCCCCGCTGGCGCGGCCGTTCTACCTGGCCACCACCGCGGCGCCGGACGGCGTGACCCGGCGCAGGCACATCCGCTCGCGCAACCGCAAGGTGACCGCGATCAACGACGAGTACCTCGATCTGGAGGCCGCGCGCCGGGCGGGCGTCACCGACGCCGACGGCGGCGTCGGCAGCGAGAGCGCGCTGCTGTCCGCGCTCAACGCCGCGCGCACCGGTCACATGAACGACATCGTCGAGACCATCCAGCACGAGCAGGACGCGATCATCCGCTCCGAGCACAAGAGCGTGCTCGTGGTGCAGGGCGGCCCCGGCACCGGCAAGACCGCCGTCGCGCTGCATCGGGCGGCGTATCTGCTCTACACCTACCGCCAGCAGCTGGCCAAGAGCGGCGTGCTGATCATCGGGCCGAACGCCACCTTCCTCGACTACATCGGACAGGTGCTGCCGTCGCTCGGCGAGACCGGCGTGCTGCTGTCCACCATCGGCGATCTGTACCCCGGCGTCCGAGCCGCCCGCGAGGACTCGTTGCGCGCGGGCGAGATCAAGGGATCGCTGACGATACTCGAGGTGCTCAAGCAGGCGGTGCGCGATCGTCAGGAGGTGCCCGCCGAACCGATCCGGCTGAGCTTCGACGGCTATCCGGTCACGCTGGATCGCAAGATCGCCACCAAGGCCCGAGGACGCGCCCGCTCCTCGCGCCGCCCGCACAACCTCGCCCGTCCGATCTTCGCCGCCTCGGTGATCGATGCGCTGACCGATCAACTCGCCGCGACCATGGGCGCCGACCTCTCCGGTGGCCCCAGTCTGCTCAGCTCGGCCGATCTCACCGAGATCCGCGACGAGATGCGCGCCGACCCGCAGATCCAGACCGCGATCGCGAAACTGTGGCCGATCCTGTCCCCGCAGGAGGTCCTGGCCGACCTGCTCGCCGACCCGAAGCGGCTGGACCGGGCCGCGAGCTCGCTGGACCCGGCCGACCGCGCCGAATTGCTCCGGCCGGACGACGGGCGATTCAGCCCCGCCGACGCGCCGCTGCTGGACGAACTGGCCGAACTGCTCGGGGTGGACGATGCCGAGGAACGCGAACGCGCCCGCCGCCGCTGGCGCGCCCAGATCGCCGAAGCGCAGGACGCTCTGGACATCCTCACCGGCTCCGCGCCCCAGGATCTGGAAGACGACCTCGATCCGGAGATCCTGATGGCCTACGACCTGATCGACGCGAGCCAGCTGGCCGAGCGCCAGGACTTCCGCACTCGTCAGACGACCGCGGAACGGGCCGCGGGCGACCGCACCTGGACCTACGGCCACGTGATCGTGGACGAGGCGCAGGAGCTGTCGGAGATGGCCTGGCGCATGGTGATGCGACGCATCCCGAACCGGTGGGTCACCGTGGTCGGCGACGTCGCGCAGACCGGCGACCCGGCGGGCACCTCCTCGTGGCAGCGGATGCTGGAGCCCTATGTCGCGGCCCGGTGGAAGCTGACCGAGCTCACCGTCAACTACCGCACCCCCGCGGAGATCATGGACGTGGCCGCCGACGTCCTCGCCGCCATCGATCCGACGGCGACCGCGCCGCGCTCGGTCCGCGAGACCGGCGTGGCGCCGCGCGCGTACCGGGTCGCGCCGGGCGATGTGCGTGCGGAGGTGGCGCGGCTGGTAGCGGCCGAGACGGGGCCGGGCACCACGGCGGTGATCGCGCCGCAGGCGCTGGCGCCACGGCTGGCCGACCTCGCGGGGGACGCGGTGCGGGTGCTGACCGTGCACGAGGTGAAGGGATTGGAGTTCGACGCGGTCTACCTGGTGGAACCGCAGGACATCCTGGCCGAATCGCCGCGCGGACTCAACGATCTGTACGTCGCGCTCACCCGCGCCACCCAGCGGCTCGGCGTCGTGCACAGCGCGGACCTGCCCGGCGTGCTCGACCGGCTGCGCTGATCGCGGGCCGTTCGAAACGACGAAAGGCCCCGTACCGCACCGCGATTCGCGATGGCACGGGGCCTTTCGGCAGAACCGGACTCAGCGCACGGTGTGCACGATCAGAACGTCGGAGCGAGACTTGCGCGCCACGTCGGAGGGCACCGAGCCGAGCAGCCGTCCGGCCAGGGTGTTCAGGCCGCGGTTACCGACGACAAGCAGGTCCGCGTCGACCTCCTTGACCAGCGACAGCAGCGATTCCACCGGCTCGCCGACGATGGCGCGCTCGACGATGTCGGCAGCACCCGCCGCGATCGCCTTGTCCCGGGCGATGCGCAGAATCTCGGTGGTCGGCGCGGAACCGCGTACCTGGTAGGCCTCCTCCTTGAGCACGTCGGCCGCGGCGGCGACATCGCGGTCGTCGGTCGGGTAGTACGCGCAGGCCACGACCAGGGTCGCGCCGGAAACGCCGGCCAGGGCCCCTGCCTTCTCGACGGCGACATACGACGAGTCCGAGCCATCGGTACCGACGACAATGGTCCGGTAGGCGGTCATTTCTCCTCCAACTATGCGGTGTGTCGGGTGCTGCGCACGGGTTCGCCCCGGTTCGACGGAGCGCCGGCGCGGCGACTGGGGTCGACCATAGCCGCAAACAGTGTGGAAAATTCAGAAATCGCAAGACATCACACTCGGGGCTGTTCGGCCATTCCCGCCGCGGATTCGCCAGGGAATGCCGGAAGGGCCGGAACCACCAGGGCGGATTCAATTTCGCAGAACTAAACCTGTGATATGCCACAACCGCTTCGAAGGGCTTTGCGGCCCTGGGATATTGATCACAGAGCCAGGTCGGTCACAGGAAGATCGGCCCGCCGCGCACGTGCGACACGCACCCGGAACGGACCGATCAAGCTGGGACCACTGTGCGGCTAGGGCCACTGCCGATAGTTTGCCCAGAATATGCCGAGAATCGCCCCGATGATGTCCATGGCTTCGCCTTCCTGCCGAGAAAAGGACGCGCAATATTAGCGCGCGGGGCGGGGACTAGAGGTCGAAAAGAGGCCCGGTGATGGTCAATCCGAGTTCGTCGACATGCGCGAAGAACGCGAACAGCATCAGGGCGGCGCCCGCCAAGGCGACGTCCTTGTTGAAATGGATCATCTCGCCCTGCCTGGTCTGCGGATCGGACTCCTGCCAGAACCGGTGCATCACGGCCGCCGTCGGCAGCAGCGCGACGACCAGCAGCAGCGACCCGAGATCGGCCCAGATACCCAACAGCACACCGAGACCGCCCAGAAGAAACAGCGCGCCCGAGCCGAGCACGGCGGCCTTCCCCATCGGGACGCCCTTGCTCCGCGCATACCCCGCCATCGCCTCGGTCTGGGTGAAATGCCCGAGGGCGGAAGTCAGGAAAAGCAGCGCGAACAGCACCCGTCCGATCAACACCACGACGTCCATGTCCAACTCCTCGTCGGCTGTCCGGCAACTAAGTCCTCGTCGGGATGACCTTGGCGGTGACCTCGTTGCGGAGGCGTAGGGAATTCTTGGCGTATTCCCCAGGTGCCATACCCACTTCCGCGGTGAACTCACGCGAGAAGTGCGCCTGGTCGAAATAGCCCAGTTCCGCGGCCAACGCCGCGAGATCTTCGGTACGGCCTTTCGCGAGCAGATCGGCGCCGTCCTGCAATCGGTAGCGCCGCAGCACCCATTTCGGCCCGGCGCCGACGTAGCGGCGGAACATGCGCTGCAGCGTGCGGGCGGGTACATCGAACCGTTCCGCGATCTGATCGACCCTGGTGAGCTCCTGATCGGTGGCCATGGCGTCGACGATGCGCAGCACCAACCGATAGGTCGGGTCCTCGACCGCGGGATGGTCCGCGAGGTATTCCTCGACGACGCGGCGGCGGCGCTCGACAGTCGGCGCCTCCAGCACACGTTCGGTCAGGCTCGTGGCGTCGGGCAGCACGTCCGCCAGCGGTACCGCGCGATCGCGGAACGAGCCGACATCCAGACCGGTGAACGCGCCGAACCCGCCCGCACGGAAGCGGATGCCGAACGTCTCCCCGAGCCCGCTCAGTTCGCGAATGAATTTCGTGGTGGTCACACCGTTGACGAATCCTCCGGTGCGCGTCTCGGACCGCTCGAAGGTGACGTTCACGCTCGGATAGGACAGGACCTCCGCCCGGTACGGCGGTCTGCCGCGCAGATCCCAGCCCACCGCCCAATACCACTCGACGTAGCGGTCGACCGCGGGACTCGGCGGCAAGCGGACCAGAGAGCGATGTTTCGCCTGCTCGTCCGGATGCAGGATGCCTTTGGTGTCCGCGGGCGCAAGGGGATTGCGGGGCCGTGGCGGCCCCGCGGCGGATGATTCGGCGCTACTCGGCACGGTGTCGCTTTCTTACAAGACCCCTGTGCCCGGACCGGCGAAAGTAGTGGTCATGACGAACACAGTGAATCCCATCGCCGACGGCTACCACTCGATCACCTGTTTCCTCGCGGTCGGTGACGGCAACAAAGCGATCGATTTCTACACCGCCGTTTTCGAGGCCGAGGTGATCACTCGCAACGACCTGCCCGACGGGCAGCCCGCGCACGCCGAACTGAAGATCGGCGACTCGACCCTGCAAATGGGGCTGCCCATCCCGGACAACGGCGTGCTGGCTCCGAACGGGGAGTGGGTGCACACCTCGATCGTGCACTACTGCCCCGATGTCGACGCCGTGGTCCGGCGCGCCGTCGAACACGGCGCCCGCAAGGTCGAGGAGCCGCAGACCTTCGTGACCGGCGACCGGTTCGGCGTGGTGATCGATCCCTTCGGCCACCGCTGGGTGGTGCTCACCAAGGTCGAGGACGTCTCGCGCGAAGAGGCCGAGCGCCGGGTGAACGAATGGATGGCCACCCAGGCCTGACGGCTCGGCCGCCTCCGCGGTCGTTCCCGGAACGGCCCGCGGAGGCGGCGCCGCTGCGCCCCGGATCAACTCAACCCGGCGGCGTCCATGCCGCGCAGTTCCTTCTTCAGATCCGCGATCTCGTCGCGCAACCGTCCGGCGAGTTCGAACTGCAACTCTCGTGCCGCGTTCATCATCTGTGCGGTGAGTTCTTTGACGAGGTCGGCGAGTTCGGCGCGCGGCATCGACTTGACGTCGCGGCCCTCGTACACGCCCGCGCTCACCGCCCGTCCGGGCTCGCCTTGCGCGCGCCTGCCCCGGCTGGCGTTGCGTCCGGAGCCGCCGACCTCCACCTCGGTCTCGTCGGCCTCGCGGTACACCTGGTCGAGGATGTCGGCGATCTTCTTGCGCAGCGGCTTCGGATCGATGCCCATTTCCTCGTTGTAGGCGATCTGTTTCGCGCGGCGGCGCTCGGTCTCGTCGATGGCGAACTGCATCGAATCGGTGATCTTGTCCGCGTACATGTGCACTTCGCCGGAGACGTTGCGCGCCGCGCGGCCGATCGTCTGGATCAGCGCGGTGGTGCTGCGGAGGAATCCTTCCTTGTCCGCGTCGAGGATCGCCACCAGCGACACCTCGGGTAGGTCGAGACCCTCGCGCAGCAGGTTGATGCCGACCAGCACGTCGTATTCGCCGAGCCGCAGCTGCCGCAGCAGCTCGACGCGGCGCAAGGTGTCGATCTCGGAGTGCAGGTAGCGCACCCGGACCCCGAGCCCGAGCAGGTAGTCGGTGAGGTCCTCGGCCATCTTCTTCGTGAGCGTGGTGACCAGGACCCGCTCGTCGCGCTCGGTGCGCTGCCTGATCTCGTGGATCAGATCGTCGATCTGCCCCTTCGTCGGCTTCACCACCACCTTCGGATCGACCAGGCCGGTCGGCCGGATGACCTGC
This sequence comes from Nocardia araoensis NBRC 100135, assembly GCF_000308435.1. Classification (GTDB taxonomy): domain Bacteria; phylum Actinomycetota; class Actinomycetes; order Mycobacteriales; family Mycobacteriaceae; genus Nocardia; species Nocardia araoensis. The sequence continues at coordinate 72,580 of NZ_BAFR01000071.1, read as the reverse complement.
TCGACCACCTCGCCGCCGGTCTGCCCGAGCTCGTAGGGCCCCGGTGTGGCCGACAGATAGACCGTCTGCCCGATCCGCTCGGCGAATTCCTCCCAGGTCAGCGGCCGGTTGTCCACCGCCGACGGCAACCGGAAGCCGTACTCCACCAGGTTGCGCTTGCGGGACATGTCGCCCTCGTACATCCCGCCGATCTGCGGGACGGTGTTGTGCGACTCGTCGATGACGAGCAGGAAGTCCTCGGGGAAGTAGTCCAGCAGCGTCGCGGGCGCCGAACCGGCCGGGCGGCCGTCGATGTGGCGGGAGTAGTTCTCGATGCCGGAGCAGAAGCCGACCTGACGGATCATCTCCAGGTCGTACTGGGTGCGCATGCGCAGCCGTTGCGCCTCGAGCAGCTTGCCCTGGCGTTCCAGCTCGGCGAGCCGCTCCTCCAGCTCGGCCTCGATGTCGTGCACCGCGCGCTCCATCCGCTCCGGCCCCGCCACGTAGTGGGTGGCGGGGAAGATCCGCAGCATGTCCACCTGGCGGACCACGTCGCCGGTGAGCGGGTGCAGGTAGTACAGCGCCTCGATCTCGTCACCGAAGAACTCGATGCGCACGGCGAGTTCCTCGTAGGAAGGGATGATCTCCACGGTGTCGCCGCGCACCCGGAACGAGCCGCGGGTGAACGCCATGTCGTTGCGGGTGTACTGCACGTCGACCAGCAGCCGCAGCAGCGCGTCCCGATCGATCTCGGTGCCGACCTGCAGCTGCACCGACCGGTCGAGATACGACTGCGGCGTGCCGAGGCCGTAGATGCACGACACCGAGGCGACCACCACCACGTCGCGCCGGGACAGCAGGCTGGAGGTCGCCGAATGACGGAGCCGCTCGACGTCGTCGTTGATCGAGCTGTCCTTCTCGATGTAGGTGTCGGTCTGCGCGATGTACGCCTCGGGTTGGTAATAGTCGTAGTAGGAGACGAAGTACTCGACGGCGTTGTTCGGCAGCATCTCGCGCAGTTCGTTGGCCAGCTGGGCGGCGAGCGTCTTGTTCGGCGCCATCACCAGCGTCGGCCGCTGCAACCGCTCGATCAGCCAGGCCGTGGTGGCCGACTTGCCCGTACCGGTGGCGCCGAGCAGCACCACGTCGCGCTCCCCCGCTTTGATCCTGCGCTCCAGCTCGGCGATCGCGGCGGGCTGGTCGCCCGCGGGCTGGTGCTCGCTGACCACCTCGAACCGGCCGCCGACGCGCTCGATCTCGCCGACCGGGCGGAACTCCGAGTGCGCGAGCGGCTGCTCGGCGGCCCGGTCCTCGAAGCCCTCCGCCGGAATCTCGGTTGCGAATGCCATGCTCACCAGCGTAGGCCCACCCACCGACAGGTTCGCGTGGACGACGAGCGGTCACGAGCCGGTCGATACCCTACCCTCTTCGCGCTGTGAAACCGGTCACAGCACGACGGGTCGCCGACCGGCTGCCGCGGAGCGCCACGAGCCCGCGCCCCGGCACGTGATCGAGCCACCCCGTCGGCCATCGTGAACAAAGAAGACAAGCGACACCGCGCGGTGGGGTATACCGAAAGCAAACGCTTCCAAACACTTTCGGCGACACAGCGCGAGCGCACCCCTATCGCCCTCGGCGCCACGGAGTCCGGCGCTTCGAGCGCGTCCTCACAGCCGGTCCGCGCCCGCTCGGCGCAAACGGTTACATGTCCGAAATGTCCGTTGCTGCAACAGGTTTCGTGTCGGAGAACACCTTATCGCGAGCCGCGCGAGCGCCCCGCCCCAGGTGTAACCTGATCTGGTTGTTCGGACGTGAAGGACAAGAGCCATGAGCGGTCTGATTCCATTGCTCGTCGCCGTGCCGGCCGTGACCGGCCTCGCCGGGTACGTCGCCAGAGACATCCGCGCGGTGGTTCCCTCCGTCGCAGGCGCCGCCACGGCCGCCCCACCGGGGCCGATCCCCGCGGTCAGACCGGCGCCGCATCGGCCGCGAGTGGAGTTCTTCAATCTGGCCGAACTCAGCAACACCGACGCCAAGGGCTTCGTCCGCCCAGTCGACCGCTTCCACGTCGAGCCGTGGGGCCTCTACATGGCGCGCCGAGTCGGCGGAGCGGATTCGCACTACCTCGAATCCTGGTTGCTGCCGGGCCTGTCGTTGCGCGCGACCCTGGCGCGGACCAACCCGGCGCACCACCGGGAACCGGTCTACCGCCTCGACGTCGGCGAGTTCACCCGGGTCGGCCAGAAGCGCTGGAAGGCGGTGGACCAGTACTTGTCCATCGCCGTGCGCCGCGGCGGCACCGCCGAACTGCTCGGCGTCGACGAGCTGCTCGCCGCACACGCCGCGGGACTGGTCGACACGGCGCAGGCGCACCGGGCGTTCGAGCGGGCCACGGCCGTACTGGACGGGCTGGCCGCGCACGATCACCGCGTGGAGAGCTGGCTTGCCACCCACGGCATCACCCTCACCTGGATGTAGCCCGCCGATTACTGTCTCCGGCTCGACGCATCGGGAACGGCGGTAGATTCTTGATGCATGACGCAGGCACCCATCGTCGACGTGCACCGGCCCAAGGTCGAGTACTTCAACCTCGCGGATCTGACGAACACGGATCCGAAAGGCTTCGTGCGCCCGGTCGAGAAGTACCACGTCGAGCCGTGGGGCCTGTACATGGCGCGCACCTCGGATCACCCGCAGTTCCGCTACATCGAGTCCTGGTTGCTGCCGAAGCTGCACCTGCGCGCCACCATCTTCCACTACCTGCCCGCGCATCGGCGCGACCAGGACTACTACCTCGACATCGGTGATTTCACGCCGGTCGCGCCGAAGAAGTGGAAGTCCGTCGATCACTACCTCGACATCGTCGTGCGCTCCGCGCGCGAGACCCAGCTGCTCGACGTCGACGAGCTGATCGCCGCACACGCCGCGGGCCTGATCAGCCTCGCCGACGCCGAGGCGGCCGTGCAGCACGCCACGGCCGCCATCGACGGCATCGCCGCCAACGGCCACACCTTCGAGGGGTGGCTGGAGACCATGGACATCACGTTGACCTGGCTGTAGTCCGGCGGCTGCGCGCACCCGGCCCGATCAGCGCACTTGGACTACCTGCACCGCATCGCTAGGACGCCGACGAATCGCGCCAGGCGAGCGCCCGTGGGTACGCGGCGTCGAACCACGGCTCCTTGACATCGAGATAGGCCGCGGTCGCCTCCGCGCCCGTCAGCCCCGCCGCTTTGGCCTCACCCTCGCGCTTGACGGCGAGATACTCCGCGCGAGCCCCGGCGTCCGCGCGCAGCCAGTCCCGCAGCAGCAGCGCGTACTGCTGCCCGGGCGAGCCCTCCGCGCGCACGTGCACGTTGGCCAACCGGCCCGGGTCGGCGCTCTGGTGAAAGCGCTTGCTCCACAGCGCGGTGTCCGCACCGGCGGGGTCCTGCGGTGTCGGCTTGGGATTGTCCTGGGTGACCTCCGGGCGCACCGGGAACCCCGCGGCGGCGATGGCATCGCGCAGGCCGTCGGCGGCGGTCAGGTCGGCGACCGTGATCTGGAGATCGATCACGTCCTTGGCGGGCAGCCCCGGCACGGAGGTGGAGCCGACATGGTCGATCCGGGATGCGGCGCTGCCGCAGGCCACCCACAGCCGGGCGATCAGCCGCTGCGCCTGCGCGGGCCACGCGGGGTCGGCGGGCACGAGCCGGATGTCAGCGCGGCGGGCGGGCGTGCCCGCACGCAGGTTGCGCTCGAAGGGCACCAGGCGCTCCGCCCACAGCTCACGCACCTGCGCTTCGACCTCACCCGGCGCGCCACGATTGTCCAGCAACACATCGGCAACGGCTCGGCGCTGGTCGTCGGTGGCCTGTGCCGAAATACGCGCACGCGCATCGGCTTCGGCGACACCGCGGAATTCCACCAAACGGCGAATTCGCGTTTCGGCGTCGACGTCGACAATGAGTACGAGATTCATCAAAGGCGCCAGGCCGTTTTCCACCAGCAGCGGAATATCCTGCACCACAATGGCGTCCACGGGCGCCGCCGCGATCAATTCCGCGGTGCGTTTTCCGACGAGCGGGTGGGTGATCGAATTCAGTTTCGCGCGCGCCGCGTCGTCGCCGAAGGCCTTGGCCGCCAGAGCGGGCCGGTCGAGGCTGCCGTCCGCGGCGAGGATGTCGGCGCCGAATGCCTCCACCAGCGCGGCCAGCCCTTCGGTGCCCGGCTCGACCACTTCCCTGGCGACGAGGTCGGAATCGATGACCACCGCGCCGAGATCGGCCAAGGTCCGGGCCACCGTCGACTTCCCCGCTCCCATGCCTCCGGTGAGGCCGATTCGTAACATTCGACCAGTCTCGCATCCGGGGCGCACTCGGGCGTGCGCTGCCCCGCGCGCGCCTCCGGCCGACCCGCACCGGATGACGAGCGATCCGGCCGATTACCCGATGCGGTCGCGTATTCCACCACCCGGGAAGCCATTTGCCCGTTCCGTGACAGCGCCGAGACCGATTCGCAACAATTCCGGATGTTTACCGTTCGGGCGCGGCGACTTTCCGACACGCCGAGGCAATTACTCGGGCAAAATACTCTGCCGCGCAGTTTCGTTCCGCTAATCTTCGCCGTGGCGATCCAGGCCGACACCAGCGAAGCAAAGGAACACCATTGGGCACCAGAATCAACCGGGCGGGTCGCCACCGCCTGGGCATGGCGGGACGAGTGCACTGCATTCAGATCCCCGCTGTCGCGGCGGCGCTCGCCGAGCACCGCCGCTCTTGGTTCACCGCGTTCATCAGTCCCGCGCGGCACAGTTTCGCTGCCATGCGGAACCGTCCGGCCGCACCCGCGGTCCGGTGGGTACCTGCTACCGCAAGCTGAACCCGAGCTCGAAGTGGCCCAGCCTCTCGCCAAGGCTGGGCCACTGTTTTGCGTACCCACAGCCCGTGCGGTTCGCGGTACACGACAGCGCCCGGGCCGAATGTAAGTACAGATGCAAGATCGATCGGGGGCCACGACGGTAGAGCCGCCTCCGACGGAACTCCGCGTCGATCATTCATGAAACAGCGTCGCCGGCGCTGGACACGAAAGCCGGAGCAGAACCACGCCGGCCGGCGGTTCGGCAAATGTGGACGAGTCGATTCGGCGCGAGCACGCCGACGGCCCGCACCACGGCATACCCCACTCCCTCGGTTTCCGTTTCATGGCGATCGCCGGAACACGAGGAAGACAGCGCCGAAACCCTTTGATCCATCGCGCCTGTCCCACCCTATCCATCACACGACGCCGAAAAAGCATGGACGACAGGCCCATCGCTCTTTGCCACGGTAGGGAATCGCAGGTCGTCAGCGGCCCGACATTTCGGATTCGCGATGTGGCGCACTCCTGGCTAACTATCCGAGCGAGTCAGCCCGACGTCACGCGTCGCAGCAACCCGTACAGTTGCCTGCGCTCCGGTTCGTCCAGCACGGCCAGCGCGGGCACGTTGTCGAACACCTCTCGATCGAGCGTTCTCCGGAGCTCTTCTCCCCGTTCGGTGAGAGTGAGCAGGCGCGCGCGGCGATCGGCGGGGTGGATCTCCTTGCGCACCAAGCCCAGCGCCTCCAAACGGTCCACCATGCTCGCGGTGTTCGACAGGTCGGCCCCCAACTGACGGGAGAGATCTTTCGGCGTCATGGGCGTCGCCAATCGGCCGAGGGCTTTGGCCTGCGCCGGAGTCACGCCCACACGCGCCGTTGCGGCGGCGAAATGCGCACGCACCAGCCCGACCGCACGCTGCAGCACGTCGACCAACTCCGCCATGCTCGGCGCCTCTTGCGGTTCGCTCACCGGCACAGCCTACCTACCGCACACTAATTAGTGGTTGACCACCATCAGTTCGGATGTCACGATAGCCATGAAATAGTGGTACACCACCAGTAAGGAATCATGACTACTTCGACAATCGCGGCGCGGCCCGGCCTGAGGTCCGGCTACCTGGCATTGACGTTGCTGTGCTCGGTGCAGATGATGCTGAATCTCGACGACACCGTGGTCAACGTCGCCCTGCCCACCATTCAGCGCTCGCTGCACATGTCCGAGAGCGACCTGACCTGGGTCGTCAACGCCTATCTCCTACTGTTCGGGGGATTCCTGATCCTGGGTGGCCGGTGCGCCGACCTGTTCGGCGGCAAGCGGGTCTTCCTGGTCGGCGTCACTGTGTTCGCGGTCGCCTCACTGGCCACCGGCCTCGCACAGAACGGCTTGATGGTTGTGGCCAGCCGCGCGGGTCAGGGCATCGGCGGCGCCCTCGCCAGCCCGGCCGCGCTGAGCATCGTCGCGGGATTGTTCACCGATCCACGAGCGCGCAGTCGCGCCTTGGGCATCTGGGCCGGCCTCGGCGGCTTGGCAGCGACACTCGGCGTGGTGCTTTCCGGCGTCATCACTCAGTACGCGAGCTGGCGCTGGTGCTTCTTCATCAATGTGCCGGTGGCGCTGATCGCCCTGGTCGCGATCCCGCGGCTGGTCGCGACGGGATCTCCGGGCGGGGCCGGGCGAGCGCGCATCGACGGGCTCGGCGCAGCCCTGATCACCGCGGCGGTCGCGGCATGCAACCTCGGGCTCGTCGACAGCGGCCGAGTCTCGTTCACCACGACGGTGTTACGGCTGGCTGCCGGACTCGCGCTGCTGGTCGCATTCGTGGTACGCGAACAGCGCCACCGCTCTCCACTGATTCCCTTGTCGTTCTTCCACGATCGCGATCGGGCGGTGGCCAACGCGGCCAACGTCCTGTTCTGCTCGGCGATCCTGTCGATGTTGTTCTTCCTCACCCTTCACCTGCAGCAGGTCATGCACTACAGCCCGGCCCGAACGGGAGCGGCCTGGCTGCCGTTCTGCGCCGTGGTGATCGCGGGCTTCGCGACCTCGGCGGCCCTCACGCCGCGCTCGGGGGTCCGCTGGGTGCTGACCACCGCGATGGTCGCCTGCGGCTTCGGCATGCTCGCGTTGTCCCGCTTGTCACCCACTGGCGGGTATCGAGAATTGTTGCCGGGCATGCTGGCCGCCGGGTTCGGAATGGGCCTGGCCTTCGTGTCGATCACCATCGCCGCGGTCGGTGAAACCCATGAGGACATCACCGGATTGGCCTCCGGACTGGTGACGACGACGCAACAGCTCGGCGGCGCGTTCGGGCTGGGCGTGCTCAGCACCATCGCCATCCGCCGGAGCACCGCGCTGCTCGAGTCCGGAATGTCCACCGAATTCGCCTTCACCCAGGGATTCCGGCTCGCATTCGAAGTCAGCTCCGCGATTCTCGCGGTGGCGGCGATCCTTGCGGCGGTCGGCATCACCGCGAAAGCCGGCACCTCTGCGGCACCGGCTCGCTGAAAGTCATGGACCGGCTTCGGCGAGACACCTCATCGGATACCTCGCCGAAGCCGCACCAGCCGGACCGCCGGTCACGCAGTCGTACCCGCGTGCATCTGCCGGGGCGGATTGGGCAGCCCGAGTGCGGTATTGAGCCGGTAGGCCCCACCCAGGCCGTGGAAGATCGCCATGCTCAACCCACCGATGCCGATGCTCACCGCACCGGCCCAAGGATGACTCGCCAAGTCGGCCCAGTACACGAGCAGCGCCGTCAGCAGCAGTCCGAGAAATCCGGCCACGGAGTTGCGTACAGGCGCGTTACCCGTGACATTCGGGAACTCCTCCCCCATCATCCCTTTCACGAAATGCGGAACGGCGTTCACTCCCAGGATCCCGGCGCCGAGGGCCAGGGCGACAGTGGACCACATCGCTACCACCTCACTTTCCAATTCGGTCAACAGATGTAGACCGAAAGCTACCCCCGCGCAGTCATTGAGTCAACGGATGTAGACTGAATTCATGGATCCCGCCTCCACCCGAGCCCAGCAGCGCCGAAACACCGAGGAACGGATCCTGACGGCGGCGGGCCGGTTGTTCGCGGAGATCGGCTACGACCGAACGACCATCCGTGCCGTCGCGACGGAGGCGGACACCGATCCCAGCCTGGTGATGCGCTATTTCGGGTCGAAAGAGAATCTGTTCGCGCGCGTCGCGGTCTTCGCCGACGACCACCCGATCACCGGGACGCCGGAGCAGGTGGCCGAACTCCTGCTCGACGCACTCGCCATCAAACTCGCGGACCAGCCGGTCAACACCCTGGCGGCGATCCGCTCGATGCTCACCCACCCGGACGCCGCCGACGAGGTACGCGCGGCCATGACCGCCCGCCAGCGGGAAGCGGCCGGACAACTCGGCGACGACGAGGCGGACCTGCGCGCCGGATTACTGGGAGCCCTCACCATCGGCGTGGTGATCGGCCGCCATCTGCTCGAACTCGAGGGCCTGCGCGACGCGCCGCCGCAGCGCATCATCGCACTGCTGAGAAACGCCTTTCACGACATCGCCCACCGCCCCGCCGAGCCCGGCCCCCTCGGGGGGACACCCTCGGCGCGCCATGCCGGCCATTCCGGCTCGCCGCCGCCCGACCCGACCGGCTAGAAGCCGAGGGAACGAACCAGATCGCGCATCTCGGCGCGGAACAGTTTCCCCGGATCGTGAGACTGTGGACGCAGGTGCCCGTACACCTCGAGCGCGATCGGTCCGTGCATCCGGCCCCACAGACGCAGAGCGAGCGCGAGCGCATCGGGGGGCAGGTCCGGGAAATCGGACCGGACATGGTCGACCAGGCTCGCGTCGAAGTCGGACCACGCACAGTCCGCCGCGGACTGGGTGGCCGCGGCCCGCGGCCACGCGGCGGCCGCGAGACCGACCAAACCGGTGCAGGCGCGCAATTCGGCCGCGGCGGCGGGTCCGCCCGGCGGCGGGCGATAGCCGGGCACGGGATCGCCGTAGATCAGCCGGAATTCGGCGGGCCGCTCGATCGCCCACGCCCGCACGGCCTCGGCCCAGGCCATGATGCGCCCGGCCGGATCCGCCGCCGCAACGGCGTCGCGCGCCGCTTCCAGCCGATCGACCAAGGCGGTGTAGACGTCCGAGATGAGGGTGGAGATCAGGTCGTCGCGGGTGGCGAAGTAGCCGTAGATCGCGCCCGCCGTCATGCCCATCTCCCGCGCGATGGCGCGCAACGAGATCGCGTCCGGGCCGCCCTCGGCGAGCAGCCGCATCGCGATCGTCTTGATGTCCTCGAGCGTCTGCGCGCGCAGGCGCTCCCGGCGACTCCTCACGATCTCGGCCACGGTTGACACCCTACAGCGGCTGGGTACTATCTGCCGTGTTGTTACTGAACGGCGTGTAGTAAATGAACGATGTTAAGGAGAAGTAGTGGACATCGGAGTTTTCGGGGCGACCGGCGTCATCGGTTCGCGCGTGGTCACCGAAGCACTGCGGCGGGGGCACCGGGTCACCGCCTTCACGCGCGACGCGGCACGTTTCCCCGCCCGCGGCGGCAGCGAGACGTGGGCGGTGGCCGACTGGCTGGACAGCGAGAGCATCGCCTCGGCCATAGCCGGGCTCGACGTCGTCGTCAGCGCGGTGAACACCGGACACGGCATCGCCGACACGATCGCCAAAGCGGACGACTTCGTGGTGGGCGCACGGGCGATGGTCGCCGCGCTCGACCGGCAGCCGCGCGTCCGGCTGATCGCGGTGGGCGGGGCGGGCAGCCTGGAAGTCGCGCCCGGTACGCAATTGCTGGACACCGGGGAGGATTTCATTCGCACCCTCACCGAAGTCCTCGACGTCCCCGCTGACTATGCGCGGGTGGTGCGCGCCTTACGCGACGCGCTGAACGTCTATCGACTGTCGAACCGCAATTGGACCTACCTGAGCCCTTCCTCGGGGCGGATCAATCCCGGCGAGCGCACCGGCCGCTTCCGGATCGGCGGCGATCAGCTCCTGGTCGGCGGCGCAGACCTCTCCGCCGAAGACGTGGCGGTCGCCATCGTCGACGAAGCCGAGCAGCCCCGTTTCGTTCAGCGCCGCTTCACCGTGGGCTACTGAGACCGGAGTCGTCTGCCGAGCAAGTTCGTCGCGGTTTCTGTCGTACCCCTCCGGCACACTGAGGGATGTCAGACGTCGATCCGGTTGCCACGCAAAGTAACCCGCAACCCGAGAGATAGGGGTCACCATGCCCGACGTCCTTGCTTCGACGCCCGACCGTCTCGCCGTGGATCACGAAGAACTCGTGGCCTTCGCGGCCGAGATCGAGCGGCACCGTGCTCTGCTGCGCCCCGCCGCGCAGGATTACCGGCGCCGCGTGGCCCAGCGGATCGAGCATTTGGATCCGTCGGACCAAGAGCCGTTCCTGCGGCAGGCGGAGCAATTCGTCGTCTCGCTGCTGATCGACCCGATCCGGCACAGCACGCTGGATGTGGCCGCTTACCGGGCGATCCGGGGCGGCGCTCCCGTGCGCTTCGACGCCGAACGTCGTGCCTACGTCCTGCCTCGGCCGGAGCGGGAGCCGCTGGTGATCCGCCCCGGTATGCCGGAACATCGGCTGGGCGTCATCGCCCGGCTGGCCTCACTCGGGTTGCGGCTCGAGCAGATTCAGGTCGTCGCGCTCACCACGGCGCAGATGATGGCGCCCCACGAGGCCGCACCGCCGCCCGCGCACGCGCCGCGAGTACAGCGGGGCACGACGAAGCCCTCGCGGCACGGGAGCGATTGAAAACCGCTCGAAAACGACTGTGCCCCAACCGGATAGCGGTTGGGGCACAGTCGTTCAGGCTATCGCCGATCAGGCGTTGCCGGACAGCTTCTCACGCAGAGCCGCCAGCTGGGCGTCGCTGGCCAGCGAACCGCCGGCGGGCTCGGCCTGGCCCGCGGAGGACTGCGAACCGCTCTCGGAGGAGTAGTTCGACGCGCCGCCGCCGTTCGCGGCCTCGGCCGCGGCGTCGGCCGCCATCTTCTCCATCTGCGCGGTGTGCATCTTGTGGCGACGCTCCGCCTCGGCGTAGCGGCCTTCCCACTCCTCGCGCTGCTTGTCGAAGCCCTCGAGCCACTCGTTGGTGTCGGGGTCGAAGCCCTCGGGGAAGATGTAGTTGCCCTGCTCGTCGTAGCTGTCGGCCATGCCGTACTTCGACGGGTCGAACTCGGCGTGGTAGTCCTCGTTGGCCTGCTTGAGGCTCAGCGAGATCCGGCGACGCTCCAGGTCGATGTCGATGACCTTGACCATCGCGTCGTCGCCGACGGCCACGACCTGGTCCGGCACCTCCACGTGGCGCTCGGCCAGCTCGGAGATGTGCACCAGGCCCTCGATGCCCTCCTCGACGCGCACGAACGCGCCGAACGGAACGAGCTTGGTGACCTTGCCCGGCACGATCTGGCCGATCGCGTGGGTGCGGGCGAACTGACGCCACGGGTCTTCCTGGGTCGCCTTCAGCGACAGCGAGACGCGCTCGCGGTCCAGATCGACGTCGAGCACCTCGACGGTGACCTCGTTGCCGACCTCCACAACCTCGGACGGGTGGTCGATGTGCTTCCAGGACAGCTCGGAGACGTGCACCAGACCGTCGACACCGCCCAGGTCGACGAACGCGCCGAAGTTGACGATCGAGGAGACCACACCCTTGCGGACCTGGCCCTTCTGCAGCTGGTGCAGGAACTCGCTGCGCACCTCGGACTGGGTCTGCTCCAGCCAGGCACGACGGGAGAGCACGACGTTGTTGCGGTTCTTGTCCAGCTCGATGATCTTGGCCTCGATCTCCTTGCCGACGTACGGCTGGAGATCGCGCACGCGCCGCATCTCGACCAGCGACGCGGGCAGGAAGCCGCGCAGGCCGATGTCGAGGATCAGGCCGCCCTTGACGACCTCGATGACGGTGCCCTTGACGGCCTCGTCCTTCTCCTTGAGCTCCTCGATGGTGCCCCACGCACGCTCGTACTGCGCCCGCTTCTTCGACAGGATCAGGCGGCCTTCCTTGTCCTCCTTGGTGAGAACAAGGGCCTCGACCTCATCGCCCACGGAAACGACCTCGTTGGGGTCGACGTCGTGCTTGATGGAGAGTTCACGAGAGGGGATGACGCCTTCGGTCTTGTAACCGATGTCGAGCAGGACCTCGTCGCGATCGACCTTGACGATGGTTCCTTCGACGATGTCGCCGTCGTTGAAGTACTTGATCGTGGCGTCGATGGCGGCGAGGAAATCCTCGGCGGAGCCGATGTCGTTGACGGCTACCTGCGGCGAGGTGACGGTGGTGGGCATATGTCGGTTTGCTCCGGACGGATTGTGGTCGGTTGCGGACATTGGAACTTTCGGTACGCTGCGATCTCACCGCGAGGTGTGAAGACGGACACTAGGAACGTACCGCACGCGACGCGCGTGAAACTCAGCACGGGTTGAACTTCGGTACGGCTGTACGGAAGACACTCGCGCGTTCAGCGTACGCGACCTCGGTCCGGGCGGGCAAACCGGTCGGGTCGCCACGCCGATAGTCTGATCGGCGTGTCGGAAGATCGCCATGCGCAAGCAAACGCACTGCTCGGAACGGCGGGCACGGTGCGGACCCGGATCGGATCGGCGGCCAGCAGACTGGCCAGCAGGCGGTGGTGGGACGCCGACGCCGCGCAGTACCACGAGACGCACGCGGAGTTCCTCGGCGTTGACTCCCCCGGCGGCGAGTTCGTGTGGTGCCCGGAGGGCCTGCACGAAGGCGACATGGGATTCCTCGGCGACGTCACCGGCAAAGCGGTGCTGGAGATCGGCTGCGGCTCCGCTCCGTGCTCGCGCTGGCTGGCGGGGCAGGGCGCGCGCCCCGTCGGGCTCGACCTGTCCCGCGGGATGCTCGAGCGAGGTCTCGCGGTGATGGCGCGCGGCGGCCCGCGGGTGCCGCTGGTGCAGGCGGACGCCGAGGCCCTTCCGTTCGCGGACGCGTCGTTCGATCTGGCCTGCTCGGCGTTCGGCGCGGTGCCGTTCGTCGCCGATTCGGCGCAGGTGATGCGCGAGGTGGCGCGGGTGCTGCGCCCCGGCGGGCGCTGGGTGTTCTCGGTGAACCACCCGATGCGCTGGATCTTCCCGGACGATCCAGGCCCGGCGGGCCTGACCGCCACCATCCCGTACTTCGACCGCACCCCTTACGTCGAGGTCGACGGCGACGACGTGCCCACCTACGTCGAGCACCACCGGACCATCGGCGACCGGGTCAGGGAGATCGTCGCGGCGGGCCTGGTGCTGGAGGACATCGTCGAACCGGAATGGCCGGAGTGGCTCGACCGGGAATGGGGCCAGTGGAGCCCGCTGCGCGGTGAGCTGTTCCCCGGTACGGCCATCTTCGTCACGACGAAGCCCGGGCCGTGAGGCGGCGGTCGTCGACCAGCTCGAGGATGGAGACCTCGTGGCTGACCAGCAGCATCTGCGTCCGCGGCAGGTCGATCAGCTTGTGCAGACCGTCCCGGAAGGCTTCGGCCTCCGCCATGGTGTCGAAGTCCAGCTCGATGAGCACCCGGTTGGGGTTGTGCGTGAACCGCGCCACCCGGCAGTTGCGGGCTCCCGCCTCGGTGTAGAACTGCACCAGACCGTCGAACGCGGGCTTCCACGTCTCGTAATCGCGGACGGTGTCGTCGATGTGCACGATCGTGGTCATCATTTCCCCTTTCGGTTCCGATGGCCGGGCATTGCTGACACCTTGCCAGTCTTCGCGCCCTGGGGCCGGGGCGCCATCTCCGATCGGTATCGAGGTCGTGTCACTGCGACTTCGGTTTGCGCCCGGCCTGCTCCAGCGCCAGGCGCAGCGCGTATTCGATCTGGGCGTTGATGCTGCGCAGGTCGTCGGCCGCCCACTTCGCGATGGCGTCGTGGACGGCCGGGTCCAGGCGTAGCAGCAGCTTCTTGCGCTCGGCCACGGGCAGCCCGCCTCAGGAGTAGAGCGAACCGGCGTTGACGACGGGCTGGGTCGGACGATCACCGCACAACACGACGAGCAGGTTCGACACCATCGCCGCCTTGCGCTCCTCGTCCAGTTCCACCATTCCCTCCTGGGCGAGCCGCTCCAGCGCCAGTCCCACCATGCCGACCGCGCCTTCGACGATCCGGGTCCGCGCGGCGACCACCTGGGCGGCCTGCTGGCGGACCAGCATGGCCTGGGCGATCTCGGGCGCGTAGGCGAGGTGGGTGATCCGCGCCTCCAGCACCTCGATGCCGGCCATCTCGGTGCGCTCGCGCAGTTCGACGGTCAGCTCCTCGGCCACCTCCGCGCCGTCGCGCAGGCTGGTGCGGTCGGCCTCGTGGGCGTCGTACGGATGCGTCGTGGCCAGGTGCCGGACGGCCGCCTCGGACTGGGTCTCGACGTACTCCTCGTAATCGTCGACGGCGAAGGCGGCCTTGAAGCTGTCCACTACCCGGTAGACGACCACCGCGGCGATCTCCACCGGGTTGCCGTCGGCGTCGTTGACCTTGAGCTTCTGGGTCTCGAAGTTCCGCACGCGCAGCGAGATGCTCTTGCGGTCGGTCAGCGGGAGCACCGAATAGAAGCCCGGCTCGCTCACCGAGCCGACATAGCGGCCGAAGAACTGCACCACCTTGGCCTCGTTCGGGTTCACCACGGTCAGTCCGGTCGCGAGCAACAACAGGACGACGACGACCACCGCGGCCGCCACCGCGCCGGCCACGGCGAGACCATTGCCGTCCCTGGCGCCCGCGACGAAACCGAGCGCCGCGCCGCCGCCGAACAAGACCGTGAGCACGAACCACCCCAGCAGCACCAGAAAGCCGTCGACGTGGAACGCGGGTCGGAACTTCATGACATCCTCCCAATATCAGAGTGATATCACTAAGATAGCATGGCGCCGCCGCGCCGCACCAGGGCACGGCGGCGGTGCGATCACCCCACGTCCGGCCGGATATTGCGATTGAAACGGAACAGATTGCGCGGATCGTGCCTGGCCTTGAGCGCGGCCAGCCGGGCGTAGGTGTCCGGCCGATAACCCGCGCGGGTCTGCGCCTCGTCCGCTTCGGCGCCCGCGCCGTAGAGGAAGTTGAGGCTGTGCCCGAGCGTCCACGGCGTCAGCGCGGCACGGATGGCGGCGCGGGTCGCGGCATTCTCGGGGCCGGTGATGATGCGCACGATATAAGCAGCCTCGCGATGGTCCACGGCGATGCCGGTTTCGCTCGGGCGGGCCAGCGCGCCGCCGAGATGACGGACGTCGACGACCGCGCCCGCGCCGGAGTCCGGACCCGCAACGGCGACCAGGGCCGCGGCCGTTTCCTCGGTGAACTCACCGAGTAGCGCGTTGGTGGCGGCGTAGGCGTGGGGATGGTCGGGATCGCTGTGAATGGTGTGCGACTCGGTGTACGGCATCGCGCGCAGATCGTCCTTCAGTCGTTCCCCGATCGCCCGCAACGGCGCGACCAGCCGTTCCCCTTCTTCCGCCTGCCCGCTGTAGGCGATCCGGATCGAGGCGACGTACCGACCGCGCAGCGGGGCGGGCACCTGCGGGATGTCCGGGAAAGCGAGCATGGTAATCGTCGAGGTCAGCTCCTCCGGCACGGTCGCGGTCCATCGCCGCCACGCGTCCAGCGCCCGCTCGACCAGCGGCGTGTCGAACACCAACTGTCCGCCGTACACCGTGGTGACCGGCACGAGGCCGACCTCGAGCGCGGTCACGACGCCGAAGTTTCCCCCACTGCCGAGCACGGCGCCGAACAGTTCGTCTTCCGGTGTGAGCGTGCGCGCCCGGCCGTCGGCGGTGACCAGCTCGATGGAGCGCACGTGCTCGGCCGCGTACCCGAACCGGCGCGCGAGCAGCCCGACGCCGCCGCCGAGCAGGTAGCCGACCACGCCGACCGACGGCGACGACCCGTTCAGGGGCGCCAGTCCGTGCTCGGCCGCCGCTTCGACCAGCGCGCCCGCCCGCACTCCCGCGCCGACGTGTGCGGTGCGGCGGACCGGATCGATTCGGATGCCCGCCATGCGCCGGGTGCTGATCAGCACGCCGCCGTCCGCGGCGACGGACAGTCCGTGGCCGGTCGCCTGCACGGCGATCGGCAGATCGTGGCGGGCGGCGTATTCCACGGCCGCCCGCACGTCCTCGGCGTGCGCGGCGCCGACGATCAGCGCGGGTCGATGGGTGTAGGCGGTCTGGAATCCGGCGATCTCCGCGTCGTAGCCGTCGTCACCCGGACGGAAGACCGGACCGGTGAAGATGTCGCTGTTCTCTTCGATCTGTGCGGCGTTGTTTCCCATGGCTTCGACCCTGCCCTGCCTGCTGGAAGAAGTAAAACAGATAGTTCTTCTAGTTCTTATAATGAACCGTTATGGAGCTGCGCCAGCTACGTTACTTCGTCACCGTCGCCGAGGAAGCGAGCTTCACCCGTGCGGCGGCGCGGCTGCATCTGGCGCAGCCCGGCCTCAGCGCCCAGATCCGGCAGTTGGAACGCGAACTCGGCCAGCCGCTGCTCGACCGCGGCGGGCGCACGGTGACCCTGACCGAGGTCGGCGCCGCCGTCCTGCCGCACGCGCAGGCAGCGCTGGCCGCGGCCGAACGGGTCGCCCACACGGTGGACGAGTTCACCGGCTTGCTACGCGGGCAGGTCCGGGTCGGCCTCATCTCTGGGGCCGCGGTCGAGGAGTTCGACGTCGCGGCCGTACTCGCGGACTTCCATCACGACCACCCGGAGGTCGCCATCAGCCTCACCGAGGACACCTCCGAGCGGATGCTCGCCGCCCTCGGCCGAGGCGAGCTGGACATGGCCCTGATCGGGATGACCGGCGCGGAAATCGATCCGGCCATCGGCATCGAAGTGGTGTTGGAGACCGCGCTGGTGGCAGCGGTCGCGGCGGCGGACCACGGCTACGGCGCGGAGCTGCCGCTCACCGCACTGCGGGATCGTCCGCTGATCTGCCTCACCCCGGGCACGGGTATCCGCGGCGTCTTCGAGCGCGCCTGTGTGGCGGCGGGGTTCGAGCCCGCGATCGCCTACGAGGCGGCGGCGCCCGCGTTGCTGCTCCGCTTGGCCGCACGCGGCCTGGGCATCGCCGTCGTGCCCGAGCTCACCGCCGCGGAGGCCGCGGCCTTCGGTGTGCGGACCGTCCGCATCATCGAGCCGGAACCGCGCGGTCGCCTCGCACTGGCCTGGCGCACCGCCCATCCCGTGAGCCCGGCGGCCAAAGTACTGCTCGGGCAGCTGCGCATCGCCTTGCGCGCCGATGCGTGAGACGGGTGGCCCCTGTCAGAGCAGCCGCGAAAGGAACGCCTTGGTGCGCTCGTGCCGCGGATCGGCCAGCAGTTGCCGCGGCGGCCCGGCCTCCACGACCACGCCGCCATCCATGAACGCCAGCTGGTCGGCGACCTCGCGGGCGAATCCCATCTCGTGGGTCACCACGACCATCGTCATACCCGACCGAGCCAGTTCCCGCATGACCGTGAGGACCTCGCCGACCAGCTCCGGATCCAGTGCGGAGGTCGGCTCGTCGAACAGCATGAGTTTGGGATCCATGGCCAGGGCGCGCGCGATCGCCACGCGCTGCTGCTGCCCGCCGGACAGCTGCGCCGGGTAGGCGTTCGCCTTGTCCGCCAGCCCGACCCGGTCCAGCAGCTCGCGCGCCCTGGTCACCGCCTCCGCCTTGCGCACGTTCTTGACCTGGGTGGGCGCCTCGATGATGTTGTCCAGCGCGGTGCGGTGCGGAAACAGATTGAAATGCTGGAACACCATGCCGATTTCGCGGCGCTGCTTGGCCGCGTCGCGCGGGTGCATCTCGTAGAGCTTGCCGTTCTTCTCCCGATAGCCCACGATCTCGCCGTCGACGTAGAGCCTGCCCGCGTTCACCTGCTCCAGATGATTGATGCAGCGCAGGAAGGTGGACTTGCCCGAGCCGGACGGCCCGATCAGGCACAGCACTTCGCCACGGCCCACCTCGAGGGAAACGCCCTTGAGCACCTGCAGGGCGCCGAAGTTCTTGCAGACCCGGTCGGCAAGGACCATCGGAGGGGCGGCGGTCTTCTCGACGTCCACGCTCATTTCGCCTTCTCCCCCTGCTGGGCGTCGGCGAGCTCCTGCAGCTGCTTGGTGGTCAGCGTGCGGGAGACGCCGCGCGAGTAGTAGCGCTCCAAGTAGTACTGCCCGACCATGAGCACACTCGTGATCGCCAGGTACCAGGTGGCGGCGACCAGCAGCAGTGGGATGGGCTGGAAGTTCACGCCGTAGATGTCGCGCGCCCGGCCGAACAGATCGGTGCTCAGCGGGATGCCGGTGACCAGCGAGGTGGTCTTCAGCATGCCGATGAGCTCGTTGCCGGTCGGCGGGATGATCACGCGCATGGCCTGCGGCAGCACCGTGCGGCGCATGGTCTGGCTCCAGGACATGCCGAGCGCGAACGACGCCTCCCGCTGCCCCTCACCGACGGAATTGATTCCGGCCCGGACGATCTCGGCCATGTAGGCCGCCTCGTTGAGCGCGAGGCCGAGCACGGCGAAGGCGAACGCGGCCTGCAACTGCTGCACGTCGAGGTGGAAGAACTGCGGCCCGAACGGAACGCCGAGTTGGATCCGGCTGTACAGCGAGGGCACCAGCCCCCAGAACACCAGCTGCACGAACACCGGGGTGCCGCGGAAGATCCACAGGTACACCCACGCCGAGCTGCGCAACACCGGGTTCGGCGACAGCCGCATCACGGCCAGCACCGTTCCAAGCACGACCGCGATCGCCATCGCGCACACGGTCAGCTCCAGCGTCACGATCGCGCCGGCGGTGATCCTCGTGTCGAACAGGTATTTCCGATAGGTGTCCCAGCGATAGGCCGGGTTCGTCGCGGCGCCGTAGACGAACAGCGCCACCAGGGCGAGGATGGCCGCCGCCGCAATCCAGCGACCCGGCCTGCGCAGCGGAACCGCTTTGATCGGTTCCGGCTCCCGCGTCGAATCCGCTCCGCCGGGCCCGGGATCGCCGGGCGCAGGCCGAGTGTCGTTGTCCGCCATCGATCAGCTCACGGCGCCGTTCACGACGGACTTGGTGATCGCGCCTTCCTGCACGCCCCAGTTCTTCGTGATCTCGGCGTATTTGCCCGTGTCGATCAGGTGCTGGACCGCCTGCTGCAGCACGGCGGCCAGCGGCGCGCCCTTCGGCACCGCCCAGCCGTAGGGCGCGGAGTCGAACACCGGGCCCGCGGTCTCGATCTTGCCGCCGCTCTGCTTGATCG
Source organism: Nocardia araoensis NBRC 100135 (assembly GCF_000308435.1). Classification (GTDB taxonomy): domain Bacteria; phylum Actinomycetota; class Actinomycetes; order Mycobacteriales; family Mycobacteriaceae; genus Nocardia; species Nocardia araoensis. The sequence continues at coordinate 53,528 of NZ_BAFR01000071.1, read as the reverse complement.
CGTACGCGGTCACCGGGGAATCGGCCGACATGGCATCGACCTGGCCGAGCACCAGCGCGTTGGTCGCGGCGCTCTGCTCGTCGAACGACTTGATGTCGATGGCGGGTTTGCCCGCGGCGACGCACTTGGCGCTCTTGGCGGGCACCTCGTCGGTGTGCTCCACGGTGGTGGCCTGCACGGCGACCTTCTTGCCGCAGGCGTTCTCCGGATCGACCGGCTTACCCTTCTGCTGGGCCCACTGGATACCCGCGTTGAAGTAGGTGGTGAAGTCGACCTGCTGCTCACGTTCCTTGGAGTCGGTGATCGACGACATGCCCACGTCGTAGGTGCCCGCCTGGATCGAAGGGATGATCTTCTCGAAGGCCGACTCGAGGTACTCGGCCTTGACGCCGAGCACGGAGGCGACCGCGTCCATCAGGTCCACGTCGAAGCCGACGATCCGGCCGCTGGCGTCCTTGTACTCGTTCGGCTGGTAGGGGATGTTCACGCCGACGACGAGCTTGCCGGACTGCTTGATCTTGTCGGGCAGTTGCGCTGCGATCTGGTCGACCTTGTCCACCTGCACCTTTGCCACCGAAGGGCCGGTGTCCTCGGTGTTCGTGGTACATCCGGTCAGCACCAGTGCGCCCGCGGCGAGCGCGCCCGCGGCGGCTCGCAGGGCGCGCCCGCCGAGAAACGAACGATCAGACACAGCAGCCCTCCACATTTTGGCTCCACGCAACCCGGGCGTCATCACCCGTTTGGCAATCTAAGCGACCGGGCCGCTTCGCGCTGGACAGTAATGCAACAGCAACACGAGCCCGTCGCTCGGTCCCGTGCCGGTGCACCGGCGGGAGACCCTACTCCACCGGGTGCCGGGCCCGCGGGGCGATGGCGGACTACGCCGGCTGCCGCATCTCCGGTGGCACCCCGCGCCCCCGACCCGAGGAGCGCGTCCGCACGCGGACGGCCGCCTCCGCCGGACCCGCTCCGAACGCGCGGCGGACCGCGTCCCCGTCCGGCGCCGAATTCTGCGGCAATCTTGACGACGCCTGCGCCAGCGCCGATGATTATTTGCCGGTCTTTTCCGGCCGGACGAGTTCTCCGGAACGTCGGCTGAAGCGAGCGACGTATCCGAAAACTCGAAATTGATGTGCCCTCGAATATTCGAGCGACACCGCGCCGGTGAGCCGCTGCCCTTCCGGATGCCCCTCACCGACGCCCGCTGAACACCGATGCGGGTTGGCCTACCGAACAAATAGGCATACGACAGGCAAAGCCCGGCAAGCGCACAGAGAAAGGTTTGTTTTCCGGCCACCGGGCCGTCCGACGGCTCGATCCAGAACACGGTGAGTCGCGACTTCCGAATATGCCGCGGGCTCACCCGAGGAGGTTCACATCATGGATTCGTTCTGGGACTACGTGTGGTACACGATCCTCGTATTCGCTTTCGTGGCATACCTGATCGTGCTGTTCCAGATTCTGGTCGATCTGTTCCGCGACCACTCGGTCTCGGGCGTCGCCAAAGCGGTGTGGGTGATCGCCTTGGTGGTGTTCCCCTATCTCGCGGCTTTGGTCTACCTCGTCGTCCGGGGCCGGGGCATGGCGTTGCGCGCCCAGCAGGCCCAGACCGAGGCGAAAGAAGCCACCGACCAGTACATCCGGGAGGTCGCGGGCAGGTCACCGGCGGAGAGCATCGCCGATGCCAAAGCGCTCCTCGACTCGGGCGCGATCACCGTGGCCGAGTTCGAGCAGCTCAAGGCCCAGGCACTGGCGGGACAGCCCGGGCGCGCGGCACAACCGGGCGCCGCGCCGGCGGCACAACCGGGCGCCGCGCCGACGCCGCAACCCAGCGGGGCGCCTCCCCGATCGGTGGCACAGTGAGCTGAGCAGGCACGCCGGCTCGACGCGCGCTCAAGAAGCGAGGATGCGGGCCTTCTCGGCCTCGAATTCGGCTTCCGTGAGCACGCCCTGAGCTCTGAGTTCAGCGAGCTCCTTCAACGCCGTGATCCGGTCCATGCCCGCACCGCCGTCGCTCGGCGGTGCGGGCATGGGCTGTGGCGCGGCGGGTTGCGCGGCATACTGCTGCGCGTACGGGTCGTATTGCGCCTGCTCCTGCGCCGCCCAGCGTTGCCCCTGACGCCGGGAGACGCGGTTGGAGACGGCGGTCGCGGTTCCGGCGACCATGGCGGTGCGGGCGACGCCGCGAAGCAATCCTGGCATGACGGTCTCCTATCGACTCTCTGCCTCGAGGGCATCCAAGGACGACAAGATGCTCTGCACCGGGATACGTCCCGAGGCTACGAGCTGAGCGCCGTTGCGGCGCAGCGCGGACGCGAAGGGCGCCGCCCACCGGTTCTCGTAGACCAGGATCGCGGCCGAGCATCCCGGTTCGAGCGCGGCCCCGGCTTCCCTGCGGTCGCTCTCGTCGAGCAGGCCCGAGCCCGCCTCCTCGAACAGGGTGATGTCGAAGTCCCCTTCCAGGCCCATGTCGGCGATGTCGATTCCGGACAGGGAACCGTCGGTGTCCTTGCGGACGAACGCCAGATCCAGCACCCGGACGATGCCGCGCTCGGCGAGGTCCACCAGCATGGGCAGGGCCGAACCGTCCGGAGGTCGATCCGGCGGAAATTCGATAACGAGATAGTCAATGGGCCCTATCGCGTCGATATCGGTATCGGTCACCGGAAGCCTCTTTTCCGTTGCGAAACGACGAAATCCGTTCGAATCGGGACGCCGCGCCGGTGTACCTGCCGCCCAAGGCATGGAATACGCACCGGCATCCCGAATTCGAGAATGGCAACCACGAACCGGGTTGCCGCCCTGATGCTAATCTCAGTCATAGCGTACGCCGCCGACCGCTACCCGGTCGCGAAACCTTCAGCCCGGCCCGGACCTTCAGGTTCGAAGCCCGCTCCGACATGGCGCGCATTCCATGTCGATACGAATTCGTCGCGAAAGGGAACCGCAAATGTCGCAACACAAGCAGGGCGACCGGGAAAACCACAGCGTCCGGCAGGGAATCGCCGCGGGCACATCGATCGCGGCCGCCATCATACTGACCACCCTCGGATTCCTTCAGCTCTTCCAAGGAATCTCCGCGGTAGCCGAGGACGAGTTGTTCGTCCAGGGCCAGCAATACACCTTCAAGTTCGACTTCACCGCATGGGGGTGGATCCACATCGCGCTCGGCGTGGTGATGGTGCTCGTCGGCATCGCCCTGATGACCGGCGCGACCTGGGCGCGAGTGTCGGCGATCGTGATCGCGGCCCTGTCGATCATCGCCAACTTCCTGTGGCTGCCGTACTACCCGGTGTGGTCCATCGTGATCATCGCGCTCGACGTCGTGGTGATCTGGGCCGTGACGACGTGGAACCCGGAGACGACCTTCCCGGGATCCACCTCCGGGCCGGGAGCGCCGCCCTCCGGATCGGCGACGGTCTGAGCGCCGCCGCCGGTCCCGTCCCGCCGCCCGAATCCGCTCCTGCAGTGAGGGAACCATGGATTCCAACGCGAGTGACAGCGCCTCTCCAGGCCCGCTGAGCGCGGACGAACGAGCCGAGCTCGAGCGGCTGCGCGCCGAGGTCGCCACGCTGCGGACGGAGGGCCGCGGTGCGCCCGCGCGGGTGGCGCGTCCGCCGCGGCACGCGTGGCGCTGGACCGCGGTGGCGATCTTGACGGTGCTCGTCGCCGTCCTCGCTTTCACCACGGTGCTCGCGCGATTCGTGCGCGGCGAGATCCTCGACACCAACCGGTACCTGAGCACGGTGGCGCCGCTGGGGTCGGATCCGGTGCTGCAGACCGAAGTCGCCGACACGATCACCGACGAGATCTTCGCCCGCGTCGACATCGAAGGCCTCACCTCGGACGCGCTGGCCGCGCTGACCGACGCGGTCCCGGCGACCGCGAACCGACCGCGGGTGGACCGGGCGGTCGAGGGGCTGGCGCCGGTGATCACCCAGCAGGCGCGCGGTTTCGTCAACGACACCGCGCTGTCGTTCGTGCGCAGCGACCAGTTCGAGGATCTGTGGGTGCAGGCCAACCGCGCCGCCCACACCGCGTTGGTGGGGGTGCTCACCGGCCACGTCGGCCCGCAGTCGGTCACCGTCGACGAGAACGGCACGGTGACCCTCTCCCTGCGCACGGTGATCGAGAACGTGAAAGCCCGGCTCATCGATCGCGGCTTCACCTTCGCCGAGAAGATTCCCGCGGTCGACAAACAGTTCGTGTTGTTCCGGTCCCCGGAGCTGGTGCGGGCGCAACGGGCGGTCGACGATCTCGACAAGGCTTCGGCAGTGCTGCCGTGGGTGACGATCGCGGCCGCGGTGGCCGCGATCGCCGCGGCACCCGTCGGCCGTCGCCGCCGCGCCCTGGTCTTCGTCGGACTCGCGCTGGCGGTGGGCATGCTGATCCTGGCGATCGCGCTGATGGTCGCCCGGGCGCTGTATCTGGACGAGATTCCGCCCGACGTGCTGTCACCGGACGCGGCCACCGTCATCACCGACACGGTGATGGTGCCGTTGCGGACCGCGCTGCGCGGGGTCGCCGTGCTCGGCCTGGTCATCGCGCTGGGCGCTTACCTCACCGGCGGCTCGGCCTCGGCCATCGCGGTGCGCCGTGGACTCGGGCGCGGCATGGACGCGGTACAGGGCCTGCGGCGATCGCGTCCGCCGAACGCGGTGGAGAGCTGGGCTTTCCGGGCGCGCGCCGCACTGCGCTGGGCGATCATCGGCATCGCCGCTGTGCTGCTGGTGTTCTGGCGCTACCCCACCGGTCTGGTCGTGGTGTGGCTCGTCCTCGGCGCGCTGCTCGCGCTGCTCCTGCTGGAACTGTTGATTCGTCCCGCTCGCGCCTGGCATGCCGAGCCGGAGCACAAGACCCCGGCCGGGGCCGGTGCGTGATGCCGGAAGCCGAGGCGGGCTCGGCGCTGCCCCCGATCGCTCGGCAGTGGTGGGCCAGGGCGGCATTCGCCGCCGCGATCGCCGCGGCCGTGCTGCCGCTCGCGGTGGCGGGGGTGCTCGGTCTGCTCACTCTGCTGATCGCCGGGGCGGGCGGTGTCGCGGTGAGCGTCGCGGGGACCTACTGGTTTTGATCAACCGTGGTGTGCTGCGGGTCGTTTCGGCGGCCCTGGCGATCTCGTCGCCGATCGTGGTGGTGCTTCTGTTCGTCCGGGAGCGGCAACTGTGGGTGGTGCTGGTCTCCGGCGCGCTGGCCGCGGCGGCCGTGGCGTGCGCGCGGCGGGCATTGCGGAACGACGGTGGGCAGTCGCGCCTGCCCGAGTTCCCCGCCGCCCCGGCACAACACCCGTTCCTGGTGATGAACCCCCGCTCCGGCGGCGGCAAGGTGCTCGAGTTCGATCTGCCACGCAGGGCCAGGGAACTCGGCGCCGAAGTGGCGCTGCTGGCCGTTCCGCAGTGCGGGCACGACCGGCACCGGAGTCGCCGTCGGAGGGTCCGCGGGCGTAGCGATTACCTGCGGTGCACCCTCGCGCACACCTGCTCGGTGAATTCGCTGGTGGATGCCAGTCCCCCGAGATCGGCGGTGGCGATGCCCGCCTCGAAGGTCGCGGCGACGGCCCGTTCGATCCGCTCGCCCGCCCTGGCCAGGGTCACCTCGGCGTCCCGGGTCGCCAGCCAGCGCAACAGCATCGCCGACGACAATTGCAGCGCCGCCGGGTTCGCCCGGTTGTGCCCGGCCAGCGCGGGCGCCGCGCCGTGTACCGCCTGGGCCATGGCCGTGGTGGCCGAGCAGTTGAGCGACGCGGCCAGCCCCAGCGATCCGCTCAACTCCCCGGCCAGGTCGGAGAGGATGTCGCCGAACAGGTTCTCGGTGACCAGGACGTCGTAGTCGGACGCGGCGCGCACCAGGTGCGCGGCCGCCGCGTCGACGTGTTCGTCGTCGATCTCCACTCCCGGGTACTCCTGGCCGACCGCACGGCAGACGTCGCGGAACAGCCCCATGGTCAGCGGCAGGACATTGGCCTTGTGCACGATCGTCACCCGTTTGCGTCGCGTCGCGGCCAGCTGGAACGCCTGATGCGCGATCCGCTCGCAGGCGGCCCGGGTCACCAGCCCGACCGACATCGCGACGTCCGGCGTCGGGCGGAATTCCCCCGACCCCGCGTACATGTTGCGGTCGGCATAGAACCCTTCGCTGTTCTCCCGGACGATCACGAGGTCGATGTCCGGCGCCGCCGCGTGCACGCCCGCGAAGGCCCGCGCGGGGCGGATGTTGGCGTAGAGGCCGAAATGCTTGCGTATGGCCCCGCCCGGCGCGACGCGATGCTCGGCCGGATAGGACGCGTTGTCGTGCGGACCGAGAATCCACCCGTCCACGGCGGCCAGCTGCTCGAGCGTCCGCTCGGGCAGCGGAGTACCGAACTCGGCGATGGCCTGGTGCCCCATCACCAGCGGCACCCACTCGACCGGGGCGGCGCCCGCCGCGGACAGCGCCTCGTCGACGACCTGCCTGGCGGCTCGCACCACCTCGGGGCCGATGCCGTCGCCGTCGATCAGGCCGAGCCGCAGTGCCCGGTGCGCCCGGGGTCGATTCGCGTCGTTCACCGGAACATCCTCCCGCCGTCGTGCCCGGCCGCCGGAACCGGCCCGCGGACACGCCGGTTGCGGTTACCTTCGGGGGACCATGGTGCAGTCGGTCGAACTACTCCTCGACGAGGCCGCCGATACGGAGATCCGCCGCCAGTGGCAACTGCTGGCGGATGCGGGCGTGCCCAGCCTCGCCGCGCGCACCGACGAGTCCAACCGTCCGCACATCACCGCCGGGGTGGCCAGGCAGGTCTGGCCGCGCATCGAGCAGGCGCTGGACGAGCAAGCCTTCGCGCCGATCCCCGTCCGGCTCGGTGGACTGGTGGTCTTCGGCGCCCGCCGTCCCATCCTGGTCCGGCTGGTCGTCCCGTCCGAGGCGCTGCTCGCGCTGCACCGCCGGATCTTCCACACGATCTCCCCCTGCCCCGGCGTCCCGGCCAACCTGCATCCGGACGCGTGGACCCCGCACATCACCCTCGCCAGGCGGGTGCCCCCGCACCAGCTCGGCGAGGCCATCCTCGCCATCGCGCGGGACCGGGATTTCGCCGCCACGGTGGTGGGTATCCGTCGATGGGACGGGGATCAGCGGCGCGAGTGGCCGGTAGGCCGGGTCCGCCGTGGAAGATAACCGAGGCAGCCCGCGTTGTAGCGAGCACACCGAAACGAGAGGACGTCATGGCCACCCAGACGCTGACCCAGCACAATTTCGATGAGGTAGTCACCGGAAACGACGTGGTACTCGTCGATTTCTGGGCCGATTGGTGCGGCCCGTGCAAGAGTTTCGCACCCACTTTCGAGGCCTCCTCCGACAAGCACCCCGACGTGGTGCACGGGAAGGTCGACACCGAATCCGAGCAGGGCCTCGCAGCGGCTGCCAACATCCGCTCCATCCCGACCATCATGGCCTTCCGGGAGGGCGTGTTGGTGTTCGCGCAGCCCGGCGCGCTGCCGCCCGCGGCGCTCGAAGATCTGGTGACCCAGGTCAAGGCGCTGGACATGGACGAGGTTCGCAAGCAGCTCGCCGAGCAGCAGCAGGCCGGAAAGTAACTCGCGTGGCGCGGTGAGGCACTGCGCCACTAAGAATTCGCTCGGGCCCGGATACGGACACGCGAATGCGGCAGTCCGCGTCCGGGCCTGTCGTGCGTTCCGGGCCTGGCCTCGGGGTGGCATACCGCCGCCCCGAGGCCGGAAGCCGTCAGGACGCGCCGAGCAGGTTGACGCCCGCGATCATGGCGCGGACCGTCGACTCGGCGCCGTCGTCCGCGATGGCCGCGCCCCAGCCGCGCCTGCCGTTGCATTCGCACTGCACGAAGGTGGCGGTGCCGTCGGCGGTGCGCCGCTGATGGAATTGCAGGATCTCGACGGGGTAGCCCTCCTCGTAGAGGGCCGAGGTCATCGCCGCGACGGGGCTGCCGGTGGCGACGACGGTCCGCAGATGTCCGGCGAACTCCAGCGTGGCGGTGAACTCCGCGGTACGGCTGCCCGCGGGCGACCACTCGCCGAGGCGAATGGGGCCGCCGAGCGCGCAGTACCGGCTGTGGAACTCCGCCGAGGTCAGCCCGGCGGTTTCGGCGCGTAGGCCCTTGGGAGCCGCGGCGTGGAACATGTCTGTATCAAGCGTCAGGATGGTCATTGAAAGTAGGTCTTCCCGGAGAATGTCGTGGCTCAGTTGACAGAGGGGACCAGCACTAACAAGTGGAAATGCCCGCAGCGAGGGGGCCGGCCCGAATCAGACCCCGCTACGGCGGGCTACTACGAGGACTCGGGGAAGCGACGCCACCATCGCGGTGAGCGGAAGTAGCTCGGCGCGAACCTCGGGCGCGGAGGCGGTAGCCTGCGTAGCCACGGAGGGCCCGATGAGCGACGCCGAAAGCAGAGCGCTGTCGCGGTCTGCGACATGGAGCGCTGCGCTGCGGCGGTCGGCGGGATTCGGCACGGCATCGAGGATAGGGACATCGCGTCGCGATGGCAACCACATTCGATGCCCGATTTGTCTACTGGCGAGTACCATCCGCGCAGTTCAGGACCGTGTGGCAGCGGGAAGGGTAGCTTCGGTGACATGGGTCTCCTCGTGGCGATGACCATCCCGGGTCTGGCCGTCCTGCTCATCCTGTTCGCCTTCGCCGAAGTCGCCTGGAACAAGTTCACCGGCAGCCGCGCGCTGCCCTGGACCCGCACACGGTCGGGGCGCCCGGTGGCGGCGGCGGGGTTCGAAGAGGTCACGGCGGTTTTCCAGGGCAGCAAACAGCACGAGTTCGAGCAGCGGCTCACGACGCTGATGCACCGCGAGGACGCCTCCGACGGCGCGCCGCCGCGTGACGAGGTCGACCTCGGCGCCGGCTCGGCGCGCCTGATCGCGCGTCCGCCCTCGTGAAATACCCCGCAACGCACAGAGATCCGGGCGCTGGCACCCGGATCTCCCTGCGGCGGTGTGAAATTCGTCCCTACTGAGGGAGCACCTCGTTCAGCTTGCCGGTGGCGACATCGAAGACGAAGCCGCGGATCGAGTTCTTGTGCGGCACGAACGGGCTGGCAACGATGCGCGCGATCGATTGGCGCACATCGGTTTCGAGGTCCGAGAAGGCCTCCGCCGCCCACTCGGGCTTGATGCCGGTCTCCTCCTGGATGCTCGCCTTGAAATCGTCGTCAGTGAAGGTGAGCATGCCGCAGTCGGTGTGGTGGATCAGGATGATCTCCCTGGTCCCGAGCAGCCGCTGGCTGATGGCCAGCGAGCGGGTCTCGTCGGCCGTGACGACGCCGCCCGCGTTGCGGATGACGTGCGCTTCGCCCTCGGCGAGGCCGAGCGCGCCGTAGACATTGAGCCGCGCGTCCATGCACGCGACGACGGCCACGCCCTTGGCGGGCGGCAGCGGCAGCGGGCCTTGGAAGGTGCTCGCGTACGCCGCGTTGTTCTCCAAGTACTCATCGGTGACAGTCATGGGCCATCCCTACGCTCGGTATGCGTGAATCCCTATGTATGACCAGCCCCACGGTAGGTACCCGCGCGGCGTGGGACATGGGTCCCGTTCACCGTGATTCGTTTACTTGCGCCGGTGGCCCGATGATAGCTCGCCGGCTGCGGGATGCCGGGCCCGTGCGGTGGGGCCCGGCATGTCGGTGCAGTGTATCCGCGCCGGTCAGTGCGCGGCGGAGTCCCAGCTGCGGCCGACGCCGACCGACACCTCCAGCGGCACCGAGAGGGCGATCGCCGAGGACATCCGCTCGCGCGCCAGCGCCTCGAGCGTCTCCCGCTCCCCGTCGGCGACCTCGAACAGCAGTTCGTCATGGATCTGCAACAGCATCCTGGAGCGCAAGCCCGCCTCCCGCATCGCGCGGTGCACGTTGATCATCGCCACCTTGATGATGTCGGCCGCGGTGCCCTGGATGGGGGCGTTGAGCGCCATCCGTTCGGCGGCCTCCCGGCGCTGCCGGTTGCTGGAGTCCAGATCGGGCAGGTAGCGGCGGCGACCGAACAGCGTCTCGGTGTAGCCGACCTTGCGCGCCTGCTCCACCACCTCGTACAGGTAGTCGCGGATGCCGCCGAAGCGGGCGAAGTAGACCTCCATCTGCTCCTTCGCCTCGGTGGTGCTGATCTTCAGCTGCGCGGACAGACCGTAGGAACTCAACCCGTAGGCCAAGCCGTAGGACATCGCCTTGATCCGGCGGCGCAGTTCCGGGGAAACCTCGGAGATCGGGATGTCGAATGCTTTCGACGCCACGAAGCTGTGCAGGTCTTCCCCGGAGTTGAACGCCTCGATCAGCCCCTCGTCCCCGGACAGGTGCGCCATGATCCGCATCTCGATCTGGCTGTAGTCCGCGGTCATCAGCGACTGGTACCCGGAGCCGACCACGAAGGTGTCGCGGATCTGCCTGCCGGTGTCGGTGCGGATCGGGATGTTCTGCAGGTTCGGCTCGGTCGAGGACAGCCGCCCGGTGGCCGCGATCGTCTGGTTGAACGTGGTGTGGATGCGGCCGTCCTCGGCGACGCATTTGAGCAGGCCGTCGACGGTGACCTTCAGTCGAGTGGCGTCGCGGTGGGCGAGCAGGTGCTCCAGGAACGGGTGCTGGGTCTTCTCGTACAGCGACTCCAGCGCGTCCGCGTCGGTGGTGTAGCCGGTCTTGGTGCGCTTGGTCTTCGGCATGTCCAGCTCGTCGAACAGCACCACCTGCAATTGTTTGGGCGAGCCGAGGTTGATCTGCTTGCCGATCACGCCGTACGCCGCCTCGGCCGCTTCGGCTACCCGATCGGCGAACTGCCGCTGCAGCGTGGCCAGCTGGTCGGTGTCCACCGCGATGCCGGCCTCCTCCAGGGTGGACAGCACACCCAGCAGCGGCAGCTCCATGTCCGCCAGCAGCGGGGTGGACTCGATCTGGGCCAGTTCCCCGTCGAGCGCGTCGGCCAGGTCGGCGACGGCACGCGCGCGCAGCATCTGTGCCCGCGCCAGCTCGGCGTCGACGGCGTCCTCGTCGTCGAGCAGCGACAGCTGTGCGGTCTCGCCGGTCTCGGCGCGCAGCTCCCGGTGCAGATAACGCAACGACAGGTCGTCGAGGTTGAACGTGCGCTGGCCGGGACGCACCAGATATGCCGCCAGGGCGGTGTCGCTGGTCAGCCCGCCGAGGGTCCAGCCGCGGCCGCGCAAGGCGTGCAGGGCGGCCTTGGCCTCGTGCAGGGCCTTCGGCACGGCCGGGTCGGCCAGCCAGGCGCCCAGCGCCGCCTCGTCCTCGGGCGTGAGCACCGTGACATCGATGTAGCCGCTCTCCCCGTCACCCGCCGCGATGGCGATCGCGCGCACGTCGCCACCGGCCGGAGCACCCGTGCCGACGATCGAGACGCCATGGCGCACACCGGCTTCGGCGTGCTCGGCGAGCCAGCCCGCGACCGCGCCGATCTCCAGCGCGCCGCCGCTGATCTCGAAACCGGCCTCCGCCTCCGGCTCCGGCGGAGCCAGCGTCTCGAACAGCCGGTCGCGCAGCACGCGGAACTCCAGATCGTCGAACAGCTGATGGATCTTCTCGCGATCCCACGGCCCCTGTGCCAACTGGTCGGGGGTGTACGGCAGCGGCACCTCCCGCATCAGCTCGGTGAGCTGCCGGTTGAGCACCACGCTGCTCAGATTGGCCCGCAGCGCGTCGCCCACCTTGCCCTTCACCTGGTCGACCTTCTCGACCAGGGTGTTCAGGTCGCCGTATTCGCGGATCCATTTGGCCGCGGTCTTCTCCCCCACGCCGGGGATGCCGGGCAGGTTATCGCTCGGGTCACCGCGCAGCGCCGCGTAGTCGGGGTACTGGCCGGGCGTGAGGCCGTACTTGGCCATCACCTCTTCGGGGGTGAACCTGGTCAGGTCCGACACGCCCTTGCGCGGGTACAGCACGGTGACGTTCTCGTTCACCAACTGGATGGAGTCCCGGTCGCCGGTGACGATGAGCACGCGGAAACCCGCGGCCGTCGCCTGCGTGGTGAGCGTGGCGATGATGTCGTCGGCCTCGAAGCCCTCGATCGCCATCACCGGAATGCCCAGCGCGCCCAGCACGTCCTTGGTCAGTTCCACCTGGCCGCGGAACTCGTCCGGCGTGGTGGTGCGATTGGCCTTGTACTCCGGGTACGCCTCGGCGCGGAAGGTCTGGCGCGACACGTCGAACGCCGCGGCCACATGCGTCGGCTTCTCGTCGCGCAGCAGGTTGATCAGCATCGCGGTGAAGCCGTAGACCGCGTTGGTGGTCTGCCCGGTGACCGTCTTGAAATTCTCCGCCGGTAGCGCGAAGAACGCGCGGTAGGCGATCGAATGCCCGTCCAGCAACAGCAACGTCGGCCGGTCTCCCGAGCCGGGATCGCCGGAGCCGGACGCGGGGGCAGGACGCGGAGCGGTCGTGGGTGAACTCACGCCCCAGAGTCTAGGGACCGGCACCGACAAGGCGATACGCCGACACCCGGCAGCCGGAGCCGCCGCGACCGGATTCCGATCCGCGGGGCGCGAGTACCGATGCGCCCCGCGCGGTCAGAGCGTGCCGACCAGTTCCCGCAGCACGGGCAGGCTCACCGATCCGGAACCGAGCACCACGTCGTGGAAGGCCTTGATGTCGAAGTCCGCGCCGAGCCGCTCGGTGGCCGCCACCCGCTGGCGCATGATCTCCAGCTGTCCGATCTTGTAGCCGACCGCCTGCCCCGGCATGGCGATGTAGCGATCCACCTCCACGGTGATCTCGGCCAGCCCGACCGGCGCGTTGGCCACCATGAAGTCGATGGCCTGCTGCCTGCTCCAGCCTTTCGCGTGCAGGCCGGTGTCGACCACCAACCGGCAGGAGCGCCAGGAATCGCCGGCCAGCATGCCCAGGCGGCCGAGATCGTCCTCGTACAAACCCATTTCGTCGGCCAGCCGCTCGGTGTAGAGCGCCCAGCCCTCGACGAACGCGGTGTTGGCGAAGGATTGGCGCTGGAAACGCGGCAGGTGGTCGAGTTCGGTGGCGATGGTGAGCTGGAGATGATGGCCGGGAATCGCCTCGTGGTAGGCCACCGACGCGGTCTCGAAGCGTCCACGGCCGGTGGGATGGTGCTGGTTGACGAAATACGTGCCCGGCCGCGACCCATCGGCGGCGGGCGGGAAATAGTACGCCGCAGGCGAATCCGCGGCCAGGAACTCCGGCACCGGGACGATGTCGCAGGATTCCTTGGGCAGGCGCCCGAACCAGTTCCCCATCTCCGCGGTCGCCAGGGCCAGGGCCCTGCGGGCGTCGAACATGATCTGCTCGGCGTCGTCGTAGCGCAGCGCGGGATCCTCGCGCAGGCGGGCGAAGATCTCGCCGAGATCGCCGGTGCCGAACAGGCGCGCGCCCACCGTCGCGTACTCCTCGCGCAGCTTCGTCAGCTCGGCGAGGCCGAGTTCGTGGATCTCGTCGGCGCCGAGATCGGGCAGCGTGGTGTGGTGGCGCAGCAGCCGCCGGTAGATGTCCTCGCCGTCGCCGCCGAGCCAGCACAGGCCGGGCTGGTCGTCGGGACGGGCGGCGGGCAGCAGTTCGTCGTACAGCGCATCACGGTAGACCTGGAACGCGGGCCGGATGACATCCCGCGTCACCTCGGCCAGTTCCGAGCGCCATGCGGCCTCGCCGTCCCAGCCCCGCGGACCGGCGAAGGTGACGAACGGATCGGCGGCCACGTCGGAATCCAGGTAGCCGTCCAGTTGGTTGAGCGAGCGCTCGATGGCGATCCGCGCGGGCGTGCGGCCCGCGGCCAAGCCCGCGCGGAACCGCTCGACGGCCTGGCCGAGCATGTCCCCGAACTGCCGGTAGCGGCGCACCAGTGCCAGCGCGTGCTCCGGCTGCGGCGCGTTCGTCTGCGGGGCCACCATCAGCACCGCCGCGTGCACGCCGTTCATCTGGTCGGAGGCCAGCTCCACCGGCCGCCATTCCAGATGCTCGACGGCGCCGCGCAATTCGGTGCGCAGCAAGCTGCGGGTGATGCGGTCGGCCCGACTCAACCCTTCGGCGTCGAGCGCGTCGACCGCCCGCAGCAGATCGCGCCAGGTGGACAGCAACCGCTGTTCGGCGTCGACGGACAGATCCTCGATCCGATCGTCGAAGCGGCGGTCGCCGAGCAGAGTCGCCTCGCTCGGCGCCGCCTCGAGCACACTGTCCCAGTACCGCTCGGCCAAGCTCATCAGCTCGTCGTGACCATCCATGGTCACGATCATGCCTCGAGCCCGGCCGCGCGGCACCGGACTCGGCGGCGAGGAAGGCGAAGCCGCACGGCCGCGAAGGCGGAGGTACGCCTGATCGGTGCGGCCGGACGCAGTCCGTCCTCAGCCCGCGCATGGCCGGAGCGAAGGCGGAGGTACGCCTTAGCCCACGCCGAGATACGCCGATTTCACCGCGGGATCGGTGAGCAGTTCCGCGCCGCGGCCGGTTTTGGTGACCTCGCCGGTTTCCATGATGTAGGCGCGGTCGCTGCGGGCCAGCGCCTGCTGCGCGTTCTGCTCCACCAGCAGCACCGTGGTGCCCTGCTGGTTGATCTCGCCGATGATCCGGAAGATCTGCTGGATCACCATGGGCGCCAACCCCATCGACGGTTCGTCGAGCAGCAGCAGCCGGGGCCGCGCCATCAGCGCGCGGGCGATGGCCAGCATCTGCTGCTCACCGCCGGAGAGCGTGCCGCCCACCTGCTTGCGCCGCTCGAGCAACCGGGGAAAGAGCTCGAACACCCACTCCAGCGTCCGGTCGTACTCGGCCTTCTGCTTGAAACCTCGTCCGTAGCAACCCATGTCGAGGTTCTCCTGCACCGTCATGCCGGGGAAGACACCCCGGCCCTCCGGCGCCTGGATCAACCCGTGCAGCACCCGTTCGTGCGCCTTCATCTGGGTGATGTCGCGGCCCTCGAACAGGATCCGGCCCCGCGTCAGGGGCAGCAACCCCGACATGGCGCGCATCGTGGTGGTCTTCCCCGCGCCGTTGGCGCCGAGCAGGGTGACCAGCTCGCCCTCCGCGACGGTCAGCGAGATCCCGTGCAGCGCTTGGATCCTGCCGTAGTTGACGACCATGTCCTTGACTTCGAGCAGCGGTGCGCCGGCGGCCGGCTCGCGCGTCGCCTCCGCCACCGGCTCGGTGACCGCCGCCTTGCCGAGCGGTACCGCTTCCGGCTCCGGTCCGGACGGCGCGACTTTCTCGGTCTCGCCGTCTTCGCCCGGGGCAGTGACGGTTTCGATCGCCTCGGCATCCGGCACGCCGAGATACGCGGCGATCACGGCGGGATTGTCCCGGATGTCCGCGGGCAGCCCGTCGGCGATCTTGCGGCCGAACTCCAGCACCACGATCCGATCGGTCACGCCCATGACCAGTCGCATGTCGTGCTCGATGAGCAACACGGTGAACCCGTCGTCGCGAATCTTGCGGATCAGGTCCATGAGCGCCGACTTCTCGCTCGGATTGAATCCGGCCGCGGGCTCGTCCAGGCACAGCAGCTTCGGCTCGGTGGCCAGCGCGCGGGCGATCTCCAGGCGACGCTGGTCGCCGTAGGACAGATTGCGCGCCTTCTCCACCGCCCGCGGGGCGATCCCGACGAACTCCAGCAGCGCCATCCCGCGCTCGATGGCGTCGCGTTCCTCGCGCCGATGCCGCGGCGTCCGGAACACCGCGCCCGGCACCGAGGTCCGGTGCCGTGCGTCGGTGCCGACCACGACGTTCTCCAGCGCGGTCATCTCACCGAACAGGCGCACGTTCTGGAACGTGCGGGCGATGCCGAGGCGGGTGATCGCGTTGCGTTTGGTCTTGGTCAGCGGTTTGCCGTCGAAGTACACCAGCCCGGAGGCGGGCTGGTAGACGCCGGTGATCGCGTTGAAGCACGTGGTCTTGCCCGCGCCGTTGGGACCGATGAGACCGAGGATCTCGCCGCGGCGGATCTCGAAACTCACCTGGTCCAGGGCGGTGAGGCCGCCGAACTTCACCGTGAGGCCCTCGGTGCGCAGCAGGGGCTCGCCCACCGCGGTCTCGATATCGCGGCGCGGGGCGACCACTTCCGCGACCGTCTCGGCATCGGCGAGTTCCGGGATCACCTGGGTGACATCGACGGTGCCCGCGGACTCGGCCTGCGGTTCGGCCGCGTAGCCCGCGGCCATGTCCTCGTTGTCGAACAGCGCGTCACCCGCGCCCGGCCCGGTCATCGGCCCGCTCCGATCGGCTCGGCCGCGACCGGCCTGCGCACGGCCTGGTACACCTGTCTGCCGTAGGTGAGCAGCTTCTGCCGCACCGGGAACAGACCCTGCGGACGCAGAATCATCATCACCACCAACGCGATACCGAAGTACAGATATTTGAGGTCGCCCAGCGACTGCGCGCCGCCCTTGCGGAACAGCAGCACGCTGCCGAGCAGCAGCAGCGCCAGCACGCCGGTCACCACCATCGCGGTGATCACGCCGCGCCGCGGCCACACGCCCAGCCGACCGGACCACAGCCGCCAGGCGACGATCAGCGCGACGAACACCGCGACATCGATCGCCAGCAGGACGTACCCGGTCGACTCGTTGCTCACCAGGTTCACCGACTGGAGCCGCGCGGGCAGATAGGCGATGACGAACGCGCCGAAGATCACGCCGAGTTTGTTGCCCTGCCCGCCGATGACCACCGCGCACAGGAACAGCATCGAGTTGATGATGTTGAACCCGGTGGGATTGATGAACTGCACCTGTCCGGCGTAGATCGCGCCGGACATGCCGCCTACCGCGGCGCCGATCATGAACGCCCACAGCTTGAACTTGAACGTCGGCACGCCCATGATCTCGGCCGCGTCCTCGTCCTCGCGGATGGCCACCCAGGCGCGCCCCACGCGGCTGCGCTCCAGATTGCCGACCACCAGCAGCACGATGACCACCAGCGCCATGCCGAACCAGTACCAATAGGTGCCGTAGCTGGCGCGGTCGAGCAGGTTGGCACTGTCGGAATCGCCGCTGTTGCCGCCGGAGAACACGCCCTCCGGCCTGCTCGCGGACTCGCCGACGTGCGGGTAGGCGACACCCGACAGGCCGAGGCTGCCGTTGGTGATGTCGGTGAGGTTCTCCGCGAGCAGCCGGACGATCTCACCGAAGCCGAGCGTCACGATCGCCAGGTAGTCCCCACGCAGGCGCAGCGTCGGCGAACCGAGGATCAGGCCGGACACCGCGGTCACCGCGACGGCGATCGGCAGGCACGCCAGCCAGGCCCACTTCGGATCCAGCCAGCCGCCGTCGGTCTGGTTCCACGGGCTGTTGGGGCTGGTGAGCAGGCCGACGGTGTAGGCGCCGACGGCGTAGAAACCGACGTAGCCCAGATCGAGCAGGCCAGCCTGCCCGACCACCACGTTGAGGCCGATGGCCAGCAGCGCGTACATCGCGACCTGCGCCATCACCAGGCCGAAGTTGTAGGACGGGGTGTTCAGCAGGGGTGGCGGGAACAGTGGGAGCAAGGCGAGCAGGATGAGGATCGGGACGCCGACGCCCCACTGCGCCGGCCTGCTCAGGCCGTCCCACCAGGTGCGGATCGCGTCGCCGATGCCGCGGCGCGCGGTGTCCGGCGCGGACGCCGTCTTGGTCGTGTCGGTCATGCGCGCGCCCTTCCGAGACTCTCGCCGAGGATGCCGGTCGGGCGAACCATCAGCACCAGGACGAGCACCACGAACGCGACCACGTCGCGCCACTCGGTGCCGAACAGGATCTGGCCGTACTGCTCCACCACGCCGAGCACCAGTCCGCCGAGCAGCGCGCCGCGCAGGTTGCCGATGCCGCCGAGCACCGCGGCGCTGAACGCCTTGATACCGAGGATGAATCCGCCGGAGTAGATGATCCCGTTCGGGATCTTCAGGGTGTACAGCATCGCCGCCGCGCCCGCGAGCACACCGCCGATGAGGAAGGTCAGCATGATGACCCGCTCCCGCGAAACGCCCATCAGCGTCGCGGTGTCGGGGTCCTGCGCCACGGCGCGGATACCGCGCCCGAACTTCGTCCGGTTGATCAGGACTTCGGTGACGATCGCCAGCACCACGGCGGCGATCACGATGAGCAGCATGATGTTGGTGACGTCCGCGCCGCCGAAACTGAACTGCACGGTGGGCTCGACGAGCCGGATGGCCTGCTGCGCGTTGGTGCCGCCGAGATCGGGGCGGATCTTCGGCAGCACGAAGTGCACCAGTTCCTGGAGGACGAACGACATGCCGATCGCGGTGATCAGGAAGGCGAGCGGCTTGGCGCCGCGCTTGCGCAGCGGGCGATAGGCCACCCGCTCCAATCCGACTGCCGCACCTCCGGATACCAGCATGCCCACCACCATCGCCAACCCCAGATACACGACCGTGAGCGCGACGCCCTGGGTGTAGACGTCGGGGCTGGCCGTGAATCCGAAGATCATCAATCCGATCAACTGGCCGAACAACCCGAGCATGAAGATTTCCGAATGGGCGAAATTGATCAGCCGCAATACGCCGTACACCAAGGTGTAGCCCACGGCGACCAAGGCATAGATGGCGCCGTAGGTCACGCCGTCGACGGTCAGCCGCCAGAAATTATCGATCAGCCCCTCGTAGTTGAAGTCGATCGAGCCGGCCGCGAGTTGTATCACTGCGGCCGATGCCGTTTGTTTCATCTATTTCTGCCCTCATCCATTCGCCCACCGAACAACGGCACGTACGGGGATTCGGACGAACCCCCGTACGTGCCGTGCGCCCGGGATCCGGGGACTACTTGACCTCGTAAACCCAGATCAGCGCGTTCGAAAGCTCACCGTTCGGGTTCCACTTGTACTGACGCGCGAGGCCGGCACCGTCGTACGTCCGCACATAGTCGAGCAGGTCCGGGCGGGTGACCTTCCCGCTGTCGATGCCCTTGGCCAGGATCGTGGTGAGGTCGTAGGCCTCGACCGAGTAGACGCCGGGCGCCTGGCCGTTGAGCGCCTTGTAGTCCGTGGCGAACTTCTCCGGGGCGGGGCCACACGGGCAGGACAGCTTCGCGCCCTTGGCCGCGCTGCCCGCCTGGGCGACGAACTGCGGGTCGTTGGTGCCGTCGGCGGAGACGAAGACCGCCTTCACGCCACCGGACTTCAACTGCTGGGCCAGCGGCGCGGCCTCGGAGTAGTAGCCGGAGTAGAAGATGGCGTCCGGATTCGCCGCCGCCACCTTGGTGACCGTCGCGGAGAAGTCCTTGTCGCCCTTCTTGATGCTGGCCGCGCAGGCCGGGTCGGCGGCGGCGCCCAGGCCTTCGGTGATGGACTTCGCCAGGCCGGTGCCGTAGTCGGTGTTGTCCTGGATGACGCAGACCTTCTTGTAACCGGCGCTGTTGACCAGGTACTTCGCCACCGAGGGGCCCTGCACGTCGTCGTTGGCCAGACCGCGGAAGAAGGTGGTCCAGCCGTTCTGGGTGAGCGTCGCGTTGGTCGCCGACGAGGTGACCGAGACCAGGCCCGCGTCACTGAGGATCTTGCCGGTCGCCTTGGTCTCACCGGAGAAGGCGGGACCGACCAGGCCGATGATCGAGCGGTCGTTGACGATCTGCGGGATCACCTGGGTGGCCTTCTGCGGGTCACCCTCGGTGTCGAACTGCTTGAGTTCGATCTTGCAGCCTGGATTGGCCTTGTTGTGCTTGTCCAGGGCCAGCTTGACGCCGTTGACGATGTTGATGCCGAGCGCGGCGTCAGGGCCGGTCAGCGCGCCCGCCATCGCGATGGCCGTGCCCGGCGCGCAGGTCGCCTTGCCGTCGCCCGCGGGGTCGGCGGCCGTGGCCGCGTCGGCCTTCGGCACTTCCTTGCCCTGCTGGTCGACCTGCAGAACCGGCTGGATCGAGAGACCGCCCGCCCCGTTGGTACCCGAGGAATCCGAACCGCTGCTGGTGGATTTGTCGCTACAACCCGTCAGCACCAGCGCGGCGGCGGCGCCGACGGCCAGAACAGCTCGCGTCGAGCGACTGCGCCATGTCGAACTAAGCACGTTTCACCTCATCTAAGTTCTGTGCTCCCCCGGGATCGCCGAGGAGGCCGACTCACATCAGCCCGGACAGAACATAGCGTCGGTACGTTAGTTCCGCATCACAATCGGATCATGCACGCGACATCGTTTCGAATTCTTGTTCACGACTACGTTTCGTTCGCGTAAATTCTCCCGTGACGCGCGCTCTCACTTCGGCGTCAGGTTCTCCAGCACCACCTCGGCGACCGCCTTCATCGTCGTGCGACGGTCCATTGCGGTGCGCTGAATCCACTTGAACGCCTGCGGCTCCGAAAGGCCCTGCGTCTGCATCAGCACACCCTTGGCCCGCTCGACCAGCTTGCGCGTCTCCAGTCGCTCGGCGAGATTCGCGACCTCGCTCTCCAGCGCGGTGATCTCGTGGAAGCGGCTGGCCGCCAATTCGATGGCGGGCACCAGATCCGATTTCGTGAACGGCTTGACCAGGTAGGCCATCGCACCGGCATCGCGCGCCCGCTCCACCAGATCACGCTGGCTGAACGCGGTCAGGATAACCACAGGGGCAACGCGTTTCGACGCGATCTCCGCCGCCGCATCGATCCCGTCGCGCCGCGGCATCTTCACGTCCATGATCACCAGATCGGGCCGGTGCTCCACGGCGAGATCCACCGCCTGCTGACCGTCACCCGCCTCGCCGACCACCTGATAGCCCTCTTCGGTCAGCATCTCGACCAGATCCATGCGAATGAGCGCCTCGTCCTCGGCGACGACGACCCGCTTCGCCCCGGCGTCCTTCTTGGTGCCGGCGCCCCCAGCTGCTGTGCTCATAGGTAGACCCCTCTGGTTCCGATGCCCTGTACCCGACCCAACCAAAGGAAAGCCGCGCTCGCACGAGGCGAGCACCGGTCAGCCGTCGGGCTGTCGAGTGATGTAAAGAGTACCTTTCACTTCGGCATAGAACGCATATACCCTGCGCAAACCGTGCCCTCGCGCCGCTCGGGCCAACCCATTTCCGTCCACCCCACCCGACCGGCTATAGTTGCCATCCGGTGCGCCGGGTTGGCGGAACTGGCAGACGCGACGGTCTCAAAAACCGTTGTCCGAAAGGACGTGTGGGTTCGAGTCCCACACTCGGCACTCGCTTTTGGGTGTCCCCTGCTCGCGGAGAGCGCTCGCAGGGGGCGCTCGTCGTTTCTTCTGGGGGTGCAACCCCCAGGCCCCGCTCGGCGGGGCTTCGCCCCCGAACCCCCCGATGTGCGTGGTTACGTCGGGCTGGAATCGTGCGATTCGGGCTGGGCCTATCGGCCGTTGCTCAGCGGCTTGGCTCGGGTCCCGGATTCAAGCGCTGACGTGTGGGGTGGAGCTTCCCCATGCCGCCCGCGATCAACTGGTTGCGTGCGCAGTGGTAGCGAGCATGCCCGACACGGGTCGCGGTCGAGCCCACCGAGGCTCGCGAAGGTGGTCGCGGGTGTCACCGCTCATCTAGGTACGCAATTCTCGGTCCGCAGACGGCAGAGCCGGTGGGATCGGACGACACCGACGACGCTGCCGATGTTCTGATCGCAAGGGCCGGCCCTTCGAGCATCGAATGTTACGGGCGATGGCGAGTTGCGTTCATAGTTTTCTCTCCGGCCGCTGCTGTAGCCGGACCGTGTACCAGCAACTGCTCAACGGCTGACACTCGACGGCCGGGTGAAGTCGGATCACGGAGTTGCGCCCTGATCGAACCGATTCCGGTGTCGAATCGTTGTCATATATGGCGACTTCGAGCGTCCGGGGCAGCGAGAGGAATGCGATGCGAGTGAACAGGACCACCGTGGATCTGTCCGAGTACCCGGATCTGGTGGTCATCTATATCGGCATGCGGGTGCGGCGGCCACGGGGGATGCTGCGACTGCTCGGGCTGGGGCCGAAACTCTATCGCTCGCACAAGGATCGCCCGGACGGGTTGCTGCTGCACGAGGACCTCGTGTGGGCGCTGTTCCCGCCGCACTGGGGCGCACGGCAGTATTGGCGCGACCTCGACAGCCTCGAAGCCTGGACCCGGACGCAACCGCATCGGGAATGGTGGCGGGAGTTCCTGCGCGACTCCGGCGGCACCGGCTTCTGGCACGAGGCCTACTTCGCCCGTGGCGGTATCGATGCCATGTACGACGACATGGACCCCGCGACGGGACTCGCGCGGTTCGCGCCCGTGGTCGCCTCCCGTGGTCAGCGGTTCTCCACCCGCGGTCGCGTCCAGGGCAGGCCGGCCGAGGTCGAGCCCGTGGTGGGCGAAAACGTCTACTACGAAGGCGAATCCGGGTAGCCTGCGTGCGGTCATATCACGGAGCAATCACAGTGCAACGTTTGAATGCGTGAGCGCCGGGGTACAGCCATGAAGAGAATCGAACAGCACGACTCTTCGAAGTGACGTACGTCGCAGGCCAGAGGCCGAAGCGGCGCGCTTCGTGTACGGCGCGCTACGAACAGATGAATATGTTGTTCCCACATATGGGACTAATGTCTCAGGGCCTTCTGGTAGCCTTCCCGCCGTTTATCGTTATCGGTATGCACGTCCTGTTCGTCTGCAACGGCAACGTTTGCCGGTCGGTGATCGCCGAGCGGCTCACGCGCGCCCTCGCGGTCGAACACGATCTCCCCTACCTCACCGCCGAGAGCGCGGGAACCCGTGCGCTGGTGGGATTTCCCGTCGAGCCGCTCGCCGCGCAGACCATCACCGGGCTTGGCGCCGACGCGAGCAACTTCCGGGCGCGTCGCCTGAAACCGGAGATGATCGACAAGGCCGATTTGGTCCTCACGATGACCGAGCAGATCCGCGAACAGGTGGTCGACCTGGCCTTCGGCGCCGGAGCCCGCACCTTCACGCTGCTGGAGGCCCACCGCATCGCGCACGTCACCGGCGCGCGCACCGTCGCCGAATTGCATCGGGCGCGCAACGATCTGTCGCTGGTCGGCCGGGAGAACATCGCCGACCCGGTCGGGCTGTCCGCCCAGGCTTTCTGCGAAGTCGGCGACCGCATCGCCGAGGCGCTGGTGCCGCTGCTGCTGGCGCTCGCCCCGCACGAGCAGCCCCGCTGGCCGCACGACGAGCGCCGCGGACTGGTCATCCGCCCCGGTGGCGGACCGGCGCCCCTGGCGACATTCCTCGCCGCCCAACGCACCCGGTGACCACCGGAGAAAACCACAGCCGATAGCGCGCTCGGCGCCGTCGCGTATCGAACCTGTTATCAACGGGCTGTGTTCATTTCCGCATCGGACGCACTAAACTCCCGCCGGACAACACTCTCCGCCGTTGCTGGTTCGACACAGGACAGGAATCGACATGCCGAAACGCATTTCGGATGTTTCGCTCCATGTTTATGTGACACCGGAAACTCTCGAACGCGTCGTCGACACCGTGCGAGAGGTGGTCGATGACCATCTCACCGACCGGGACGTGTTCGCCTGGCGCTTCACCCTGCCGGTCGACGCCGACGACCCGGCCCACGCGGCGCTCGAGAGCCGCTGCCCCGCGAGTCCTTCCGGCGGCATCTCCGACCACCGCAGCACCTACGAGATCGCGCTCAGTTTGGTCGGCGCGCCCGACCAGTTGACCGACGAGCACATGGCAGCGTTGGAACAGCAACTGCTGCTCCGGATCTCGGGCCTGGCGCGAACCGAGCCGGGAGCGGATATCCCGGTCTCGATCCGCGCGTCGCAACGCACCGACGTCGATCTCGACATCGATCGCGACCTCGAATTGCTGTAGACCTCAGCGCCGCGCGGGGAAGTGGCGGATGAGTCCCTCTTGCACCGTGGTGGCCAGCAGATCGCCGCTGCGGGAGTAGAAGCGGCCGGTCGCCAGGCCACGGGAGCCCGCGGCCACCGGCGACTCGGTGCAGTACAGCGCCCACTCGTCGAAACGGAACGGGCGGTGGAACCAGATCGAGTGGTTGACCGTGGCCGCGACGATGCGGTCCAGACCCCATGACAGCCCGTGGGTGGTGATGATCGAGTCCAGCACCGTGGTGTCGGACGAATAGCCCAGCGTCGCCACATGGATCAGCGGATCGTCGGGCAGCCTGCCGTCCGCGCGCATCCACACCCGGTTGTGGTTGAGCCGCTCCCCCGTGCCCTTCAGAATCCACGCCGGATCGTTCGTGTAGCGCATGTCGATCGGGTGCGGCGCCTTGACGAACATCTCCAGCTTGTCCTCCAAGCCTTCGAAGCTCTCCTCCACCCGCGGCAGCGTCTCCGGGTCGGGCACCTCCGGCTGGGCGTGCGCGTGCTCGAGCCCCCTGCCCCAGTCCTGGAACGCGGCGAGCATGACGAACAGCTCCTGGCCGTCCTGGCTGGCGGTGACCGTGCGGTTGGCGAACGCCCGGCCGTCGCGATGCCGGTCCACTCGGTATTCGATCGGCTTCTTCACATCGCCGCCGCGCACGAAATGCGCGTTGACCGCGTGCACCGGACGGTCGCCGACCGTCCGGCCCGCCGCGATGATGGCCTGCGAGACGAGCTGGCCGCCGAAGGTACGGCTCCACACCTTCTCCGGGTGCTGGCCGACGAATACGTCCTCATCCATCTGCTCGAGATCGAGCAGGCCAAGCAGCACATCCAGATCGGAACGCTGCGCATCGGACTCCGCGACGTCGACTGGGCTGCTCAGGGAAGCACTCACTAATGGTCCTCCTCACCGATTCGGTGAACGTGGATCAGGTTGGTGGAACCGACGGTACCGGGCGGGGACCCGGCCACGATGACCACCAGGTCACCCTTCTGGTATCGGTCCATCGACAGAAGTGCTACATCCACCTGGTGGATCATCGCGTCGGTGCTGTTCACGGTCGGCACGATGAAGGTCTCGGTGCCCCAGGTCAGCGCCAGCTGGCTACGGACCTCCGGCAGCGGAGTGAACGCCAGCAGCGGCAGCGGCGTGTGCAGGCGGGCCAGGCGGCGCACCGTGTCGCCCGACTGGGTGAACGCGACCAGCGCCTTGGCGTTGAGCCGCTCGCCGATGTCGCGGGCGGCGTAGGAGATCACGCCGCGCTTGGTGCGCGGCACGTGGGTCAGCGGCGGCACCCGGGTCGACTCGGTCTCCACCGCGTGCACGATGCGCGCCATCGTGCGCACCGTCTCGATGGGGTACTTGCCCACCGAGGTCTCGCCCGACAGCATCACCGCGTCGGCGCCGTCGAGCACCGCGTTCGCCACGTCGGAGGCCTCGGCGCGGGTCGGGCGGGAGTTGTCGATCATCGACTCCAGCATCTGCGTGGCGACGATAACCGGCTTGGCGTTCTCGCGGGCCATCTGGATGGCGCGCTTCTGCACGATCGGCACCTGCTCCAGCGGCAACTCGACGCCCAGGTCGCCGCGCGCGACCATCACCGCGTCGAAGGCCAGGACGACGGCTTCCAGGTTGTCGATCGCCTCCGGCTTCTCCAGTTTGCCGATCACCGGCACCCGGCGGCCCACCCGGTCCATCACGTCGTGCACCAGCTCGACATCGGACGGGGACCGCACGAACGACAGCGCGATGAAGTCCACGCCGAGCTTCAGCGCGAACTCCAAGTCCTCGATGTCCTTCTCCGAGAGCGCGGGAACCGACACGTCCATGCCCGGCAGCGACACGCCCTTGTTGTTGGAAACCGGCCCGCCCTCGGTCACCCGGCAGACCACGTCGTTGCCGTCGACGCCGGTGACGATGAGGCCGACCTTGCCGTCGTCGACCAGCAGGCGATCGCCGGGCTTGGCGTCCTGCGCGAGTTCCTTGTAGGTGGTGGACACGCGATCGTGGGTCCCGTCGATGTCGTCGACGGTGATGCGGACCTCTTCACCCGTCGCCCAGACGGTCCTGCCCTCCAGGAACCGGCCGAGGCGGATCTTGGGACCCTGCAGGTCGGCGAGAATGCCGACCGCCCGGCCGAGGTGGTCGGAGGCCTGACGCACCTTCTTGTAGTTCTCGGCATGGTCGGCGTGCTCGCCATGGCTGAAGTTCAGCCGAGCCACGTCCATGCCGCTCTCGACGAGTTCGCGGATACGGTCCTCGGTGGCAGTGGCCGGTCCGAGCGTGCACACAATCTTCGTCCGTCGCATCACGGGTAGAGCCTAGTCCCGCTGGGTGGGCAGGTCCCGCCGTGGCCATGGTGAATCCTTGGTGAAAAAAATGAACGACAGCTCCATAGCAGGTACAAACGGATATTCATCGTGCGACATGGCGGGCCAACCTCGTTTCCAGCCGGGTCTGCCCGAATCCGAGGATCAGGCAGATCACCCAGTAATACAGCGCCGCGACTCCGTAGAGCGCGAAGAAGTCGAACGTGGGAGCGGCGGCGAGCTGGGCGACGCGCAGCAGCTCGGTCACCAGGATGGTGGAGGCCAGTGAGGTGTCCTTCACCAAGGAGATCAGCGTGTTCGACAGCGGCGGCACGGCGATGCGCGCGGCCTGCGGCAGGATGATCAGCCGCAGCATCGCCGGGTACGACATGCCGAGCGCCTGCGCCGCCTCCCATTGACCCGTGGCGACGCTCAGGATGGCGGCGCGCACCACCTCGGCCGCGTATCCGCCGACGTTGAGGCTGAACGCGATCACCGCGGCGGGAAAGGGGTCGATCACGATGCCGAACTGCGGCAGCGCGTAGAACACGATGAACAGCTGCACCAGCAGCGGTGTCCCGCGAATGATCGAGATGTAGAAGCGGGCCGCCGCCGACAGCGGCCGCACCGGAGACATCCTGGCCAGCGCGACGAACAACGCGAGCACCAGGCCGATGGCGAAGCTGACGGCGGTGAGCGGAAGGGTCTTGGTGAGGGTGGCCTGCAGCATCGGCCACAGGTTGTGCCAGATGAGGTCCCGGGTGGCGGCGTCCATGAACGATGTCGGCTACTGGCTGACGTCGGTCCCGAAATACTTCTCGGAGATCTTCGCCAAGGTGCCGTCGGCGCGCAGCTGGTTCAGCGCGTTGTCCACGTCGGTGATCAGCGCGTCGCCCTTGCGCGCGGCGAACGCCTGCTTGCTCACCGATCCGGTCCGTCCCGCGATCTTCACGCTGGTGTCGCCGGTCTTCTTGGTGTATTCGGCGACTGCCAGGTTGTCGTTGACGGTGGCGTCCACACGGCCGTTCTTCAACAACTGGATGGCCTGTACGAAGCCCTCGACGGCCTCCACTTTCGCGCCCGCGTCGGTGGCGACCTTGCTCCAGTTGCTGGTGGCCGACTGCGCGCAGGTCTTCCCGTTGAGGTCGGCGAGGCCGGTGACGGCGTTGTTGTCGGCGCGGGTGACGATCACGCCCGCCGACGTGGTGTAGGGCGCCGACAGCGCGTACTTGGTCGTGCGCTCGTCGTTCACGGTCACCTGGTTGGCCACCAGGTCGAAGCGCTTGGACTCCAGGCCCGCGAAGATGGCGTCCCACGGCGTCTGCACGAACTCGACCTTCTTGCCGAGTTTGTCGCCGACCGCCTGGATCACTTCCACGTCATAGCCGGTGAGTTTGCCGTCGGAGCCTTGGAAACTGAACGGGGCGTAGGTGCCCTCGGTGCCGACCTTCAGTACGTTCGGGTCGCTGTCACCGCACCCGCTCAGTCCGGTGGCGGCGACGATGGCGAGCATGGCGGCGGCGAACAGCTTGCGACGCACGGAAATCCTCTCTTCGGTGCGTGGAACTCCACACACGGCACGCGAGTCCGGTCATGTTACGCCCGGACCCGTGCACGCGACAGTATCGCGATCACCACGCTCGAAAAGATTGTGCTCATTGATCTCGCCTGAACGACCGGGAGGCGGGGTATCCCCACCTCCCGGCATAGTCGATACCGCGGCGGTCAGTCGCGCAGCGGACGGCCCTGCGAATCGGGAACCTTGCCGACCAGGATCATGACGCCGTCGATGAGACCCCAGATGCCGCCGAGACCACAGGTCAGGATCGTGACCACCAGCTGGGCGATGCCCAGGCCGTTGTATCCGAGATAGAAGCGACCGACGCCGAAACTGCCGAGGAAGATCTGCAGCAGGCCCGCGACCAGCTTCTGCTTGTCCGACAGCGGAACACCGAACGGGTCGCGGCCCCAGGGCGCCTCCGGGTCGTTCGGGTTGTAGCCCTGCGGGCCCATCGGGTACGGCGCCTGCGGGTAGCCGCCCGGCTGCTGGCCGTAGCCGCCGACGGGCTGACCGTACTGCGGCTGCTGGTTGTAGGGGTCCGGCGGCGGGCTGTACTGCGGCTGGCTCTGCTCCTCCAGCGGCTTGGTCAGATCAGGGCCGGTGCCCGGCGGACCGTACTGTGGGCCCCCGGCGCCCGGATTCTGCTGGTAAGGGTCGGTCACTCATGTCCTCCTCATTAGTGCGGGCACCCTCTTGTCGGCCCCCGGCCTCACTGGATCGCCGAACCGCGGCTCGTGACGATCACGAGTCATTGTCACCGGGAACGACCGGGTTGTCGCCCCAGAAATATTCGGTCCTGCCAGTAGTTATCGCGATAGGTCGCCCGATCGTTGCCGCAGAAGAGATTCGGCCACCGCCCGCGACCGAACAGGCCGGCGCGGCCGAGTGGTTTCCCGCGACGCGATCAGGCTTTGTCGGACGCGGCTTTGTCCGAATCCGTTTTCTCCGAACCACTTTCGGAGCCCCCGTGCTGCTCGCCCGGCTCGGTCCCTGATCCGTCGGCGGCGGACCCGGTCTTCTCGGATGCGTCCGAAACCTCCCCGTTCGGCGCCGCCCCGGCCGTGCGCAGCGCGCGGAGCTGCCACGGCCACGGCCGGGGGCTCGCACCCGGTTGCAACTGCTCGGGCGTCTCGCGTCCCTTGGTGGCGAACACGAAGTAGGCGATCGCGGCCAGGAACACGAGGGCGGAGGTGAACGAGTTGATCCGGATGCCCGCGATCTTCGTCGCCTCGTCGTCGCGCATCAGTTCGACGAAGAATCGTCCGAAGCAGTAGCCGGCGACGTAGAGCGCGAACAGGCGTCCGTGGCCGATCCGGAAACGCTTGTCCACGTACACCAGCAGCACGACGACGAGCAGGTTCCACAGCAGCTCGTACAGGAAGGTGGGGTGCACGATCTTCTCGACCACGCCGGTGGAGGCGCCGTTCATCATGTCGAGCTGTCCGCCGTCGCCCACCCGCCGGTAGATCTCCAGACCCCAGGGCAGGTCGGTCTCGCGACCGTAGAGCTCTTGGTTGAAATAGTTGCCGAGCCTGCCGATGGCCTGCGCCAGCAGGATCGGCGGTGCGACCGCGTCACCGAGGGCGGGCAACGGGATCCGGTATACCCGGCAGCCGATCCACGCCCCGATGCCGCCCAGCAGCACCGCGCCCCAGATGCCGAGCCCGCCTTGGTAGATCTTCAGCGCGTCGATCGGATGCCCGTCCGGACCGAAGTATTTCTGCCAGTCGGTGGCCACGTGGTAGAGCCTGCCGCCCACCAGGCCGAACGGCACGGCGAACATCGCGACGTCCAGGATCGCGCCGGGCTGGCCGCCGCGGGCCCGCCAGCGCCGTTCGCCCCACCAGATCGCCACGATGATGCCGAGGATGATGCACAGGGCGTACGCCCGCAGCGGGAACGGACCGAGCTGCCAGACGCCGCGCGCGGGGCTGGGGATGTAGGCCAGCACGGCGCCGCTGACGCCGCCGTCGGCCAGGACACTGTCTGCGAGGACTCGTAACGTCACGGGGCCACCGTAGCGGAGATGCCCGACCGGCCGGCCACCACCGCACCGCCCTCGCCGCGTCAGGGCTTGCCCGCGCCGCGCGGAGCACGCCCGCGGTGCCGACGACGGCCGCCTTCGCACCGCCCGCTTCTGCGTTTTCGCCTACCACGCGGCGTGGTGAACCCGATCGGCTGATCTCGGTCCCATGACCACCCGGTCGCGACCGCCGAGCGACCATGCAGCGGATTCGCTGGTCTACGCGGTGCCGAGCACCGCCGACCGGTCGGCTAGGACGCGACGGTCGCCGACCGCACGCCCTCGGCGAGCTCCGCGGTGAGGGCCCGCACCGCGTCCAGGCCACGGCCCGCCGCGGTCACCAGCGCCGAGCCGACGATGACGCCATCGGCGTAGGACGCGATCTCGGCGGCCTGCTCGCCGGAGCGGACGCCGAGGCCGACGCCGATCGGGATGTCGGAGTGGGTCCGGATCCGCGCGCACAGGGCGGGAGCGGCAGAGGACACCACGTCCCGCGCGCCGGTCACGCCCATGGTCGATGCCGCGTAGACGAAACCGCGGCTGGCCTCGAGCGTCTTCACCAGGCGTTCCTCGGTGGACGACGGCGCGACCAGGAAGATGCGATCCAGATTGTGCGTGGACGAGGCGACGAACCAGTCGTCCGCCTCCTCCGGGATCAGGTTCGGGGTGATGATCCCGGCGCCGCCTGCGGCGGCCAGATCCCGCGCGAAGCGATCCACGCCGTACTGGAGCACGGGGTTCCAGTAGCTCATCACCACGGCCTTGCCTCCGGCGCCGGTGATCGCCTCGACCACCGAGAACACGTCGCGCACCCGCACGCCGCCGCGCAACGCCTGTTCGGCGGCGGCCTGGATGGTCGGGCCGTCCATCACGGGATCGGAGTAGGCGACGCCGACCTCGATGATGTCGCACCCCGCTTCGACCATCGCGCGCACGACCTCGATCGAACCGGCCAGGTCGGGATAGCCCGCGGGCAGGTAGCCGATCAGTGCGGCGCGATTATCGGCGCGGCACGCGGCGAAGGTGTTCGCCAAGCGGGACTGCTGGCTCACCGGCCCTCCTTCTTCGGCTCGTCGAACAGCCCGAACCACCGTGCTGCCGTGTCCATGTCCTTGTCGCCCCGGCCGGAGAGGTTCACCAGAATGATCGCGCCGGGACCGAGCTCCTTGCCCAGTTGCAGGGCGCCTGCCACCGCGTGCGCCGACTCGATCGCGGGGATGATGCCCTCGGCGCGGCTGAGCAGCAGCAGGGCGTCCATCGCCTCGGTGTCGGTGATCGGCCGGTATTCGGCGCGGCCGATGTCCTTGAGGTAGGCGTGTTCGGGCCCGACACCCGGATAGTCCAGGCCCGCCGAGATCGAATGCGACTCGATGGTCTGGCCGTCCTCGTCCTGCAGCAGGTACGAGTAGGCGCCCTGGAACGCCCCCGGTGTTCCGCCGGTGAACGTGGCCGCGTGCCTGCCGGTGTCGACGCCGTCACCGGCCGCTTCGTAACCGATCAGCCGGACGTCGGGGTCGTCGAGGAACGCGTGGAAGATGCCGATGGCGTTGGATCCGCCGCCGACGCAGGCGACGACCGCGTCGGGCAGCCCGCCGGTGGACGCCTGCACCTGGGCGCGGGCCTCCAGGCCGATGATGCGCTGGAAATCGCGCACCAGCATCGGGAACGGGTGCGGGCCCGCGGCGGTGCCGAAGCAGTAGTAGGTGTTGTCGGCGTTGGTCACCCAGTCGCGCAGGGCCTCGTTGATGGCGTCCTTGAGCGTCTGCGAACCGGAGGTCACCGAGATCACCTCGGCGCCGAGCAGACGCATCCTGGCCACGTTCAGGGCTTGGCGCGCCGTGTCGACCGCGCCCATGTAGACGACGCAGTCCAAGCCGAGCAGCGCGCAGGCCGTCGCCGTGGCGACGCCGTGCTGGCCCGCGCCGGTCTCCGCGATCACCCTGCTCTTGCCCATCCGCTTGGCGAGCAGCGCCTGGCCGAGCACATTGTTGATCTTGTGCGAACCGGTGTGGTTCAGGTCTTCGCGCTTGAGCAGGATGCGCGCGCCGCCCGCGTGCTCGGCCAGCCGCTTGCACTCGAACACCGGCGACGGGCGGCCGGTGTAGTCGCGCTGCAGCCGGTCGAGTTCGTTGAGGAAGGAGTCGTCGAGCCGGGACTTCTCGTACTCGGCGGTGACCTCCTCGATGACGGCCATCAGCGCCTCCGGCACGTGCCTGCCGCCGTAGACGCCGAAGTGCCCGCCCACGTCGGGCTCGTGGCCGCTGCGCTGGGCGACGCCGTCGCTGGCCTGAGGTACCGCCGTCACGCCGGTCACCGGCCCCGCCGTGCCGGCTTCGGGCAGGACGGGTGGGTGCCCGCGGTCACCAGCTCGGAGACCGCCGCACGGGGGTCGCCACTGGTCACCAGTCCCTCGCCGACGAGGACGGCGTCCGCGCCCGCGCCCGCGTAGGCCAGCAGGTCGGCGGTGCCGCGGATGCCGGACTCGGCGATCCGGATGACCTCGGTGGGCAAACCGGGCGCGATCCGCGCGAACACGTCGCGATCGACCTCGAGCGTCTTGAGGTTGCGGGCGTTCACACCGATCACGGACGCACCCGCCTCCAGCGCGCGGTCGGCCTCCTCCTCGGTGTGCACCTCCACCAGCGCGGTCATGCCCAGCGACTCGGTGCGGTCGATCAGCGAGGACAGCACGTCCTGTTCCAGCGCCGCGACGATCAGCAGGATGACGTCCGCGCCGTGCGCGCGCGCCTCGTGGATCTGGTACGGGCCGACGACGAAGTCCTTGCGCAGGATCGGGATGCTCACCGTGGCGCGGACCGCGTCCAGGTCGTCGAGCGACCCGTTGAAGCGGCGGCCCTCGGTGAGCACGCTGATGATCCGCGCGCCACCGTCCTCGTAGGCCTTGGCCAGACTCGCCGGGTCCGGGATGTCCGCCAGCTCGCCCTTGGACGGACTTGCTCGCTTGACTTCGGCGATCACGCCGATGCCGTCCTCGAGCAGCGCCGCGCGGGCGTCCAGCGGCGCGGGTGCCGCCGCGGCGGCCGCCTTGACCGCCTGGAAGTCCAGCAGGGCTTCCCGAGCGGCCACATCCGCGCGGACCCCGTCGAGAATCGAGTCGAGTACCGTCATCTGGCTCGAATCCTTTCTGGGGAGACGGACTTGCTACCTGAGAATCCCCCCAGGCGCTGTCTCACCGATGCTGTCAAAGAATAAATGGACCTACCGGGCGCGTTTGCGCCGGGGCTGGAGTTGAACCACGCGGAAGGGCTCTGCGCAAGGTGGTACCCGCCACACTCGCCGCGCGGAAACAGTTCAGCGGCCATGTCGGCCTGCCTCACCGGGGCCGGAATCCGCCGGGGGCGTCTGGCCTGCCGGGGGTTCGTCGGTCGGGTCGGTGCCCGCGTCCAGCGCGTCCCACAGCACGCGCTCGGACAGCTGCGGCGCGGACCCGCCGTCCGGGGACTGCGCGCGCCGTTGCGTGACCTCGGCCGTGGCGGCGGCGCGCCGGAAGACCGGGTTGTCGTACTTACCGGACAGCCGCGCCGACTCGGCGGGCATGCGGGCCAGCAGCGCGCCCGCACCGAACGCGGCGATCGCGCCGAGCAGCGCCAGCACGGCGGGGAATGTCGACGTGGTCGCCGTCTCGACCTGTGCGCGCGCCGGGAGTTCGGCGAGCTTCGCGGCCCGCTCGGCGAGCTTGCCGGAATTGGTCAGCAGTGCGAACGCGGGCACCGCGGCCACCGCGGCGACCAACGCGATCAGCACGCCGACCACGCGGCGCAGCCAGCCCTTGGTGGCCAGCACGGCCGCGATCGAGGCGAGCAGGACAAGCGCCAAGGGAGTCAGTGCGCCGAACCACACGCCGCCGTTCAGATGATCGGTGCGGGGCTGGGTGAGACCGTCCGAGGAGGTGACCGTCACCCAGGTCATCCGGGACGACGCCCACAGCGCGGCGGCGGCGGCAGCGAGCAACGCCACCGGGGCAACGGGGTAGTTGCGGCGCGAATCGCCTTCCGTGCCCGCGGATCCGGCCGCGGCGGAACCGTCCTCCGGCGCAATGGCTTCCGGCCGTGCGCTGTCCGGGGCCGGTTCCCGTGCCCGGCCCGGTTCCGCTCCGGGATCGGCAGCCGTCATCGCGCTCCGCCGCCCGCCGCACCGGGTTCCGTGCCGTAGGCCCGCATCGTTTCGGCCGCCGCGATCGCCTTGAGCACCGCCATGGCCTTGTTGCGCGATTCCACGTCCTCGTACTCCGGATCCGAGTCCGCGACGACGCCCGCACCCGCCTGCACGTAGGCCGTGCCGTCCTTCAGCAACGCGGTGCGGATGGCGATCGCGGTATCGGCGTCACCGGCGAAGTCCAGATACCCGACGACGCCGCCGTAGACGCCGCGCCGGGTCGGTTCGAGCTCCTCGATCAGCTCCATCGCGCGCACCTTGGGGGCGCCGGACAACGTGCCGGCGGGGAAGCACGCCCGCACCGCGTCCAGCGCGATCCGGCCGGGCGCCAACCGGCCCGACACCGTCGACACCAGGTGCATGACATGGCTGTAGCGCTCGATGTGCCGGTAGTCGGTGACGCGCACGGTGCCCGGCTCGCACACCCGGCCCAAGTCGTTGCGACCGAGATCGACGAGCATGAGGTGCTCGGCGTTCTCCTTCTCGTCGGCGAGCAGACCCTTCTCCAGCAGCACGTCCTCCTCCTCGGTGACGCCGCGCCAGCGGGTGCCCGCGATCGGATGCGTCGTCGCCACACCGTCTTTCACGGTGACCAGCGATTCCGGGCTGGAACCGACGATGGAGAACGCGGTGCCGCCCGCGCCGTCCGGGATGTGCAGCAGGTACATGTACGGGCTCGGATTCGACGCGCGCAGCATCCGGTACAGGTCGATCGGCGCTCCGCCGTAATCCATCTCGAAACGCTGGGACAGCACCACCTGGAACGCCTCGCCCGCCTCGATCTCCTTGACCAGGCGGCGCACGCCCGCGCCGAACTCCTCGGTGGTGCGCTGGCGCCGGTACCGGGGCTCGGGCCGGTCGAATACCGACACGGTGGAGTCGGCGGGCGCGCCGAGCGCCGCGGTCATCCGGTCCAGCCTGGCCACCGCGTCGTCGTAGGCCTCGTCGACCCGCTCGGCGGTGCCGTTCCAGTTCACCGCGTTGGCGATCAGCGTGATCGCGCCCTCGTGGTGGTCGAACGCGGCCAGATCGGTGGCCAGCAGCAGCACCATCTCCGGCAATCGCAGATCGTCCAGCGCCAGGTTGGGCAGCCGCTCGATCCGGCGCACCGCGTCGTAGCCGAGGTATCCGACCATGCCGCCGGTCAGCGGCGGCAGTCCGGGCAGACGCTCGGTGCGCAGCAACTCCAGCGTCTCGCGCAGCGCGACCAGCGGATCACCGCCGGAGGGCGCGTCGGCCGGGACGCTGCCCAGCCACGCCGCCTCGCCGTCCACGACGGTCAGCGCCGAGGGGCTGCCCGCGCCGATGAACGACCAGCGCGACCACGACCGGCCGTTTTCCGCGGACTCGAACAGGAAGGTGCCCGCTCGGTCGGCCGCGAGCTTGCGGTAGGCCGACAGCGGAGTCTCCGAATCCGCCAGTACCTTCCGGGTGACCGGGACCACACGGTGCTCCGCGGCCAGCTGATGGAACTGTTCGCGGGTCGTCGTGGTGGGAGTGGACGCGCCTGGCATGCACTCATCATCCCAGGCCGGACCGACCGGGAAGTGAGCGGTGCCGGTGACGCGAGGAGGGAGGCGACAAACCCGACAAATCAGGTCGACCGTCCGGTCTCCACGCGGTCGCCGGAGGTGTGGCGGCGATCACTACACTCGCGGCGTTCCACGTTGCATGCGGTATCCATCTCGAGAGGAAACAACTGATGTACCCCTCGCAATCGGTAGCGCCCGAGGGCCCTCGGCACGTCGCGGGTCACAGCGTCCCGCGCCTGCACGCCCCGCGGACAGCGGGCCCGGGTCATCCCGCCTACCAGCAGAGCGCCCCGGCCAACGCGCTCGCGTCCTTCGTCACCTACGTCAAAGCACTGGAGTCCCTCGACAAGAACCGCTTCCCCGACGAGTACGCCGTGCACAGTGACCGCATCAAAGAGCTGCGGCCGTTCCTGCGGGCCCACGGCATCCTCGATGTGATGACGATCAAGAACCCCGAGGTGGCGGCACTCATCGGCGCGTAGCCGCCCTGCTCGAGGCTCGTGCCCGATTCATTGCCGCCGCAAGGCGCCGCACGGCGGGCACGAGCGACAGGTCCCCGCGGACGAAATACCCGATTCGACCGGCCGCGCGGTAGTGTTCCCGGGTATGCAGCAAGGACAGCTCGCCCCTGATTTCGAGCTTCCCGATCAATCCGGCACTCCCCGCTCGCTCGACGCCCTGCTGGCGGACGGCCCTCTGGTCCTCTTCTTCTATCCCGCGGCGAATACCCCCGTCTGCACGGCCGAGGCCTGCCATTTCCGGGACCTCGCCGCCGAATTCGCCGCGCTCGGCGCCACCTGCGTGGGCATCAGCACCGACAAGGTGGACACTCAAGCCGGGTTCGCCGAGAAGCAGCGCCTCGGCTACCCGTTGCTCTCCGACGCAGACGGCGCCGTCGCCGCGAAGTTCGGGGTCAAGCGCGGACTGCTCGGCAAACTCGCACCGGTGAAGCGGCAAACGTTCGTCATCGACACCGACCGCACCATTCGCAAGATCATCACCGGCGAGCTGCGCGCCGCCGTGCACGCCGACGAGGCACTGAACTACCTGCGCAGTCGGTAGTCCGCGCGCCGTGGCCGCTGCTCGACAAGGGAGCGGCCTAGGCTGGACGCATGACTTCGACCGAGCTGCAGCCGGGCGAGCGCAAATCCACGGCAGCCGTCTGGCGCACACGACTCATCCTCGGCGCCGCGGTCCTCGCGGTCCTGGTCGTCGCCTACTTCGTCCTGTCCGCGTTCATCCCGCGCTGGTGGGCGCAGCGGGTCGGGTCGATGGTGCACGGAAGCTTCGCCAAGGGCATCGGCTGGGGCCTGTTCTTCGGCGGATTCTGTACCGTCGTCACACTTTTCCTGTTGTTGTTCGCCGTGCTGGTGTGGCGGCGCAAGGCGGGCCGGTTCCTGGCCGGAGCGGCCGCGGTCGTGGCGGTCCTGTGCGCGATCCCCAACTTGATGACGCTGACCATCGTCCTGGGCAACAGCAGCGCCGCCCACGCGGGTGAGCGGACCCTGGATGTCGACGCGCCCGCGTTCCGCGGGGCCGCGCTCACCGGCGCCGTCATCGCGACCTTGCTGTTCCTCGTCGCCGTGGCGCTGTTGCTGCTGCGCAGGTGGCGGCGCACGCACCCGGCCACGCCGAAGGCCGAGGACACCCCGCCGCGACAGGTGTGAGTGAACTCACCGCATGCAGCATCTTTATGACGGTCGAGCGAAGTCGTGGCAAACTCGATGTCGCGGGTGACTGTGCACAAGTTTTTCGACAATCACTAGGACAACGAACAAAACCACGTCACTTGGCTTGAAAGAAGGCACACAGTGACGAAGTGGCTCGACCCGATCGAACAACGCGCTTGGCGTGCGATCGTGGCGCTGATGACGCGGCTGCCGAGCGCTCTGGACACCCAGCTGCAGCGCGAGTCCGGCGTGACGCATTTCGAGTACTGGGTACTGACGTTGTTGTCGGAGGAACCGGGCCACCGCCTGCAGATGAGTGAGCTTGCCCACAAGGCAAATGCATCGCTATCGCGGCTGTCGCACGTGGTATCCAAGCTGGAGCGCATGGGCTGGGCGCAGCGTTCGGCGACGGCGGGGCGGCGCGGCGTGCACGCCGTACTCACCGACGACGGATACCTGAAGGTTGTCGAG
This sequence comes from Nocardia araoensis NBRC 100135, assembly GCF_000308435.1. Classification (GTDB taxonomy): domain Bacteria; phylum Actinomycetota; class Actinomycetes; order Mycobacteriales; family Mycobacteriaceae; genus Nocardia; species Nocardia araoensis. The sequence goes on along the minus strand of NZ_BAFR01000071.1, from coordinate 16,085 downwards.
GCCGCACCCGGATATCTGGAGGCCGTGCGGCACTTGGTCTTCGACGGCTTGGACGACGCACAGAAGGCGCAGGTCGCCGACCTCGGCGAACTGCTGGCCGAGCGGCTGGCCGACGCACTCGACCGCCTCGGCGAGCTAACGCCCGCTAGCCGGGACGATCAGCGGCCCAGCGGTTCCTGAGCGTACCTCCGCCTTCGCTCCGGCCATGCGCGGAGCTGAGGACGGACTGCGTCCGACAGCGCCCGCTATGCGTACCTCCGCCTTCGCTCCGGCCGTGCGCGGAGCCGAGGACGGACTACGCCCGACAGCGCCCGTTTATGCGTACCTCCGCCTTCGCTCCGGCCAACCGCCCCGTCCCTCCGCCGGTTCAGGATTGCGCGCCCAGGAGCACATCCGAGTCGAAGCAGGTGTGTGTGCCGGTGTGGCAGGCCGCGCCTTCCTGGTCGACGATCAGCAGGATCGTGTCGCCGTCACAGTCGAGCCGCACTTCGTGCACGTACTGGGTGTGGCCGGATGTCTCCCCTTTGACCCAGTACTGCCTGCGGGAGCGCGAATAGTACGTGGCCTTGCGGGTTTCCAGGGTGCGCGCCAGCGCCTCGTCGTCCATCCACGCGACCATCAGCACGTCGCCGGTGGCGCGTTCCTGCGCGACGGCCGAGACCAATCCGGCGTCGTTGCGCTTGAGACGGGCGGCGATGGCGGGGTCGAGACTCATAGCACCGTTATAACAGGGGCGCCCGCGAGCGGGCGCGACCGGAGTGCGCGATCAGCCCACGCGGGAGCGCTGGAGTTCGCCGAGCACCTCCAAGGTGCGCCGCTGGTCCTCCGGGGTGGTCAGGTCGGTCTGCGCGAACACCACCTCCGTCGCGCCCGCCGCGAAGTACTCCGCGACGCGGGCCGCGATCAGTTCCTCGTCGCCGATCACCACGAGTTCCGCCGCCCGCGACGCGCCGGACAACTCGATCACCCGCGCATAGGACGGGATGTCGTCGTAGAACGCCGTCTGGGCCGCGGCGGCCGCACGGGCGGCGTCGAGGTCCGCGGTGACCACGCCGGGGACCAGGACGGTGATCCGCGGCGCGGGGCGACCGGCCCGCTCGGCCGCCGCGGTGACGGGTGCGACGATGTGCTCCTCCAGCGCCTTCGGGCCGACCAGGTAGGGCAGGGTGCCGTCGGCCAGCTCACCGGTGACGCGCAGGGCCTGCGGGCCCATGGCAGCCACCAGGATCGGCGCGGGCGGACGCGCCCCGGCCACCGCGGCGGGCAGCGGCGCCGCGGCGGTGAGCGTCTCGCCGTGGAAATCCACCGTGCCGGTGTGCAGCACGGTGCGCAACGCGGTGAGGAATTCGCGCAGCCGGGTGATCGGCCGGTCGAAGGATCCGCCGAACACCGGTTCGGCGAGGAATCTCGCGCCGAGGCCGAGCCCGAGGGTGAACCGGCCTCCGGTGGCCGCCTGCGCGGTCTGCGCCTGACTGGCGATCAGCAGCGGATGGCGGGCGGTGATCGGCACCGCGGAGGTGCCGACCGTCAGTCCGGGCACGGCACGGCCGACGATCCCCGCCAGCGCGATGGCGTCGTAGCTGAGCCGCTGGCCCAACCACACGGACGAGATTCCGGCGGCGGCCGCCGCCGCACCCAGCGCCACCGCCGTGTCCACGGCGTTGCCGGTGGCGTCGATGGCGGACGGCGACAGCACGATTCCGATGGTCATGGCCGATGCAACCGCACCGAGACCACCCGCCTTCCTGCGCGGCGGATTTCCGCCATCGCTACCGGATGACGATCTTTTCCGCCCGCATCGATTCCTTGACCTGGCCGATGGTGAGATCGCCGAAGTGGAACACACTGGCCGCGAGCACCGCGTCGGCGCCCGCGTGCACCGCAGGGGCGAAGTGCTCGACCGAGCCCGCGCCGCCACTGGCGATCACCGGGACGGTGACCGCCGCCCGCACGGCGCGGATCATCGGCAGGTCGAAACCGGCTTTGGTGCCGTCGGCGTCCATCGAGTTCAGCAGGATCTCGCCGACACCGAGTTCGGCGCCGCGCACGGCCCATTCGACGGCGTCGATGCCGGTGCCGCGTTTGCCGCCGTGCGTGGTCACCTCCCACCCGGACGGGGTCGGCGGCTGCCCGTCCGGCACGGTGCGCGCGTCCACCGACAGCACGATGCACTGGGAGCCGAAGCGCTCGGACATCTCGCGCAGCACTTCCGGCCGCGCGATCGCGGCGGTGTTCACCGAGACCTTGTCCGCGCCCGCGCGCAGCAGGCGGTCCACGTCCTCGACCGTGCGCACCCCGCCGCCGACGGTGAGCGGGATGAAGATCTGCTCGGCGGTGCGGGTCACCACGTCGATCATGGTGCCGCGGTCGCCGGTGGAGGCGGTCACGTCGAGAAAGGTCAGCTCGTCGGCGCCCTGCGCGTCGTAGAGGGCGGCCAGTTCGACGGGATCGCCCGCGTCGCGCAGGTTTTCGAAGTTGACGCCCTTGACCACGCGGCCGGCGTCGACGTCCAGACACGGGATCACCCGTACGGCCAACGTCATTGCCTCACCCTTTCTCCGCGGCCGCCGGGTCGGCGACCGTGCAGATCATGTCGAGCAGTTCCTCGTGCACCCCCGGCGCGGCCGCGAGCACGGAGCCGGAGCCGATGGTCCACGGCCTGCCCACCAGATCGGTGACCACTCCGCCCGCCGCGCGCACCAGGGCGACGCCCGCCGCGTTGTCCCAGGGGTGGTGCCCGAACACGATCGCGCCGCCGAGCACGCCCGAGGCGGTGAACGCAAGATCGATGCCGGTCGAGCCGTGCATGCGCACCCGGGAGGACAGCCTGCTCAGCGGACCGAGCAGGTCGAAGCGGAATTGGCCGGGGATGCGGCCGTGCGAGTCGACGTTGAACGCCCCGAAACCGATCATCGCCTCGGCCAATTTGCCGCGCGGCAGGGGCGGCAGCGGTCGCCCGTCCAGCAACACGGGGCCTCCGGTCATGGCGGCGTAGCGGCGGCCGAGCAGCGGCAGCCAGGTCAGCCCGAGCACCGGCTCACCGTCGCGCACCAGCGCGAGCAACATGCCGGACAGTGGATGCCCGGACGAGTAGTTGAAGGTGCCGTCGATCGGGTCGAGCACCCATGCGGTGCCCGAGGTGAGCTGCGGCCCGCCGAATTCCTCACCGTGCACCTCGATGCCGGTGCGCCTGCGCAGCTCGGCGGAGACGGTGCGCTCCAGTTCCAGGTCCAGCTCGGTGGCAAAATCGTTGCGGCCCTTGGCGACCGCGCTCGGCGCGCCGATGCCCTCGATGAACCGTGGGCGCACCGAGTCCAGTACCTCGCTCGCCTCCGCGAGCAGTGTCGACAGCGACTGGCTCATCTCACCGCGGCCAGCGCCTCGGGCAGGGTGAACCGGCCCGCGTAGAGCGCCTTGCCGACGATCGATCCCTCGACGCCTTCCGGCACCAGTTCGGCGATCGCGACCAGGTCCGCGATGGTGGAGACGCCGCCGGAGGCGATGACCGGGGCGTCGGTGGCCGCGCAGACCTCGCGCAGCAGGTCCAGGTTCGGGCCGGTGAGGGTGCCGTCCTTGGTCACGTCGGTCACCACGTAGCGCGAGCAGCCGTCGCGCTCCAGGCGCTCGAGCACCTCCCACAGGTCGCCGCCGTCGCTGACCCAGCCGCGTCCGCGCAGCCGGTGCTCGCCGTCGACGATGCGCACGTCGAGGCCGATGGCGATGCGCTCGCCGTGCCGGGCGATGGCCTTCGCGCACCAGACCGGGTCCTCCAGCGCGGCGGTGCCGAGGTTGACCCGCGCGCAGCCGGTGGCCAGGGCGGCCTCCAGGCTTTCGTCGTCGCGGATGCCACCCGAGAGCTCCACCTTGACGTCGAGTTCGCCGACGACGCCCGCGAGCAGTTCCCGGTTCGAGCCGCGCCCGAAGGCGGCGTCCAGGTCGACCAGGTGCACCCATTCCGCGCCGGCTTCCTGCCAGGCCAGCGCTGCCTCACGAGGCGAGCCGTAGCTGGTTTCGCTTCCGGCTTCTCCTTGCACGAGGCGCACGGCCTCTCCGTTGGCGACATCGACGGCGGGTAGCAGCACAAGACTCACGAGAGCAGCCTAGTGGTTACCCGGCCGCGTCCGAGTGCAGGGCCTGGGCGGATGGGACCTCGATCACCCTGCCCCTGCTGGCCCTCCCGCTGGCCGCACTCACCGCCGCCACCGCGACGCCGACGGCGGAAGTGCGCGAACTGCTGGACCGCCAGCAGATCACCGCTCTGGTCGACCGCCTCGGCCGCGCCTTGGACGAGGGACGCTTCGAGGACCTGCGGGCGATCTATACCCCCGACGCGACGGCGAAGACGCCCGGCGGCACGGCGGAGGGCCGCGACGCGCTGATCGCCCAGGCGAGCCGCAACCACGCCGAGCACCTGCGGATCCAGCACGTCATCGGCAATGTGCTGATCGACCTGCGCGGCGATACGGCGGAGGTCAGGGCCAACCTGATCGCCACCTTCGCGCTCGCCGCCTCCGGCGGGACGGTCCCGCAGCCGGTCCCCACCCTCGGCGAGGTATACCGCTTCGACGCGGTGCGCACCGGCGAGGGCTGGCGCCTGTCCCGGGTGGCGACCACCCCGATCTGGTCCACCGGCACGCGCCCGTGATCAGCGCCCGAGATCGCCGCGGTCCGGGCGGCTCGGGCGGTATCGTCTCCGCTCGGCGATCACCTCCGGTCGCCGCTTCCATTTCGCACCGAGGAAGTGCATGTCACGATCCAAATTCGCTGCCGCTCTTTCCCTTTCGGCAGCCGCCTGCTCCGCGGCCTTCGTCGCCGCACCAGCCGCCACCGCCGCGCCGCCCGAGGAGGCGCGCCTGGCAGGATGCGAATTCGGTTTCGCGGCCGGGACCTACGACTACGCGCGGTTCGGCGACCACGCCCGGCGGATGCTCGACCTCAGCACCGGGGAATTCCGATCCGAGTTCGAGAACTTCCGCGCCAACATCCAGTCGAGCGCGGAGGCGGCGCACATCCGCGCCGAGGCCAACTCGGCCGATTGCCGCATCGTCTCCGGTGACGACAACCGAGCCGAAGTGGACGTCGATGTGGTGCGGACGGTGACCAGCGACGAGACCGACGGTCTCCCGCAGACCAACCGCATGTCGATGACCGTGACGGTGGACCGCGTCGACGGGCGCTGGCTGGTCAGCAAGGTCCGCAAGCACTGACCGGGCGGCCGGTCCCGCGCTCGGTGCGCGGGACCGGTCTACAGCGCGTTCACCCAGTTGCGCAGCAGGTGGGCGCCCGCGTCGCCGGACTTCTCCGGGTGGAACTGGGTTGCCGACAGCGGGCCGTTCTCCACCGCCGCCAGGAACGGCACCCCGTGCTCGGACCAGGTCAGCTTGGGCGCGGCGAAGTGCTCGCTGGGCGGCAGATCCCAGGTCTGCGCGGCGTAGGAGTGCACGAAGTAGAACCGGGTGTCGGCGTCGAGTCCCGCGAACAGCACGCTGTCGGACGGGGCGGAGACGGTGTTCCACCCCATGTGCGGCAACACCGGCGCGGACAGCCGTTCGACCGTGCCGGGCCATTCGGCGCATCCGTCGGTCTCCTCGCCGAACTCGACGCCACGCTCGAACAGGATCTGCATGCCGACGCAGATCCCGAGCACCGGACGCCCGCCGGCCAGCCGCTGACCGATCAGGCGCTCGCCCCGCACCCCGCGCAGTCCCGCCATGCAGGCGGCGAACGCTCCGACGCCGGGCACGACCAGACCGTCGGCGGCCAGCACCGCCTCCGGGTCCGCGGTCACCTCGACCCGCGCGCCCGCCCTGGCCAGCGCCCGTTCGGCGGAGTGCAGATTGCCGGACCCGTAGTCGAGCAGGGCCACGGATTTGGCGGTCACAGCGTTCCCTTCGTCGACGGGATCCCGCTCACCCGGGGATCGAGCTCCACCGCGGTGCGCAGCGCGCGCGCCACCGCCTTGAATTCGGCCTCGGTGACGTGGTGCTGGTCGCGGCCGTAGAGCACCCGCACGTGCAGCGCGATGCGCGCGTTCAGCGCGATCGACTCGAAGACGTGGCGGTTGAGCACCGTGGAGTACGGCGCTCCGGGCCCGGAACCGGGAATCACCGTGTGCAGCAGGTGATCCGGCTCCCCGGTGTGCACGCAGTAGGGGCGGCCGGACACGTCGACCGCGGCGTGCGCCAGCGTCTCGTCCATCGGGATGTAGGCGTCGCCGAACCGGCGGATGCCCGCCTTGTCGCCCAGCGCCTTGCCGAGTGCTTGCCCGAACACGATCGCGGTGTCCTCGACCGTGTGATGCGCCTCGATCTCGATGTCGCCCTCCGCGCGCACGGTCAGGTCGAAGCTCGCGTGCGCGCCGAGCGCGGTCAGCATGTGGTCGTAGAAGGGGACGCCGGTGGCGATCTCGGTCTTGCCGGTGCCGTCCAGGTCCAGCTCCACGACGATGCTGGATTCCTTGGTGACCCGCTCCACCCGGGCGGTCCTACTCATGCTCACGTCCAATCGAGTTGTCGCCGACGGTTGTCCGGCGCCGGTTCATCGCGGTGCCAGATCGGTGCCCGCCAGCAGCGCGCTGACCCGCAGTAGTTCGTCGTTCTCGGCGGCGAGGCCGATCGTGGTGCGCAGGTAGCCGGGCAGGCCGACATCGCGGATCAGCACGCCGTGCTCGAGATAGCGCTGCCAGCTGGCCGCCGCGTCGGTGAAGCGGCCGAACAGCAGGAAGTTGGCATCACTGGGGATCACGTCGTACCCGAGCTCCCGCAGTGCCGCCGCCACCCGGTCGCGCTGCGCGGCCAGTTCGGCGACGCTGTCGAGGGTCTCGTCGGCGTGCCGCAGGGCCGCGCGCGCGGCGGCCTGGGTGACCACCGACAGGTGGTAGGGCAACCGCACCAGCAGCATCGCGTCGATCACCGCGGGGGCGGCGACCAGATAGCCGAGCCGCCCGCCCGCGAAGGCGAAGGCCTTGCTCATCGTCCTGGTCACCACGAGTTTCGCGGGGAACCGGTCGATCAGCCCGATGGCGCTGGGCCGCGCGGAGAACTCGCCGTAGGCCTCGTCGACCACCACGATGCCGGGGGCGGCCGCGAGAATGCGCGCCAGCTCCTCCTCCGGGATGCTGTGCCCGGTGGGATTGTTCGGGCTGGTCACGAACACCACGTCCGGCCTGCGCTCGGCGATGGCGGCCAGTGCGTGCTCGATGTCGAGGGAGAAGTCGGCGTTGCGCTTGGCCTCGATCCACTCGGTGTCGATGCCCTCGGAGATGATCGGGTGCATCGAGTAGGAGGGCACGAAACCGAGGGCGCTGCGGCCCGGCCCGCCGAAGGCCTGCAACAGCTGCTGCAGGATCTCGTTGGAGCCGTTGGCCGCCCAGACGTTGCCGGTCTGCACCGCGACGCCGGTCTGCGCGGTCAGATACCGCGCCAGGTCGGTGCGCAGCGCGACGGCGTCGCGGTCCGGGTAGCGGTGCAGGTCCGCGGCGGCCGCCCGGATCGACTCGGCGACATCGTCGATCAGCGCCCGGCTCGGCGGATGCGGGTTCTCGTTCGTGTTCAGCTGCACGGGGACCGTCAATTGCGGTGCGCCGTACGGCTTCTTGCCGCGCAGGTTCTCCCGCAACGGCAGCTCGTCCAGGGTCAGGTCCGCGCCGGGCGCGCTCGCCGCGCGCGTCACGACAGGGCCTCGAAACGCGCCTGCACGGCCTGCCCGTGCGCGGGCAGGTCCTCGGCATTCGCCAGCGCCACCACGTGGCCCGCGACATCCTTCAGCGCCGCCTCGGTGTACTCCACGACGTGGATTCCCCGCAGGAAGGTCTGCACGCTCAGGCCGGAGGAGTGCCGCGCGCAGCCCGCGGTGGGCAGCACGTGGTTGGAGCCCGCGCAGTAGTCGCCGAGGCTGACCGGCGCGTACGCGCCGACGAACACCGCACCCGCGCTGCGCACCCTGGCCGCGACCGCGGGCGCGTCGGCGGTCTGGATCTCCAGGTGCTCGGCGGCATAGGCGTTCACCACGCGCAGACCCTGCTCGATGTCGTCGACCAGGACGGTGCCGGATTGCTTGCCGCGCAGCGCCTCGCTCACCCGGTGGGCGTGTTTGACCACGGCCAGCTGCGTGGTCAGCGCCACGTCCACCGCGTCGGCCAGGTGCTCGCTGTCGGTGACCAGCACGCTGGCGGCCAGGACGTCGTGCTCGGCCTGGCTGATCAGGTCGGCGGCGACGTGCACCGGATCGGCGGTCGCGTCGGCGAGGATGGCGATCTCGGTGGGCCCCGCCTCGGCGTCGATGCCGACCAGGCCGCGGCACAGGCGCTTGGCCGCGGTGACGTAGATGTTGCCCGGCCCGGTGATCAGATCGACCGGTTCCAACTGCGCGCCGTCGGTGTCGACGCCGCCGTAGGACAGCAGCGCGACGCCCTGTGCCCCGCCGACCGCCCAGACCTCGTCGACGCCGAGCAATTGCGCCGCGGCCAGGATGGTGGGGTGCGGCAGCCCGCCGAACTGCGCCTGCGGCGGTGAGGCCACCACGAGTGAGCCGACGCCCGCGGTCTGCGCGGGCACCACGTTCATCACGACGCTGGACGGGTAGACGGCGTTCCCGCCCGGCACGTACAGGCCCACCCGCTCGACGGGCACCCAGCGCTCGGTGACGGTGCCGCCGGGGACCACCTCGGTGGTCTTGTCGGTGCGCCGCTGGTCGGCGTGCACCTTGCGCGCCCTGGCGATGGATTCCTCCAGCGCGGCGCGGACCGCCGGATCCAGCCGCTCCAGCGCTGCCTCCAGCTCCGCCGCGGGCACCCGCACCGTCGCCGGGATCACCCCGTCGAAGCGCTCGCTGAACTCCAGCGCCGCCGACACACCGTGATCACGGATCGCCTCGACCACCGGACGCACCTGATGCAGCACCGAGTCCACGTCGACTCCCCCGCGCGGCAGCGCGGCGCGCAGCTCGGCGACGGAGGGAGTACGACCGCGCAGATCGACGCGGGCGAGCTCGATGCGGGTTGTCATGTGGTGTCGATCCTTGTCTCCAGCGGATTCCGCAACAGGAAAGTTGCCGCTACCAGCCTAATGGGCCGACGCCAGCCGTTATCCGCGTGGTCCGGGCGGCGGGGGCGCGTCCGATCCGTGTGCGCAGGTCCGGGCACCAGGGGGGTTCTCGCGGTCCACCGAGATGTGGCGTCGCTCTCGTCGATCGAAAAACGCTTCGCGGATGTCGCCTGTCACGGGTGGCGAGATCCAGCGCAGCGTTGTGCCCGAACGTCAGCGGGTGTCGCTGTCGATGAGGGAAGACCCGTTGCCGGGGTTGATCAACCGGAGCGTCACCGACTTGTTCCGGCCGCCATAGGTCACGCTGGCGACATTGACGTCCACCGAACCGTCCGCGTTGGTGCCCGAACCGCCACCGGCCGCGTCGACCGTGTTGAACCCCGTGACCCGGTTCTGCGTCCAGTAGTCCTCGAAGGCCTGCTGGCTGCCGTATACCTGCTGGGCAGCTGGGGTCAGCTGTTTCCAGGCAGCGGAGAAACTCAGGTACGTGAGGTTGTTGTAGAAGTTCACCACCAGATCGATGGATTGCCGCGGATCGGCCTTGCCGACGCTCTTCGTCTCGCCCACCGCGGCGGCGGCCGACGTGGTGTTGCCACCTGGGCGGGTCGACGCCACCACCGACGAGGTGCTGCCCTGCGCGGCGCTGGTGCCCGAGCCCGACGAACTCATCATGTTCACCGTGATGGCCACCACCACGGCGACCGCGCCGATCAACGCGCCGATCAGGATCGCACGCCGTTTGCCGCCCGATCCCTGCCGCTGCACCGGGCGCGGCTGCGCCATGGTGCGCGGATGCGCCGCGGTGTCCGGCTGCACCGGCGGCGCGGGGGCGGGACGGGGACGCGGCTGGCGTTCGGTCGGCGTGTAGGGCGCCGAGGCCATCGCCGAAGGCCGCAGCTCGCGGGTCGCCGATTCGGACTGGCCCGCCCTCGGCCGGGCGAACGCCTCGCTGGCGGGCACGAACCCGGCGGCCACCGGGGCAGGCCCCGCGTCGGCGAACGCCGCGAGGTGCTCGCGCGCCGCCCGCATGCTCGGACGCTCGCGCGGCTCGGGGCTGAGCAGGTCGAGCAGGAAATCCGTCGCGGGACCGGCGTTGCGCGGTTCGCTCAACTGACCGTTCGCGGCGGCGTAGAGCACCGCGAGCGGATTGGAGCCCGCGCCGTAGGGCGGTTCGCCCTCGAGCGCGTGGAACAGCGTTGCGCCCAGCGCGAACACATCGGAGGCGGGGCTGGGATCGGAGCCGCGGGCGACCTCGGGGGCGAGGTAGGCGGCGGTACCGCAGATCAGGCCGGTCTCGGTGAGCGTGACGTCGCCGGTGGCGCGCGAGATGCCGAAGTCGGTGATCTTCACCGTGCCGTGATCGTCGAGCAGGATGTTGCCCGGTTTCACGTCGCGGTGCACGATGCCCGCCTGGTGCGCGGCGATCAGCGCCGAGGCGACCTGCTCACCGATCCGCGCCACCTGGGTCAGCGGCAAGGTGCCCTGAGCGGCGATCACCGCGGCGAGGCTCTTGGACTTGAGGTACTCCATCACCAGGCAGGGATCGCCCTCGTGCTCGGTGATGTCGAACACGACGATCGCGTTCGGATGCTGGAAACGGGCGGCGTTGCGCGCTTCTCGAATCGCGCGCTGGCGCACCACGTCGCGTTCGGCCTCGGGCAGGCTCGGCTGGATGTGGATCTGCTTGACGGCCACGGAGCGCTGGAGGCGTTCGTCGACGGCACGCCAGACCACGCCCGTGCCGCCGCTACCAATCCGCTCGACCAGGCGGTAATGCTCCGCGATCAACTGACCGGTATCGATGGCGCCTACTCCGAACCTTCTCGAAATCGTGACATCCCGCATATTGATTACTCAAGCGGTCCGGGGATGAGTGTAGCGGGCGCTGGAATGCTCGCACGCGTCAGCCGTGCCTTCTCGCCGCCCGGAATCGCCCGAAACGGACTATCCGCGGGCCCGCAGCATCCGGCCGGCGGCGTCCACCGCGGGCGCCGAACTGCCCGCATCGCTGATGAACACGGAAAAGGCCAGGTCGCCGTCGATGCCGACGAACCAGCCGTGCGCGTGCGCGTCGTCGATGTACTCGGCGGTGCCGGTCTTGCCGAGCAAGCCGGGAATATCGCGCAATTGGGTCGCCGTGCCGCCGGTGATGGTCTCGCGCATCATGGCTTTCAGCTGGTCGTCGACCTGCGGCGGCAACGCTTCCGAGGTGCGGTCCGGAGTGCCCGGCTTGCCCGCGACGACGGCGGGAGCGGGCACCGCGCCGCGGGCGATGGACGCGGCGACCAGAGCCATGCCGAACGGCGACGCTGTCACCTGCCCTTGACCGATCGCCGACTCCACACGTAACGCGGAGGTATCGGCCGCTGGCACCTTCCCCGTGACCGTGGTCAGGCCCGGTGTGACGTAATCGATGCCGAGCCCGAGTTGTGCGGCTGCTTTCGTCAGCGCGTCGGCGGGCAATTGCACGGCGAGGGCGCCCATAGTGGTGTTGCACGACCGGGCGAACGCGGTGTGCAGCGGGACCGAGCCGAGATCGAAATTGTTGTCGTTGGGGATGCGGCGACCTTCGATGTTCGCGGTGCCGGGGCAGGGCAGCACGGTGTCGGGCGTGACGGCGCCCGCCTGCAACGCGGCGGAGACGGTGACCGTCTTGAACGTCGAACCCGGCGGGTAGAGGCCGGTCAGCGCGATCGGGCCCTGCCCGTCGGCGGCGGCGTTCTGCGCGATCGCGACGACCTCGCCGGTCGACGGCCGCAGGGCGACGATGGCGGCGGGCTGGGCGATCGGGGCGAGCGCCGCCTCGGCCGCGCGCTGCAAGCCGAGATCGAGAGTGGTCGCGATGTCGGCGGTGGGCGTGGGATCCGTGCCCGCGACGCGCTCGGTGCCCTGGGGCGTCTGCGCGCGCACGGCCCACCCGGCGTGCGCGTCGGCGGACTGCTGCCACAACTCGGCCAGTCCGGACAGGGTCGGGGCGGCCAGAGCCTTGTCGGTCGTCAGCAGGCGGGTCTGCGGCGAGAGGGTGACTCCGGGCAGCGCGCTCAGACGGTCTCGGATCGGGGCGAGGTCGGTCTCGCGCAGGGTGATCGCGGTGATCGGCTTGCCTTGCGCCGCGGCCAGTTCGGCTTGCACCGACTGGGGGGTGAGACCGGGCGCGAGGGGACCGAGCAGATCCGCGACCGCGGGGAGGTCGGCACCGGGGCCGACGTTCACCAGCGTGACGATCTGCTCGGTCATCAGCTCGCCGCCCGCGGCATCGAGGATGCGGGCCGGTTGCGGGTAGACCCTGCTGTAGCTCAAGGGCCCCGCGGCGAGTCCGGGGGCGACCGTGGCGGGATCCCACTTGACCCGCCATCCGTTCCCGTCGTCGCGCGCGGTGCCGTTGGTGGTGTAGGTCCACTCCGATTTGCCGTCCGCGCCCAGCTTCCAGCTGGCGGCCAAGGCGAAGCCGTTCTCGTCGACCGAGCGGACTTCGAAGCGCACGTCCTTGCCGAGCCCTTCGTACAGCGCGCCGAGCGTGTCGGCGGCCACGGCCGGATTGTCGGTGAGCGCGGCCGCCGCGGCGATATCGTCGTTGTTCAACGCCTCGGCGAACTGCCCGGCCACGGTGTCGGGCTGATCCGGGCCGGACGAGCAGGCGGCGAGCACGAGCAGCGGTGCGGCGAACAGGACGAGGGCTTTCCGGTTGGTACGCACCCCGACGACCCTAATGGGCGTCGTCGGACATCGTCCGTCCACAGCCCGCGCGCGGCCCTCGCGAGGTCAGTCGCGGGACCACGCACCCTGTGCGAGCGCGGCGGCATCGGCGTCGGTGAGGTCGATGTCGAACACTTCGGCCAGGATCTTCGGCAATTCGGTTGGCTCCAGTTCCCTGGTGTCGCTCGTGCCGTCCGGGTACTCGGTGACGAGCGTGGTGCCGTCCAGCACATGGTGCACGTCCGGGTGGAACCGCTGTGTATACGGCCGGGTGGTGAACGGGGAACGCGGCGAGGTCGACACGAAGTGGTTGCCGACGGCGTAATCGATTCCGTACTGCGGATTCAGGGTGAAGCTGTACCGGTCGATCCACCCGTCACGGCCGAATTGGTGCAGCACCCACAGGTCGGAATCCAGCTCGCCGCGCTTGCTCTCCAGCCGGAACTGCCATTCGCCGCCGGTGAACGCGCCCGCGGACAATTCGAACGGCACGAGCGGTCCGGCGCCGAAACCGACGTCGCACAACCAGGCCCGGTCGTCGTCGGCGGTCGTCACGCGCAGCAAGGCGTGGGTGGCGGGCCGCAGCGCCGTCCCCGCGCCCATGCTCACGCGCCCGCTGAGGCCGGTGACGCCGAAACCGAGCCGTTCCAGCGCCGCCGCGAACAGTCCGACGTTCTCGTAGCAGTAGCCGCCCCGGCGGCGGCGCACGAGTTTGTCCTGCAAGGTCGCCAGGTCGAGCGGGATCGACCGGCCCAGGATGATCTCCAGGTTCTCGAACGGGATGGAGGTGGTGTGCGCCCGCACCAGTTCGTGCAGCGTCCGGACGGTCGGGGCGCGCTCGCCGTCGAAGCCGATGCGCGCCAGATAGGCGTCCAGATCGAGATCCGCTCCGTTCCAGTGGTAAGCCGGGTCGGCGGGCTTGCTCATCGCGTCCTCACTTCGTCGTCGGTTCTCTCGGACAACAGCGCCGAGAGGCGATCGTGTTCCCGCACGCCGCGCACTTCGCGCCCGGCGGGGCAGGCGGTGCGGGTGACGACGCCGTGCACAGACGAGTACCGGAGATGCTTGTCGCATGGCCGGATGATGTCACGTCCTCAGCGCGTCACAGCCGCGCGGCGCAAGCGCGCCACGACGAGCCCTCCACCCGCGGCCGCGGCGAGGCCGACCACCACGCCGAACGCGATCACCCCAGTGCTCAATCCGTAAGCGTCGCCGAGGAATCCGGCGGCCAACGGCAGCACCGCGGCCGGGAGATAGCCCCCGACGTTCTGCGCGGCGTTGGCCTCGGCCAGCCGCTCGCCCGGAACGCTCGCACTGATCGCCGTCAGCCCGCCGAACTGGCCGAGCCCCTGCCCGGCACCGGCGAGCACGGTGGCCGTCACGAACAGCGGAAGCGAGGTCGCGACCAGCGACAGCACCAGCGCGGCCATGCTGCTCACGGTCGCGACCGCGCCGCCGAGCAGGATGGCGCGCACGCCGAACCGTCGCGCCGCGAACTGCACTCCGGTGGCGGCCAGGAACATCGCGAACGCCACCGCACCGGCGAGCACCCGGTCGGCGACGCCGAGCAGGTGTGCCAGCACCGACGGCCCCAGCGACAGGACGAACGACGTCGCGGTGATGCCGGGTCCGAACACCGCGACGCCGAGCAGCACCGCGGTGCGGCCTTCCCGGGCGACGGACGGGATCCTGATCCACGGGCCGCGCCCTCCGGAACCGGCGGGCAGCGGCAGCCGGGCCACCACCACGAAGCCCGTGACCAGCACCGCGATCTCGACCAGAAAAACGGTCACCGTCGGGCCTGGCGCCGCTTCGGACAGGACGCCCGCCAGCAAGGGCCCACTGCCTGCCCCGAGCACCATCGCCGTGGAGGCGGCCAGCGCGGCGACTCGTTTGCGGTCGGGCCCGCCCACATCGGTGACCGCCGCCATCCCCGCCGACACCGCCGCGCCGACCGCGAGGCCGGTCAGCAGGCGCGCCGAGGCCAGCAGCACGACCGACTGCGCGACCGCGAACAGCACACAGGCCGCCATCGCGGCAGCCACCGCGGGCAGCAGCACCGGCTTGCGACCCACCCGGTCCGACACCACGCCCGCGACCAGCAGCGCACCGAGCAATCCGGCGATGTAGCAGGCGAACACCGCGGTGAGCGTCCCGGCGGAGAAGCCGATCTCCCGCTGCCACACCACATACAGCGGGGTCGGCGCGTTCGACAACACGAACACCGCGAACACCGGCCACGCCGCCGACCACACCGAACGGCCGCCGGTTCGCGCGGCTTCCGCGCGTGGCCCCGTCACCGTCGATACCATCACCACTCCCTTGGTTCGAATTTTCTCGTACTAGTACGACAATAATCGAACTTAGCCCCTAGTACGATAGAACTCGTACAAGCTGTCCGAATTCCGAGGAGACGCGATGCCAGCGGCCACCGACGCCACCGCCGTGCTGCCCGAGCCGGACCGCGCCGACCTGCGGCTCGACCACGTGCTCGCCGCGCTGAGCGATCCGCTGCGCCTGGCCATGGTCCGCAAGCTGCTGCTGGACTCCCCCGACACCGACCGGCCGTGCTCCTGGTTCGGCATCGATCGCCCCAAATCCACGCTGACGCATCACTTCCGGGTCCTGCGCGAGGCAGGCGTCACCCGGCAGCGGCGCTACGGACTGGAGCGCCGCAGCCAGGTCCGCCTCGAGGATCTCGAAGCGCGCTTTCCCGGCCTGCTCGACCTGGTGCGCGCCTGGGAGCCCGAGGACTGATCCCGAACTTCGGGGGGGAGGACCCGGCGTGCGTGCCCTGGCTCCGGAGCGCTTCGGCCTCTGATCCGACGGAGTGAACGTTAGGATTCGCCTATGCGTTCGATTGATGCCGCCGAGCGGCGCGCTCGGCTGGCGGTGCGACACCGGCTGGCCACCCGGGAGCGGACCGGGCAGGTCGCGGAGATCGCTCGCTCGCTGGTCGCCCTGCACGCGACCGATCCGGCGACCGTGTTCCTCTCCGTCGCGGCCCGCGCCGAGGGGCTGACGCCCGCGGACGTCGAACAGGCCCTCTACGACGACCGTTCGCTGCTACGGATGCTCGCCATGCGTCGCACCATGTTCGTCGTGCCGGTGGAGCTGGTTCCCGTTCTCCAGGCTTCCTGCGCGGACGCGCTGGCGCACAAGCAGCGGCGCACCTACGGCAAGTACCTGGAGCAGGCGGGGATCGGGGACGGCGATGTGCGGCGCTGGTGGGCGGAGGTCGAGACCGAGACGCACAAGGCATTGCTCGATCGCGGCGCGGCCACCGGCGCGCAACTCGGCAAGGACGTCCCGCGTCTGCGCACCCAAGTGAACACCGCACCGGAC
>NZ_BAFR01000072.1 GCF_000308435.1 Nocardia araoensis NBRC 100135 | reverse complement strand
GATGGTCACCGTGCTGGTGAGCGCGGTGGCCAGGCCGGTCTGTAGGAATGCCGAGAGCCCGTCGACGTCGGTGGTCATCCTGGTCATGATCCGGCCGCCGAGTTCGCGCTCGTAGTACTGCAAGCCGAGCCGTTGCAACTGCGCGAAGGTCTTCACCCGCAGGCCGTACAGCAGCCGTTCGCCCGCGCGCCCGGTGACCCGCACCTGCGCGACGCTGATCGCCCAGTCCACCGCGACCACGAGCAGCGCGAGCGCCGCCGCGACCAGCAGCACGTCCCGCGCGCCGGCCAGGACGCCGTGGTCGATGCCGTAGCGCACCAGGAACGGAATCAGCACCTGGGCCAGGGCGTCCAGCCCCACCAAGCCGAGCCCGGCCAGCAACGGGACCGCGAACGGCCGCAGCAGCCGCGGCAGCGAGAACTCCGGATCCGGTGTGTGCGAGAAGGATTCGGCGACCTCCGGTTCGCCGGTCGCCGGTGGGAGGCGGTCGATCAGCTCCTGCACGTCACCGCTGGGCGGCGCGGCGGCGAGCATCCCCGGCCCCGCCGCCCGGCCCGCTCCGGTCGGCGCACCGGCGGCACGCTGCGAGAACGCCTTCGCCACCTGCTCCAGGGTGCGTGCGCCGTCATCGTCGTCCTCGGCGGGCTCGACCCACAGCGGGGAGGTCGGCGCCTCGGGCCGAGCGAGCCCGGCGTCCACGCCGATCCCCGTCACTTCCGGCGGGGTGAACAGCGCGCGGAACAACTCGCCGGAGTGTTGCAGATCGCGCAGCGTGCCCAGTTCCGCCACCCGTCCGTCGTCGAGCACGGCAACCCGGTCGGCGAGCGCCAGGGTGGACAGGCGATGCGCGACGACGATGGTGGTTCGCCCGCGCACCTCGGCCGCGATCCTGGCATAGATCTGTTCCTCGACCTGCGCGTCGATGGCCGAGGTGGCGTCGTCGAGAACCAGGATGGGCGCGTCGGTGAGCAGCGCGCGGGCCAGCGCGATGCGCTGCCGCTGTCCGCCGGACAGCCGCTGCCCGCGCTCGCCGATCCTGGTATCCAGTCCCTCGGGCAGCGTCTGCACGAACCCGTCGGCCGCGGCGAGATACAAGGCGTGCCAGACCTCTTCGTCCGTGGCCGCCGGGCGCCCATAGGCCACGTTGGCCCGGATGCTGTCGGCCATCAGGTGGGTGTCCTCGAACACCATCGCCACTTGGTCGCGGGCGTCGGACAGGTAGCGGATGTCGACGCCATCGAACAGGACGGCCCCGGCGTCCGGGTCGACCAGACGCGGAAGCAATTGCACCAGTGTCGATTTGCCGCTACCCGCTCCGCCCGCGATTGCCATGGTCTCGCCCGGCTCTACGGTCAGTTCCAGCCCGTCGAGCACCCGCGTGCGATCGAAACCGAAACCGACGCCACGGAATTCGACACGCGGCGGCGCACTGCCGCGCACCGCTTCGACCTGCGGACGTTCCACCGGCGCCGGCGCCTCGATCACCTCGCGCACCCGGTCCAGCGACGCCTTGCCCTGCTGGCTGACCGTCAGCAGCATGGCGAACTGCCGGATCGGGCTGACGAACGAGCCGAGATAGGTCATGAACGCCAAGAAGGTGCCCAGCGTGATGGACTGCGACAGCGCCAGCAGTCCGCCCGCGATCAGGATCAGCGCCTGTCCCGCCGCAGGCACGGCCTGCATCGCCGGGGTGAACCGGCTGGTGATGCGCGCGACGCGCAGCCGGGAGCGGTACAGCTCCCGCGCCTTCGCCGCCAATCCGTCGAGCTCGTGCCGTTCCTGGCCGAACCCCTTCACCACTCGCACCCCGGCGACCGCGGCCTCCACCTGCATCGCCACCTCGGCGGCGCGGGCCTGCGCGTCCCAGTTGGCCGGGAAGAGTTTGCGCTGGCTGCGCCGGGTGATGATCCACAAGGCGGGAACCACCAGCAGCGCGATCACGGTCAGGGCGGGCGACATCAGGGTCATCAGGGTCAGCGCACCGGCCAGCAGCACCACATTGCCCACGACCATGGGAATGAGCTGCAGGAACATCTGGATCAGTGTGACGTCGGTGATCGCCCGGCTGACCACCTGACCGGTCCGCAGGTCCGCCTGCTCGCGGCCGTCCAGCCGCAGCAGCGCGGCGAACAGGTCCCGGCGCAGATCGTGCTGCACGCCCAGCGACAGCTGGGACGACGCCACCCGGCGCGTGAACGACGACCCGAACCGCGCCGCGCCGACGACCAGCAGCAGCGCCGCCCACGGCGCCACCGACGCCGCGGTGGCGGTGAGCGTGTCCACCACGTGCCGCACGATGAGGGGCAGCACCGCCGTCAGCAGCGCCGCCGCGAGCGCACCCGCGCCCGCGGCAACGACCAGGCGGCGGTGCTCGAGACAGCGGCGCGTCAGGTACCGGATCCACCCCGGCTGGGACGGATCCGGTTGAACCGAGCTCATCGGGCGACCACGAGCGCATCCGCGGTGTCGTACTGGTTGGCCGGCCGGTCCAGGCCGTAGTGCCCGCGCAGGGTGGTCTCGGTGTACTCGGTGCGGAACAGCCCGCGCTGCTGCAGGATCGGGACCACCTGATCGACGAAGCGCTCCAGTCCGGAGGGCAGCACGGCAGGCATGATGTTGAACCCGTCCGCGGCGCCCTCCCGGAACCAGTGCTCGATGGTGTCGGCCACCTGCTCGGGCGTGCCCGCGAAGGTGCGGTGCCCGCGCCCGCCGCCGAGCCGCCCGATCAGCTGACGCAGCGTGAGTCGTTCGCGCCGGGCGAGGTTCACGATGAGCGTGAACCGGCTCTTGGCGCCCTGGATCTCGTCCTCGGTGGGCAGATCCTCGGGCAGTTCGCTGTCCAGATCGAGTTGCTCGATCGGGAGTTTGAAGTGCGCGGCCAGCTGGCGGCGCGCGTACTCCGGCGAGATCAGGCGCTCGAGTTCGGCGTCGAGTTCGCGTGCCTGTTCCTCGGTGTCGCCGATGACGGGGACGATGCCGGGCAGGATCTTGATCGTCTCCGGGTCACGGCCCAGCGCGATCGCGCGCTGCTTGAGATCGGTGTAGAACGCTTTGCCGTCCTCGAGCGTCTGCTGCGCCGTGAACACCGCTTCGGCGTAGCGGGCGGCGAAGTTCTTGCCGTCCTCCGAGGAGCCCGCCTGCACCAGCACCGGGTAGCCCTGCGGCGAGCGCGGCACGTTCAACGGACCGTCGACCTTGAAGAATTCGCCGTGATGGGCGATCTTGCGGACCTTGCCGGCGTCGGTGTGGATGCCGAGGGCCTTGTCCGCGACGATGGCGTCGTCGTCCCAGCTGTCCCACAGCTTGGTGGACACCTCGACGAACTCGGCGGCCTTCTCGTACCGCAGCTGGTGGTCCGGGGTGTCGTCCAGGCCGAAGTTGCGCGCGGCATCGGCGCCCGCGGTGGTGACGATGTTCCAGCCGACCCGGCCGTTGCTCACCCAGTCCACCGAGGAGAACCGGCGCGCCAGGTTGTAGGGATCGTTGTAGCTGGTGGACGCGGTGGCGATCAGGCCGATCCGGCTGGTCTGCACGGCCACCGCGGTGAGGATCACGGTCGGCTCCAGCTTGCCGCTGGGCCTGCGGCCGGGATCGCCCATCAGCACCGGGCTGTCGGCGAAGAAGATCGAATCGAGCTTGCCGCGCTCGGCGGTGCGCGCGAGTTCGACGTAGTAGTTGATGTCGGTGTGCGCGTACGGATCGCTTTCCGGCAGCCGCCAGGCCGCCTCGTGGTGCCCCACCGACATCAGGAAGGCGTTGAGATGCAGTTGTTTACCGGACATGGTCGGG
>NZ_BAFR01000073.1 GCF_000308435.1 Nocardia araoensis NBRC 100135 | reverse complement strand
CCGGGCCAGTCTCGACCGGGCCTTCTGTGAGGCAACTTTCCCAGCCTAGCCAAGCAACCAACCGAAGTCAAGACCATCGGTCGATCTGCGTCATACTGGGCTGACAGGCGCTCCTCGTCCTACCTCGTTTCCCGGTCCCGCTCGGCGTTTCCGCCTCGCTCGGCTCCGGGTCGGAGTCCGTGTCGCTCTGACCTGGACTAAGTTACGCGGCGGATAACGCTACGTCAAATCGCCTGAACAACTTGGCGTTTCCGCAGGTCAAGGGCGTGCGATCGGAGTGATCGAAGGCTTGAATCACACGGATGTGATTCAAGCCACCGGGATCGTCATGCACCTGCCCACAGAATCCCCGCGAGGTTCTTCTTGCCGCGCCGCAGCACAAGCCAGCGTCCGTGCAGGTAGTCGGCGTCGGCGGGGGTCCATTCGATGTCGGAGACCTTCGTGTTGTTCACGGCGGCACCGCCCTCGTTCACCGCGCGCCGGGCGGCGCCGCGGCTCTCGCACAGGCCGGTCGCGACGAGCAGATCCACGATGGTGTTCGGCTCACCCGCCTTGATCTGCGCGACTTCGCCGTCGACGGCGGCTTCCCGCAAAGCGGCGCCGAGCGTCGCCTCGTCGAGATCGCGCAGTTCGCCTCGGCCGAACAGTGCCTGGCTGGCCAGCTGTACCGCGCGAGTGTGGGCCTCGCCGTGTACCAGGTTGGTCATCTCGGCGGCCAGCCTGCGCTGGGCCTCCCTCGCGTGCGGGCGCTCGGCGGTCGCACGCTCGAGCTCGTCGAGTTCCTCGCGCGACAGGAAGGTGAACCAGCGCAGGTAGCGCACCACGTCGGCGTCGGCCGTGTTCACGAAGTACTGGTACCAGGCGTAGGGGCTGGTCATCTCGGGATCGAGCCACAGGCTGCCGCCGCCGGTGGACTTGCCGAACTTCTTGCCGTCCGCGGAGGTCACCAACGGGACGGTCAGAGCGTGCACGGCCGCGCCGTCGACCCGGCGGTTGAGCTCCACGCCCGCGATGATGTTGCCCCACTGGTCGGAGCCGCCCACCTGCAGCGTGCAGCCGTAGTTCCGACGCAGCTGCAGGTAGTCGTTGGCCTGCAGGAGCATGTAGCTGAACTCGGTGTAGGAGATGCCCTCGCCGTCCAGTCGTCGCTTGATGGTGTCGCGCGCCAGCATGACGTTCACCGAGAAATGCTTGCCGATATCGCGCAGGAAGTCGACGGCGGTCAGCCGCCCGGTCCACTCCATGTTGTCGGCGATGATCGCTCCGGTCGGGGAATCGTCCAGGTCGACGAAGCGCTCCAGCTGCGAGCGGATCCGTTCGGCCCAGCTCGCGACGGTGTCGGTGGAGTTCATGGTCCGCTCGCCGACGTCGCGCGGGTCACCGATCAGCCCGGTGGCGCCACCGGCCAGCACGATCGGGCGATGTCCGGCGCGCTGGAAACGCTTCAGCGCGAGCAACGGGACCAGATGCCCCGCGTGCAGGCTGGCCGCGGTGGGATCGAAGCCGGCGTACAAGGTCAGCGGCCCGGCGGCCGCCGCCGCGCGCAAGGCATCCAGGTCGGTGGACTGCGCGATCAGACCGCGCCAGGTCAGTTCGTCGATGATGTCGCCGCTCACGGTGTCCTATCTTTCCGCACGAGGTTCAGGCCCACGTGTGCACCTCAGTGTCGTGCCGCGCGCGAAACCTCCGGCCCGCGGTGAAGGCTTTTCGACGAGTCCTCAGGCCGACTGCTCGACGGGCAGTGGAGCGCGCGGACTGCGCCGGTAGACCGACACCGCCCGCGAATCCGGAAGCCAGAAACGCCACGGCACATCCGCCGCGCTGCTGACGCCGACTCTCGGGCCACTCGCGATCTCGGCATCGTCGACGGGGCTGTTCAGTTCCAGCCGGATCGGCGACGACGGATCGAGCAGTGGGGTCCCGTAGTCGCCCAACGTGATTCCCAGCGCACTGCCGAGATTGCCCGGACCACGGGCCAAGTCCGGATCGGAGCGAGCGCCGGAACGCCGGGCGCGCGCCGTCTCCAGTCCCGCGACGACCTCGCCCGAACGGATGAGCGCGGCACTGGCGATACCGTCCGGTCCGCTCGTCACGTTGATGCAGGTGTGCATGCCGTAGCTGAGATAGACGTACAGCACACCGGCGGGGCCGAACATCACGCCGTTGCGCTTGGTCCGGCCACGACCGGAATGCGAAGCCGGATCAGGCCAGGGGCCGGCCGGGTCTCCCCCGTAGGCCTCGACTTCGACGATCCGTACACCGACCGGGCCCGACCACAAGGTCGCCCCGAGCAGACGGCGGGCGGCGGCGGGAGGTTCGACGGCAAGTTCCTCGACAGGCTGGGCACACACAGCCGCCATTGTCCTCGACAGCGATAACGGCCCGGCGGCTCGGCGACCGTCCCTTCTTCGCGATCGGTCCCGCCGACGACACGGCGGCGCGATGTGTGGCGTGATCACCGACGCTCATGCGCCGACCAGGACCCGCGATGACCAGTGCAAATCGTTGGCCCGGCCGACCGGACCGGCCGTGGCCGTACTCAGAAGTACGCGCTGTGCTCGCCCGACCGCAGTGTGAGCAAGTCGTCGGCGATCACCGCGGCATAACCCACGACCACGATGGCGGCCAATTGCGCCCAGGAGACCCAGAAGACGCCGATCGGAGTCGTGGCCGCGACCGCGAGCGCCGCGAGCAGGCGCGCCCAGGGGCGCGGCAACCGCAGTGCCAGGCGGAAGAAGAACTGGCCGAGGAAGTACAGCGTGACGCCGCCGGAGAGCGCGGCGGCCACGGCGACCGGGCTCGCTTCACCACCGCGGGCGATGCTCATCTGGATGCCCGCCGCGGCCACGATGACGCCGATCAACAGCGGATACAGGGCGTAGCCGTAGGCCAGCACGGCAGGCCGGGACCGTTCCCGGTCCGGCACCGCGGCCAGCGCGTGCTCGCCGCGCTCGTCGTCGACGCCGAAATACGCCCACCACAGGACGTAGGCCAGGCAGAGGCCGAGGCCGACGGTGGCGATCAACTCCGGTGTGATCCGCTCTCCGGCCAGCCCTGCGCCGATGGCGACGATGGATTCGCCGATCGCGACGATGACGACCAGCCCGTGCCGCTCGCAGAAATGACTGGCTCGGACCACGAAATCGCCCGTGTCGACCAGATAGGGGCTGATCACCTGCACCGCGAAAGCCGATGCCCAGCACACGTATTGCGGCCAGCCGTGCACGAACCCACCCGCCAGCACGAGCGCCGCGGCCAGAGCGTTGAGCGGGGCGATCCGGCGGATCGCGGTGGCCGCCGACGTGCCGCCCGCCGAGGCGAACAGCGCGGTGTGTACCGCGGTGACCAGGACGTACCCGAACCCGAAGGCGATGCCGGTGCCGTGGAACGCATCCGGGATCGCCAAGGCCAGGACGAAGAAGGCGAACATGCCGACCAGCAGCCAGGTCCGCCGGGTGGAGCTGTTCGGCGCGACCTCGTTGGTGAGCCACACATAGCCGGAATACATCCACCAGATCACCCCGAACAGCAGCGCCACCTGCCCGAGCGCCTGCCAGCCCGGATGGTGCGTGTAGACGTGCGACAGCTGGGTGATGGTGAGCACGAAGACGAGATCGAAGAACAGCTCGAGCGTCGAGGCCCGTACCTGCCCGCCGTCGGCGGACAGGGCACTCTGGTTGGTCACGGCTGGAGCCTAACGAGCAGACGTCATCCGAGCGTGTCGGTGCCCATGGAGAGGCCCTTCAGCTTGTACGGGTTGACCTGGAACCTGAGGTTTCGAATTCGTCCATCGACGATGTCGTAGGTGAACGCGGCCACCGGAGAGCCGCCGATGAATACGAGTGCGCCGAGTTCGCCGTTGATGTAGGCGGATTCGAACACGAACCCGGCGACGATCGGCTTGGCCAGCACGCCGAGAATCCAGCGGGCCACATGATCGGGTCCGTACAACGGGCGGCGCGCCGCGGTGACCACGCCGCCGCCGTCCGACCACGACGTGACATCCGGGGCGAGCAGGTCCATCAGCGCGTTGAGATCACCGCCGGAGCACGCGGCCATGAATCGGGCGGTGATGTGGTCGCGCTGTGCCTTGTCGGTGTCGAAACGCGGCCTGCGGGATTGCACATGCCGCTTGGCGCGGTGCGCGATCTGGCGGATCGCCGGTTCCGGACGGTCCAGGGTCTCGGCGATCTCGGCGTGCGTGTAGCCGAAGACCTCACGCAGCAGGAATACCGCGCGTTCGACGGGGCTGAGCGTTTCGAGGACCACGAGCATCGCCGTGGAGACGGTGTCGGCCAAGTCGGTCTCCTCGGCGATGTTCGGTGCGGTGAGCAAGGGCTCGGGTAGCCAGGGGCCGACATAGTTCTCGCGGGTGGCCTTGGCCGAGGTGAGCCGGTTGAGTGACAGGTTGGTGACGGTGCGTACCAGGTAGGACTTGGGTTGCCGCACCGTCGACCGATCGGTGTCGTTCCACTTGAGCCAGGCGTCCTGGAGGACGTCCTCCGCGTCGGTGACGGTTCCCAGCATCCGGTATGCGGTGGCGAACAGCAGCCGCCGGTGTTCGAGAAACGGGTCCTGCTCGGTTGTCCGGTCGGTCATGGCTAGATTCTCCTGGTGGCGCGGCCACCTTTCGACAGCGTGACCGACACCGTCATCCGCTTGCTCAGCGCGAAGGCCGGGATCGGGCTGCTGCTGACGGTCTCCTTGTACAAGACCGCGGCGCGACCGGTCAGGTAACCACGGCGTGGGGTGTCGTCGGCTTTGGTGAACTGGATGACCGCGTCCTTGCGACCGAGGCTGACCGGCTGGTGGAAGTACCCGAAGCGGAACGGACGCACCCGCTTGCCGCGCAGTTGCCGCGCGATGATGTCGGCGGTGTAGGCGGCGGTCGGCATACCGCTCTGGCACGTGCCGTGGATCTGCCCCCACGCCTGCCTGACGGCGGCCGCGTCGCCGATGGCGTGGACGTTCGGGTGCGACACCGACCGCAGGGTCGGGTCGACCACGATCAGCCCGTGCGCGTCGGTCTCGATGCCCGCCTCGGTGGCCAGCGGCGACACGCGAAC
The DNA here is from genome assembly GCF_000308435.1 of Nocardia araoensis NBRC 100135. GTDB lineage: Bacteria > Actinomycetota > Actinomycetes > Mycobacteriales > Mycobacteriaceae > Nocardia > Nocardia araoensis. The sequence goes on along the minus strand of NZ_BAFR01000073.1, from coordinate 49,419 downwards.
ACCCGCCGTCCACAGCGTCAGGTCCGTGGGCACGAGTTCACCGCCGGCCAGTTCGATCGCGTCCGGCAGCACCTTCACCACGGCCCGGCCGGTCGCGCGGGTGACGCCGAGACGATCGAGCGTCCGGTGCAGGTAGGCGCGGGCTTTCCTACCCATCATGGCCCCGGGCTCGCCGGTGCTGATCAGGGTGACGCGCGCGCCGGGGTGGCTGTCGGCGATCTCGGCCGCCGCCTCGATGCCGGTCAGGCCGCCGCCGCAGATCGCGACGGTGCCGCCGCGCGCCGCCACCTCGGCGAGACGCTCGGCGAACCGGTGGGCGGTGGCGGGGTTGTCGAGGGTCCACGCGTGGTCGGCGGCGCCGGGCACGATGCTCGTGTCGGCGGTGCTGCCCAGGGCGTAGATCAATTCGTCGTAGGGAAGGCGAGTCGTGTCGTCGACGGTCACCTCTTGCTTCACCGGATCGATGGCCGTGGCCCAGCCCTGGACGAATTCGACGCCGGTGCCCTCCAGCAGGGCGGGAATCCGGTGGTCCGCGAGCTGTTGACCGGCGGCCACCTGGTGCATGCGCAGACGCTCGGTGAATCGGGCCGACGGGTTGACCAGCGTGATCCGGACAGCGAGCGCGCGGGTGCGCCGAGCCAGCCGCACGGCGGCGAGCATGCCGGTGTAGCCGCCGCCGAGGATGACGATGCGATGTTCGGTGTTCATGGCAGTGCTCCATTGGTCGGGTCACCGGAGAATGGGTAGCGGATGGTGACGACCATGGGACAAATGACCGGGCCCCAACGTGACACCTCCTTCTGTGTTCTGGATCACAACGGTCGGCCACTTCCGGTCGGTACGTAGATCTCGCACCCTGAACCTCCGGGCGCGGGCCTCAGGGGCGAACCGGGGAGCAAATGGGGACGCTCCCGGATGTATTGGGGCCCTTGCGATTTCTACCGTCGGACCATGTCTTCGGAATCCCGGCCGCGCAGGCGGCGATGGTTGCGCATCGTTCTCGTCTGCGTCGCGGCATTACCGGTCCTGATCCTCGGTGGCGTCGCGTTGGTGTACGCCGGGGCGGACGTGTCCACCGCCGGGAAGACGGAATTCCGGAACGAGCTCGCCATTCCTCCGCTGGCTCCGTCGCGGGTCGGCGCCGACGGAACTCGGACGTTCGAACTCGATATGCGCGCCGGGCGAAAGGAATTCCGTCCCGGCCTGGCGACGGAGACGTGGGGGTTCGACGGCGAATTCCTCGGGCCGACGCTGCGGGCGCGACGCGGGGAGAAGGTGGCGGTCGCGGTGCGCAACACGTTGCCGGAGGCCTCCACGGTGCACTGGCACGGCATGCATCTACCCGCCGCCATGGACGGCGGGCCGCACCAGATGGTGGCGCCCGGCGCGGCGTGGACGCCGCAATGGACCGTCGATCAACCGGCGGCGACGCTCTGGTATCACCCCCATCCGCACGGCGCGACCGAAGCCCACGTGCGCCGGGGGCTGGCGGGTATGTTCCTGCTCGACGACGAGGTTTCCACCGCGCTGCCCCTCCCTTCCGAGTACGGCGTGAACGATCTGCCGTTGATCGTCCAAGACGTGCGGTTCAACGGCGCGGAGTTCGACTCGGCGCACGGGATGTTCCGCGATGTCGGATCCCTCGGGGATCGGACGATGGTCAACGGCACGCTCGCGCCGTACCGTGACGTCGGCGACGAACTCGTCCGATTGCGTCTGCTCAACGCCTCGACCGCGCGGATCTACACCTTCGTCTTCGCCGACGGGCGGCCGTTCTCGCTCATCGCCACCGATGGCGGCCTGATGGAACGACCGAGCACCGTGGACCGGCTGCGGCTGTCACCGGGCGAGCGCGCCGAGATCGTGGTGCGGATACGGCCGGGCGAGCGCACCGTGCTGCGCAGCGGCCGACTCGACGCCGGGCTCGATTTCTGGACCCAGCGGTTCTCCGGCGGCGACGACACCTTCGACATTCTCGAGCTGCGCGCGGCCGAGACGCTGCGGCCCGCGCCGGAACTCCCCGCGGTCCTCGCGTCTCCCACCACCCCGGACGGCGGCGATTCGGTGCGGGAACGACAGTTCGACTTGAACCTCGCCGGGATCAACGGCACGCCGATGGCCATGGACCGCATCGATTTCGCGGTCACGCGCGGCACCGCGGAGACCTGGGTGGTGCGCAACAACGACGGCATGCCGCACAACTTCCACATCCACGACGTGCGATTCCGCGTGCTCGCGGTGGACGACGAGCCTCCGCCCCCGACGCTGACCGGCCCGAAGGACACCGTCTTCCTACCGCCGAACAGCACGGTGCGCCTGGCAGTGCGCTTCGCACGGTCCGGCCGATCCGGACACGCCGTACATGTACCACTGCCACCTGCTCTGGCACGAAGACCTCGGAATGATGGGTCAGTTCGTGGTCGTGGACCCGGGCCAGTCGGCGGGGACACCCCCGCGGCACCACGGCCACTGATTCTTTCCTATTCGCTCTTGCCGCTTCGGCGCGACAGAGCTAAATTCATCGTACAGTGAATTCAACACTCGATGAATTGAGGCGACCGTGTCGCAAGCCAGCCCCTCCCCCGCCGTCGAGGTTCGAGATCTGCGGGTCCCCCGCGGCGGCCGCGAAGTTCTGCACGACGTCTCGCTGACCATCCCGCAAGGCACGATCACCGGGCTGCTCGGTCCGTCCGGATGCGGCAAGACCACGCTGATGCGCAGCATCGTCGGCACTCAGATCATCGAATCGGGCGAGGTCACCGCGCTCGGACACCCGGCGGGCTCCCCGGCGCTGCGCCACCTGATCGGGTATGTCACCCAGGCGCCGAGCATCTACCCCGACATCAGCGTCCGGGAGAACGTCGCGTACTTCGCCGCGCTCTACGGCCGCGACCGCGCCGACGTGGACGACGCGATCACGGCGGTGGGCCTGGCCGACCACGCTCAGCAGCGCGGCGACGAACTCTCGGGCGGCCAGATGACGCGGGCGTCCCTCGCCTGCGCGCTCGTCGCCGGACCCCAATTGCTGGTACTGGACGAACCGACGGTCGGCCTGGATCCCGTGCTGCGGGTCGAGCTGTGGAAGCAGTTCCACGAACTGGCCGCGAACGGCACGACACTGCTGGTGTCCAGCCACGTCATGGACGAGGCCGAGCACTGCGACCGGCTGCTGCTGATGCGCGAGGGCCGGTTGCTCGCCCAGCTCAGCCCCGATGAGCTGCGCGCGCAGACCGGTGAACAGAACCTGGAGACCGCCTTCCTCACCCTTATCACGATGGGACAGAACGCATGACCGCCATCTCGGCAGCCTCGCCCCGGCGGACGCCCACGCTGCGCCCCTACGCCGCCACCACCGGCCGCATCCTGCGGCAGTTGCGCAACGACCACCGCACGGTCGCGATGATCCTGGTGGTCCCCGCCCTGCTGATGACGCTGCTGTATTTCATCTACAAGGACACTCCCACCAACCCGCTGAACCCGGTCCCGCTGTTCGACCGGGTCGGTATCAGCATGCTCGGCATCCTGCCGTTCATCGTGATGTTCCTGATCACCGCGATCGCCATGCAGCGCGAACGCACCTCGGGCACGCTGGAGCGACTGCTGTCGACGCCGCTGACGAAACTCGACCTGCTCGCCGGATACGGCACCGCCTTCTCCCTGGCCGCCGCCGCTCAGGCGACCATCGCCTGCCTGGTCTCCTTCGGTCTGCTCGGGCTCGGCTCGGCGGGCAGCCCGGCGTGGGTGGTGCTGATCGCGGTGGTCGACGCGGTGTGCGGGGTGGCGCTCGGCCTGCTGGCCAGCGCGTTCGCCCGCACCGAATTCCAAGCCGTACAGTTCATGCCGGTCGTGGTCGCCCCGCAGATCTTCCTGTGCGGCTTGCTCGTTCCCCGCGGCCAGCTGCCCGACTGGCTGGAGGTGATCAGCAACGTGATGCCGTTGAGCTACGCGGTCGACGCCCTGCAACAGGTTTCGACGCATCCGGAGGCCACCGGCCAGATGTGGCGCGATCTGGCCATCGTGACCGGATTCTCGATCGTCGCCCTGTGCCTCGGCGCGGCCACGCTACGACGGCGGACCGCGTGACGGCAGGCAACGGCGCCGAGCGGCCGGCTCGCACCGGCCGCCGACCGGGGCAGTCGGGCGCCCGCGAGGCCATCCTCGCGGCCGCCCGCGCACGGTTCGCCGAGGTCGGCTTCGACAAGACCTCCGTGCGGGCGGTCGCCACCGAGGCCGGGGTCGATCCGGCCCTCGTCCACCACTACTTCGGCACCAAACAGCAACTCTTCGCCGCGGTGGTGGAGTTGCCGGTGGATCCCGAGTCGACCTTGCGCATCATCGAGGCCGCTCCGCTGGACCGGTTGGGCGAGACCATCCTTCGCGCGGTGGTCGGCGTGTGGGATTCGCCCGCGGGTCCCGGAGTGGTCGCGATGGTGCGCAGCATCCTGTCCGGCAGCCACGATCCGTCCCTGGCCAGGGCATTCCTCTTGGAGGTCGTGCTGGAACGCGTCCGCAGGCGGATCGCCACGCCGGAGGACGACGGCCGCACCCGGATCAGCCTGGTCGCCTCGCAGATGATCGGCGTGCTGGTGGGCCGCAAGATCATCGGAGTCGAACCGCTGTCCTCGATGCCCGCCGCCGATCTCGTCGCCGCGGTGGGCCCGACGCTGCAGCGCTATCTGACCGGCGACATCGGGCAGCGACCGGCGTCCGGGTGACCGCGACGATCACCGTGGGACGCCGGAGCCGTCACTCCACGACTTCGACGACGTCACCGGGCCACAGGTACTCGTAGAACGCCTTGGCCCCCTCGTAGGTCATCCGGACGCAGCCGTGCGACTTCTTCTCGATGGGGCCGACATGGAAGGCGATGTCGCCGTTGAAGAAGGTCGCGTACTCCATCGGAGCGTTGTGCATGGTGCTCCAATGGAATTCCTTCTTGAACGAGACGTGGAAGACTCCGGGCGGCGTCTCATATCCCGGCATCCCGTGCGAGATCGGGGTCGGGCCGTAGGTCACCTTGCCGTCGTCCATCAACCAGGCTTCGTTCGTCGACAACCGCATGCATGCCCGCGCCGCCGTCGAACACGGCGCCACCGGGGTCGGTGGCGGTAGTGGCGGAATCAGTGCGGGCATACCGGGGATATCCGGGCCACCCGGCCAGAGCGGTTCGGACTGGGCGGGCGCCACCATGGTGAATCCCGCCGCCACGACTCCACAGGCAATCGCGCATCGAGCTGTCCAGTTACGTAAACGCGCAGCGCTCATGACGTTCCCGACCTCTCTACCCGTACGCCGGACGTGCCGCTGATCAGGCTGGTCGCATCGCCCTTTGGCTGGAGCGAGTGGACCGTCGCGAGGTGCAAATGATCATGGCGGACCCGGCTTCGAACGGTCAATGGAGGCAAATCGACCGTGACGCATCCGTTGCCGGGCGGCGCGCGAGTCGTGAGCGGAACGGGACGGCGGTGCGGAGGGTCAGGCGTCGGTCTGCGCGGTGAACTCGTCGTGCTCGGCGTCGGTGACGTCCCTGGCTTCGTCGACGAGCAGCACCGGGATGCCGTTCTCGATGGGGTATGCCCGGCGCAGGCGCGGGTTGTAGAGCAACGCGCTGCCGTCGGCGGCACGGACCAGCCGCAGCGGGCCCTTGTCCTGCGGGCAGGCCAGCAGGCTCAGCAGTGTGGCGTCCAAGGTGGTGTGCTCAGGCATACCAGGAACCTACCTTCCGGCCGTGCCGGAGCGAGAACCGTCCGCTTCGGGAGCGGGTGTCCGGCGGAACGAGATGTGGCGGTGACCGAAGAAGCTGGCGCCCGCCACCAGCGCCATCACCCCGACCGCCGACGGAATGCTCGGCAGGTGCAGCACCGAGACGCCCAGTTGGAGCAGCACCATGTTCAGCACCAGTCCGCCGGAGTTCACCGCGACGAACGCGAGGAAATCCCGCACCGGGCGCCCGCGCACCCGGAACACCAGGGTTCGATGCAGGACGAAGGCAACGAACACGCTGATCGCGTAGGCCAGGGCGGGCGCGAGCGCGGCGGGCGCACGGTCGCCGAGTATCGCCAGCCACAGCACCGTCAGCGCCATGCCCAGGCCGGTGTTCACCATGCCCACGACGGCGAACGCGATCTCCTGGCGACGCACCAAGCGCAGCAGGGGGCCGGGATCGGCGGTGGCATCCATTCCGGCCGGGGCCGCATCCGGCGCGCGTGCGGCGTCCGAGTGCCGCGCATCCGCTGCCGGAGCCCCGACTCCGTCCGCCGCGCCCGTGCTCATCGGGCGGCGTCGGCCAAGTCGGTTTCCGGCGACGCGGCCGCGTCGAGCGGGGACGGCTCGGCACCGACTTCGGCCGATCCGTCCCGCCGCCGCCTGCCACGCAGGTAGGCCCATTGCAGCAGGCCGACGACGAGCAGGCCGAGCAGTGCCGCCGCGACGCCGATCCGCCGGCCCGGCGGCTGCCAGGAGACCACCAGCTCACCGGAGCTGCCCGCCGGGAGATCCACGGCGACAAAGGTTTTCGCCACCAGAGTGGAAGGGATCTCACGGCCGTCCAGCGTCACCCGGTAACCGGGCCAGCCCAGCCGCGCGAACACGATCCGGCCGCCCTCCGGGGAACTCACCCGCACTCGGCTGGTCGTGTCCGACTCGCCGACCGAGGTGGCCGTCACGCCCTGGGCGGCGGCGACCCGGCCGTCACGCGCCGAGATCAGGCCGTCGGTGCGCTCCAGCACCGAGATGTACTTCTCGTGCCCGGGATAGTCGACCCAGCGCCAGCCGGGCGGCGCGGGCTGGTCGCGCGCGTCCGGGTACAAGGCGCGATGCAGCACCACCCGGTCGACTTTCATCAGGTCGACGATGGTCCGGCCGGTGGTCGGCTCGGTCGCGAACGCGCGGCGGTAGGCGTCGGGGCAGACGCTGGTGTCCCATCGCATGCACAGCGTCTCGCCGAACCAGTAGTGCCCGTTGGGGGTGTATCCGCTGACGTAGGTGAGCTCCAGATCCTTGGCGTAGTTACCGAATACCAGCGATCCGTACGCGCCGGGCAGATTCCGTTCCTGCGGCGGGATGAGCATGCGATCGCCGAGTTGCAGTGTGGTGCCGGGGAAATCGGGGAAGGCGGCCTTCATCTCCGATCGATTCTCCGGCAGGTTCCAGCCCATCGGCGTCGGCTGCGCATCCCACACCTGGAGGTACGCGATCGGGGAGACCGAGACGACGATCAACGCGCACGCGGCGACCGCGCCGTGGCGGCGCCCGAGCCACACCACGACGGCGCCGAGCGCGGCCACGCCGAGCGCCGCGACCACGTGCCGGATCACCTCGTGCGGCGCGGCCGAGAACGTGCGCACCCACAGCAGACCGATGAGCACCGCCGCCGCGATGCCACGCCGCCGCCAGTCCTGCACGGTCGCGAAACGACCGAGCAGCGCGCACACCAGCACCAGCAGGCCGAGCGCGACCATCGGCAGCACCCGCGCGGGCCAGCGCAGCGGTCCGACCGCGCCGGGACCGGCCGTCCACATCAGCGCCATCACCGCGAACAGCGCGGGCGCGACGAACTCACGCGCCGCGCCGAGCGCCTTGCGCCAGTCCACGAAAGCCAGCGCCGGAACCAGGAACCACGCGATATAGACCACCGGCATCGGCTGCACGTAGCCCCACCAGGAACTGAACGCGGGCAGTGTGCTGGGCAGACTGGCGTTCAGCGACTCCGACCACGGCACTGTGAGGAACTGGTCGTTGTTGATCTGCGCGGTGCCGCGCCAGGTCACCTTCGCCGAGAGCATGCTCGGCAGATAGGTCGCCAATCCGGCCAGCGCCGCGGCGGCGGCGACGGTGAGCAGGCGCAGCGACGGACGCCACGTCTTCTGGTACACGAGTTCCCCGACGGCCACGGCGCCCACCATCAGACCGGCCTCGACCGCGGGGAAGATGTACTGCACCGAGATGGCCAGATACAAGAAGACGAACGTGGGGATCGGCCCGCTGCGCCCACGGGCGTAGCGCACCCCGGACGCCCAGGCGTGGGCCATCCACGCGGTGCCGGTGAACGCGGTCATCCAGCTGGACTCGTCGAAGAACAGCAGCCATCCGGTGAACGGAATGGCGGCGCCCGCGGCCGCCGCCCAAGGCGCCTTCGCTCCGTAGGCCAGGCAGATCCGGAACACGCCGAGCGCCAGGATGATCGCGAAGATCAGCTTCACCACGGTGGCGTACAGCGCGAGGTTGTCGACCGAAGGCGCGATCAGATCGATGAGCAGCTGCGGCGGATTGAGCAGCCCCGCCTCTTCGATGGCGTAGTTGCCCGCCATCCAGTGCTCGGGGATCATCGCGGGCAACCGCCCCTCGCGCAGATACCGGCCGAGCATCACCCACAGCGGCGCGTACTGCGATTCGGTGTCGTCGGTATAGAAATGCCGGATGTTCGCGAGTAGCACCGCACCGTATCCCGCGACGACCCCGAGCGCTGTGATGACGCCCCATGTGCAGACTTCGCGCGAAGGAAAGGTGCTACGTTCGGCCACGAGTCCCAGACCCTACCGTCCCCGCGCTGCCGCTCCGGCAAGCCAGTGCCGGGATGCCGTCCCGGAACGCGTCATCCGGCCGCGTTCTCGGTCCGCACCTCCGGCTTGCGGCGGAACGAGATGTAGCGATGGCCGAAGAAACTGGCGACCGCGACCAGCCCCATCACCACGACGGCCGACGGAATCCGCGGCAGGTGCAGCACCGAGACCGCCAGCGACAGCAGCACCGTGTTCATCAGCAGACCGCCGGAATTCACCACGACGAAGCCCGCGAAATCGCGCAGCACCCGGCCGCGCACCCGGAACACGAGCGTCCGGTGCAGGACGAAAGCGACGACGATGCCCACGGCGTAGGCCAGCACGACCGCCACGGCGGGCGGCCACGCGTCACCGAGCACCGCGAGCCACACCACGGTCAGCGCGATGCCGAGCACGGTGTTGCACGCGCCGACCAGGGCGAAGGCGACCTCCTGTCGCCGGACCACCCGCACCAGAAGTCCGGCCGCGGGCTCGCCGACCGCGTCGGAACCCACGGCGACCGGAGGCGGATTCGTCGTCACGAGACGACGTCCGCCAGCTCGCGATCCGGTTCGGCGGTCTCGGCGGCGGCGCTCTCCTGCGGCTCCTCGCGGCGCCGGGACCGGACGTACAACCACTGCAGGACGCCGATGCCGAGCAGACCCGCCACCGCTGTGGCGATGCCGATCTTCCAACCCGGCGGACGCCAGGTCAGCACCAGTTCGGCGTTCTGGGTGCCCGCGGGAACATCGACCGCGATGAAGGACTTGGCGACCGTCGTGATCGGAATCGACTTGCCGTCCAACGTGACTCGATAACCGGGCCAGCCGAGCCTGGCGAACACGATCCGGCCGCCTTCGGCCGAGGACACGCGCACCCGGCTGGTGGTATCGGTCTCGGAGATCGAGGTGGCGCTCGCCTTCTGGGCTGCCGTCACGCGACCGTTCGTCGTCGAGATCGGTCCGCCGACGCGTTCCAGCACCGCGATGTAGCGCTCGTGCTCGGGGTAGTCGACCCACTTCCAGCCCTCGGGTGCGGGCTGGCCGGGCACGTCGGGGAACAGCGCCCGCTGCACCACCACGCGGTCCAGGTTCATCAGGTCGACCAGCGGCCGCCCGGTGGTCGGCTCCGGCGCGAACATGCGCCGGTAGGCGTCCGGGCACACGCTGCCGTCCCAGCGCATGCACAGCAGCTCACCGAAGTAGAAATGGCCGCTGGGCGTGTAACCGTTGACGTAATTCCGTTCGAGTCCGCGGGCGTAGTTCCCGAAGACGAGCGAGCCGTAGGCGGCCTCGATGCTCTTGTCCTGCGGCTGCAACAGTCCGCGGTCGCCCAGCTGGATGGTGTTGCCGGTGAAGTCAGGGAACGCGGCTTTGGCCTCCGAGCGCTTCGCGGGCAGGTTCCACGACATCGGCGTGGGTTGCGCGGCATCGACCTGGAAATAGGCGATCGGGAACATCGCGACGATGGTCAGGGCGCAGGCCGCCGCGGTGCCCTTGGTGCGCCCGAGCCACACCGCGCCCGCCACCAGTGCCGCCAGCGCCACGGCCGCGATCACGTGCCAGATCACGTCGTGCGGATCGGCCGAGAAGGAACGCACCCACAGCAGCAGGATCAGCACGCCCGCCGCGATCCCGCGGTTCTTCGGATCGCGGAACGTCCCGTAGCGCCCCAGCAGTACGCACACCAGGACCAGCAGGCCGATGGCCAGCATCGGCAGCACGCGCGCGGGCCAGCGCAGCGGTCCGACGGAACCGGGGCCCGCGGTCCACATCAGCATCATGATCGCGAAGATCGCGATCGCGCTCAGTTCCCGCCAGGCCTCCTTGGCCCGCCGCCAGTCGACGAACGCGAGGGCGGGGATCAGGAACCAGGCGATGTAGGTGACCGGCAGCGGCTGCACGTAACCCCACCACGACGTGAAGGCGGGCAGCGAACTGGGCAGGCTGGCGTTCAGCGACTCCGACCACGGCACCGTGAGGAACTGGTCGTTGTTGATCTGCGCGGTGCCGCGCCAGGTCACCTTCGCCGACAGCATGCTCGGCAGGAAGGTCAGCAGGCCCGCGAGCCCGGCGCAGCCCGCCGCGAGCGTCAGCCGCAGCACCGGCTGCCACTTGCGCTGGTACACCAGCTCGCCAACGGCCACGGCCAGCAGCATCAGCACCGCTTCGACCGCAGGGAAGATGTACTGCGTCGAGATGGTCAGATACAGGTAGACGAAGACGGGGACGGGCCCGCCGAGACCTCGCGTGTAGCGCACCGAGGCCGCCCAGGCGTGCACCATCCACGCGGTACCGGTGAGCGCGGTCATCCAGCTGGCTTCGTCGAAGAACAAGAAGAAGCCCGACAGCGGCAGCGCGATTCCCGCCACCGCCGACCAGGCGGGCCGCCCGCCGTAGGCGAGGCAGACGCGGTACACGCCGAGCGCGGCGATGATCGAGAAGATCAGCTTCACGACGGTGGCGTACAGCGCGACGTTGTCCACCGAGGGCGCGATCAGATCGATCAGCAGCTGGGGCGGGTTGAACAGGCCCGCGTCGTCCATGGTGTTGTTGCCCGCCATCCACTGCTCGGGCACCATGACCGGGAAATCGCCCGCGCGCAGCGCACGGCCCAGACCGACCCACAGCGACGTGTACTGGGACTCGGTGTCGTCGGTGAAGAAATGCCTGGCGTTGGCGAGCAGGACAGCGAGGTAACCCGCGACCACTCCGAGCGCGGTGATGACCCCCCACCGGTAGACATCTCGCCGCGAATAGGCATCCGGCCGCGAATCGAGCACTGCACTGTCCGTCACGAGTTCCAAACCCTACAGGGCGGCTCCCGGCTTGGCATCGGTCGCGGACGCCGCCAAGATGAGGGCATGATCAGCTGCTCCGGTGGCCGCGCTGCCCACCGTGCTAGAGTCCACACCGGTTCGGGCTCCGCAGTTCTGCCACGAGTACCGGCACGCACCGTCATCGAAAGTCGATCCAGCTGATGCCGATCACCCCCGCCCGCACACTCCGTTCCGGCGCCCCCGCGACGAACGGTGACCCGGCACGGCCCGGCGTGGACCGGCCGCACACCGTGTCGGTGGTCGTACCGGTGTACCGGGGCGAGGAGACGATCGCCGGTCTGGTCGCCGAATTGCACGATCTCACGGGCACCGCCCGGACTCCCGGCGGCACCGCGTTCACCGTCTCCGAGATCATCCTGGTGCACGACCACGGCCCGGACCGCTCCGACGTGGTCCTGCAGGAACTGCAACGGACCTATCCCACCGTGCGCACCGTCTGGCTCAGCCGCAACTTCGGCCAGGACGCCGCGACGATCGCCGGGATGTCGGCCGCGGCCGGTGACTGGATCGTCACCATGGACGAGGACGGCCAGCACGACCCCCGCTTCATCAGCGCGTTCCTGGACACGGCGCTGGCGCAGCGGGCCGATCTGGTCTACTCCAAGCCCAGCAACACCAGGCCGCACGGATTCCTGCGCAATCTGACCTCGCGCGGAGCCAAGCTGGTGCTCGCGACGCTGTTCGCGTTCCCGGATTCCACCCGGTTCGAAAGCTACCGGCTGATCCGCGGGGACATCGGCAGGCAGCTGGCCGAGGTCGCGTCCAACGGCGTCTACCTGGACGTCGCGCTGACCTGGGTGGTCGGCGCCGTCGCACAGGCGCCGGTGGTGCTGCGCGCCGAGGGCAGGGAGGATTCCGGCTACAACTACCGCCGCTTGTTCTCGCTGTTCTGGAAGATGGTGCTGTGCAGCGGAACTCGCGGGCTGCGGTTGGTCAGCCTGCTCGGTGTCACCCTGGCGCTGGCCGGCGGCGTGATGGCCGCTGTCGTCGTGGTCGAAGCGCTGACCACCGACGACTGGGCGCCGGAAGGCTGGGCCTCCACCATCGTGGTGCTGCTGCTGTGCTCGGGCGCCATCCTGTTCTCACTCGGCCTGATCGCCGAGTACCTGGGCGTGGCCCTGCACATCCTGGTGGGCAAACCGCTCTATCTCACCGTCGAGACGCCGACTCCGCGTCCGGCGGAGCCTTCGGAACCGACCACGACAACCATCAGCAGGGGGACCGACCGGGTTGAGCACTGACCGCGTCATCTTCAGCCGCCCGTACCGGGCGCGCCGGGAACTTGCGAACCTGGAGGCCGTGCTGGCCTCCGACCACAGCCACGGCGACGGACAGTTCACCGCGTCGGCCACCGAGAAGCTGAAGGCGATCACGGGCGCGCCGCACGCCCTGCTCACCACCTCCTGCACGTCCGCGCTGGAAATGGCGGGCCTGCTGCTGGAGCTGGGCCCCGACGACGAAGTGATCGTGCCCAGCTTCGCCTTCACCTCCACCGCGACCTCGATGGCGCTGCGCGGCGCGACCTGCGTCTTCGCCGACATCGATCCGGACACCGGGAACCTGGATCCGGAGTCGGTGGCGGCCGTGGTCACCGAGCGGACGAAGGCCGTGGTGGTCATCCATTACGGTGGCGTCGCCGCCGACATGGCCGGACTGCTCGACCTGGCGAACACACACGGCTTCGCCGTCGTGGAGGACAACGCGCACGGGCTCGGCGGCACCTGGCGCGACCGGAAGCTGGGCACCATCGGCACGATGGGCACGCTCAGCTTCCACGACACCAAGAACGTGCACTGCGGCGAGGGCGGCGCGCTGCTGCTCACCGACGAGATCCTGATGGCGCGCGCGGAGATCATCCGGGAGAAGGGCACCGACCGGGCCCGGTTCCTGCGTGGCGCCGTGGACAAGTACTCCTGGCAGGACATCGGCTCCAGTTATTTGCCCAGCGAGCTGAACGCGGCCGTGCTCGACGCGCAACTGGACGAGTTCGACATCATCCAGGCCGGACGCCACCGGGTGTGGGACGCCTACGCCGCCGCCCTGCCGGATTGGGCCGAGCGCAACGACGTGCGCTTGATGTCCGTGCCCGCCGATCGCGGGCACACCGCGCACCTGTACTACCTGCGGACCCCGAACGAGCGCCGCCGCGACGACCTCATCGCGCATCTCGCCGCGCGGGGTATCTCCGCGCCGTTCCACTACATCCCGCTGGATTCCAGCCCGGCCGGGTTCAAGCTCGGCCGCACGCCGCGAGCCTGCGCCCGCAGCGCGGAGTTCTCCGCGACCGTCGTGCGCCTGCCGCTCTGGCCGGATCTCACCGACGCGCAGGTGGCGCGCGTGGTGGACGCGGTCACCGCGTTCACCGTCTGAACCGGCCGCGACGCCGGCTCACGCGGTGAGTACGTAGAGCTTCTCCCGTCCCCCCGCGATGAGGGACTTGCGGGCCACCCGCGGACCGTACGCCGTGAAGAACTCGTCCAGCGTGCGCTCGGTGAAGCGGTGCGCCTGCTCGCCGTCGCCCGCGTCGGTGAAACGCTTGCCGATCGTGGCGAGAACCGGATTGTCGCTGGTGGCCAGGTTGCGGACCGGCTCGGCCACGATCACCCGCTCGCTGGCCGCCGCGAGCATCCGATCGAGCAGCGGACGCGGCTCGGGGAGGAAGTGGTAGAGGCTGGCCTGCATGATGACGTAGTCGGCCGCGGGAAGCGCGTCGCCGGAACGCAGGTTCCACACCTTCCCCCGCCCGCCTGCTTCGTTCACGCGCGCGACGAAGCGCTCGTTCAGATCGAGTCCGGTGTAGTCGACCGACTTGTGGCGCAAGTAGCGGGTGTAGAGCGTCGCGGGGCCGCAGCACAGATCGACCACGCTCGCCCCCTCGGGGACGAGCTCAGCGATAGCGCGATACCGAGCCGTGTAGTGCTTGCCGTACAACCCGCGCATCAGGACCTCGTAGACGGTCCCGCTGCGGTAAATGAGGCTCGTTCCCACAGGCACTCACTATGCCATCGGTCGGTGAATGCGGCTCTTCGGCAACATGAATCGCGTCACTGGCCCAGCAGCGTGCGCGCCTGGTCCTCGGTGAGGACCTCGTAGGCGTCCGAGGCCCGGTTGTACCACCAGGTGTCCGGACCAGGCTCCGGGCGGCCTGCCTCCTGCACCGCGCGGGCGGACGGACGGTACGACGGGCTGCGCGGGATGTCGTCCACCACGTACACCAGGTCGGGCCGCTGGTCCGGTTCCAGTACCCGCAATGCCTCGGTGACGTCCTTGGGGTCCAGGCGGAAGCCGTGGCGCACGCTCACCGCGGCCACGGCTACGCAGTGGTCGCCGACGTTGAGCCCGTAGGTGACTTCCATGTCCACGGCGGTGATGTCGTTGAGCACGTCGACGATGGGCTGTCCGAAGACCGGTCCGCGCCGGGTGTGGATCACCGTGTCCGTGCGGTCCATCAGCCAGTAGTCGCCGTCGCCGTCGCGGCGGAACAGATTCTCCGTCGGCATCCAGGAGTCGCCCGCCGTGAAGACCCCGCGCAGACCGCCGGCGGAGATGTCGACGCCGTCGGACGCCTTGCCGATCAGCAGGCCCACTTCGTTGTCCGCGCAACGACGGGCGAAGCCGGATCCGTCGACCAGGATGCGTTCGGTGAGCGGATCGTAGGCGACCAGCTCCACCTTGGCGGTGCCGGGAACCGGCCTGCCCTTGCATCCGCGCTTGACCCCGGCCACATTGGCCAGCACCACATCGCCCTCGATGGAGGCGTAGTACTCGACCACGCGGGCCGGCTCGAACTGCTCGAGGGTGCGCCGCCACAGCCCGGCGGGCATTCCGGAGCCGATGAACAAGCGGATCGGGTGGCTGTGGCCGTCCGGGAACACCTCCGCGTCGAGGATGTCGCGCAGCATGGTCCAGGTGTAGGTGACCACGGTGACGCCGTAGCGGTGCACCTCCTCGGCGAAGCGCTGTGGGTCCAGCGACCGGGCCAGCGAGACCCGGCTTCCGCCCGCGACCGCCCCGCCGAGACTGACCAGCAGCCCGGACGAATGATGCAGCGGGGCAAGGCAGTACACCGTGTCCCTGCGATTCAGATCGGCCGTGGTCGCGGTGCCGAACGCCGACACCGCCCAGCGGTGGTTGGTGATGTACTTCGTCTCCAGCCGCTCGCCGGTGCCGGTGACGAGCACGAAGGCCAGCTCCCGCGCCAGGCCGGGGTCGGGCCGGTACCAGGCGGGCACCCGCACCCGCGCCGGGTCGATCTGCTCGAGGTCGATCAAGCGGTCGCTCGTGGGCAGCGCCAGCTCGCGCGTGTTACCACCGCCGAGCACCAGCACTTTGGCGCCGGTCGCGGCGGCCTGCCGCAGGTTCTCCGGGTCGGAGATCAGAGTCTCCACGCCGGTGAGCTCGATCGCGCGGCGCAGGTCGCTGTGCGGGGCCAGCAGTACCGCCACCGCGCCCAGCCGCGACAGCGCCGCGACCGAGGCCAGCGCGCTCGGCCGGGTCTCCATCACCACGCCGACCCGCATGGCCGGGCGCACGCCCACCGAGATGAGGCCGCGCACCACGTTGTCGATGCGCTCGTTGACCGCCGCGTTGGTGTGCACGCGGTCGTCGAACAGGAACAGGTCCCGCTGCGGCGCGCGCCGCGTCTGCTCGGCCAGCAACCGGCCGAGCGATATCCGGGTGTGCGGCTGGATCATGCCGAGGCGGGTCAGCCTCGGCAGCGCCCGCGCCGCCTCGCCTGCCAGTTCGATCGATCCGCGCACCGTGTTGTTCGCGATGCCTTCGAGGGCTTTGCCGACGCCGGTGCCCGCCTCGGCCAGCGTCGCGGCGGTGTGCACCACCCGGGTGGCCGCCGAGCGGGGGCGATTGCTCGCCACGTGCTCGGTCATCGGCACGATCTCAGGCGGCAGCGGCTGGTCGCCGTTCATCCATTCCACCCACTGCCGCACCAGCGGCCAGGTGTGTTTGCTGGCCATGCTTCCGGCCACCAGGCCGAAGTGGCCCGCGACCAAGGTCGCCTCGTAGACCTCCGCGTTCGGCGCGGCCCGCACGATGCCGCGCACCGCGGCGGGCTGCCCGATGTCGTCGACCTCACCGACGAACGCCAGGATCGGGCATTTCAGCTCGGCCAGCGAGATCGGGTGATCGCGGATCACGAAGCCGCCGAGCATCAGCCGGTTGTGCGCGACGAACTGCTTGAGCAGATCCGCCGCGGCCGGGCCCGCGTAACCGACCCAGCCTTCACTGTTGAGGAATCGGCGCTGGCGCTCCTTCGGCAACAACGCCTCGCGGTCGTGCAGCTGAAGCAGGAAGTCGATCCTCGACTTGGCCGTCTTCACCGGATCGAGCAACTGGAAGCCGATGCGCACCATGGAGTCGGTGATCGGCAACCGGGTGACCACATGATCGGCCAGGAAGTCCGCGACGTCGGAGACCATGCCGTAGGGCAGCCCGAACGGCATGCCCGCGACGATGTCGACCGGGCTGCCGAAGGTCACGATGCTGTCCACGCCCTTGCCGTATCGGTAGGCGGCGGTCTGGTAGGCGAACATGCCGCCCTGCGAGTAGCCCATCAGGTGCACGCCGCTGCCGGTGGCCTCGTTGACGGTGTCGATCGCGCTGTTGACGGCCAGCACGTGGTCGGCGAGGTCGCGCTGCCAGCCGCCCTCCTCGCTGGCGGGCGAGCCGAAGTCCACCACCCAGCAGTCGACGCCCCCGCGGTGCAGGATCCCGACGGCGCCCTCTTCGGCGTTCACATCCCAGATGTCGGCGTTCACCATGAGCGGCGGGACCAGCACGGCCACCGGGCGGCCCGGGGTGGTGTCGTCGGGGAAGTAATGCCGCAGCCGGTACATGCGTCTGCGTTCCACGACCTCGAACGGCGAGGACGCGACGTCAGGGGTCAGTCCGCCGAAGCGGATGACCTCCAGGCCGTTCTGCGCGGTCGCCATCAACCGCTGTACCGAGCCGACCACAACCTTCGCATTCAACTTCACCATCGCTCCTGGCCCTACCCTAACGTGACCCGCATCACACACGGCGACGTGTTCAGACGAGCTTCCCACACCACCTGTCCATTATGTGTCCGCTGTGACACGTCACATGCCAGGTTGCCGCGGTCGGCGCTCCGGCGGTCACGTATCGACCAGGGAACACCCCATGACGGTAGGCCCCGGCCTCCGGCAGCGGACAGTTCTGCGCCACCAGTGTGCCCGGCCGCCCGGCACCCGTTCCCGCGCCGGTCCGGGCGCACAGCGATCCGGGGTTGCGCGGCCGGACGGATGCCGACGGCACACAAGCCCCAGGCTTCGAAGCGAGTCTTCCATGCGGCCGCATCCCGGGTACGAACACCACTCGAGACCGCCGGATGTCGCGGCGCGTTGCGATACCCGCTCGGACAGCCGACCGCCGACATAGAGCGCCGGGCTCGACGCGCGGACAGGCCGCCGACGCTCAGGTAGCTGATTTTCCGCTACCCGAAGGCAATTCGGCTCGGCCCATGCGGCAACCCTCCGTTGCCGGAATCGACCGCGTGTCGTGACCATCCGGCGGGCGGTGGAACGATCTTCGAAATTTTTCTGTGCACAGCGGCTTTCGCCGTCTACCATCGATCACGTCTGGAACGCCCTGGCGCGTAGGCAATTTCGTTCGATGAGCTCTCCGCGGGCATGCCCCGCTGCTGTTTGATGTGAACACCCGGCGACTCTGAACTATCGACGATCCTGAATCCCCCTGCCCCAAAACCCGTCACCACGTCTCGGTGGCGTCTCGAGGTGAGGACCACGCATGACCATTGAAATGCCAGTCCAAACGGAAAACAACATGCGCAAGAGCCTGAGCACCAGCACGGCGGGCCTGCTCGCGCACACCACCAAATCCGAACCGCAGATGCAGGGCATCAGCTCGCGATGGCTCACTCGCGCGCTGCCGTGGACGCAGGTCGACGGCGGTGTCTACCGAGTGAACCGCCGCCTGACCCACACCGTGGGCAATGGCGAGGTGGAATTCGTCATCGACGGCTCCACCGCACGCGTCATTCCCCTGGAATTGCAAGAGCTTCCGGCACTGCGCGGATTCGATGACGAGGACGTGCTGCGCGCCCTCGCAGACCGTTTCGAACAGCGCGATCTCGAACCCGGCATTGTGGTAGCGGAATTCGGCAATCCGATGGATCAGATTCTGCTGATCGTCCACGGCAAAGTGAGCAAAATAGGTTCGGGCGAATACGGCGAGCAGACGAAGCTCGGCATCCTCGGCGGCGGTGACTTCTTCGGCGACGCGTTACTGACCGAACCGTCGGCGATCTGGCCGGTCACACTCAAGACGGTCACGCGGACGACCATGTTGGTGCTTCCGCGGCGATCGCTGACGGAGTTCATCGACAGGACTTCGGCATTGCGCGAGCAACTTTCTCGCGTGGCTTCCGCGCCCGCCCACCCGCAGAACAACAAGGGCGAGGCGGACATCGCGATCTCCTCGGGCCACGCGGGCGAGCCGCTGTTGGAAGGCACGTTCGTCGACTACGACGCCTCCCCGCGCCAATACGAGCTCAGCCTGGCGCAGAGCGTCCTGCGGGTGCACACCCGAGTCGCCGACCTGTTCAACGACCCGATGAATCAGGTCGAGCAGCAGCTGCGCCTGACCATCGAAGCCCTCTACGAACGCCGCGAATACGACCTGGTCAACAACCCCGACTTCGGTCTGCTGCACAACTGCGATCTGAAGCAGCGCATCTATACCGAGTCCGGCGCGCCCACGCCCGACGACTTCGACGAACTGCTCAGCATGCGCCGCAGCACGAAATTGTTTCTGGCTCATCCGAAGGCGATCGCCGCGTTCGGACGCGAATGCACCAAGCGCGGACTCTATCCGGATCCGGTCGAGGTGGACGGGCACCGTGTTCCGGCGTGGCGAGGCGTGCCGATCCTCCCGTGCGGCAAGATCCCGATCAGCGACACCCAGACCACCTCGATCCTGGCCATGCGTACCGGAGAGAAGGACCAGGGCGTGATCGGTCTGCACCAGACCGGGATTCCGGACGAATACGAGCCGAGCCTCAACGTGCGCTTCAAGGGCATCGACGACCAGTCGATCATCTCCTACCTGATCAGCTGCTATTACTCGGCGGCCGTGCTGGTGCCCGACGCCCTCGGCGTGCTCGACAACGTCTCGGTCGCCCGGCAAGCCGACTGACCGGGGTGATGGGCATGTCCGTGCTCTCCCGCGCCGCGGCGGCGCACGCCACCGATGAGGTGGCCGCCACCGTCGTCGCGCTGCTCACCAATACCCGGACCGCCGCTCCGGCCGAACTGTTGTCGACGAAAACGGCTGACCCGGCGGATATCTCGCCCCCGGCGGTGCAGAAGAGTGTGGCACCGCACGCGCTACTCGGTCCATCCGGCCTGGGCGCCGCCGCCCTACTGCTCCCCCGGACCGGCACGGCGCCTGCCACGTCCTCCGTGCCGCCGGCCTCCTCCGCCGGGGTACACGCCGGCGTGCCGGAGGCCGCAACCGGCGTGGAGGCAGCGGCAGCCCGCCCTACCGCGCCGGGGCCGCTCCCGGCGGGACGAGCACTGTTACCTGCGGCGCCACGCATTCCCACCGGACCCACCGGGCTCGGCACGGCGTCGGCGTCACTCGGAATACACGGTCTCGCGTCGTCACCGCGCACGGCCACGCTGACGACGCAGCCGCGAACCGGATCGGACGGCGGCGGGCCCGCGCGTATCCCCCGCGGGCCGACCGGATCCGACACCGCCACGGTGGATCGCGATCGGCAGGATCCGATTCCGCCGCTGTACTGCCCGCCGCCGTTGCGTGACGATCCGGCTCTCGCCGAGGCCGTCAACACCGGCATCGTCGACTGGGCCAGGAACATCGGGTTGTACGAGGGCCGGCTGGGCGAATTGCGCGACGCCGATTTCGGCCGGTTGATCATGCTCGCCCATCCGGACTGCGACGATGCCGACCGGCTGCTGGCGGCGGCGAAGTGCGCGGTCTCGGAATGGTCCGTCGACGACTACTACTGCGAGGAGGATGCCGACGACCGGGCTCCGGACGGCACGCCCTCCAGCGCCGAGGCGGAGTTGGGACCCCGGCTCGAATTGGCGGCCGCCGCCATGGATCCGGTCCACCTTCCCGCGCGTTACGTGGCCCAGCTCGAGGCGGCACTCGAAGCCGATCCGATCCTGCGCGCGTTCCGCACGTCCTTCGAGCACTTGGCGCACTACGCGCGCCCGGCGCAACTGGCCCGGTTGCGCACCGAGATAGCGGGGTGGTTCATCGCGCTCGGAGCCGAAGCGGGCTGGCGCGCGGCGGGACGGATGCCGCCGGTATGGGAGTACCTCACCAATCGGCAACCGCACAGCTTCCTGCCGTGCATGGCGCCCACCGATGTGGTCGGCGGCTACGAGTTGCAGGCGGCCGAGTACACCGATCCCGCGGTGCGCCGCGTGGTCACCACCGCGGCGCTGGCCAGCCAGATGGTGAACGACCTGTACTCGATGGCGCGCGAGGACCTCTCCAACGGCAGGGAGTTCAATCTGCCGACCGTCCTCGCCGCCGAGGAGCGCTGCTCGCGCCGGGAGGCCGTGCTGCGCACCGCAGAGGTGCACGACGAACTGGTGCACCGGTTCGAACGGGAAGCGGCCCCCCTCGCCGCGCTGGGCTCCCCGGAACTACGCCGCTTCCTCGCGGGCCTGTGGGCCTGGATGGGAGGCAACCGCGCCTGGCACGCCGACAGCAAACGCTATCGCGACCCGCACCAGAGCCACCCGTAAGAGAGCAACGAAGCAGTACCGCACCGAGAGAGGATGATCGCGCATGACCATGCTCAACCCGGAGACCGGGACCGTTCTGCGTACCAGCTACCAGAAGTCCGTCGCCGCGTACTGGAACAACAACCCGAACGACGACCGGGTCAACACCAAACTCGGTGAGGTCGACGGGCTCTACCACCACCACTACGGCATCGGTGATCCGGACCCGTCGGTGCTGACCGGCCCGGAGGACACCCGCGAGGAACGCATCGTCGCCGAATTGCACCGGCTGGAGACCGCGCAGGCGGACTTCCTGCTCGACCACCTCGGCGACGTCCGGCCCGGCGACCGGCTGCTGGACGGCGGCTCGGGCCGCGGCGGCACCAGCTTCATGGCCAATCAACGGTTCGGCTGCCAGGTCGACGGCGTGACCATTTCCGAATACCAGGTCGGCTTCGCCAATGACCAGGCCGTCCACCGCGGCGTGGCGGACAAGGTGCGGTTCCACTTCCGCAACATGCTCGACACCGGCTTCGAGACCGGCTCCATGCGTGGGATCTGGACCAACGAGACCACGATGTACGTGGACCTGTTCGATCTGTTCAGCGAGTTCTCCCGGCTGCTGGAGCCGGGCGGACGCTACGTGTGCATCACCGGCTGCTCCAACGACGTGACCGGCGGCCGCTCGTCCTCGGTCAGCTGGATCGACGCGCACTACGGCTGCATGATCCATCCGCGCGGCGAGTACTTCCGCGCCCTGGCCGCGAACAACCTGGTGCCCATCGCCGTGACCGAACTCACCACGGCGACCATCCCGTACTGGGAGTTGCGCACGAAATCCGAGCTCGCCACGGGGGTCGAGAAGCCGTTCCTGACCGCGTACCGGGAGGGGAGCTTCCACTATCTGCTCATCGCCGCCGATAAGGTGGGCAGGTGACCGACACGCTCGCCCAGCCGTACACCGACCGCGAGGCCCTGCCCGTCGAGCTCGTCGACGACGCGGGCCGCGCGGTCGGCGCGTGCACGGTCGCCGAGGCCCACCTGGCCCCGGGACGACTGCACCGCGCGTTCTCCGTCTTGCTGTTCGACTCGGCGGGCCGGGTGCTCCTGCAGCAACGCGCGGCGGTCAAGACCAGGTTCCCCTCGCTGTGGGCCAACACCTGCTGTGGCCACCCCGCACCCGGCGAACCCGTCGCTACCGCGGCGGGGCTGCGGCTGGCCGAGGAGATGGGCCTGACGATCGCGCTCACCGAGGCAGGGATCTACCGCTACCACGCGGCGGACCCGCGCACCGGCCGCGTCGAATCGGAATGGGATCACGTTCTGATCGGGCGGCTCGACATCGGCACCCCTCGGCCGGACCCGGCCGAGGTCGCCGACTTCGCCTGGATTCAACCGGACGCGCTGCGCGACGCGCTGGCCGACAACCCCGGCGCCTACACCCCATGGCTGGCCGGTGTCCTCGACGTCGCGGAGCGCGCGCACGTCACGGGGATTTCGGCGCCCTGATCGCCGCTGAGATCCGGTCCTGGCCCGAGGCAGCCCAACGCATCTCGCCGACTGCGCGGCTGCCTCGATCCAGCCCGTGAACTCGTGCGGTTTCCCTTTCCAGGCCGGTCTGTAGCGCGACATTCACGCTGGTGGGCGCGGTCGGCCTGCGTGATCACATCCATAGATGCGCATATCGTTGTAACAACATGGACCGAAACTGAGAGAACTCATAGGAACGGCACAGGCTGTGACCAGAACCGTTCTGCATCGTTGGAGTTGTACGAGTTCGCGGTGAAAATGAGGTGCGTGATGGTCGAATTCGAGGTCACCGGAACGACGGTGAAGGTCCACGTGCTCGGTGCGCATCAACTGCTGGCGCTGCGCGACCAGCTGACCTTCGACTTGTCCGCCGTCACCGCCCTCGGCATGGCCGGCGTCGACCGCCGCCCGCCGTGGGTGCGTGCCCCCGGCACGTTCTTCCCCGGTGTGATCGCGGCTGGAACGTTTCGCGGCAAGGGCCGCAAGGAATTCTGGGACACCCGATTCGACGGACACGCCATCCGTATCGACTTGGCGGGCGCCGATGTCACACGGCTCGTGGTGGACGTGGCCGACCCCGACGCCGAGTTGCGCAAGCTCGCCACCGCCGTGGCCGCCTGACCTCCCGCTCAGGCGCCGAAGGATCGCAGCGCGCCGGTGTACGGCTTGGGCGGCGGTGCGGCGAACTCGCCCCGACCCGACTTGCGCAGACCCAGCGTGAGCAGCGATTGGACGGTCAGCGTCGCCGCGGCCACACCGTCCACCACCGGCACGCCGACCTCGGCGCGTACCTGGGCACACAGATCGGCCATCCCCGCGCAGCCCAGCACGATCACGTCGGACCCGTCCGCCTCGACCGCTTCCCGGCACGCTTCGATGACGATCTTGCGCGCGTCCGGATCGGTGTCGAGAGCGAGGACCGGGATCTCGCAGGCGTGGATGCCGCGGCAGAAGCGCCGCATCCCGTAACGTTCCGCCAGATCGGCCGCCCGGCCGACGGTCCGGCCCAGCGTGGTGACCACGCTGAACCCGCGACCGAGATGGGCGGCGGTATGCATGGCGGCCTCGGCGATCCCGATCACCGGTCCCCCGGCCAGTTCGCGCGCGGCGTCCAGACCCGGGTCGCCGAAGCAGGCCAGCACGTAGCCGTCGACGCCCTCGGCCTCGCCCCGCCGGATCGCGGCGAGCAGGCCGGGGACGCTCAGCGCTTCGTCGTAATGACTCTCGATCGAAGCCGGTCCCATCTCCGAGGTCACCGCGTCGAGCAGTGTGCCAGGACCCGCGACGGCCCTGGCACACTGCTCGATCGTGTCGGTCATCGCCCGGGTGGTATTCGGATTGACCACACGGATGCGCATCAGGCCGCGCTCTCCCGCTCTGCCCGCCCGGTCCGGGTGGCCAGCGGGTAGTACGCCGCGAAGCCGAGACCGCAGCCGATGAACCAGCTGTACTGCGCCGCGGTGTACATCCCGGTGACGTCCTTCGCCAGCACCGGTACGACGGCGACCAGCGCACCGATCGCCGTCGCGATCACCGCCGCCGGGTGGTATCCCCCGCGATACCAATAGCGGCCGCCGCTGGACATGGTGAACAGGTCGTCCACCACCACGCGCTGCTTGCGTACCAGGTAGTAGTCGGCGATGAGCACGCCGAACAGCGGGCCGATGAAGGCGCCGAGCACCTCCAGCGTGTAGTGGATGACCTCCGGGTTGTTGTAGAGGTTCCACGGCGTGATCAGCACCGAGCCCACCGCGGCGATCATGCCGCCCGCGCGCCAGCTGATGCGCTGCGGGCTCACGTGCGAGAAGTCGAAGGCGGGCGAGATGAAGTTCGCGACGATGTTGATGCCGATGGTGGCGACGGTGAAGGTGAGCGCGCCGAGCATGATCGCGAAGGTGCTGTCGATGCGCGCCACCGTGGCGACCGGGTCGGTGATCAGCTCACCGTAGACCGGCACCGTCAGCGAGGCGGTGATCACCACCAGCAACGAGAACAACAGGAAGTTCAGCGGGAGACCGAGCAGGTTGCCCCGGCGCACCGCCGCGAAGGACTTTCCGTACCGGGAGAAGTCCCCGAAGTTCAGCATCGGCCCGGAGAAGTAGGACACCACGAGCGCGATTGCGCCGAGCATCACCGGCACCGAGTCCCATCCGGTGTATCGCACGGCGCTGAGGTTCAGATCTATGGCGCCCCAACCGGCTTTCGCGATCAGGTAACCGCACAGCACGAACATCACCACGTACACCGCGGGTCCGCAGAAGTCGATGAATCGGCGGATGGACTCCATTCCCCGCCAGAAGACGCAGGCTTGCACCACCCACAGCGTCAGGTAGCTGCCCCAGCCGAGCAGCGACAGGCCGAGGAACCCGTAATCGCTCGCCACCGCGTAGGGCGCGAGCGACGGGAACAACTTCACCAGCACGACATCCAGTGCCGCCGAGGCGAGGAACGTCTGAATGCCGTACCAGGCCACCGCGATCAGCCCGCGGATGATCGCCGGGATGTTGGCACCCAGCACGCCGAACGCGCTGCGGCAGATCACCGGATACGGCACGCCGGTCACCTGACTGGGCTTGGCCACCAGGTTGCAGAAGAAATACACCAGGGTGATGCCGATCAGCAGGGCCACAAGCACCTGCCAGCCGGCCAGACCGAGCGCGAACAGGCTGCCCGCGGTGACATAGCCGCCGACGCTGTGCACGTCGGACATCCAGAACGCGAAGATGTTGTAGGAGCCCCAGTTCTGCTTGCGCAGCGGCGCGAGGTCGTCGTTGGTGAGCCGCGGGTCGTAGTCGACGGGAGCGGTCGTGCTCCGCACGGGCGCGGGTGGAGCGATGGTTTCGGTCATGGCGTTTCCCATCCGAAGGGTGAAACTGTGATCGAAACGACGGTAGGAATCGGCTATTGCCCGTCCATTGCGCGGTTATTGCCCGGCTATTGCGCGGCAGATATATCTTCCGGCGCGAGCAGCCCGGTATCCGTGGGCAAGGTCGCGATCACCGATTCCAGCCTGCGATGGTGCTGTTCGGCGACGAGCAGCAGGCGTTCGACGTCCCGGGCCAGGAACGCGTCCAGCATCAACGCGTGATCGGTGTGCAGCCGCACCCGGTCGGCCCGGCCGATGTGCACCATCGACTGCACGGGCTCGGTGACGTTCCATGCCGATTCGAGCATGTGCAGCAGCCGGAACATGCGCGACGGGCGGGTCAGCGCCACGTGGAAGGTGCGCGACCTGCGATGGTAGGCGGCGGGGTCGTCCTCGCGAATCGCCTCTTCCAGGCTCGCGTTCACCTCCAGCAGCTCCGCGCGGTCGTCGGCGGAGTGGTTCCTGGCGGCCGCGGCGAGCGAGGCCGTCTCCAGGGTCTCCCGCACGATGTACATTTCGCGCAATTCCGCGGCGGTCAGTTGCGCCACCGTGTAGCCGGCGTGCGGCTCGTGCATGACAAGCCCTTCTCCGATCAGCGTCTTGAGCGCCTCGCGCACCGGAATATGGCTCACCCCGAACAGTTCCGCCACCTCGCGCAGCGGGATGACCGTGCGGGGCGGCACCGCTCCGTCGAGGATCACCCGGCGTAATTCGCCGAGGATGATCTGTGGGCGGCCGGGTGTATCGACGACCAACCTCGCGAGCAGCGCCGAACGTCGTCTCGGGGGCATGACAACACGCTAGGAGAAGCGTGTTGCGTTTCCGGTCAACCGTGTGACGGTCAGGAAACGTCTTCTCACAGAACCGACCGGTCGCGTGGTGGGGAACGGTCCCGCCCACCGGTCTCGGGCGCGACGGCACCTAGCATTGGATTGTTCGCGACGCCGTAGGCGCTGAGAGACAGACACAGGGTTCCGATGACAGTTTCGGCAGGGCAGTTCGTAGATCGCCGCTTCGCGCGATTGGTGGCGGAGTTCGACCGGTTGTTCCGGCGTCCGTCCGACGGCGGCGGCGCGCTGGCGGTCTACTTGCACGGCGAGCCGGTGGTCGACGTCTGGGCCGGATACGCGCATCCCGATGTCCCGTGGGCGCACGACACCGTGGCGATGGCGTTCTCGACCGGCAAGGGGATCGCCAGCACGCTGGTGCATCGTCTGGCCGAGCGCGGCCTGATCGATTACGACGAGCCGCTCGCGACCTACTGGCCGGAGTTCGCGGCGGCGGGCAAAGAGCGCATCAGCGTCCGGGCCATGCTGACCCACCGGGCCGGGCTGCATCGCTTGCGCGGGCTGCTGCCCGGCCCGGTCGAGCGATTCTTCGACGACGCCGCGGTCACCGCGGCGCTCGCGGCCGCCGCGCCCGATCCGCGGCACAAGATCACCAGCGGCTACCACGGCATCACCTACGGGCACCTCGCCGCGGAGCTGGTGCGCCGGGTGACCCGAGCGGACTTCACCGAAGTGCTGCGCAGCGAGATCGCGCAACCGATCGCGGCCGAGGAACTCTGGTTTCGCGTCCCGGCTTCCGAGCGCGGGCGCATCGCCACCAATTTCCCGCGCCTGACGGTCGCCGGTATGAGCTGGGAGCGCGGTTCCCGGATGCTCGCCCGCACCCGTTTCGCGGCCGCGGCCGACACCACCCCGGTGGGTTTCGCCGAGCTGGTGGCCGATCCGCGCCTGCACGATTCGGTGATGCCCGGCCTCAACGGCGTCTTCTCCGCCCGCGCGCTGGCCCGCGTGTACGGCGCGCTCGCCAACGGCGGACAACTGGACGGCTACCAGCTGCTGCGCCCGGACACCATCGAGCAGATCACCCGGCGGCAAGTGTTCACCCCCGACTACGTGCTGGCCTTCCGCATTCCGTGGGCCCTGGGTTACCACGGCGTGCCGATGAAGCCGTCCAAGGCCGAACCGATCTCGGCCTTCGGCCATTTCGGCCTCGGCGGCTCCGGCGGTTTCGCCGACCCGGCGACCGGGATGTCGCTCGGCTTCGTCACCAATCGCCTCGGCAGCCGGATCACCCCGCTCGGCGACGCGCGCCTGGCGCGGTTGGGCGCGCTGGCCCACAACCTCGCCGCAGCCGCCTGATCTCGCCCGCCCGAGTGGCAGCATGGCGATATGGAGACGGTCGACATGCCGCGGATCGCGGCGGCCGCACGGCTGCTGGACCCGGTGATCCGGCGCACGCCGCTGCTGGCCTCGCGAGTGTTGTCCGAGCGTGTGGGCGCTCAGGTGTGGCTGAAGTGCGAGAACTTGCAGCGCACCGGTTCGTTCAAGCCGCGCGGGGCCTACAACCGGATCGCGAATCTGCCACCGGAGGCGCGCGAGCGCGGCGTCGTGGCCGCGAGCGCGGGTAACCACGCGCAAGGCGTCGCGTGGTCGGCGGCTTCGCTCGGCATCGCGTCGACGGTGTTCATGCCGGTCGGTGCGTCGCTGCCCAAAGTGACGGCGACCAAGGCGTATGGCGCGCAAGTCCGCCAGGTGGGCGAGACGATCGACGAATCACTGGAGGCCGCCCTGGATTTCGCCGACCGGTCGGGCGCGACGCTGATCCATCCGTTCGACCATCCCGATATCGTGGCAGGCCAGGCCACCGTCGGCCGGGAGATCGCCGAACAGCTGCCGCAGGTCGGCACGGTGCTCGTGCCCACCGGCGGCGGAGGGCTGCTGGCGGGGGTCGCGGTCGCGCTGCGGCATCTGGCGCCGGAGGTCCGCGTCATCGGGGTACAGGCGGCCGAAGCGGCCGCCTGGCCGGACTCACTGGCGGCGGGCCGCCCGGTCCGGGTCGAGCGGATGTCGACGATGGCCGACGGCATCGCGGTCGGACAGCCCGGCCGAGTGCCGTTCGATCATGTGGCCCAGCATGTTTCGCAGATCGTGACGGTGGACGAGGAAGCGCTGTCGCAGGCGCTGCTGCTGTGCCTGGAACGCGCGAAGCTGATCGTCGAGCCCGCGGGCGCCGCGGCGGTCGCCGCTCTGATGAGCCGCGCGCCGGAGGAACTCGACCTGCGCGGGCCGGTCTGCGCGATCCTGTCCGGCGGCAATATCGACCCGTTGCTGCTGACCCGGGTGATCGGGCACGGCCTGAGCGCGGCAGGTCGCTATCTCGCGGTACGCGTGACGATTTCCGATCGCCCCGGTGCCCTGGGGGCGCTGCTGGCGGTGGTGGGTAAGACGGGCGCCAGTGTGGTCGACGTGGCGCATTCCCGAACCGGGACGTGGCTGGCGGTGGACGAGGTCGAAGTGGCGCTCACATTGGAGACACGAGGTTCCGATCATCGCGACGACGTGCTCACCGCCCTGGCGAACGCGGGATACGGCGTCCGAGTATCGGAATGACGCGGCGAGCCATCGGACCGGAGGTCAGTGCGCGCCGCCGAGTTCCAGGGCCAGCACGCCGAGTATCACCAGCCCGATGCCGCCGACCTGGACGAGGGTGAGCCGCTCGTTCAGGAACAGCACGCCGATCAGCGCGATCGCGGCGACGCCGACCGCCGACCAGATGCCGTAGGCCACCCCGATCGGCATGCCCCGCTTCAATGCCTGGGCGAGGAACAAGAACGCCGCGCAATAGCCGACGACCACCAAGATCGAGGGGACGAGTTTCGTGAATCCGTCGGACAGTTTCAGTGAAACGGTCGCGGTCACCTCGGAGGCGATGGCCAAGGCGAGCAGCAACAAGGTCATTTTCGCAGCCTAGTCACCGCCGCGACGCGGCCTCGGCCCCGGCAGCGGTGGGCACCGGCCCTCCCAGTGCCGGGGATTCGCGGACCGGCGCCCGGAGTCGACGTGGCGATACGCTCGGCCGATGCGTAGCTCGAACGTTGCGGTGACCGGTTTTCCCTTCGACGAAGTGACCTGCAACGAGTTGCCGTACGCCGAGCGCGACGAGAGGTACCGGCGCTTGCACGAGTGGCCGGAACCGAGCTACGCGCACCGGTCCGGGCTTCGGATGATCTGGAAGTACGACGACGTGCGCGAGGTTCTGGACGCGACGACGCCGGGCATCTCCAACGCGAATTCGCTGGACCCCCTGGTCGGTTACGCGCGCATCGCGGCGACGCCCCGCGCCATCCCGCATTTCATCCGCCACCTGGTTCCGCCACCGGCGAAGGCGACCGCCAATCTGTCCGACGACCTGTTGCACAAGCGGGTGTGGAACACCATGGCGGGGCCTGCCGGGCATTTCACCATCTCCCCCGCCGATCGGCCCGCCCGGGCCGCCACGATGGTCGAGCACTTCCACGCGGCGGTGCGCGACGCGGGATTCCGGCCCGGCTCGCCGTTGGACGTGACCGCGTTGTCGATCGGCTATGCCGCCCGGACCGTCGGCGCGGCGGTCGGATTGCCCGCATCGGACTGGCCGAACGTGGCCGCTTGGAGCGGAGCGCAATCGGGACTGCTCGGCCGGATGATGCGCGGACGCGAACTGGCCGACGCGGTGAGCGCGCTCGGTTGGCTGTTCACCGTGAGCGGCAGAGCGGTGCGGGAGGGCCGTGGCAGCGAGGCGACCGGGTTCGCCCGCACATTGCGTGACGCCGGGCTCTCCCATCGGATCGCGGTGTCGGCCATGGCGAACTCACTGGCCGCAGGAGTGCACACGGTGAGCGGCAGCATTCAGCAAGGCGTCCAGCGACTGCTCGGCGACCCGGACCGCGTCTGGTGGGATCTGCTCGCCGAGCCGAACGGCGGCACACGCGTCGCGGCGAAGATCCTCCAACTCGATCCGGGACTGGTGGCATGGAAACGTCAGGCCAGAACGCCGGTCGTGCTGTCCAGCGGCACGCGGCTGCCCGCAGGGCCGTTGCTCGTGATGTTCGCCGCGGCGAACCGCGACCCGGAGGCGTTCCCCGACTGCCTGGCGCTGGACAGGACCGGCAAGTTGCCGTTGACCTTCGGGTTCGGCAGACATGTCTGTCCCGGCAAGAGCATGGCCACGCTGGCGGTCGAGGTGTTTCTCCGGCAGTTGCGCGAGCTGACGCCGCAGGCCGAACCGGCGCCGCGGTTCGGTGCGGGCACCCGGCGCCGTAGCGATCTGCTGTTCAGCGGAGCCGACATCACCGTCGTCGGATAGGCCGAGGCGCGCGACAGCAGGCGCAGCCCGGGTTCAGTCCAGCCAGGCCCGCGCCGCACCCGCCGCCTCGCGCACCTCCGCGAGCTGCGCCGCGACCTGGACACCGGCCGTGCCGCCCCGGGCGTTGCGGGACGCGATGGAGCCCTGCACGGTGAGCACCTCGCGCACCTTCCCGGTCAGCGCCGGGTCGATCGCGGCGAACTCCTCGTCGGTCAGTTCGTCCAGACCGACGACGCGGGCCTCGGCGGCGCGCACGCAGGCGCCCGCGGCCTCGTGCGCGACCCGGAACGGAACGCCCTGGCGGACAAGCCATTCGGCGATATCCGTGGCCAGCGTGAAACCCGCGGGCGCGAGTTCGGCCATGCGATCGGTGTGGAAGGTCAGCGTCGAGACCAGCCCCGCGATGGCCGGGAGCAGCAGTTCCAGCTGCGCGACCGAGTCGAACAGGGGTTCCTTGTCCTCCTGCAGGTCGCGGTTGTAGGCAAGCGGTTGCGCCTTGAGGGTGGCCAGCAGGCCGGTGAGATTACCGATCAGCCTGCCCGCCTTGCCGCGGGTCAGCTCGGAGACGTCCGGGTTCTTCTTCTGCGGCATGATCGACGAGCCGGTGGACCAGGCATCGGCCAGCGTGACATAGCCGAACTCCGGTGTGCTCCAGAGGATCACCTCTTCGGCCATCCGGCTCAGGTCGACGCCGATCATGGCCAGCACGAACGCGGCCTCGGCGGCGAAGTCCCGCGCCGAGGTGGCGTCGATCGAGTTGGCGGCGGCCGCGTCGAAATCCAGTTCCGCCGCGATCGCATCCGGGTCGAGACCGAGCGAGGAGCCCGCCAGCGCGCCGGAACCATAGGGCGACACCGCCGCGCGGCGATCGAAGTCGCGCAGCCGGTCGAGGTCGCGCAGCAGCGGATGGGCGTGCGCGAGCAGATGGTGAGCCAGCAGCACCGGCTGCGCCGCCTGCAAGTGGGTCTTGCCGGGCATCACCGCGTCCGGATGGGCGGCAGCCTGCTCCACCAGCGCGTCGACCACGGCCAGCACGCCCGCGGCCACCCGGCGCACGCCGTCGCGCAGCCACATCCGGAACAGTGTGGCCACCTGGTCGTTGCGCGAACGCCCCGCCCGCAACCGGCCGCCGAGCTCGGCGCCGACCCGTTCGATCAGACCGCGTTCCAGCGCGCCGTGCACGTCCTCGTCCGACTCGGCGGGGCCGAACGCGCCGGACGCCACGTCCGCCGCGAGGCGGTCCAGCCCGTCCAACATGCCGGACAGGTCGGCGTCGGAGAGCAGCCCGGCCTTGTGCAGCACCCGCGCGTGCGCCTTCGACGCGCGGATGTCGTAGGGGGCCAGCGCCCAGTCGAAATGGGTCGACTTGCTCAGCGCGGCCATGGCCTCGGCCGGTCCGGAGGCGAATCGCCCGCCCCAGAGCGCACCTTGGTTCGTGCTCATGCTGTTCCGCCTCTCCGGGTATTCAGGCCGTACCAGTTGGGTGGGTGGTCGGTTTGCGTTCAGGTCTTGCGTTGGGTGTCGGTCGGGTTTGGGCGTACCCGGTGAGTTACCCATGTTCTTGCGAGATCAGTTGGTGCGTTGATTCGCGAGATCAGTTGGTGCGTTGATTCGCGAGATCAGTTGGTGCGTTGATTCGCGAGATCAGTTGTGCGTTGGTTTGCGGGATCAACTGGTGTGTTGACTCGCGACTCAGTCGTTGCGTTGGCCCGAGGAACCAGTTGTTGTGTCGGCGCGCGGGTCGAGTCGTTCCTGCTCGACACAGCTTCGGTGGTTGCTCGACACCAGCTGCCGAGAGCGGCCTCGCGCGCCGGGGCGATGCTTTCGGGGCGCACTGTCGCCCTGTCAGCACACTCCGAACGCGATTCGAGACCACGGGAAGCCACACTCCTACCTACCCCACCGCCGCCGAAGTCGAGGCGGTGCAGCGCGAATTCTGGTTCGAGGCCACCCTTCGCGGGAGCTGTCGGCGGGGCCGGTGCTCGTTGCGGCACCGGCACGCCTGGAGGCCTACTTCTGGTTCAGGTCGCGGCGGGCGGCGACCTTGGAGGACAGGCCGTGGATCTGGACGAAGCCCTTGGCCAGGGACTGGTCGAAGGTGTCGCCCTCGTCGTAGGTGGCCAGGTTGAAGTCGTAGAGCGACTGCTCCGAGCGGCGGCCGTTGACCACGGCGGAGCCGCCGTGCAGCACCATCCGGATGTCGCCGGAGACGTGCTGCTGGGTGTCCAGGATGAAGGCGTCCAGCGCGCGCTTGAGCGGGGAGAACCACAGGCCGTCGTAGGCCAGCTCGCCCCAGCGCTGCTCGACCTGCCGCTTGTAGCGGCCGAGCTCGCGCTCGATGGTGACGTGCTCCAAGGCCTGGTGCGCGGTGATCAGCGCGATGGCGCCCGGGGCCTCGTAGATCTCCCGGCTCTTGATGCCGACCAGGCGGTCCTCCACCATGTCCAGCCGGCCGACGCCCTGGCGGCCCGCGCGGTGGTTCAGCTCGACGATCGCCTCGAGCACGCTGACCTGGCGGCCGTCGATGGCCACCGGCACGCCCTTGTCGAAGGTGACGATGAGTTCGTCGGGAGCCTCGAAGTTGACCGTCGGGTCGGAGGTGTAGTCGTAGACGTCCTTGGTCGGGGCATTCCACAGGTCCTCGAGGAACCCGGTCTCCACCGCGCGGCCCCAGACGTTCTGATCGATGGAGAACGGCGACTTCTTGGTGACGTTGATCGGCAGCGCGTTCTCCTCGGCGAAGGCGATGGCCTTCTCCCGGGTCCAGGCGTAGTCGCGAACCGGGGCGATCACGTTCAGGTCGGGCGCGAGCGCGCCGATGCCGACCTCGAAGCGGACCTGGTCGTTGCCCTTGCCGGTGCAGCCGTGCGCGACGGTGCTCGCGCCGTGGAACTTGGCGGCCTCGACCAGGTGCTTGACGATCAGCGGACGGCTGATCGCCGACACCAGCGGGTACTGGCCCATGTACAGCGCGTTGGCCTGGATGGTGGGCAGGCAGTACTGGTCGGCGAACTCGTCGCGGGCGTCGACCACGATCGCCTCGACGGCGCCACAGTCCAGGGCGCGCTGGCGCACCACGTTCATGTCCTCGCCGCCCTGGCCGAGGTCGATGGCCACGGCCACCACTTCGGCGCCGGTCTCCTTGCCGATCCAGCTGATCGCGACGGAGGTGTCCAGACCACCGGAGTAGGCGAGTACGACGCGCTCGGACATGTTCTGTGTGCTCCTCGATGTTCGATAGGTGTATCAGCAGTATGGCGGGTGTCCGAGCGGTGGGAAGCCCGGCCCCGACGCCTCGAGACCAGCCTGGACCGGCTCGCGTCGTTCTGCAAATGATTATGCACGATGATGCAAGGCCATTCACAATTGGGGTCGGTGTCCACGGGGTCGACCTGACACACCGAGTGTGAGATTCGGTGGTGCGGGCAGGTCGCCGCTGCCCACCAGCGCTCGGCCACGCACGCGCTGCAATGAGCGGGCCGATCTACTATCACCGTATGCCGGAGCGGATCGACGAGCAGCAGACGGTCGGGGACGCCATCGCGAGGAAGGTCGAGGACCAGCGGGGTGCGAGGTCCCCGTGGGCGGAAGCGTTGCGCGAGCTGGGAGCGGTCGACCGAGCGGCGTACCGAGCCGTGGCGCTGACTCCCACGCCTCAGTTGGACGATGCCTTTCGCCGGCTTTCGAAGGCGGCGAACTACTCACGTCTGTGGCTCGGTATCGCCGCGGTGATCGCCGCCCTCGGAGGTGGACGTGGCCGCCGGGTGGCGCTCGAAGGTGTGCTCGCGATCGGTGCGACGTCAGCGACCGTGAATCTCGGCCTCAAGCCTCTCGCCCATCGGCGGCGTCCGGAGCGACCCGACCCGGAGCCGTTCGAAACCCGTCTCGTTCCCATGCCGAAGTCCGCGTCCTTCCCGTCCGGTCACGCCGCCTCGGCTTTCGCGTTCGCCTATACGGTGGGCCGGCACTACCCGGCGCTGGCAGTGCCGATCCGGTTGCTCGCCGGTGGGGTGGCGTATTCGAGGGTTCACACTGGCGTGCACTACCCCGGTGACGTGGTGCTCGGCTCGGTCGTCGGAGCCGGAACGTCGGCCATGATGGCGGGCGTCCGCGACCGCAGATATCGGTCGCCAGGGCGCGAAGGCGTCGTCCCCGGCCGACTACTCCGCCGCCTGCCGGCGGACGGACGGTGAAGCGCTGTTCCGAGCCCTTGTGGGTCGCAGACGAGCGGAGGGTGTTGCGCCAGGATGCCGCGACGAGATGCGCACGCGGAGCACTGCCGGGCGAATGGCGAACCTGAGCGGCGCGTTCAGCACCACTGGCTCGCCGTCGATACCTGCGTGCACGGGCGCGGGGGCGAAGACCTCGAAGTCCGGTGCGCTCCAAGCGCGCCCTGGCGGATGCCGCCTGGCATCCGGCGCGTCGAGAACGACGATGCCCAGTAGGCCGCTCTCGAGCGACGGGCGACTGCCCGGGACAGGAGGGCCCAACGCGTAGGGATTGTTCGAAACCAGCACAACGGCCAGCTGAGCGTGCTGCCGGCCTACGTCGTCGACGAGGTGCAGCGCCGGTGTCCTTCCACCGGGGCCTGCCACCCGATCGGCCGTCTCCATCAGAGTGCGGACCTTGGCGTCGCGATAGGCCGGATGGCGGACCGCCTCACCGTAGATCCCGAGTGAAACGTTGTTCACGAATGCGCGGCCGTTCACTTCTGCCAGGTCGATCCGGCGCTCGACCCCATCGGTGAACGCGTCGAGCGCACCTGCCACGTCCTGCCGATTCACTCCCAGGTCGAGCGCGAAGTGGTTACGCGTCCCGGCTGGGACGCAGATGAACGGCACACCCTGCGCGGCGGCGGCCGCTGCCACGACCGCGAGGGACCCGTCGCCACCAGCCATCCCCAGCGCGTCCGCGCCCTGCCGCACCGCCTCCTCGACGCGCTCGGTGAGGCTCTGGCCGGGATCGAGAACGACCACCCTTATCCCGAGATCCCGTGCCCGTTCAGCAACCCTCGCGCGGCCGGCCGCCCCATCGCCCGACTTCGGGTTGACAAACAACACCGGCCGTAGCGGTGGGTCCACGGCACTCCAGCCACCACGGGCCGATCTCTGCTCGGCCGGGCCGCTGCTCGGCCGGGGCCTCGGGGGGAAGGTCATGATGCTTTCCCCCGGCTGCCACCAGCTACCGATGGCGACCTCGGGTTGCCTTCGCAGACCCCACTGGTCGGGTTCCGCGGAACATCGTCGGCCGCTCGTCGGCATCGGACTGACACGTCATGCCCCCCTTGGCGGGTTGCTGACCCTGACACTTCCGTATCTTACGTCCCGGTCCACGGCGACCCGGTACGACGACGAAAGAAATGTGCCCCTGACCAGCGGATACCTCGGCTCATGTGTGCACCTCGTGGACGAACCTCGTCAGTCTCATCCGGCGAGGGTGATGCGCTGCTCGTAGCTGTGTGAGTTGCTGGAAGGAGGAGTCGTCGAGCAGTTGCCCGGAAGCCTGCCGACGTACCACAACCCCGGGAGGGAGGACCAATGGATCTACTCACGCAGTTCGAGAGCCTGGAGAAGCGGACCTCAGCCGGGCTCGCGCAAGTGCAGGTCGCGGCCAACGAGTCGCGGCAGAAGCTGGAGCAACGCATCGGGCAGGCGCAGGTCGATCTCGAAGGAACGGCGGCCGAGCGGAAGGTCGGTGAGACTGCAGGCCGGAAGCAGGGCAAGTGGGCCCAGATAAGAGCCGACGCCAGCGCGAAGATGGAGGACGTCAAGGCCAAGATCGACAAACGTAACGACCGGATCGACGCGAACATGGCCGCGGCGGATGCCGACTTCGCAGAGGCCGATGCGTCCGACGCGATCGCCTACGCCGGATGGGTCGTCGACAACGCCCGGCTCGCGGTCCTGGATGCTCTGGACGCCCGCAAGTACGCCGGCGAGTGCGCGAAAGCGGCCTCCCGAAACCCCTAGACACGGATGCGCGATCCGCCATCGGCCGGCTGTCCGAGTGGCCAGTGGGACGACCCTGCTGGTGGGCGGACCGCGCCGGTCGCCCGTCAGGCCGGTCGCCCGGAGTGGGGTCGGCACACAACCTGTCGTCTTCGAGCCGACAAAGGAGCCCGACGTGAGCGACTACGCCCTCATCAGCGATCACGGCCTCATCGGAGACCTGCAGACGGCCGCCCTCGTCGCGAAGGACGGGGCGATCGATTTCTTCTGCGCCCCGCGCTTCGACTCCCCGAGCATCTTCGCCTCCCTCCTGGACGCGCGAAAGGGAGGACGGTTCCGGATCACGTCGACACGTGACGACACCATGACCAATCAGATGTACTTCCCGCAGTCGGCGTGCCTGATCACCCGGTTCATGAGCGACGCCGGGATCGCGGAACTCATCGACTTCATGCCCGTCGACCAGCCGACGAGAGTGAGCCAGAACCACAAAATCGTTCGGGTGGTGCGGTGCCTGCGGGGTGAAATGCCCTTCCGGTTGGAGTGCGAGCCGCGCTTCGACTTCGCCCGGCAGCTCCACGAGGTGTCACTCACGAGTGAAGGCGCCGTCTTTCGCGCGAACGGGCAGGACGTCGTTCTGCACGGCGCCGCAGGCGTGGAGCGCGCGCGTGACGACGGTGTCCGACTCGACTTCAGCCTCGAGGCCGGTGAGATCAGGGGGTTCCTGTTGGAGACCGCGGCAAGCCGAGCCCCACAGCCGGTATCCCATGGTGAGGCGATGGCGCTGTTCGAAGACACCGTCAGGTTCTGGCGGGGCTGGCTCGGCAAGTGCACCTACCACGGTCGGTGGCGGGAGATGGTTCATCGCTCAGCCATGTCGCTCAAGCTCATGACCTACGCGCCGACAGGTGCGCTCGTCGCTTCCCCGACCGTCGGTCTTCCCGAACAGCTCGGCGGTGAGCGGAACTGGGACTACCGCTACACCTGGATCAGGGATGCCTCGGCGTCGGTCTACGCGCTGCTG
This sequence comes from Nocardia araoensis NBRC 100135, assembly GCF_000308435.1. GTDB lineage: Bacteria > Actinomycetota > Actinomycetes > Mycobacteriales > Mycobacteriaceae > Nocardia > Nocardia araoensis. The sequence continues at coordinate 11,784 of NZ_BAFR01000073.1, read as the reverse complement.
GGCCTTGGGTACATCGATGAGGCGACGGCGTTCCTGAAATGGGTTTCCGATCGGGTCTCGGAGCAGGTCGGCGGGGACTCCGGGCCGCTCCGGATCATGTACCGAGTGGACGGGTCCTCGGATCTGACCGAGGAGACCCTGCACCATTTCGAAGGCTACCGGGGGTCTCGCCCGGTACGGATCGGGAACGGGGCGGCCGGCCAGCTCCAGCTCGACATCTACGGCGAGGTGATGGACGCGATAGCCCTGGCCGAGCCGTACCAGGCGGTCGGCTACGAGGATTGGCTCGAGCTCACGAAGATCCTGGACTGGTTGTGTGAGAACTGGGACCAGCCCGATGAGGGCGTGTGGGAGACACGCGGCGGACGACAGGACTTCACCTACGGCCGGGTGATGTGCTGGGTGGCCCTGGAGCGGGGCATTCGCATGGCGGAGTCCCGAGGACGGCCCGGCGACGTGCGGCGGTGGGCATCCACGCGTGACGCCATCTCCCACCAGGTCATGAGCAAGTGCTGGAACCCTTCGCGAGGCGCCTTCACCCAGCACCCGGGCACCCAGGTCCTCGACGCCTCGAACCTCCTGATGCCCCTGGTCGGCTTCGTCGCCCCCAAGGACCCGCTCTGGCTGTCCACGCTGGACGCGATGAACGAAGAACTGGTCACCGACAGCCTGGTCTACCGCTACAACCCGAGCGCCTCGCCCGACGGCCTGCGGGGATCGGAAGGGACCTTCTCGCTGTGCTCGTTCTTCTACGTCGCCGCCCTGACCCGCGCAGGCCGCCTGGAGGAGGCCCAGTACGCCTTCGAGAAGATGCTGACGTATGCCAACCACCTGGGGCTGTACTCCGAGGAGATCGACCCGAGTGGACGCCAGATCGGCAACTTCCCTCAGGCCTTCACCCACCTCGCCCTCATCCAGGCGGCCCTCGACCTCGACGCCGCCCTCAACTTCGGACCTGGAGCGGTCTTCCAACTCCCGGGCGGGCTGCGTCCGACGACCGTCCTCGACCTGGTGGCCGGACAGCTACGCCAACCCAGGGATCAGTTCGGGCAGTGAGGAACATGAAGCGTTTCCGCATCACGGAGTCGGGGACGGATCAGGCTAGTTGTTCGATCTTCGCGGCTACTTCCGCACCGGTCAGGGGTTCGCGCGCGATGACGGCGATGGTGTCGTCGCCCGCGATGGTGCCGACGATGTACGGCAGGGCCGCGCGGTCCAGGGCGCTGGCCAGGTAGTGGGCCGCGCCGGGCGGGGTGCGCAGGACCGCGATGTTGCCGCTGGCGTCGGTGGAGACCAGCAGGTCGCCGAGCAGTTTGGACAGCCGGTCGGTGCCGCCGGTAACGCCGCGGACAGGGCTGCCGTCCTCTGGCACCACGTAGACGCCCGCGCCGCCGTCGGCCGCGCGCAGTTTCACCGCGCCCAGTTCGTCGAGGTCGCGTGACAGCGTGGCCTGGGTGGTCTCGATCCCCTCGGCGGCGAGTAGCGCCGCCAGTTCGGTCTGGCTGCGTACCGCGTGCGCCGACAGCAGTTCGATGATGCGTGACTGCCGCCCGGCGCGGGTGCGCGCGATGGCCGGGCCGCTTCGTCCCGATTCCGACTGCGACACGCTCACGACCGCGCCTCGCCCCGCTGCCGCCTCCTGGCCCGACCGCTCACACCGAGCCCCCGTATCGTCGCTCCAGCAGCCAGGCCAGCAGCGCCTTCTGGGCGTGCAGGCGGTTCTCCGCCTCGTCCCACACCACGCTGTGCGGCCCGTCGAGCACCTCGTCGGTGACCTCTTCGCCGCGGTGCGCGGGCAGACAGTGCAGCACGACCGCATCGGATTTGGCGTGCGCGAGCAGTTCGGCGTTGAGCTGGAACGGCCGGAACGGACCAACCCGGTCCAGGCCGTCGTTCTCCTGCCCCATGGACGTCCACGTGTCGGTGACCAGCGCATCGGCGCCCCACGCGGCGGCGACCGGATCGCCGGTCACCGTGACGGTCGCGCCGGTCTCGGCGGCCCGCTTGCGCGCGGCCTCCACCACCCACGGCTGCGGTTCGAACCCGGCGGGCGCGGCGATGGTCACGTTCAGACCCGCCGTGACGCCGCCGAGCAGCAGCGAGTGCGCCATGTTGTTGGCGCCGTCGCCGAAGTAGGCCAGTTCGCGGCCGGTCAGGTCGCCCTTGTGCTCGGCGAGGGTTTGCAGGTCCGCGAGCACCTGGCAGGGATGGAACTCATTGGACAGCGCGTTGACCACCGGCACGGTCGCGGTGGCAGCCATCTCGTCCAGCCGGGACTGCTCGAATGTGCGCCACACGATGGCGTCCACGTAGCGGGACAGCACGCGGCCGGTGTCGCCGAGCGTCTCCTCCCGGCCCAGCTGGGTGTCGCGGCCGTCGACGACCACCGCGTGGCCGCCGAGCTGGGCGATGCCCATCTCGAAGGAGAACCGGGTGCGGGTGGAGTTCTTCTCGAAGATCACCCCGACGCCGCGCGGACCCTCGAGCGGACGCCGCGCGAACGGCGACTTCTTGAGTTCGGCCGCGAGGGCGAGGATCTCGGCCTGCTCGGCCGGGCTGACATCGTCGTCCCGCAGGAAATGCCGCACGGAAGTCATTGCGCCGCAGCCCCTTTCGCGTCCGCGAGCGCGGCATCGAGGATCCCCGGCAGGTCGGCGACGAAATTGTCCGCCTGGGTCTCGGTGAGCACCAGCGGCGGGGCCAGCCGGATCACATCGGGCTTGGCCGGGTTGACCAGGTAGCCCGCCTCCCGCGCCCGCGCCTCGACCTGCGCGGACACCTCGTCGGTGAGCACGATGCCCAGCAGCAGGCCCGCACCGCGCACCCGTTCGATGAGCGGATGCTCGAGCAGCTCGATGCCGTCGCTGAGCCGCTTGCCCACCGACTCGACGTGGGAGAGCAGATCGGTCTCATCGATGGTGCGCAGCACCGCGAGCGCCGCCGCGGCGCACACCGGATTGCCGCCGAAGGTGGTGCCGTGCATGCCGGGGGTGAGCAGATCGGCCGCCCGCCCGGTGGCCAGCACCGCGCCGATCGGCAGTCCGCCGCCGAGGCCCTTGGCCAGGGTGATCACGTCCGGCACGATGCCGACGGCCTGGTGGGCGTAGAACTTCCCGGTGCGGCCGATGCCGGTCTGCACCTCGTCCAGCACCAGCAGCGCACCCTTGCGGGCGGTGATCTCCCGCGCCTTGGCCAGATAGTCGAACGGCGGCACCACCACGCCGCTCTCCCCCATCATCGGCTCCAGGAACACCGCCGCGGTGTCCTCGTCGACCGCCGCCTCCAGCGCCGCGGCGTCGCCGTAGGGCACGTGTACGACGCCGGGCGGCATCGGTTCGAACGGGGTCCGCTTGGACGGCTGCCCGGTGAGCGCGAGCGCGCCCATGGTGCGGCCGTGGAAGGCCTCCTCGCAGGCGACGAGCTTGGGCCGCCCGGTGAGCCGGGCGATCTTGAACGCCGCTTCGACGGCCTCGGTGCCGGAGTTGCAGAAGAACGCCCGGCCCTCACCGTCGCCGAAATGCGCGAGCAACCGCTCGGCCAGCTCGACGACCGGCTCGCTGGCGTACAGATTCGACACGTGCCCGAGCGTGCCCAGCTGCTGGGTGACCGCCTCCAGGATCGCCGGGTGCGCGTGCCCGAGGCTGTTGACCGCGATGCCGCCGAGGAAATCGACGTAGCGCTTGCCGTCCGCGTCGTAGACCACGGCACCCGCGCCGCGCACCAGGGCGACCTTCGGCGTGCCGTAGTTGTTCATCAGCGCGGCGGACCACCGCTGCTGCAAATCAGCTGTGCTCATTGTTTCGTTCCGTTCGGTGCGCCGGACCCGTTCGGGATGAGCGGGGCGGGGGTCACCATCGTTCCGATTCCTTCTCCGGTGAACAGTTCCAGCAGCACGGCGTGCGGGACCCGGCCGTCGATGACATGCGCGGTGGGCACCCCGGCCGTCACGGCGCGCAGGCAGGCTTCCATCTTCGGCACCATGCCCGCATCGAGGCGCGGGAGCAACTCGGCAAGCGCTTCGGTATCGATGCTGGAGGTGAGCGAGGACCGGTCCGGCCAGTTCGTGTACAGGCCCTCGACGTCGGTGAGCATCACCAGTTTCTCGGCGCCGATGCCCTCGGCCAGGGCCGCGGCGGCGGTGTCGGCATTGATGTTGTGCACCACGCCGTCGGCGTCGGGCGCGATGGTCGACACGACAGGGATGCGGCCCGCGCCGATCAGGTCCAGCACGGCATCCGGATTCACCTCGGTGACGTCGCCGACCAGGCCGATATCGGTCGGCTCGCCGTCCACCTCCACGGTGCGGCGGGTCGCGGTGAACAGCCCGGCGTCCTCGCCGGAGATGCCGACCGCGTACGGGCCGTGCGAGTTGATCAGGCCGACCAGCTCGCGGCCGACCTGACCGAACAGCACCATCCGCACCACGTCCATCACCTCGGGTGTGGTCACCCGGAAGCCGCCGCGGAATTCGCCTTGCAGCCCGAGCTTTTTCAGCATCGCGCTGATCTGCGGGCCGCCGCCGTGCACAACCACCGGGTGCACGCCGACCGTGCGCAGGAACGCCATGTCGGCGGCGAAGGCACGCTTGAGCTCGTCGTCGACCATGGCGTTGCCGCCGTACTTCACGACGACGATCTTGTCCCGGAACTTCTGCAACCACGGCAGGGCATCGGCCAGGACGTGCGCCTTGTCCAGCGCCGAAAGCCTGTGCAGCACCTCGCTGGTCATGAGCTGTAGGCCGAGTTCTCTTCGACGTAACCGTGCGAGAGGTCGGTGGTGCGGATGGTCGCTCGCGCGGAGCCGACGTTCAGGTCGATCAGCACCTCGATGTCGGCGCCGGACAGATCGACCTCGCGTGCGCCGGGCGCGCCGACGCCATCGACGCACACCGGCTTGCCGTTGAAGGAGACCGAGATCCGGTCGGGGTCCAATGTCACCGGCGCCATACCGACCGCGGCGAGCACCCGGCCCCAGTTCGGGTCCGACCCGAACAGCGCCGTCTTGACCAGGCTGTCGCGGGCGACGGTGCGCGCCGCGGCCACGGCCTCGTCCTCGGAGGCCGCGCCAGCGACGGTGACCAGCACACGCTTGGTGACGCCCTCGGCGTCGGCCATCAGCTGGGCGGCCAGATCGTCGCAGACCGCGAGCACGGCGGCGTCCAGCTCCTCCTGGCTCGGGCTGACCTCGCTGGCGCCGTTGGCCAGCAGCAGCACGGTGTCGTTGGTGGAGCAGGAGCCGTCCACGTCGAGCCGGTCGAAGGTGCGCGCGGTGGCGTTGCGCAGGGCGTGGTCGAGCTGATCGGCGGTCACCGCCGCGTCGGTGGTGAGCACCACCAGCATGGTCGCCAGCGACGGGGCCAGCATGCCCGCGCCCTTGGCCATGCCGCCGACGTTCCACTTGTCGCGATGATGGAACGCCGCTTCCTTGGGCACGGTGTCGGTGGTCATGATGGCCCAGGCGGCGTCCGAGCCGCCGGAGAGGCCGCCGCCCATCTCGTGCACGATCTCGGTGACGGCGGGAATCAGTTTGTCCATCGGAAGCCGGTCGCCGATCAGCCCGGTCGAGCAGACCGCGATCTCCCCCGCCCCGGTCTCGGTGCCCCAATTGCTCAGCGCGGCGGCGAGTTCCTCGGCGGTCTTGTGCGTGTCCTGGAAACCGCCGGGGCCGGTGCAGGCGTTGGCGCCGCCGGAGTTGAGGATCACCGCGCGCAGCCGCTTGCCGGTCAGCACCTGCTGCGACCACAGCACCGGAGCCGCCTTCACCTTGTTGCGGGTGAACACGCCCGCGGCCGGGTACTCCGGCCCCTCGTTGAACACCAGCGCCAGGTCCGGCTTGCCGCTGGCCTTGATGCCCGCGGCGATGCCCGCCGCGCGGAAGCCGAGCGGTGCGGTCACGCCCTGGGTGCGGACCAGCTTGCCGCTGGCGGTGTCGGTCGACGTCACGGTGCCACTCCTACGGTGGAAAGTCCTTCGGTCTCCTCGAATCCGAGGGCCAGGTTCATCGATTGCACCGCGGCGCCCGCGGTGCCCTTGGTCAAGTTGTCGATCGCGCCGATCACCACGAGCAGACCCGCGTCGGCGTCCACGGCCACCTGCAGGGTGACCGCGTTGGAGCCGAGCACCGATCCGGTCTGCGGCAGCACGCCCTCCGGCAGCAGGTGCACGAAAGGCTCGTCGGCATAGGCTTTCTCATAGACCGCGCGGGCCTGCGCGGCGTCCACGCGGGTCGGCGCGGTGCAGGTGGCGAGGATGCCGCGCGGCATCGGCGCGAGCACCGGGGTGAAGGACACGGTGACGTCCGTGCCACCGGCCGCCGAGAGGTTCTGCGCGATCTCCGGCGTGTGCCGGTGCGCGCCCGCGATCCCGTAGGCCCGCGCCGAACCCATCACCTCCGAGCCCAACAGCCCGATGTCCAGCTTGCGGCCTGCGCCGGAGGTGCCGCTCACCGCGACCACGTGCACGGTGGGCTCCACGATGCCCGCGGCGACGGCGGGGGCCAGCGCGAGGCTGGCGACGGTCGGATAGCAGCCGGGGACCGCGATCCGGGTCGCCGCGCGCAGCTTCTCCCGGCCGCCGGGCAGCTCGGGCAGGCCGTAGGGCCAGCTGCCCGCGTGCGGGCTGCCGTAGTATTTCTCCCAAGCCTCGGGGTCGGTGAGCCGGAAGTCGGCGCCGCAGTCGATGATCACGGTGGACTCGGGCAGTTCGGCGGCGATGGCCGCGGACTGGCCGTGCGGAAGGCCGAGGAAGACCACATCGTGCCCGGCCAGCTCGGCTGCCGTGGTCGGCGCGAGCACCCGATCGGCCAGCGGCAGCAGATGCGGCTGCAACTCCCCCAGCGTGGTGCCCGCATTGGAGCCCGCGGTCAGCGCCCCGATGACGAGGCGCCCGGTTCGGTAGGCCGGATGCCCCAGCAGCAGACGCAACACTTCGCCGCCCGCGTACCCGCTGGCACCGGCTACCGCGACCCGCACGACGGGTCCGACCGTGGAATCAACCATGTGATGATTATGCATGACTATGCAAGCTCATTCACAGCCTGGTCGCCGGACGCGGTCACGACCACCAGATACCCGCCGCCGCACGGGACAAAACGGGCGGGTCCGCGGTATCGAGTCGCCCCCCGGTCCGCCGCAGGTCAGCGCAGTAGTTCAGAGGCGATGCCGAGCGTGTCCACCAGCCGGGCCTCGCCCCGGGTCGTGACCCGAACGGCGCGTCCGCTACCGACGCGCTCGATCCACGCCAGATCGATCATGCGGTTGCACAGCTGCGCGCCCGCCGCACCGCCCAGATGCACGCGGCGTTCGGTCCAATCGAGACAGGGCCGGGCCACCGGCCGCCGCGTGGCGCGCAACGCGGCGGGGTCGACGCCCATCGGTCCGGTCAGCCACTCGAGACCTGGTCCGGTGAGCGCGAATCCTCCGGTCGCGTCGAGCAGCCCGCGTGCGGTCATGGCGTCGGTGATCGCCACGCCCAATCGTCCCGCGAGATGGTCGTAGCAAGTGCGACCGCGAGCCAGGGCGGCGGCGACCGTGACGGCACGCAAGCCGGTCGCCGGGCGGCGGCGCGGATCGACCTGGGCGACCATGGCCTCGAGCAGCTCCGCGACCTGCGGACCGGCCAGTTGGACGTAGCGGTGCCTGCCCTGCCGGTGCTCGATCACCAATCCGCCGTCGCGCAGCCGGTCCAAGTGCTCGGTGGCGGTGGACGGCGCGATACCGATGTGCCGTGCGAGCTCGCCCGCGGTCCAGGCCCGGCCGTCCACCAGCGCCAGGCAGATATCGGCGCGGGTGCGGTGGGCGAGCAGGGCGGCCAGGCCCGCCAGTTCGGCTCCTCGGTCGGACACCACCTCATCATGGCGCGCGGTCGTTTCGGCGGGCGCCGAAACGTCCCGTGGCTACGGTCACGGCATGACTGGATCTGCTCCGGCTGGCACGCCGACCAAATTCGAGATCTTCCGCGACCTGCATCACGGCGACCGCCCCCTCCTACTACCGAACGCCTGGGATTTCGCTTCGGCGGCACTGCTCGCCACCGAGGGATTCCCGGCGATCGGCACGACCAGCCTGGGTGTGGCCGCCGCGGCCGGGCGCACCGACGGCGCGGGCGTCACGAAGGAGGAGACGTCGGCCGTTGCCCGCAGCCTGGGTCGGCTGCCCGTCCCGATCACCGTCGACATCGAGGGCGGGTTCGACGAGCGGCCCGAAGCGGTCGCGGATTTCGCCGAACAGCTCGCCGCCGGTGGGATCGCGGGCGTCAACCTCGAAGACGGCCGCGGGGGATCCGCTCTGGCCGACCCGCGCCACCATGCCGCGCTGATCGGCGCGATCAAGGACCGCACGCCGGATCTGTTCGTCAACGCTCGCGTCGACACCTACTGGCTCGGTCTCGATCACGGCTCCACGCACGAGCGCGTGCGACGGTACGCCGCCGCCGGAGCCGACGGTGTGTTCGTTCCCGGCTTGGCCGACCCGGCCCGCATCGAGCGGATCGTGACGACGACCGAGTTGCCGGTCAATGTCCTCTATTCGGCCACCGGTCCCGATATCGGGACGATGACGAGCCTGGGCGTGCGCCGCATCAGCACCGGATCGCTGCTCTACCGCGCGGCGCTGTCGGCCGCGATGGACGTCGCCCGCGCGCTGCGGCACGACGCCCCCGTCGCGCCGGGCATCGTGAGCTATTCCGACATCCAACGCCTCCTGCCCGCGCCCGCCGACTCTTGACCAGCGAATCCGGCCCCGTCGCGCGCGGGGCGGAAAGAATTCGCCGTGCCGCTGTCGATCCGTCGGTCGTCCGTTCGTGTAGGTGGTGAGACCGGCGCCGCGCCGGTCGCGGAAGGAGCGGAGATGAGCAGGATCATCGCGGTGGAGCACCTGACCCTGGACGGCGTCATGCAGGCGCCGGGACGAGCCGACGAGGACACCAGGGACGGGTTCGCCCACGGCGGCTGGGCGCACCGGAACGACGACCCGGTGCAGGCCGAGGTCATGGGCAGGCACATGGCGGCCAACCGGGGCGCGCTGCTGCTGGGCAGGCGCACTTACGAGGATTTCGCGGGATACTGGCCGCGACAGGTCGGCGATCCGATGGCCGACGCGCTGGACAAGACCGAGAAGATCATCGCCTCGCGTACCGGAAGCGGGCCGCTGGCCTGGCAGAACTCGACCTGGCTCGGCGGCGACGCCGCGACAGCGGTACCCGAATTGCGGCGGCGGCAGCCGGACCGGAATCTGGTGGTGCTCGGCAGCGGTGACCTGTTGCGCTCGCTGATGCGGCACGATCTCGTGGACGAGTACCTCTTGCTGATCCATCCGTTGGTGCTCGGCACCGGCCGTCGCCTGTTCGACGGTGGGGAACCGTTCGGCCTGCGGCCGGTCGACACCGTGACGACGGGCACCGGCGTCGTCATCATCACCTACCGGCGCGGATGAGGAAGGACGACGCGATGAAGCACTACCTGCTCGGCATCTACCAGCCCGACGAAGGCGAACCGGCGAACCTGGACGAGATCATGCGCGATCTCGCGGTTCTGAACGACGAGATGCGAGCCGCGGGGGCTTGGGTGTTCGCCGCGGGCCTGCACGCGCCCGGCTCCGCGACGGTGCTGCACGCCCGCGGCGACGACGTGCTCATCACCGACGGCCCGTATATCGAGGGCAAGGAGCACATCGGCGGGTTCACCGTCATCCGCGCCGCCGATCTGGACGAGGCGTTGGAGTGGGGTCGCAAACTCACCACCGTGGTCGGCCTGCCCGTCGAGGTCCGGCCGATCCGGGACGAGTAGATGGGCGAACCCGTGACGGGCTCGGCGATCGAAGCGGTGTTCGCCGAGCACTACGGCCGTGCGGTCGCGAGCCTGATCCGCGTCTTCGGCGACATCGGCGTCGCCGAGGACGCGGTGCAGGACGCGTTCACCGCCGCTGTCCAGCGCTGGCCCGCCGACGGTCTCCCGCCGAGCCCGCCGGGCTGGATCATCACCACCGCGCGCAACCGGGCGATCGACCGCCTGCGCCGCGAGGCCTCCCGCGCGGACCGGCACGCGCAGGCGGCGCTGCTGCACGCCCAGGACGAACCGGAGGAGCCCGTGAGCGCCGTGCGCGACGACCGCCTCCGGTTGATCTTCACCTGCTGCCACCCCGCGCTGGCGCAACAAGCGCAGGTGGCGCTGACCCTCCGGCTGCTCGGCGGCCTCGGCACCGCCGAGATCGCCCGCGCGTTCCTCGTCTCCGAGACGACCATGGCGCAGCGGCTGGTGCGCGCCAAAGGCAAGATCCGCGACGCCCGAATTCCCTACCGGGTGCCCGCCGACGCCGAGCTGCCCGCCCGGCTGCGGTCGGTGCTCGCCGTCGTGTACCTGATCTTCACCGAGGGCCACACCGCCTCCTCCGGCGCACGGCTGGTCCGGGCCGACCTCTGCGCCGAGGCGATCCGCCTCGGGCGGTTGCTGGCGGAGTTGATGCCGGACGAGCCCGAGGTGACCGGCCTGCTCGCACTGATGTTGCTGAGCGAGTCCCGTCGGGCCTCCCGCACGGGGGCCGACGGCTCCCTGGTCCCCCTCGCGGAACAGGATCGCGGCCGGTGGGACCGCGGCCTTGTCGCCGAAGGGCACGCACTCGTCCGGCAGTGCCTGCGCCGCAACCGACCGGGGCCGTATCAGCTGCAAGCGGCGATCAACGCGGTGCACGCCGACGCGCCCGAAGCCGCGGCGACCGACTGGACCCAGATCCTGCGGCTCTACGACCAGCTCGCCGCGCTCACGCCGAGTCCGATCGTCGCCCTCAACCGCGCGGTCGCGGTGGCCGAAGTACACGGTCCGGCAACGGCTCTGGAACAGGTCGACGCCCTGCCCTTGGCGGGCTACCACCTGTTCCATGCCATCCGCGCCGACTTGCTGACCCGCCTCGGCCGCACCGACGAGGCCGCGGCCGCCTACGACGCCGCCATCGTCCGCACCGAGAACGCGGCCGAACACGATTTCCTGACGCGCCGCCGCGACGAACTCGGCGGGGAGCCACGCCGGAGCGATTGACCGCCTCCACTCACGCCAGGCGACCTCCGCCGTCGACGTGCAGGGTCGTCCCGGTCAGGAACGGGTTGGTCAATGCCAGCAGCGCCGCGGCCGAGATATCGCCGGTGCTGCCCACCCGGCGCGCCGGATTGCGGGCCGCGACCTCCGCGAGGAAGCGATCTTTCCGCTCGCCCAAACCGTCCCAGGCGCCCGAGTCGACGATGCCCGGCGACAGCGCGTTCACCCGCACCGGCGCCAGCTCCACCGCAAGCGCCTCGGCGAGGAAACTCACCGCGCCATTGGCCGCGGCCATCACCGTCCGACCCGGCACCGGTCGCCACGCGGCCACCCCGGAGAACAGCAGGAACGCACCGCCCGCCCGGAACCGCGCGCCGAAGTGCTTGCCGAGCAGGATCGGACCGATCACCTTGGCGTCGAAGGCCCGCACGACCGCGGCCCGATCCAGCTCGGGCACGGGACCGTTCGCGTGTGCCGCCGCCACCGACACCAGATAGTCCAGTTCACCGATTTCCTCGGCTGCCCGGCGGATGGAGCCTTCGTCGCCGAGATCGATGCGCCGAGCTTCGACCGCCGCGCGACCGCGAGTCTCTTCCAGTACTTGCCGCCGCGCGGCGGCGATGGCCTGCTCGTCCCGGCCCGCGAGCACCACGTCCGCGCCCTCGGCGGCGGCGTCCCGCGCGATCTGTCGCGCGATGCCCGACGCGCCGCCGACGACGACGAGCTTCTTGCGGTGACCGAAGCCGCCGCCCGGCTGCA
>NZ_BAFR01000074.1 GCF_000308435.1 Nocardia araoensis NBRC 100135 | reverse complement strand
GTCGATGTCCCGAACAGTCGGGATCGTCGCTGGCAGAGCCACTACGGACTCGTACGTAGTTCGGTGGAGCTCATGGGTGGAACGCTGACAACTTCTTCCGTGTATGGCCGGAGCCGAGTCTTCGGTCGCGGTTGATATATCGACACACTGTTGGGTCCTGAAAGAACAGACGTTCTTTCCAGGCAAAAGATACGATCCGGGAGTTTCTCCGGTCATACCGGTCTCGGCCCTTTCGGGGGTTGGGGTGCTGGTGTCGGGACAGGATTCTTTC
>NZ_BAFR01000075.1 GCF_000308435.1 Nocardia araoensis NBRC 100135 | reverse complement strand
CAGGCGCTTCACAGAGGTGAAGTCGTGTTGTGGCAGAGCCGCTTAGTCCTCGAATGTGGGACTGCGGAGCTCATGGGTGGAACGCTGACAACTTCTTCCGCGTATCGGTTGGTCTTCGATGGCTGATCGGCGGTTGATATATCGACACACTGTTGGGTCCTGAAAGAACAGACGTTCTTTCCAGGCAAAAAATACGATCCGCTCGGATTTTCTGTGAAACTGCTGGCTGTGGCTGGTGGGTCCGGAGGTTGGGTTCGAGT
>NZ_BAFR01000076.1 GCF_000308435.1 Nocardia araoensis NBRC 100135 | reverse complement strand
GATCACGACCGCGAGTTGCGCGGGCCGCACCGGCGTGTCGCCGTAGGCCAGGAAGCCGCCGCCGCGCAGGGTCTCCAGGACCAGCTCGAGCTCCTCGGGGGTGCTCCGGGTTTGCCCGCCGGCGGGATCGAGCAACAGCACCAGGCCGAGCAGATCCCCGGCCAGGCTGCCCTGGTCCACCGCGCCGGTACGCAGCTGCGCTCCGGCCGGGATGACGTTCGTGACCGCCGTGCGCAGCCGATCGCCCTCGGTGCCGTCTACGAACGCCTCGGTGAGCGCGATCCGTCCGGTGACGCCCGCGCCCGCGGCCGTGAGCGCTCTGGTCACCGCGTCGACGTCCCCGGGATCGGCGTCGGGGGTCGTGAACACGACGACACTGCGATCGGCGAGCGCACCGCCGAGAATGCGACCCGACGAACCGGCGATGAACCGGTCGGCGGCCGCGGTCTGCTCGTCGAGCAGCCGGTTCCGCTCGGTCAGGGTGTCGACCTGCTGCCGCAGATCGGCTTTGTCGGCCCGCAATCCCGACAGCAGATCGGCGCCGAGCGTCTGGGATCCGAGCACCACACCGATCGCGAGCGCGAGAAAGATCGCGACGATCGAGATGGCGTGTTGGCGCAGCGAAATCATGATTCTCCCTCAGAATTCCCAAGCTCCGGCTTGCCCTTGCGCCCACCGCGCGAAGCGGTTCCAGAGGTCCACACCCCAGTCCAGTGCGTCGCCGCCGCTGTTGGATGCCAGCAACACGACGATCACCGCGACCAGCGCGGCGAGCACCACCAGCGCGACGGCCACCCCGGACACTCGGTTGCGGTACAGGGTGGCCACCGCCTTGGCGTCCATCAGCTTCGTGCCCACCTTGAGCCGAGTCAGGAAGGTAGCCGGATTGCTGTCGCGGCGTCCCCGATCGAAGAAGTCGTCGAGCGAGGCGGGCGCTCCGGCGGTGACGATCAGCGCGGCGCCGTGATGGTCGGCGAGCAGCAGCGCCAGATCGGCGGCCGAACCGGAGGACGGGAAGGTCGTCGCGCCGATGCCGAGGTCCTGGATGCGTTCGAGCCCCTTGGCGTGGCCGTCGGTGTCGGCGGGCAGGATCACCTCGGCGCCGCACTTCATCGTGGCGGTGGTGATCTCCTCGGGGTCGCCCACGATGACGTCGGGCCGGTACCCACGCCTGCGCAGGGTGTCCGCGCCACGACCGACCCCGATCAAGATGGGGGCGTACTCCTTGATGAACGGTTTGAGCCGCTGCAGATCCTCGGCGTGATCCGGACCGTCGGCGACGACCACCACGTGCCGGTTCTTCACCACCAGATCCAGTTCCGGCACGCCGAACCCGTCGATGAGCAGCGCGCTCTCGGTGCGGATGAACTCGATGGTGTTGCCGGCGAAAGCCTCGAGGTGATCGGCCAAGCCGTTGCGCGCCTCGATCATCCGCTCCGCGATGGCGGGCTCGGTGAGCTCGATGCCCTCGACGAGCACCTCCGGCTCCTTCTTGATCAGCCGGTCGGCATAGACCACCCCGCCGTCGACGCGGACCTTGACGCCGTCCTTGATCTTCTTGAACGCATCCGAGCTCACCGTGTCCAGCAGCAGGATCCCGTGGGACACGAGCGCCTCGGGGCCCAGGTTCGGGTAGCGGCCGGAGATGGACGGCGAAGTGTTGATCACCGCGCCGACGCGCGCCTCGACCAGCCGGTCGGCGGTCATCCGATCGAGGTCCATCTCGTCGAGGACGACGATGTCGCCCGGCCCGACCCGGCCGAGCAGCCGCCGGGTGTTGCGATCCACCCGGGCCGTCCCGATCAGACCAGGAAGCGTTTCGGTGTTTCTCGACAACAGCGCCGGCATCTTCATGCAGCGATGATGACCGCAAACCCTCAACCATTGCTGGAGGCGCGCCGACTTCCTCGGCTCGCTTCGAGCATTTCGCTATGAGTCGGCAATCTGAGTCGACGGACAGTAACCGCTTCCGGCAGTCCGTGCATCAACCCTTATCAAACGCCATGGTGCAGCGGATTCTGCGTGATCAACCGAAGATCAAATCTTCAATGCCGCCCCAAAGATATCGGGTCAGCAATCGACTCGCGAATTGCACTTGGACTCGCTCGCACCGGGCAGCACCGCACACTTCCCGCACTCAGCGAACTGTTCGCTACTCGGAGCCGGAAGCGATGTCGTGTGCAGCGACTCCGACTGCGCGCGAGATCGCCGCGTCCGTCGCGAAGCGGCAGCCGCCGATTTCCCGCGTCTCGCTCATCGGTCAGCACCACTTCGCCTGCGGACGGCACACGGTCCAGCCACTGCCGTCGGGACGTTGCGTCCGGGTCCAAGCGGTTTCGCCCGTGCCGTTGTCGACACCACTTTCTCCGGTTCGCGGCTTGTTCTGTCGGTGATACTCCCGCAGAGCGTGCTGATGTTCGTTCTGCCGCAGCGGATTCGGGTCGGAGTGCTGATACCCGAACGGATCAATTCCGTGCCACCCCGTCGAGTCGCCGTGCGAACCCGAGCGCCCCGAGTGGTCGGAGCGCGACAAGGACTCCGCGCCGGCGCCACCCGCAGCGACGACCGTCCCCGCGGCAAGACCGGCGACGATCAGTGCGAACGCTCCCTTTTTCGACCGCCCCCCACCTCGCCCGGTTGCCGGGAAACGATGACCACGGCCGCCGGTCTCGATCTGCACTGACAGAACACTGCGCATGATGGCCCCTTTGCCTCGGCGCTGCCTGCTGTCCGACGGAATTCACCCGCCGTTCATCTACTGACATCAATAGTAGATCATGAATCGGACATTACGGACATCGATGCGCGTGGCATCTACTTTGCGTGCGAAAAGCACTGACCTGTCGCCGCTTTGCCGCAGTGGACTGCGCAGGCGCATCTACGCCATACATGGTTCCGACGATCCTCTCCACATCATCACAGGGGTTCTCACGGATATCACCAGTAGATCGGGACGCCGGCGCCCTCGACACCGCCGCCACCGCGCGTCGACCGCGGCACTACGCCACAGTTACGCCGGCGGCGTAGAGGATTGAGCCACCCGGACGACTCGCCGCCGACTGTGATGCGGACGACACGATCACCGAGCCGCGCCCGCTGTAGCTATATGCTGCCGGTCACACGTAACTGGAAGAGGAGACTTAATGGCCAGCACCACCGTCGACGCCGTCATCGCCGCCCCGCGCGAGGTCGTGTATCGGCTCTTCGCCGACCGCGAGAGCATCAGCCCTTACATCCCGGCCCAGGTCAAGCTGGTCAAGCCCGGCCTGACCGAGCGGGAGGGCGTCGGCGCCCGGCATCTGATCGGCCTGGGCCCGGTCGGTGTCACCGAAGAGATCACCAAGCTCGTGCCCGGTGAGCGGATGGAATACAAGATCGTCAAGGGCGCGCCGGTGAAGCGGCACGTCGGCATCGTCACCTTCGCCGACGCCGACAACGGCACCCTGGTCTCCTACACGATGGAGTCCGACCCGTCGCTTCCGGTGCCGGCCAAGGTGCTGGAGTTCGGATTGAAGAACCTGATCGGCCTGTTCATCAAGGGTGCGCAGAAGGCGGTGCGCTGACCGGCGCGCTCAGCGCGTGGCCACCTCGGCGCCCGCTTTCTCGGCGCGCGCCGTCGCCAACAGTTCCTCCGCGTGCGCCCGGCCGGTCTCGGTGTCGTCGAGACCGGCCAGCATGCGCGCCAGCTCGACCACCCGCTCGTCGTTGGTGAGCGCACGGACGCCACTGTTGACAGTGCCCTTGCCGTCGTCGGATTTGTCGACCACCAGGTGGGTGTCGGCGAACGCCGCCACCTGCGGCAGATGGGTCACCACGATCACCTGGTGGGTGCGCGCCAGCCGGGCCAGCCTGCGGCCGATCTCCACCGCGGCTCGCCCGCCGACGCCCGCGTCGACCTCGTCGAACACCATGGTCGCTCCGTGATCGGACCCGGCGAGCACCACCTCCAGCGCCAGCATCACCCGGGACAGCTCACCGCCGGACGCGCTCTTGCTCAACGGCAACGACTGCGCACCCGAATGCGCCGCCAGCCGGAACTCGGCCTCGTCGATGCCCGTGGACCCCGCGTGCAATTCCTTGCCGTCGACGGTGAGCGGCGCCGAGTCCTGCGCGCCGGCGAGTACCGGGCGCACCTCCACTTCCAGACGCGCCTTGCCCATCGCCAGGCCACCGAGTTCGGCGCTCACCGCGGACGCCAGCTTGCCCGCCGCCTTGGTCCGCGCGGCGCTCAGCTTCTTCGCCGCCTCCCGCACCCGTTCGGCGGCGATGTCCACCTCGGCGGCCAGCTTCGCCAACGCCTCCTCGGAGACATCCAGCGAGCCGAGCCGGGTGCGCGCCTCCTGCGCCCACGCCAGTACGCCATCGATGTCGGGCGCGTACTTGCGGGTCAGTGTCTTCAATTCCGCTTGCCGGGTGAGCAGCGAATCCAGCGCACCCGGATCCGAAGGCAGGTCCGAGAGGTACCCGCTCAGTTCGGTGGTCACGTCGACCACCACGGCGATGGCCTCGGCCAGGCGCGGCGCGAGCGCGACCAGCGCCGGATCGTCGGCGGCTTCGATGCGGGCGCGCGCGGCGCCGAGCGTCTCCAGCGCGCCCGAACCGTCTTCGGGAGCGTCGCCGGGTCCGGCCAGCGCGGCGTGCGCGGTGGCCGCCGCCTCCCGCAGCGAGTCCAGATCGCTGAGCCTGCGCACCTCGTCGACGATGCGCACGTCTTCGCCGGGTTCCGGCGCGATGGCGTCGATTTCGTTCAGCGAGTGCTTCAGCCGATCGGCTTCGAGGGCCAATTCCCTACTGCGCGCGGTCCGTTCGAGCAGTTCGGTGCGGGCGTCGAGCCATGATCGGCGCAGCACCTGGTATTTCCGCAGCAACGCGCCCACCGCGTCGCCCGCGAACTGGTCCAGCGCCGAGAGCTGCTGATCAGGGCGCTGCAGACGCAGCTGATCGTTCTGGCCGTGCACGGTCAGCATCGGCGCGGTGAAATCGGCCAGTACCGAGGCGGGCACGCCGCGGCCACCGAGATGCGCACGCGAACGCCCGTCGCTGCCGACGGTGCGAATCGCGATGACGCTGCCGTCGTCGTCCTGCTCGGCCGCGGCCGCCTCCAGCACCTGCGCGACCTCGGCGCGGGCGGCGTCGTTGACGTCGTCGATGGTGAACCGGCCCTCGACCACGGCACGGGACGCGCCGAGCCGGACCCGGCCCGCGTCCGCGCGCGCACCGCTGAGCAGATGCAGGCTGGTCACCACCATGGTCTTGCCCGCGCCGGTCTCGCCGGTCAGGCAGGTCAGTCCCGCGTGGAACTGCGCGGTCGCCGTGGAAATGACGCCAAGCCCGTCAATCCTGATCTCTGTCAGCACTTGTGCTCTCCGTTCGCCGTCGGCCACGCCAGCCTGTCACGGGCAATTGGAACTTGCGCACCATCCGGTCGGCGAACGGTGCGGAGTCCAGCCGCACCCAGCGCACCGGTCGAGCGCCGCGAACCGCCTCGACCCGGCCACCGCTGGGCAATGCGAGCGTGCGCCTGCCGTCCAGGAAAACTATCGCATCGTGTCCGGTCGCCACGGACTCGACCGCGATCCGCGAATCCGGACTGGTCACCAGCGGTCGCGCGAACAGGGCATGGGCATTGCTCGGAATCACCAGCAAGGCTTCGAGTTCCGGCCATACCACCGGACCGCCCGCGGAGAAGGCGTATGCCGTCGATCCGGTAGGTGTGGAGATGAGGATGCCGTCGCAGCCGAACGACGACACCGGGCGGCCGTCGACCTCGAGCACAACTTCCAGAACCCCCATGCGCGAGGCGTTCTCGATGCTCGCCTCGTTCAGCGCCCACCCGCTCTCGACGACCTCGTCCTCGATCCGCACCGTGACGTCGATGGTCATCCGGTGCTCGATGGTGTAGTCCCGCCGGACCACCTGAGCGAGCGCCTCGTCCAAGTGCTCGGCCTCGGCCTCGGTGAGAAAACCGATGCGGCCGAGGTTGATCCCGAGCACCGGCACCCCGGCCGGGCGCGCCAACTCGGCGGCACGCAGGAACGTTCCATCGCCACCGAGCACGAGCACCATCTCGCAGCCGACCGCCGCCTCCGGGCTGTGCTCGACCACGCGTACCGGAAAACCGCCCGGCTCGGCCTCGAACCGCGTGCTGTCCGCTTCGTCGGCGAGCACGCGTAGGCAGATTCCCGCGTCCGCGAAGATCTTCGCCACCCGGTGGGCGGTTTCGATGATCTCCGCGCGACCCGGATGCGATACCAGCAAGATCTCCCGGCCGCAGGGCTGGGCCAGCGCGTTCACTGTGGACCCTCCTCAACCGCACGCTCGACCAGCGCAGCGACCCGCTCGCCGTCGTAGTCGAACGGTCCGTCGTTGCGCAGCCACAAGAAGTATTCGACATTGCCCGACGGGCCCGGCAGTGGGCTCGCCACGACACCGGCGGTGCGCAGGCCCAACCCCGCGGCCGCGGCCGCCACGGTGCGCACCGCTTCGCCGCGCAATGCGGGATCACGCACCACGCCGCCCGAGCCCACCCGTTCCTTACCGACCTCGAACTGCGGTTTCACCATGGGCAGCAGGTCGGCTCCCGGCGCGGCGCACGCGGCCAGCGCGGGCAGCACCAGGCTCAGCGAAATGAACGACAGGTCGCCCACCACCACTTCGACCGTGCCGCCGATGGTTTCGGGCGTCAGATTGCGCACGTTGGTCCGATCGAACACCCGGACCCGCTCGTCGTTGCGCAGGCGCCAGACCAGCTGGCCGTAGCCGACGTCGACCGCGACCACCTCCCGCGCGTCCCGTGCCAGCAGAACGTCGGTGAAACCGCCGGTCGAGGCGCCCGCGTCCAAGCAGCGCTTGCCCGCCACGGAAAGCCCGTCCTGCTCGAACCGCTCCAGCGCCCCCAGCAGTTTGTGCGCACCGCGCGAGGCCCAGGACACCTCGTCGGGCTCTTCGCGGACCACCAGCGGCGTGCCCGCCTCGACGGCGGTCGCCGGCTTCACCGCGACCGTTCCAGCTATCAGGACGCGACCCGCGCCGATCAGCTCGACCGCGTGTTCCCGCGATCTCGCCAACCCGCGGCGAACCAGTTCCGCGTCCACCCGCGCGCGTCTGGCCACCTCAGATCTTGTCCACCGTGGCCAAGGCCTGTACCAGCACGTCATGTGCCTGCTCCAGGATGCGAGCGCGACGGGTGATGTCGACTCCGGCCTCGGCGCTGTCGGTCGCGGCCCCGGCTCGGCCCGGAAAGTCGAGTTCGGCGAGCAGGCTGTCGACCTCGCCGCGGATACGTTCCGGGTCGGCAGGCTCCGGACGCCCTTGCGCACCCGGCAGGTGCTGACCGGGCAGCGGGACACCGGGGCGGGGACCCGGTGCACCAGCGGCCGTACCGGGGCCGTTCGGACGAGGTATGGGAGTAGTCATCGTGGCGTCAACGCTATCGGATTTCCGAATCGGACGCGCGGACCGTGACGGCTCGCCCCGGGTTGCGCTGGAGCAACTCGCCGAGGTCGGCATCCGGATCGGCCGCCACGATCGAGTGATTGAGGGCGTCGAGCGAGTCGGCGACATACGTCGGCACCTGCCCGTCCGGCGCCTTGCGCAATTCGTCCAGCGTGCTCACACCGGTGAGCACAAGCAACGAGTCCAGACCGACGCGATTGGCGCCCTCGATATCGGTGTCGAGACGGTCACCCACCACCAAAGCGGAGCGGGAACCGGCCCGGACGAGCGCGTCCTCCAGCAGCGGCGCATACGGTTTGCCCGCCACGATCGGCTCCCGATCGGAGGCGGCACGCAGCGCGGCGACCATCGCACCGTTGCCCGGGGCGAGGCCGCGTTCGTTCGGCAGGGTCCGGTCGGTGTTCGCCGCGACCCACAGTGCGTCCGCACGCAGCGCATAGGCGGCTTCGGCGAGGTCGGGCCAAGAGGTGTGGGGTGAATGTCCTTGCACCACAGCGGCGGGCGCGTCACCGTCGAAGCGGCGGATCGGCCGCAGCCCGACGCCGTCCACCTCATCGGCCAGGTCGTCGGTGCCGACCACCAGCACGGGCGCACCTGCCTCGAGCCGCTCGGCCAGCAGCCGCGCCGCCGCCTGCGCACTGGTCACCACGTCGTCGGGAGATGCGGGGAAGCCGAGTTCGGACAGATGCGCGGCCACCACCTGCGGACCGCGGCTGGCGTTGTTGGTGACGTACACCAGCCGCTGGTCGGCCCGGCCTTCCGCGGCGAGCGCTTCCGGCGCCCCCTCGATCACCTCGTGACCGCGATACAGCGTGCCGTCCAGATCCAGCAGCAGGGCTCGGTAGCGATCTCGTAGTCGCTTCACACCACTCTCACTCCGTGTCACCGATCGGCATCGTGCCGACTCATCACCGCAGGACCCTCCGCCCGGCGAGTCCGAGACATCGACACTACGCCAGCGAGCGGACCGAAAAGACGTGGCGTCAGCCACTCTCGCGGCGCCAGAGCACAAGCGTCGGAGCACGACGCCGAATGTACAACGATGACTACGGGTGACGGAGGTATCCCGGATTCCGCTGCCGCTACAGGCGTCCACCGGTCGGCTAAGGATTTGGTGTCGCCTGCACCGCTTCAGGTGGACCGACTACACACGGCGCAACCGCCTGTCTCCTTCACCGTCGCCGATCAAGACCTGTCCGGTCGAGGACACCGACGACAACGCCCCTCGTCAGGGGCCTGTGCAGGCCGCACCCGCGGCAAAATCAGATGTCGCTGTCCCCGGTGAGTTCGGCGGCGCGTTCCTCGGCGTCCGTCTCGCCATCCAAGTCGGCCGAGGCGGCGTTCAGGAACCAGGTGAGGCCCTCGTCGGTGCGGCCCGCGGCGACCAGTGCATCGGCGTAGGCGTAGAAGAGGCGGGCCGCGGCCGAGCCCGTCCGGGAGGGATCGAGGTCCGAAGTCTGCAGTGTCACGACGGCTTGGTCGTACTGACCGAGGTCCATCCGCGCGCCGGCGACGACGATGCGCAGTTCGGCGGCATCGTCGCCGCGCAGGGCACGCGCCTCGTCACTGCGACCGAGCTCGATCGCCCGTTCCGGACGCCCCAGGCCACGCTCACAGTCGGCCATGACGGCCAATAGACCGGAACCGCCCGACATCCGGCGCGCGGTACGCAGCTCCGAGAGAGCCTCCGCCCATTCCCCGGCGTGGTAGGCGACAACTCCCGCGGTTTCGCGAACGACCGCGATCCGCCCGGCGCGCTGCCGCGCAGCCCTGGCGTGTGCGAGAGCGAGCCCGGGATCGTCGTCCAGCAGACGCACCGCCATCACCAGGTGGCGTGCGACCGTCTCCGCGTTGCCCTTGTCCAAGCTGAGCAGGTCACGCCGCACAGCGGAGTCGAGATCGGTCGCTTGCACCTCATCCGGCAGATCTGGTTCCTCCGGACGCGGCGGCCGGCGGTCGAGCGAACGGCCCCCGCCGACCCGGGCCCCTTCGCCGCCCCTGCGACGTTCCTGCGGCGACTCGCCACGCGGTGTCGAATCCTCGCGGTCCACGCCGTGCCGACCCTCACGTTCCGGTGCGGGGCGACGGCGATCGTCATCGCGGCGCTGGAAACCGGACTCACGGCGCCGTCCAGCGTCACCGCGGTCGCCGGAGTCACCACGACGCTTGAACCCGCCCCGCTCGCCCGTTTCACCGCGACGAGCGTCACCTCGATCGCCGAAAGCGTCACCACGACGGTCGGATCCACCGCGGGCGGACTCACCACGATGGAACCCTCCGCGAGTACCGGAGTCGCCGCCCGAGCGGAAGCCACCCCGCGATTCGTCGCGCCGGTCTCCGGAATCACTCCGGCGTTTGAAACCGCCGCGCTCGTCGGAATCCTCGTAGCGCCGGAAGCCGCCGCGGTCCCCAGAAGCACCTCGACCGGCGCCGCCACGACCCGCGGAGTCGTCCCTGCGCTGGATACCGCCGCGCTTGGGCGCGTCGCCGCCACGGCGAAAGCCACCGGCGTCACCGGTCCGGTCGCCGGAGTCCCGGCGACCGAATCCGCCACGCTCCCCGCCGCGCTTGTCTTGACCACCGCTGTCTCCGCGACGATCGGACCCGCCGGAATTGTCGCGGCGCTGGAAGGCACCCCGGTCGGACGAACCATCCCGTGCACCGTAACCGCGCGATTCGCCGCCGCGGCTGTAGCCGCCGCGGTCCCCGGAATCACCTCGACGGTTGAATCCTCCGCCACGGCGGCCCGCGTCCTGGCTGTCGCCTCGCCGGCCGGACCCGGAATCGGGAGCGCCGCGCCGGAAGGGCTTCCGATCGTCGTTTTGTTCCGGCACGGTGCTCCCTTTCTTTGTTCCGAGAAGTCGGTATTTCCCACAAGTCAATCACGTACCTGCGGTGGGGCGCGGGCACGGCAGGTTCGCCAGAGCTCCATCCAGGTGCTCAAACGCCGATAGGGGACCCAGAGTCTGGGTCCCCTA
>NZ_BAFR01000077.1 GCF_000308435.1 Nocardia araoensis NBRC 100135 | reverse complement strand
GGATCAATCATTCGCCACCGCTCCCGATTCCACCGCCGCACCCCGGCCCGAGCGGGGTGATCGCTGATGCCGAACCGGCCGCGCCATCTCGATTCGCCGCTGGTCACGACCGTCATCAAGTACATGTCCCGAGCGCAGGCCCGGGTGTATCGCCGAACCGGAGGGCGTGTCGGCGGACGATGGCGGATCGGAGCGGGCTTCCATAAGCCGGTACCCACCTTGTTGCTCGAGCATCGGGGCCGCAGATCGGGCAAGCTGTTCACCGTCCCGCTGCTGTATCTCGTCGACGGCGCCGACCTGGTGGTTGTCGCCTCCCAGGGCGGGTTGCCGAATCATCCCCAGTGGTATTTCAATCTCCTGGCGCATCCCGCGACCCAGGTGCAGATCGGCGCCGAGCACCGTCGCGTCCGCGCCCGCGTGGCGAGCCCGGACGAGAAGAATCGGCTGTGGCCCTTGCTCGTAGCCCTCTACGCGGACTTCGACACCTATCAATCCTGGACCGAGCGCGAGATCCCGGTGCTGATTCTCCAGCCGGAGGACCGCGCGCACTGACCCGGCGCGTCGAGCGAGGTCCGCACCCGACCTCCCCCATGATGTTCAGCGTTACCGGCGCGGAGGGCGCCGCCCGCCCGCCGGAGCAGTGCGACGCAATCGATCGACTCGACCGAGGATGGGAGAGCGTGTGGCGAAAATGGGTAGGCGGAAACGGTCCAGGCTGATCACCAGCGGGATGCTGCGGGAGAAGCACCAAGAGGCAGAGCACGGCGCACCGGCGCCGCGGCCCCCGAAAGAGGTCGAGACGGCCATCGTGCTCGACCTCGACGCGCTCGCCACGCGCGTGCGAGCGCGGCGGCGGGAGATGAAGTGGACCCAGGCGGACGTGGCGGGCAACGGCGGCCCACCGGCAAAGGCGATCAGCGAGATCGAACGGTCCCGCAATCCGCGGCCCGATGCCGTGGTGCTCGACCGGCTCGACGCGGGACTGGAGTGGCCGCCCGGCACCAGCGCGACGATCCTGCGCGCCCGGCAGGCAAGCGAACTCGCCGCCGCGCGCTGACCCGGCGGATCCGAAATTCGGCCGGTCGGAGAATTTTTCATCTCCGGCCGGTCGAGCCGGAACGCTCATCGGTTGCTGCGGGCGCTGCTAGGCTGCTCGACGACCCTAGACGACTGCTCTTGCGCCGCCGGAGTGCGCGGGTCCGGCCGTGTTGGACGCAGGTGTGAACCCGATGAAGGAATGGACGAATCATGCAACTCCGCGGCATCACTGCGGCAGCGATACTCGCCATCGGCTCGTTGACCCTCAGCGCGGGCGTCGCGCACGCCGAGCCCGCTCCGGACATCACCTACTCGGCCAAGATCGTCGACCAGACCGTGGTCGCCGCGCTCCGGGGCGGAACCTTCGAATTGTCCAAGGCACTGCGTGATCAGCCCGCGGGCGACGAGAACGCTCGACTAACCGAGCGCAACGGGGTGCTCGTCGACCATGCCGGCGCACCGGCCGACATCGCGCAGGTGATCGACGTGGTCGACATCCGGGACCGCGACGGCCGCGTCGCGATGACCTTGCCGCTCGACTTCCGGATCGCGGGAACCGCCATTCCGGTGCGCCCGGAGGTGAAGAAGGACAGCACGGTGCTCGAGCTGAAGCCGACCAGGCCGGAGGGCATCGCGATCACCGAGCCGCTGGTGGCCAAACCGGTCGCGTCCATGACCGAGAACCAGCGCGCCCGTGACGAATTCGCCAGCCAGTTCGGACTCGCCACCGCCATCGGCGGTTTCGTCGGCACCGCCATCGGCGCCACGATCGGCTGCCTGGTCACCATCGCCGTCGGTTGCGTGGCCGGTCTGCTGACCGGCGCGAGCCTCGGCGGCATCCTCGGAACCATCGCGGTCGGCGGACCCACACTCGTCGTTGCGGGTGTCGACCTGCTCACCACGCTGCAGGCGGCGGACGGCACCACCCGCTTCGCCGACAAGCCCGTCCAACCCGCTCCGGCCCCGACCAAGTAGCCGTCTCCCGGCGGCGTGTGACACGCCGCCGGGAGAGAGCTCCGTCGACCGCGCCGCTACAACAGCGGCGCGGTCGTCGTGTTCGAGCGGCCCACTCGCTCGTCGTTGATCAAGTGATAGGCGCGCCCCAGGTCGTCGAGCGCACGCTCCCATCTGGTGTCCGCGTCGTGGCCGCGGGGATTGCGGCTGAGCAGCAGCAGGGCCTCGGCCGCGTCCGCCGACCGCGCGGCGGCGTCCAACAGCACCGGCACCGGTTCCACGGTGGCGCCCGCCGCCAGCGCGCCGATGCGGTCGTGCAGCCAGTGCGCGTCGAAACGCGCTTGCTCCGTGGGGTTCTCGCCGTTCACCGGCAGGGTGCTGACCGCGGCGGCCCGTGCGGCCTCCGCGTCGTCCATCGTCGTGGTGACGACGTGACGCAGCTCGCTGCTCGCGATCCGGTGTAGCAAACCGATCAGTAGGACACGTTCGGCGTCCGGACCGTGCAGACCGGTCTCACCCGCCCGTGCGCCGACCTCTTCCGGGTCGACGCGCAGGATCGACAGAACCGCTCGCAACTGCGCAATCGTAACCACTTCGTCCGCCCCTCCTCATCGTCGCGGCCCCACCATCACACCCTCGGCGACAGCCTGCCAAACGCGAGGCGCGTTAACCGTCCGGTAGCCCTTTTGCCGATACGGCGTGTCTTCACACTGCGGTCCAGCTCACCTCGAACCGCAGGATAAACCGGGGTCCAACTTGGGTACTCCAGACATCATGAGAGCGATACCGGCGCGGGTCACTGGTGACACGACCACGCCCGCAGTGCGCGAATCCGAACACGGCGGTGCGATCGCGAGCATGAAATGGCGGCGGATCAGGGAGGTGATCGCCACCCGAACCGTCTGCGATGACACCCGAGAAGTCTCCATCGAGGTGGGAAAACCGCAGATGGCACCGGGCGAAACCGGTGTGGTGTGCGGTTTCCGCATCCAGGGCATCGGCGAACGATGGGCGCACGGCGTCGATTCCATCGCCGCGCTCTACCGCGCGTTCCAGGAGATCGCTCAGGAGCTGCGGGAGGCCAACAGCCACGGCGCGCACTTCGCGGTGACCGAGCCGTCCGACCCCGGCTTCCCCGCGGCCCCCGCCCGTCCCTCGCGCGCCGCCACGACGGTCGCCTGCGAGCCGCAGGCGCTCATCGCGGCCCGCACTTTGCACGATGCCGACAGCTCGTTGTCGATCATCATCGGCAGGCCGTACCTGGCGTCGGGTCGGCGCGAGCACCTGTGCCGATTCCACATCAGCAAGCAGGGCGCGTCACTGGCCAGCGGCGTCGACGAGATCCAGGCTCTGCACACCGCGATCAGCATGATCAGCGAACGCCTCCAACTGCCACCGGATTGGCCGATCAGCCGCCTGTCCTGAGGCCGGCGCGCACAATTCCGTGACGAACCGCCCAGCCGGTCCGGATTCGGCATCGAATCATCGGTGGTGGATCGTCGTTCGACCGGCGTAGATCTCCCGCGCCATGAGCAGTCACGGCCTTCCCCCACGTCCGGAACCAGACCGTGGCGGAGCGTCGCCAGGAGGGAACTGCGCATGGAATTCATCTCGCCGGTGGACGCCCTGTTCCTCATCGCGGAATCACGCGAGCATCCGATGCACGTCGGTTCGCTGTCGATCTTCGATCCCGTCGAGGGCACCGGACCCGAATTCGCCCGGCGCGCGTACGCCACGCTCGCGGCCGATCAGAACTTCCATCCCACCTTCCGCAAGCGGCCCGCCAGCCTCTTCGGCACCCCGCAGCTGGCATGGACCGTGGACAGCGCCATCGACCTCGACTACCACGTCCAGCGGTGGGCGCTACCGGAAGCGGGTGGCCTGGACGCCCTGACCGAGGTAGCCGCGGGACTGCACAGCACCCTGCTCGACCGGCACCGGCCGCTGTGGGAGGCGCATCTGATCGAAGGACTCGCAGGCGACCGGGTCGGCTTGTACGCCAAGATGCACCACGCCCTCATCGACGGCGTCGGCGCGCAACGCCTGTTGCAGCGAACGCTCACCACCGACCCGGAATCCGGCGAAGCGCTGGTGCCCTGGCATCTCCCGCCGTCGACCCGGCCACGCGCGAACGCACCGCGCGGGCAGACGCTCGGCACCCGGACGCGCGCCCTGATCGCCGCGGCGAGTTCGGCGCCGTCGGCCCTGCGCCTGGCCCGCACCGCGCTGCTCGAGCAGCAGTTGACGCTGCCCTTCGCCGCACCGCGCACCATGTTCAACGTCCCGATCGGCGGGGCCCGCCGCTGCGCCGCCCGTTCCTGGCCGCTGGACCGGATCCGGCAGGTCAAGAAGATGACCGGCACCACGCTCAACGACGTGGTGCTGGCCATGTCGGCGGGCGCGCTGCGCACGTACCTGCTCGAACACGTCGCCCTGCCGGACAAGCCGCTGATCGCCATGGTGCCGGTCTCACTGCGTCCCGAATCCGACGACGGTGACGGCGGGGGCAACGCCGTGGCGGCACTGCTGTGCAATCTGGCCACCGACCTGCCCGACCCGGCCGCGCGGCTGGCGGCGATCAGCTCCTCGATGCATCGCAGCAAAGAGATCTACCGCGCGCTCACCCCCGTCCAGGCGGTCTCGCTGTCGGCGCTGACGCTCAGTCCGCTCGCCCTGTCACTGCTGCTTCCCGTCACCGCCGCGCTGACCAGCCCGCCGTTCAACATCGTCATCTCCAACATTCCGGGGCCGCGCGAACCGCAGTACTGGAACGGAGCGCGCGTCGCGGCCGGTTACCCGCTGTCGATCCCGCTCGACGGCCAGGCGGTGAACATCACCCTCACCAGCAACGCCGACAGCCTGGACGTCGGCATCGTCGCCTGTCGCCGCAGCGTGCCGGACGTGGCCAGGCTGCTCGATCATCTGGAATCCGCGTTGACCGACCTCGAGGACACCGTCTATTGAGCGCCGGACGCTGCCGCCGGAAGGTCAGGGCGATCCCGCGGTGCCGAGACCGTTGATCGACGGCGGCAGCTCCGGTCCGGTCGCGCCGGGACCGGCGAGCAGACGCTTGAGGATCTTGCCGGTGTCACCGCGCGGCAGCGCCGAGAGGAAGGTGACGTCGCGCGGCACCGAGAAGCGGCTCAAGCGGTTGCGGATGTAGGTGCGCACCATGTCCGAATCCAGACCGGACCCTTCGCGTTTCACCACGAACGCCGCGAGCCGCTGACCGAATTCGTGGTCCGGCACACCGACCACGGCGACATCGCTGACCTGCGGTAGGTGCGCGAGCGCCTCCTCGACCGGGCGCGGGAAGACGTTCTCGCCACCGGAGATGATCATCTCGTCGTCCCGTCCTGCGATGAACAACCGGCCCGCGGCGTCGAGATAGCCCAGGTCGCCGGTGTCGAGCATGCCGTGCGCTTCGTCCGGTGGCGCCGCGTTGACGTAGCCGTCGAACAACATGTGGTTGCCGACGAAGATATGTCCGGTGGCGCCGATCGGCAGCCTGCGATGGTCCGGCCCGAGCACGGCGACCTTCGTGCCCAGCGGCGGGCGGCCCGCTGTGGTCGGCGCGGTGTGCAGGTCCTCGGGGGTGGCGATGGTCGCCCAGGAGACCTCGGTGGAGCCGTAGACGTTGTAGAGGACGTCCCCGTACGCCGCCATGAATCGCTCGACGGTCGCGCCCGCCAGCGGCGCACCGCAGCTGATCATGTGCCGCAGGCTGGAGGTGTCGTAGCGAGCACGCACGTGCGCGGGGAGGTCGAGGATGCGCTGCACCATGGTCGGCACCACGATCACCGTGTTGACCCGATGCTCGGCGATGCGGCGCAGACAGTCCTCCGCGTCGAACCGTTCGGCCAGCACCACCGTCGCGCGCAGCGCGGTGCTCAGTTGCAGGCCGGCCAGCCCCCAGGTGTGGAACAGCGGCGCCGGGATCAGCATGGTCTCGTTCGTCTGCATCGGGATGCGCGACAGCAATGCCGCGATGGACCCGAAGCCCTTCGGATGCGGCCTGCGCGCGCCCTTCGGCGTCCCGCTGGTCCCGGAGGTGAGCACGATGAGCCGTCCCGGCTGGGCAGGCGTACGGAACGTCGTGTGCCCCTCCGCCACGAGTTGGTTCACGGTGGTCCGGTCCGGCACCGGAGGACGCTCGTCGGTGTTGTATCGCGGGATGTCGGTGTGCAAGTAGCGCACCAACTCCTCCAGGTCGCCGTCGACGAACAGCGCCGACAGGCGGTCGCGCTGGACGATCTCCTCGATGGTGCGGCCCGCGAGCCCGGCATTCAGCAGGGCTACGTCCACACCCGCTTTGCCCGCGGCGACCATGCATTCGACCATGGCCGCGTGGTTGCGTGCCAGCAGCCCGATGGCGTCGCCGGGGCCGAGGTCGTGCGCGGCCATCGCCGCGGCCAGCGCGTTGGTGCGCTCGTGCATATCGGCGAAGGACCGGGTGCCGCGGTCGTCGATGATCGCGGTCCGCTCCGGCGCATACGCCGCGCCCGCCGCGTACCCGCCCGCCAGGTTGAAACCCCACTTCGCCAGGGAGCGCAGCTGTTTGAGACTCCGATCGAGACGAACCGGCAGCACGACGCCGGTGGCCACCATCTGCCGCGCCACGCCCGCGTTGCGCCGGATCGGCGAATCCTCGCCGTTGACGACCAAGGAGGTCCGCGCGCCCTTGGCGACGTCGGCCACCCGTTTCAATCCGCTCTTGGTCCACTCCGCGATCGCCACATTGGACAGCTCGGCCACCCGCGGGTGCACTCGGCTCGGCGCGAAATAGGTGACCGTGACCTTGGTGCGTTCCTCGTCGCCGTGCAGCCGCACCGAGGCGAAGCTGCCCAGGGCGGCGTACTGCATTTCGAAGCTCTCGTACCACCGGCCCACGTTCAGCCGGATCTGGTGGGTGCGGATGCCCGACTCGTAGGTGCCGACGCGCATCTGCCAGACCACATTGCCGTCGGCGGATTGGATCTGCTCGCACGCGCCGATTCCCGTGAACATGCGCGGATACGTCTGCGGTTCGAGCAGCAGATCCCAGATGGTCTTGCGGGCGATCGCGAATTCGGCGACTACGTCGATGACATCGGTAACCAACTTGTGCACTTCTCGTCGGCCGGTTCGAAGAACTTCGGGTCGGCGGGTAGCTCCTTTGTAACGTCAGTCACAAGCGAGGTCAAGTAGCCGGTGCATCGTCGCCGTTACCAGCGATACGCAGGAAATACGCTGCGATTGCCCAGCATTCACTTGAGCCTGGGAACCGGCCCAAATCACCAGCGCGGCGCCTGTGAATCAGCCCAACGATCACCCGAACTCCCGCGGGCGGCGACCAACGCTCCTAACGTCACAGACGCCTGCTCGGCACAACCGCACGCTGGCTGGAGAGGTTATGGACGACAAGCCCGCACGACGAATCGCGCACTCCCGTACCGAGGAGATCCTCGACTTCTTCGGCAAATGCCGAGCGTGCGGATATCCCGCTTACGCGGAGACCACCACCCTGCGCTACGACAACGGCGATCGGGAGACCAAGATCATCGCCAGCTGCGCCCTGCCGTGCGGTTGGACGGGTGAGGTGTCCGCCACGCCGATGACCGGCTCGGCCGCCCGCCCGCGCACGTGAGCGCGGTCAAGCCGCGGTCGACGCGAGTTCGTCCGGACCGAGCGCGCGTTCGCGCAATTCCTTCAGAATCCGGGCGAGGATGCGCGACACCTGCATCTGGGAGACGCCCAATTGCTCGGCGATCTGGCTCTGGGTCCGCGACTCGTAGAAGCGCATGATCAGCACCTGCCGATCGCGTGGCGGCAACTCGGCGATCAGGGGACGCACGGCCATCGCCTGTTCCAGCAGGTCGTAGCACGGTTCCTCGGCCCCCAGCGTGTCGGCGAGCGACTGCGGCGCGCCGTCGCCGTCCTCCCGGCCTGCCGCGTCCAGCGAGTTGGCCTGGTAGGCGTTGCCCGCGATGAGCGCCTGCGTGACCTCGACGAGGTCGACGTCCAATTCCTCGGCGATCTCCCTTGCGGTCGGCATCCGCCCGAGGCGATGCGACAGCGTCTCGGTGGCCGGGCCGACGCGCAGCTGGATCTCCTTGAGCCGGCGCGGCACTCGCAGCGACCACGTGTGGTCCCGGAAGTGCCTGCGCACCTCGCCCATGATGGTGGGAACAGCGAACCCGAGGAAGGAACTGCCGCGCGAGACGTCGAACCGGTCCACCGCCAGCACCAGCCCGACCCGGGCGATCTGCAGCAGGTCCTCGTAGTTCTCACCGCGACCGGAGAACTTCCTGGCGATGTGCTCGGCGAGGGGAAGACACCGCCGGGTCACCTCCTCGCGCAGCGCCGCGCGGTGCGGATCGCCCTCGTCCATGGCGGCCATCTTCTCGAACCACGGCTCGATGTTGTCGTAGCTGTCGCCCCCGCGGGTCCGGCCCGCCGTGCCATTTCCGTCGGTCGTGAACTCACGTGTCATCAAATGGTCCTCGTTCCCAACTGAATTCGATAACGGTCGGATACCCGCCGAGTTCGGAATCAAAAGGGCCACGGGAAATCGAGAGGGATCGGGTGAGCATGCGGACGAGTTCCCAGCTCAACGGATCGCGGTGCGCGTCGTCGCCGACCACGGCGACGGCATCGACGCGCACGCTCATCCGACCCAGGCCGTAGGTGAACGCACAGCCGAGCGCCGAGCCCGGCAGAGCATCCGCCAGCAGCATCGAGGCCGCCTCGTTGATCGCCAAGCGGATGTCCGAGGCCGCGTCGAGGGGCGCCTCGGCGACCAGGCACACGGTGTCGGTCATCGCGCGGATCAACGCGAGCTGTCGCGCGTCGGCGGGGATCCGCACCGTGACCGTGGCGGTCTCGGTGGCCTGCGCGCCGAACGCGCACGTGATCAGCCGCATCAGACCGTGGCGAGCTGCGCTTGCCACATCCAGTGCAACTGTTCCAGCCGCGCCGCGATCGCCAGGAACAGATCCTGGGTCACCGGATCGGCCTTCTCGGTCGCCGCGATGCGCTCACGCAGCCGCTTGATCACGGCGGCGAGGTTGCCGACGATCGTGTCGATGACGTCGGTGTCCTGCTGCCAGCCCTCGCCGATACCCAGTGCGCCGGAATCCCTGGCCACGCTCGCGGCGCGCCCGTCCGGGCTGACTCCCACGGCGGTAGCGCGTTCCGCGGCCGAGTCCGTGAACTCCCGTGCCACGGTTACCAACTCATCCAGCGCCAGGTGCACCGATCGGAAGTTGGAGCCGATCACGTTCCAGTGCGCCTGCTTCGCGATCAGCGACAGGTCGATCAGGTCGACCACCGTCGCCTGGAGGGTCTCGCCCGCGATGCGCTGCTGCTCCGGGTCCAAAGTACTGGTGATGGGTTGGGACATCGCGCTGAACCTTTCTGCCGTCGATCGGGTCATCGACGGTCTACCCAGCTCCGTGGCGATAAACCCCCCGGTCGCTTCCCGGCCGGGCGAAACGGGGTGACCGCCCCGGCAGGAACCCGCACGGCACTCGTCGGCACGGCCTGGAATCGTTGCTGCCGAGCCCGCCGACCTGACCGGTGCCGAACTTCCGCTGCACTATGGTGTGATCCACACAACACCGGGAGGTGCGGGATGCCGGAACGGACGACCACGCCCCTACAGGCGGCGACGCTGGCCTGCCTCGCAGGCCGGGTTTCGACACCGGGCTACGACCGATCTCGAATCACCACGGGCATAGTGCATTTCGGTGTCGGCGGGTTCCATCGAGCCCACCAGGCGATGTACGTCGACCGCTTGCTCGAACGCGGGCTCGCGCAGGACTGGGGCATCTGCGGGGTCGGTGTGCTGCCCGGCGATCGCCGCATGCGCGACGTACTGCGGGCCCAGGACGGCTTGTACACGCTGTCGACGGTCGCGCCGGACGGCACGTGGACAACGCGCGCGATCGGCTCGCTGGTCGACTATCGGTACGCGCCGGACGATCCCGCGGCCGTCGTGGCGAAGCTCGCCGATCCGGGGACCCGCATCGTCTCGCTCACCATCACCGAAGGCGGTTACCGCATCGCCGCCGCCACCGGGGAATTCGACCCGGACGATCCCGCCATCCGCGCCGATCTGGCCGCAGACGCGCCGCCCGGCACCGTGTTCGGACTCGTCACCGAAGCGCTGGCCCGCCGCCGAGCCAGCGGCGTCGCGCCGTTCACCGTGCTGTCCTGCGACAACATCGAGGGCAACGGGAACGTCGCGCGCCGAATGTTCGGCGCGTTCGCCGCGCTGCGCGATCCGGGGCTCGGAGCCTGGGTGGCGGAGCAGGTGCGCTTCCCGAATTCGATGGTGGACCGGATCACCCCGGTGACCCCGCCCGGCGCGACCGGCGAGATCGAGCGGCGCTACGGGATCACCGACCGCTGGCCGGTGCTGACCGAGCCGTTCGCGCAGTGGGTGCTGGAGGATTCCTTCGGACTCGGCCGTCCGGCCTTCGAGGAGGTCGGCGTGCAGGTGGTCGACGACGTCACCCCGTACGAGCTGATGAAATTGCGGTTGCTGAACGCGAGCCACCAGGCACTGTGCTACTTCGGATACCTGAGCGGATACCGGCTGGTCCACGAAGCCGCACAGGATCCGGCCTTCCGGCGGTTCCTGACGCGCTACATGGACGCCGAGGCGACGCCGACGCTGCGCGCGGTGCCCGGAGTCGACCTCGGCGACTACAAGCGGACGCTGCTCGACCGGTTCGCCAATCCCGCGATCGGCGACACCATCGCCCGGCTGTGCGCGGAATCCTCCGACCGGATCCCGAAGTGGCTACTGCCCGTGGCCAGGGCGCAGCTGGCCACCGGCGGTCCGATCGACTGCGCGGCGGCGGTCGTCGCGAGCTGGGCACGCTATGCCGAGGGCGTGGACGAGCACGGGCAGCCGATCGAGATCGTGGACCGGCTGCGCGACCGGCTGGTCCCCCTCGCGCGGCGGCAACGCGAGCAGCCCACCGCTTTCCTCGGCGAACGCTCGCTGTTCGGCGACCTGATCGACCACCCCCGGTTCGTGACCGCGTATCTGGCGGCCCTGGACAACCTGCGCACCAGGGGCGCACACGCCACCGTCGAACAGTTGGCCGGTTAGCGCGGGGTGACGCGGGCGACCGCACGGCAGTCCGCGCCGACGGCGAACCACACGTCCAGTCTCGAGTCGGTGCGGCGGGCGACGAGCTCGAGGTGCTCGGCGGACCGCACCGGTTTCCCGTACTCGACCACCACGCGGTGCGGACCCGATTTCAGTTCGGCGTGATCGGCGAGTACTTCTTCGAGCGCGGTGAGATAGACCGCGTTGTTCACATGGTCGAGCAGGTCTATGTCGGTGGCCCGGAGCGGGAAGGACCAGATCTGCACGCCGGGCTCGCCCGCCGCGGGCATGGGCTCGGTGAGCTCGGCTTTCCAGCGGAGCCGGTGCTCGGTCGTGCAGTCCAGCATGGGCGCGAGAAACCGATCGCTCATCCGGGTCGGGACGCCCGATTCGGTGCCGAAATGGATCAGGAAACTCTCGGTCTCCACCAGCCCGCCCGCGCTGCCGCCGATCTGGACGCGCATCGTGCACCACCGGGTGGACGTCGCCGAAGGCCACCGCCGCAACGTCGCCGACTCACCGAATCCGAGCGGCTTGAGCGCGTCGATCACCGTCCTGCGGATCACCCACAAGCGATGGATGTCGCCGTCTTCCAAGACCTCGAGATGGTCGTAGCCGACGTCCTGGAGGTAGCGCGCGACACCGTCGAGTCGCAGGCGCTGGTCGCGGTCGGTGTCGGCGAGGCGCACCGGCCATCCCGTCTCGAAAGGAGTCAGGACGGGCGGAGGTTCCGGCAGCACGCTGGGAATACCCATGCCCGGATGATGCCAGATATTTGCCGGAACTGCGGGAGGTAACGCCCATATCGTCATCTATACGAGAAACTATTGCTCCCGTTAGGCTTTTGATCAAGCCGCCCCATAACGGATATGACTCGCTGGCAATTAGCTTCGGCCCAGGCGTTGCCTGCTCTCCAGCCGTCCCTACCGCCGCACGCCTATCCGCACGAGCCTCCCGATCGGCATCGGAACCGAGGCGAGGCCCCGGGGTTCCCGTGGCCTCGCCGTTGTCGCCTACTTCTTCGAACGATCCCGCTTCTCCCGCACCCGCACCGAGATGCGCACCGGGGAGCCGTCGAAACCGAATTCCTCGCGCAGCCTGCGCTCCAGGAAGCGCCGGTAGCCCGCCTCCAGGAAGCCGGTGGTGAACAGCACGAACGTGGGTGGCCTCGTGGTCGCCTGGGTGGCGAACAGCACGCGGGGCAACCTGCCGCCGCGCATCGGCGGCGGGGTCGCGGCGATCACTTCCTTCAGCCAGTTGTTGAGCCTGCCGGTGGGAATGCGCTTGTCCCAGGATTCGAGCGCGGTCTCCATGGCGGGTACCAGCTTCTGCACCGCGCGCCCGGTGTGCGCGGAGATGTTGACCCGCTGCGCCCACGGCACCCGGACCAGGTCGCGGTCGACCTCGCGCTCCAGTTGCAGGCGACGATCCTCGTCGACCAGGTCCCACTTGTTGAACGCCAGCACCAGCGCCCGCCCGGAATCGGCGACCATGCTGATCACCCGCAGATCCTGTTCGGTGATCGGCTGCGAGGCGTCGATCAGCATGATCGCCACCTCCGAGGCCTCCAGCGCGGATTTGGTGCGCAACGAGGCGTAGAACTCGGTGCCGCTGGCATTGGCCACCTTGCGGCGCAACCCGGCGGTGTCGATGAACTTCCACACCTTGCCGCCCAGTTCGACCAGGGAGTCCACCGGGTCGACCGTGGTGCCCGCGACATCGTGCACCACGGAGCGCTCGTCGTTCGCCAGCTTGTTGAGCAGGCTCGACTTGCCGACGTTCGGCTTGCCGACCAGCGCCACGCGACGCGGGCCGACGCCGCCGGTCCCCTCGCGCGGAGTTTCCGGGAGCACCTCGAGCACGTCGTCGAGCAGGTCGCCGGTGCCGCGGCCGTGCGCGGCGCTGACCATGCGCGGCTCGCCGAGTCCCAACGACCACAGCGCCGCCGCTTCCGCTTCCACCCGCTGGTCGTCGACCTTGTTGGCGACCAGGATGACCGGGACCGCGGAGCGGCGCAGCTTCTTCACGGCCGCCTCGTCGGTGGCGGTGGCGCCCACGACGGCGTCGACAACGAGCAGGATCGCGTCTGCGGTGTGCATGGCCAATTCGGCCTGGCGGGCCACCGATTGCTGCAGCCCCTTCGCGTCGGGCTCCCAGCCGCCGGTGTCCTGGACCAGGAACCGCCGACCCGCCCAGTTCGCCTCGTAGGACACGCGGTCGCGAGTCACGCCCGGGATGTCCTCCACGACCGCCTCACGACGGCCGAGGATCCGGTTGACCAGCGTCGACTTGCCCACGTTCGGCCTGCCGACCACGGCCAGCGTCGGCATCGCGACGTGCGCGGAGTCCTCGAATTCGCCCTCTAGATCGGTCAGCTCCCAGTCGGCTTCGTCGCTCCAGACGCCGTCGCCGGCGAGCACGTCCCCGTTCATCGTTTCCCTCCGGCCCCGCACGCCGAGACCTGCTCCGCGACCACGCGGTACAGCTCGTCGATGACCTCGTCCATGGACAGTTCGCTGGTGTCGACCTCGACCGCGTCCTCGGCGGGGCGCAGCGGGGACACCTTGCGGGTCGAGTCGAGCGTGTCGCGGCGCTGCACGTCGGCGAGCACGCCCGCGTAGTCATCGCCCCGGCCCTCGGCGATGTTCTGCTGATTGCGCCGGTGCGCCCGCGCCTCGGCGGAGGCGGTCAGGTAGATCTTGGCGTCCGCGGCGGGCAGCACGACGGTGCCGATATCGCGGCCCTCGACCACGATCCGACCCGCGGCCACCGTGATCTCGCGCTGCATGGCGACGAGCAGCTCACGCACCTCGGGCACCGCGGAGACCGCGGAAACCGCCTTGGTGACGGCGTCGCCGCGAATCTCCGACCGCACGTCCTCGCCGTCCAGCTCGATCACCTCGCGGCTGGGATCGGTGCCGATGGACAGCGGCAACTCCTTGACCGCGGCGGCGATGGCCGCGGTGTCGGTCAGCTCGATGCCCGCGCGCAGCACGCGCAGCGTCGCCACCCGGTACATCGCGCCGGTGTCGAGGTACCGGGCGCGGAGCCGGGTGGCCAAGCGCCGGGAGACGCTCGACTTCCCGGTGCCCGACGGCCCGTCCATGGCGACCACCAGCGGGCTCGTACCGGCCATCCGCGCCGGCGCCTGCACCGGGATCTCCACACCGTTCACAACGACACCGCCTCGTAGAGTTTGCCGATTTCATCGCGGCCGAGCACGCGCAGCGTGCCGGGCCGCTGGTCGCCGAGCGCGACCGGACCGATATGGGTGCGGACCAGCCGAATGACCGGGTGACCCACCGCGTCGAGCAAGCGGCGCACGATGTGCTTGCGCCCCTCGTGCAACACCAGCTTCACCAAAGAACGTCCCTCCCCCAGCTCGAGCACCTGGAAGCGGTCGACCTTGGCGGGACCGTCCTCCAGCTCGAGGCCTTCGCGCAGCCGCTTGCCCACCGCGCGATTGTTGACCTCGCCGTGCACCGTCGCCAGATAGGTCTTGGAGACCTCGAAGGACGGGTGCATCAGCCGGTGCGCCAGATCGCCGTCGTTGGTGAGCAGCAACAGACCCTCGGTGTCGGCGTCCAGCCTTCCGACATGGAACAGTCGCTGGCCCGCGGCGATCCGCTCGGCCACGATGTCGCCGACACAGGGACGTCCCAGGTCGTCGGACATGGTCGACTGCCAGCCCTTGGGTTTGTTCAGCGCGACGTGCACCAGTTCCTCGCGCACCACCACGCGCGTGCCGTCGACGCGCACCACCGCGTGCTGCGGGTCGATGCGCAAGCCCTGCTCGCGCACGATCATGCCGTCGACCTCGACGCGGCCCTGCGCGATCATCTCCTCGGCGGCCCGGCGCGAGGCCACGCCCGCCTTGGCGAGCACCTTCTGCAACCGCTCCCCCTCGCCCCACGGGAGCTTGGCGTGTCCTCCGGACGGGGCGGCTTCGACGTTCTGGTGGCGCGCGGGCTTGGCGTTGCTCAGCAGCGGCGGCTGTGCGGCCTGCCGCTGCGGCTTGGGCTTCTTCTTGTTCGCCGCGGCCGTGTGCCGCTGCGGGCTCGGAGCCGGGGCCGATCCGCGCTGGGCAGCAGCTCGGCCTGCCCCACCCTGCTGGGCGCCACGCGAGGCGATCCCCCGCTGGGCCGAACGAGCGTCGCGCGAACTCGAGCCGCGGCTCGCGCCGCCCCGTTCGGGCTGTGCGCCGCGTTTCCTACGATCCGGTGTGCCATCTCGGCGAGCGGGCGTATTCATGATGTCCTGTCACTCTTCGGTGCCGAGGTCCAAGTCGGCCTCGGCGGGTTTCCTCAACCTGGTGTACCGGGGGTCCGTCTCCAGGCTCTCGTTGATCTCGTCGATCAGGTCGACGCCCGGAAGCAGCGGCGCCAGTGGCGGCAGATCGCTCAGCGAAGCGAGTCCGATCCGTTCCAGGAACAGCTCGGTCGTGCAGTACAGCGTCCCGTTGGTCTCCGGGTCCACGCCTGCCTCGGCGATCAGACCCCTGGCCAGCAGTGTGCGCATGACCCCGTCGACGTTCACGCCGCGCACCGCGCTGACCCTGGTCCTGGTCACCGGCTGACGGTATGCCACCACCGCCAGCGTCTCCAAGGCCGCCCGGGTCAGTTTCGATCGGGAGCCGTCGAGCAGCATCCGCTCCACATACGGCGCGTACTCGCTGCGAGTATAGAAGCGCCAGCCGTCACCGACGAAACGCAGATCTATCCCACTGGATCGCGCCGACAGCTCGGCGGACATCTCCCGCAGGGTCCGCTCGACGCGCTCGGAACTGTCGCCGAGAGCGGTCGCGAGCTGGTCAACCGGTGCGGGCGAGTCGATGACCAGCAGCATGGCCTCCAGCGCCGAACGCAGATCGGCGTCCGCGAGCGGTTCGGGGGTGAGTTCCACCACTGCCTCGCTCACGACTGCGCCTCGCCGGAGTCCGGCTCCGTCGTGCGCGATCGCACACTGTGCTCGCTCACCCGTAGTCCTCCTCGATTGTCACGGTGTCCACCTGTTGCGCGGCCTCGTCGCCGATCCAGCTGACCGCCAAGGGACCGAGCGGATCGGGCTGATCGAACTCGATCGTCTTGCCGCGATACAGCTCGAGCAGCGCCAAGAAGCGGGCGACTATCTGGACCGGGACCTCGCAGTCGGCGACCAGTTCGCCGAACGAGGTCCACGCACCCGCACCACGCTGTTTGAGCCGCTCCAGCACCAGTGCCGCCTGCTCGGCCACCGAGATCGCGTGCGTGTGCAAGTGGTCGAGCCCGACCTTGGGTACCGGACGGGGCCGGAAGGCCGCCGCGGCGATCGCGGCGAACTCCGCCGCCCCGACACCCAGCGTAACCTCGGGCAGCAGACCGGCGTAGCGCTCCTCCAGGCCGACCGCGCGCGGATAGCGGCGCAGCGCGGCCGCCTCCAGCTCGCCGAGCAGTTCGGCGACCTGCTTGAAGGCGCGGTACTGCAGCAGCCGGGCGAACAGCAGGTCGCGCGCCTCGAGCAGTTCGAGATCCTCGGCGTCGGTCATCTCCCCGGACGGCAGCAGGCGCGCCGCCTTCAGGTCCAGCAGCGTGGCGGCGACGACCAGGAATTCCGTGGTCTGGTCCAGGATCTTGTCCGCGCGCAACGTGTTCTGTCGCGCCATGTTCGCGGTCAGCGCCTTGGTGTAGGCGATGAACTCGTCGGTGACCTTGTGCAACGCCACCTCGGTGACGTCCAGCTTGCGCGAGCTGATCAAGGTGAGCAGCAGGTCGAACGGTCCCTCGAAGTTGCTCAGCCGCAGCCGGAATCCGGACGCCTGCGGTTCGGACGCCTGCGAGGTGTCGGGTGAAGGACCGGAGGCGGCCGACGTGTCCGGCGCAACGCCAGAGGCGTCCGGTGCGTCCGAACGGCCGAGCGCAGCCGACGAACGGCCATCCGCGTCCGGCTCGTCTGCCGGAAGGCCCCGTTCGTCCGACTCGGCAGCGGGCTGATCGCCCGATG
This sequence comes from Nocardia araoensis NBRC 100135, assembly GCF_000308435.1. Lineage (GTDB taxonomy): Bacteria > Actinomycetota > Actinomycetes > Mycobacteriales > Mycobacteriaceae > Nocardia > Nocardia araoensis. Next base: position 5,923 of record NZ_BAFR01000077.1, on the reverse strand, counting down.
TGCCAGCTCCTTGCCGCGCGACCGTCTCGGGCTGCACGGGTGGTTTCGGGGATGGTTCGTCCGCGGTGTCCTGCGGAACCGGGGTATCGCCCCCTCGGGCGGGGCGGGACGTCGCGCCTCCGACAATGGCCGGGTTCGGGCGTCGGGGGTCGGCGGCGTCCCGACCTGCGGCGATGAAGGCGGCGGCCGCATTTCCGAGTGCGGGACCCCGCACGGCATCGGGCGCGCGGTCGTCCGGCGTCGGTCCGGCCGGGGAAGACCCCTGGCCGGACGGGTTGTTGTGGGACGCAGACGAGGGGTCGGAGCGGCCGGTCACCGGCCGGATCGGTGGATGACTTCCCGAGCCATCGACCGATACGCCTCGGCGCCACTGGATTTCGGCGCCCATGTGGTGATCGGCTCGCCCGCGACGCTGGCGTCCGGGAAACGGACGGTGCGCGCGATGGCGGTGTCGTAGACCAGATCACCGAACACCTCGACCACGCGCGCCATGACCTGGCGGGAATGCAGCAGTCGAGAGTCGAACATGGTGACCACTATTCCGTACAGGCTCAACCGCGGGTTCAGCCGGTCCCGCACCTTCTCGACGGTGTCGTTGAGCAGCGCGAGGCCGCGCAGCGAGAAATACTCGCACTCCATCGGAATGATCACGCCGTCCGAGCAGGCCAAGGCGTTGACCGTGAGCAGACCGAGCGAAGGCTGGCAGTCGATGAGGATGTAGTCGTAGCGGTTGCGGATCGGCTCCAGCGCCCGGCCGAGCGTCTGTTCCCGGCCCACCTCGTTGACCAGCTGGATCTCGGCGGCGGAGAGGTCGATGTTGCTCGGCAGCAGGTCCATGTTCGGGACCCGGGTCTGCATCAGCACGTCGTCGACCGACACCTTGGAGCCGATGAGCAGGTTGTGCACGGTCAGGTCGAGGTCGTGGTGGGCGACGCCGAGCCCGGCCGACAGCGCGCCCTGCGGGTCCAGGTCGACGAGCAGGACGCGACGGCCGTATTCGGCCAGCGCGGCACCGAGATTGATGGTGGAGGTGGTCTTGCCGACGCCGCCCTTCTGGTTGCACATGGCCACGATCAACGCGTCGCCGTGCTGACCGACCGGCGGCGGGTCCGGCACCAGCCGCAACGGCCGTCCGGTCGGGCCGAGCGTCGCATCCTCCGGGACCGGCTCCACTCCGTGGCCCCACAGCGTTTCCGCCGCGGCGTCCGAGTACGGACCCGGTCGCGAGCCCGTAAGCGGCTCCGCCCCAGCACCCATCGGCGGCTCTGCCGCTCCGGCTGTCGTCACGATCCGCTGCTCCTTATACGTTCCTGCCGGTTGCCTCGCCGAGCGTAGCGAGGCCGATCAGGGCCGACCTCGCTTTCGTGCGGTCCAGCTCTCGATAGACGCTACCGCTTGACGGCACTCGAGTGCCGCGCCTGCGCGCGGCGTGTTCGTGCAGCGCTGGTCAGCGCCATTGCGGTCCGCCATCGAAATGAACGTCGAACCGGTCGTGCAACTCGTTCATACTGTCCCAGTCCGCCTCCCCGCGTGCGATCCGGCCGAGTTGCCGGAAGTACTCGAAGCGGACGATACCGGGTGTGAGCACAGCCAGAAACTCGGCGGGCCCGTCGGCGGCGGCTCCGAAGGCGTGCACCACGCCCGGCGGAACCACCACCAAGCCGCCTTCGCCCACCGCGTTCCGCGCGCCGTCCACCAGGAAATCCATTGTGCCGCTCAGCACATAGAAGATCTCGGTCGACTTCGTGTGATGGTGCGGCCGGGTGCCGTCCGCACCCGCGGCCAGGGTGAGCCGGTTGGCGCCGAAGAGTCCTTCGGAGTTCTCGCTGTCCTCGAGCAGCCGGAAGGAGCCGCCGCCGGGCAGCGGAATCGCCTCGACGTCGGCCTGGTGGACGATGAAAGACTTTGCCATGCAATTCACCTCGCGTTGTGGTCGGAAACCGAGCCGTCGGCGAACAACACCGCGCCCACCCGGCAGACCAGCACAACCGGACTGAAGTCCACTTTGTTCCGTCGCGTCGCCGAGCCGGCTTGCGCACGCGCGAATTCCATCCGCGGCAATGGATCACCGGGCGCGGGGATGCGCGGTGGCCCAGACTTCGCGCAGGGTGTTGACCGTCACCAAGGTGTAGATCTGGGTCGTGGTCACCGAGGCGTGGCCGAGCAATTCCTGCACCACCCGGACATCGGCGCCACCGTCGAGCAAATGGGTGGCGAAGGAGTGGCGCAGCGTGTGCGGCGACACCGACGCGGCGATGCCCGCGCGTTCGGCGGCGGTGTGCAGCACCTGCCAGGCGCTCTGCCGGGACAGCCTGGCGCCGCGGACATTCAGGAACAGGGCTCCGGCGTTGCCTTTTCCGCGCGCGGCGAGCACCGGGCGCCCCCGAACCAGATAGGCGTCCACGGCGGCGAGCGCGGGCCGCCCGATCGGCACCAGACGCTGTTTCCCGCCTTTGCCGCGCAGTACGACCGCCCGTTCCTCGATGTCGAGATCGTCGACGTCCAGCCCTACCGTTTCCGAGATCCTGGCGCCGGTGGAGTACAGCAACTCCAGCAGCGCGCGGTCGCGCAGGCCGCGCGGTCCGCCGTCCACGCCCGCGGCGGGGTCGCCCTGACCACCGCCCGCCGCCTCCAGCAGTTTCAGCACCTGGTCATAGGGCAGCGCCTTGGGCAACCTGCGCCCGGGCGCGGGCGGCTTCACCGCGTGCGCCACATCCGTGTCGGTCAGTCCTTCCGCGGCGGCGAAGCGATGCCAGCCGCGCACCGCGATCAGCGCGCGGGCCACCGAACTCGCCGCGAGCGGCGGGTGCCCTGGACCCCCCGAGCGCAGCGCCATGGTGAACTCCGCGACATCGGACTCGTCGACCCGGTCGAGCGAGCCGATGCCGCGCCCGGCCAAGAAGTCCAGGTACCGGCCGAGGTCACGCCGGTAGGCGCCCAGGGTGTTGGGCGCGACGCCGCGCTCGACGGCGAGGTGGTCGAGATAGGTGTCGAGCTCGCGGCCGAGCACCTCCGGTCAGTCTTCGGACTTCTCGGCCGCCTTGCGGCGGAGGAAGGTCGTCGGCTGCCCGTCCCATGGCGCGTCCGGCGGCCGCGGATCGATGCCGCCCGCCCGCGCGGCCGCCAGCGCGAGCACGCCCGCCACCGCGGTGGCGTTGACGATCTCGCCGCTCAGCGCGGCGCGGACCGCCGCGTCGACCGGCATACGGACCACTTCCAGGTCCGCCTCCTCGAATTCCGGCTCCGGGCGCTCGGTTTCGTACAGCCCGCGGGCCAGGTAGACCCGCAGCGCCTCGTCGGTGAACCCGGGCGAGAGCGCCACGTCCACCAGGACCGCCCACTCCTCGGCGGCCAGCCCGGTCTCCTCGGCCAGTTCCCGGCGCGCCGCGAGCAGCGGGTCCTCGCCGGGCACATCGAGCAGGCCTGCGGGAAGTTCGAGCAGCCGCCTGCCGATCGGGTGGCGGTACTGGTTGATCAGCACCACGTTGTCGTCGTCATCGATCGCGGCGACGGCGACGGCGCCGTGGTGCTCGATCACCTCGCGCTCGACGACCCGGCCACCCGGCATCCGCACCTGGTCGAGCCGCAACGCGAGGATCGCGCCGCTGTAGACGGTCTTGCTGGATTCGATCTCGAAGTCGTGGCTGCCCGGCTCGGCAGCGCCCCCGTTGGTCATGCCGCTACGCCTGTTCCGCCGCTCCCGCCAATGCTTCGCCCGGAATGTCCACCGGGAGTTGTTCGGCCGCTTTGTATTTCAGCGCCGCCGAGATGAGCGCCGCGAACAGCGGATGCGGGCGGGTCGGCCTGCTCTTCAACTCCGGGTGCGCCTGCGTGGCGACGAAGAACGGATGCACGTCGGCGGGCAGCTCGACGAACTCGACCAGGTGCCCGTCCGGCGAGGTGCCGCTGAACTTCAAGCCGCTCTCGGCGATCTTGTCGCGATAGGCGTTGTTCACCTCGTAACGGTGACGATGACGCTCGGAGACGTGCTCGCTGCCGTAGGCCTGAGCGACGACCGAACCCTTCTCCAGCGTCGCCGGGTAGGCACCCAGCCGCATCGTGCCGCCGAGATCGGCTTCCCCCGCCACGGCCTGCTCCTGGTCGGCCATGGTGGAGATGACGGGGTGCGGCGTGTCCGGTTCGAATTCGGCCGAGTTGGCTTCGGCCAGCCCCACCGTGCGCGCCGCCTCGATCACGACGCACTGCAATCCCAGGCACAAGCCGAGCAGCGGAATGCCGCGGGTGCGCGCGTAGTGGATCGCGCCGACCTTGCCCTCGATGCCGCGGACGCCGAAGCCGCCGGGGATCAAGACGGCGTCCACGTCGTGCAACGCGTGCTGCGCGCCGGAGGGGGTCTCACACTCGTCGGAGGGCACCCAGCGAATGTTCACCTTGGCGCGCGAGGCGAACCCGCCCGCGCGCAGCGCCTCGGTGACCGAGAGGTAGGCATCGGGCAGGTCGATGTACTTGCCGACCAGTGCGACCTCGACGGTCTCGCGCGGCGAGTGCACCCGGTCGAGCAGGTCGCCCCACACGGTCCAGTCCACGTCCCGGAACGGCAGGCCCAGCCTGCGCACCACGTAGGCATCGAGCCCCTCCCGGTGCAGCACGCGGGGGATGTCGTAGATCGACGGCGCGTCCGGCGTGGAGATGCAGGCATCCACCTCGACGTCGCACATGAGCGCGATCTTGCTCTTCAGCGCCTGCGGAACCTCGCGATCGCAGCGCAGGATCAGCGCGTCGGGCTGGATGCCGATATTGCGCAGCGCGGCCACCGAGTGCTGGGTCGGCTTGGTCTTCAGCTCGCCGGAGGGCGCCAGGTAGGGCACCAGCGACACGTGCAGGAAGAAGACGTTGTCCCGGCCGACGTCGTGGCGGATCTGGCGGGCGGCCTCCAGGAACGGCTGCGACTCGATGTCGCCGACGGTGCCGCCGATCTCGGTGATCACCACGTCCGGGGTCTGCCCCTGCAGATCCGGGCCGCGCATCGCGAGGATCCGGTTCTTGATCTCGTCGGTGATGTGCGGGATCACCTGCACCGTGTCGCCGAGGTACTCGCCGCGGCGCTCCTTGGCGATGACCGACGAATAGATTTGCCCGGTGGTCACGTTCGCGTCCCGGGACAGGTCCCGGTCGAGGAAGCGCTCGTAGTGGCCGACGTCGAGGTCGGTCTCCGCGCCGTCCTCCGTCACGAACACCTCGCCGTGCTGGAAGGGGTTCATCGTGCCGGGATCGACGTTCAGATACGGGTCGAGTTTCTGCATCGTGACGCGCAGCCCACGCGCCGTCAGCAGCTGACCGAGGCTGGAGGCGGTAAGACCTTTACCCAATGAGGAGGCGACACCACCGCTGACGAAGATGTGCTTCGTGTCCGTTCGCGCCTGAATCCGTGTTTGACCCACGGGTCTTCACGGTAACACGAATCCGCCCGTCCGTTCGAATGCCACGCGCGTTTGCCCGCCGATCGCGGGCACCCAGGAAAGCCCTCGCGGCCGGACTGCGCGGTAGATCGCGACGCGGTCACCCGCGCGCCCGGTGAGCTGGTTGCGAAGACGCGCGTCAGCGGCCGATCGGGGCCGGGACCAGCGCGGACTCCGGTGTGCCGCCCACGACGGCGTTCCGGCCGGTCAGCCCGGCACCACGGCCAAAGTGAGCGAGGCGGCTTTCGCACCGGTGCCGTAGCGTCCCGCGCCCCCGTTGAGCTGTTCGGGGAGCGCGAGCACGGTCGTGACCCGGCCGAGTTCGCGCTCGACATTGTCGACGGTGCTCACCTGGGCCGCGAGCGCGGCGTCGGCGCGGACCACGCCGATCGGCCCCTGCCCGTCGGCCGCGCCGGCGCGACCGGCCAGCACCACTCCCGCGCCGCGGCCGCGCAAGGCGCCCGCGAAGCGCGCGGTGTTCGAGCCCGCGCCGTCCTTGCCCG
>NZ_BAFR01000078.1 GCF_000308435.1 Nocardia araoensis NBRC 100135 | reverse complement strand
CTATGAGGATCGACACGGGGCTCAGCCCAACACAGGACTCAGGGTTGCGGATAGTTCAATCGGCAAACTCCTCTGGGAATAGCATCCCAGTCTTTTGCATCCATCCTGGCGGAGGTTTGGCGTGGAGATATTTCGGACTGCTGAAGTATCTCAGCGACGACATTCCGTTTTACGGAATCCAGGATCCGTCCATAGTGGGTGACGAGAGTGTATTTGAGACTATTGAGGACTATTCCGATCGATATATAGAGGAGATCCTCATGATCCAACCCAAGGGGCCGTACCGTCTTATCGGCTGGTCACTGGGAGGGCGTATCGCACATGACATCGCAGTGAAGTTCGCCGCGCAGAACCGAATAGTTGACCTATTGGTGATCCTGGATACAACACCCGGCTCAGACGTGGTAGACCCAATGCCGGGTGATGAAATGGACCTACTAGATGGGTGGCGAGAACTTCTCGACGTGGATGTACCCCCGGAGATTCGTGATGAACATGAATTGATGCTACTGCTGAGTTCGCGACTGGCTACTGTGGGTGGGTTATCGATTGAGGTAGCTGACCGAGTTGTTAAGAATCTCTCCAGGCCGCCTGTGCCTGGTGCGCCAGCGGGAGTTCATAGCGGTGATTTGATGTTCTTTACAGCAGCTAAGGGAAGAAGTGCGGAAGGTTTGGCTATTTCTAAGGCTTGGGAACCTTACGTTACCGGTAGGGTAATCGACATCCACATCGACGCGACCCATGTCGGCCTGATGGACAAGGATGTGCTGGAAACGGTTGGTCCCGCCATCGCCGCTCGTTTAAAGTAATCCAACTCTGGTCGCATTCGGTTTGAGCAATAGGTATGCTCGCTCTCGATTCACATTGAAGGCATCGATGACCCTCAGGATAAGTGCCCCTACTGAGCCTTTAGGCCGTGTCTTACGTGGTTGTGATTCGCTAACGCGCATTGTCTAATCTGTTGTGGTGGATGAGTTTTCGCGTCGGCTTGTGCCGGATGAGTTGTAGGAGTTGGCAGAACCGCTGATCCAGCGGTTAAATTCTCGCCCGCAGGGTGGTGGCACCGCCCCGGTGGACAACCGGGCGGTGTTCACCGCCATCGTGTATGTCCTGACCAGCGGATGCGCCTGGCGGTGCCTGCCGCCGTCATTCGGTGTCACCGTGCCCACTGCACACCGCCGGTTCACCGAATGGACCAATGCGGGGGTGTGGCGCAAGCCGCATCGGGCGGTCCTGGACGAGCTCGGTAGCGCGGGCCTGGTCGACTGGTCGCGCGCGGTCTGCGACGGAGCGTCGGTGCGGGCGAAAAAGGGATTTACGACTGGGTCCGAACCCGGTCGACCGAGGCAGGACCGGGTCGAAGATCCACGCGCTGTCCGACCGGGACGGCCTGCCGTTGTCGGTTGCCGTATCCGCCGCGAACACCAACTACGCCGACGCTCTCAAGCCACTGGTCAGGCCCATCCCCGCGATCAAGTCCCGTCACGGCCCGCGCCAACGCAAACCCGACAAGCTGCATGCCGACAAAGCCTACGACCACATCGAACTACGAGAGTGCGTGCATGACAGGGAAATGCCGTGCAAATCGCCCGCAAAGGCATCGAGTCCAGCAAGAAGCTCGGCAAGCACAGACGTCGGCAAGCACAGACGGGTGATCGAACGGTCGATCGCCTGGCTGTTCGGCTACCACCGCCTGACCATCCGATACTAGCGCTACGCCAACCACTCCTGCGCCTTCCCAACCCTCGCCGCCGCACTGACCTGCCACAAGAGACTGGTGAAGCTGAGAGCGACGAAAAGCAATCTAGGATGTATTCGTGACAGTCACCTGGGACTCTTCTACGCCTGGCCTGCTCGCTCTGCCCTCGGGTCGGTCGATCCGTGGCCGAGCGCTTCGTCGGCCGATGCCGGGCGGTCCTGTGCCTGAATTCGGGTTGTACCTGCTTGAAAAACAACCTCCGTCCGTGGCGTGGTCCAGCAGATGGATTCGGTGGCCCGACTTCTGGTTGCCTTCAGATCGCACCGACGCCTACCGTGCAATGCAGGAGGCGTGGAAACGAAGCGACGCCGAGCGAGTCGAGGTGGCCTGTAACGGCGGCCGCGGCCGAACCGGCACGGCACTTGCATGCATCGCAGTGCTCGACGGCATCCCCGCACACGAGGCAGTCACCTATATCCGCACGCACTATTCACCGCACGCTGTCGAAACACCATGGCAACGCCGCTTCGTTCATCGCTTCACGACTCCAGCCGACCGCTGACAAAGAAGCCCCCACACCCGGCCAACTAAACATCACGACGTGAGACACCTTCTAA
>NZ_BAFR01000079.1 GCF_000308435.1 Nocardia araoensis NBRC 100135 | reverse complement strand
ACTGATGGACTCCTCTACCCCCTACCCGCTGACATGCATGACACGCAGAGAGTGCGCCGGCGCTTGTCCATCCGAACTGCCGCCGACGACGCTCGGACGTCATCTTCGGCCACCCAATGGGAATTGATCAAGCGGCGGTGGCTGTCCTCAATCGGAACTGTGGATTGCTCCTCCTCTGTCAAGCAGCGGTAGAAGTTTCGGCTGATTGGTGGTTCAGGTCGGCGATCATGGCGCGGTAGACGACGTTGGAGAGTCGGCGTTTGAGGATCCGCAGCGCCTCCATGCCGCCGTCGCCTTTGGCCTTGCGTTTGGCCAGCAGTGCTCGTGCGTCCGGGTGGCAACGTGCCTGCGTGCGAGCGATGCGGTGGAGCGCGGCGTTGAGTTGGCGGTTTCCGGTGCGGGACAGACGGTGGCGCGCTCGGTTGGACGACCAGATCCCGGCAGCGGTGCGCTGCCGTTGTGACGGGCGAAGGCGTCCTTGGATCGGAACCGGTCGACGCCGGCGGTCTCCCCGATGATCTTCGCCGCGGTCAATGCCGCGCAGCCGACGACGGCCAGCAACGGCGGCGCGATCTGTTGGACTCGTTCGCCGATCTCGCCGGCCAGCTCATCGATCTCGATGGTCAGCCGTCGGCAGTGTTGGATCAGGGTCATCGCCAGGCGGGCGACGAGCTCGTCGAACCGGGCCAAGTGGGCAGCGACGCGGTCGTAGGCGCTGGCGCGTTCGAGCTTGCCCGGCGGCAGCCAGCCGGGATCCAGCTCGTGCAGGTGCCAGCGCAGCCGTGCAATCACCCGGGTGCGCTCGGCAACGAGGTCTTCTCGGTGGTCGACCAGCAGCCGGAGCTCGCGTTCGTAGTCGATCGTGGGCTGGTGGAACCGTATCCGGACGATCACGGTGCGGTAGATCGCAGCGTTGAGCTGACGGTGGCCGCCGTGGGTGATGCGGTATCTGCCGCCGGTCATACCGGAGCCGGTGGGGACAGGGCTGAGGTGCGACTGGTACAACAACGCCCGGCGGCATTCCCGCCTGGACTACCTGACCCCGGCCGAATACGAGGCTGCCTACTACGCTCAACAACCACGACGCCGACCGGCGCTGGTCTGAAACCGAAGCCGGTCTCTTACCCGTCGACGGTTCACAGAGAGGAGCCGTTAGCGCCAGTGTCACGATCTACGGGTCACCGGTTCGCTCCACCGTTAGCTTCGCCTCCGTGGCTTGTATCTCTACTGCAGCCGGTTGACACCCAGGGACCGGCCGGCATGGCTTAAGAGGAGCGTGGCATCGCCCCTACTGGGGATTGCCTACCGACCGGTCCGTGCCATACCCGCAACCGAAAAGGGCTGACACGCACTAATGATCGTCATCGGGATCGATGCGCACAAGCGCACCCACACCGCAGTCGCCGCGGACGAACTTGGCCGCCAGCTATCTACGAAAACCGTCGGCACCACGAGCAACGATCACCTGAAACTACTGAAATGGGCGCAGACGCAATCGGATCCGGACAGATTGTGGTGACCGGTCCCCGATGATGCGACCACCTGGTCTCACTCATCGGGGACAGGTCAGTGGGCTATCGAAGATTGCCGGCATATGACGCGGCGACTCGAACGCGATCTGATCGCAGCCGGTGAATGTGTAGTCTGTGTTCCGCCCAAGCTGATGGCTCACGCTCGCGATGCGGCCCGGACTTACGGCAAATCCGATCCGATCGACGCGCTTGCGGTTGCTCGGGCCGCTCTGCGTGAACCGGACTTGCCGGTCGCTCGGCTCGACGGCATCGAACGTGAGATCCGACTGCTGGTCGACCACCGCGAAGATCTCGTGGCCGAACGCACGCGCATCATCGCCCGGTTACGCTGGCACCTGTACGAACTCGACCCGGCCTGGACGCCACCAGTCAAGCTCGAGCGCGCCAGCGCATATGACCGCGTCGCTGCATACCTGGCCAACTTCGACGGGCTCGTTGCCCGGCTTGCTGCAACCCTGGTCGAACACTGCCGACGTTTGACCGAGGAGATCAACAACCTCAGCGATGAGATCGGCGATCGAGTCCTACGGTGGCACCGTCGCTGCTAGCCATTGTGGGATGCGCCGCACTGACCGCGGCTAAGATCCTGGGCGAGACCGCCGGCGCCGACAGATTCCGATCCAAAGATGCCTTCGCCCGACACAACGGCACCGCTCCACTACCGGTCTCGTCATCCAACCGCGCCCGACATCGACTCTCCCGCACCGGAAACCGTCAGCTCAACGCCGCTATCCACCGGATAACTCTCACCCAGGCACGCTGTCACCCCGACGCCCGCGCACTGCTCGCCCAACGGAAAGCCGACGGCGACGGCGGAATGGAAGCGATGCGGATTCTCAAACGCAGACTCTCCGATGTGATCTTCCGCGCCATGATCGCCGACCAGAGAATCAACGAAGTCACCACCACTGCTTGACAGAGGAGCTGGAGATAGACCCGCCTTCCCGACATAGGCAGGGAAAAGCGGGTAGCACTGTTAGTGATGACTCCGGGTGTAGGTGGTTCAGGTGTCGAAGTCGACCGTGACCGAATCGCTGAGGGGATAGGTTTGGCAAGTCAGGACAAAGCCGTCGGCGACTTCGGATTCGTCCAGGGCGTAGTTACGGCGCATATCTACCTCGCCGCAGGCGATCTTAGCCCGGCAGGTACCGCACACGCCGCCTTTGCATGCGAACGGCAGATCCGATCTGATCTGCTCCGCCGCCTCGAGGATGTTCTGATCCCGACTCAGTTGCCCGGTGGCACTTCGACCGTCCAGAGTGATGGTGACGGTGCTGGTCGGTCCGTCGATACCCCGCTCGCAATGGGACACCTGGACCGGCGGGGCATCCTCGACAAAGAACAGCTCGTGGTGGATGCGCTGTTTGGCTATGCCGAATTCGGCGAGGACTTGCTGCGCGTCGGTCACCATGCCGAACGGCCCGCAGAGCCAGACGTCGTCGACATCGGCGATCGGAACGATCGAGGACAGGATGGCGCGCATCCGCTCGGCATCGAGTCGGCCGCTGAACAACTCGACATCTCGCGGTTCCCGCGATAATACGTGGATCACCTCGACGCGGGCGCCGTAGCGGTCCTTGAGGTCGGCGATCTCCTCGGCGAACATCACCGACCGGACGCGCCGGTTGCCGTAGAGGAGAACGACTTCGGCCTCCGAATTTTCCAGCACGGAACCGGCGATCGACAGCATCGGTGTAATACCGGAACCTGCGGCGATCAGCAGGTGTCGACCACCGGCAGCCGGATCGGCGACGAATGTCCCGCTGGGGCCCTGCACCTCAATGCGATCACCGGCGCGCACCTCATTGACCAGCCAGGTCGAGAACAGCCCGTCCGGCACTTCCCGCACCCCCACGCGTGGTGCGTGCCCGATCGGGGCGCAGATCGAGTACGATCGGCGATGCTCGACGCCTTCGACGATGCGGCGCAGGGTCAGCGACTGGCCCGGATCGAACGTGAACTCGTCGGCGAGCTCGTCCGGGATATCAAAGGTGACCGCCACCGCGTCGTCGCAGAGCCGCTCGATATCGGCAACGGCCAGCGACCGGAATGGCCGGTTGCGCGGCATGGACCGGGTCCTTTCGCTCCGGGGTTCTTTCTGCACTGGCGCACTCATGCCTACGCCTCGCTGGCGATCAATTCGGTGACCACGTTGGCGGCTGTGTTGATTGTTCGCTCGCTCATGTCAGATTTCCTTCACGTGGTCGAATGGCTCGAGGCACGTCGTGCAGCGGTACTGGGCCTTGCACAGTGTCGCGCCGAACTCGGATACGAGCCGCACATGCGCGGATCCGCAGTTCGGGCAGACGAGGTCGCGTGGGCGTGCGGTGAGCGTCAGCGGAGTGGGGCCCGATGTGCGCGTGGGCGCGGGTGCCGGCAGGGAGTAGCCGAACTCGCGCAGCTTCCTCCGCCCCTCGTCGGTGATCCAGTCGGTGCTCCATGCCGGTGCAAGGCTGGTGTCTATGCGGACTTGCGCATAGCCGTTGCGTCGCAACGTGTTTTCGATGTCGACTCGCATCGCCGCGATCGCAGGGCACCCCGAATAGGTCGGTGTGATAGTCACGACGACATGATTCTCCTCGGTGACCTCGACGCGACGCACGATGCCCAACTCTGTGAGGGTGAGAATCGGCATCTCAGGATCGAGCACGGACCCGACCAGATCGCGGGCGCTCGCCCGCGTCGACGCGGACATGATCACCACTTCCCCTCTGGATGGGCGCGGGCGACGCTCTGCATTTCGGTGAGGAGTAATCCCAGCGCCTCGGTGTGCACGCCGTGACGGCCCGAGCGACCTCCGACCGTTCCGATAGCGACCCCGTGCGGTGGACGGAGCTCAGCCGCGTGCAACACCTGGACCAGCACACTGTCGAATTCCGCGCGCACTGTGCTCGGATCGACCCCTACGCCAACAGCGGCCAACACCGATTCGGTGTTGGTGCAGACGAACAGCTCAGGGATGAACGGCCAGATGAATTCGATCGCCTCGCCCATCCGGCGCCGCGACTCCGTCGTGCCGCAGCCCAGTGTGACGGCCCAACGTGCCGCGTAGTCACGGTGATAGGTCAGTTCCTTCGCACCCTTGTGCGCCACCGCCGCCAGCACCGGGTCGCGGGAATCGCGCAGATTTTCGAACAGCGCCAGGCGCCAGGTCGAGAACACGAGGGTCCGGACAATAGTGCGGGCGAAGTCGCCGTTGCCGACCTCGACCAGTCGCACACAACGGAACTGCTCCTCGTCGCGGAACAAAGCCAGAGCGTCTTCGCTGGGCACCGGAGAAGATTCGGAGATGTATGGCACGATCGAAGGATCCGCCGCCGCCGCGCGAGCCAACAGTAGGCGCGCCTGACCGAGCAGGTCGAGCCCGATATTGGCTAGCGCGACCTCTTCCTCCAATTCCGGTGCCTGCGTGCTCCATTCGGCGAAACGCTGTGCCGAGATCAGGGCGTCGTCACCAAGCATCAGGCAGTAGTGTGCGAGCGCGGGCAGATCGACTTCGTCAGGAACGGTGGTGTCGACGCCAGCCAGCGGGTCGTCGAAGCTGGTGCCGAAAGCCCAATGTCCGTGGCTGTCCTCACCGATCAGGCCGCTGAAGGCGTTGTCGTGATTAATCATGGTCTCTGCCTTACATGTGCGGAACATTGTCGGGTATGTCGTAGAACGTCGGGTGGCGGTACACTTTGTCGCCACTCGGCGCGAAATATGAGTCCTTTTCCGACGGGCTGGATGCAACAATCGAATTGGATGGCACCACCCAGAGACTCACTCCTTCATTGCGCCGGGTGTACACATCACGCGCGTGCCGCAATGCCATCTCGTCGTCCGCTGCATGCAGCGACCCGACATGAACGTGGTTGAGTCCTCGCTTGCCACGCACAAAAACCTCGTAAAGCGGCCATTCGGCCTTGATCGGCGACGATTCGGCGGTGGACTTGACGTCCGTCATTGTTCTGAGCCCTTTCGCTCCCGTGCGGCGAAGGCCATCGCGGCCTCACGCACCCAGGTGCCGTCCTCATGTGCTTTGCGGCGACTGGTGATTCGCTCGACATTGCAGGGGCCGTTGCCGCTGATGACCTCGGCAAATTCCTGCCAGTCGGGTTCACCGAATTCGTAGCTCCCACGTTCGGAGTTCCATACCAGGTTCGGATCCGGAAAGGTCACCCCGAGCGCTTGCGCCTGTGGCACAGACATGTCGACGAATCTTTGACGCAGTTCGTCATTGGTGTGCCGCTTGATCCGCCAGAGCATTGACTGCTCGGTATTGGTCGACTGATCATCGGGCGGACCGAACATCATCAGCGCGGGCCACCACCACCGGTCGACCGCTTCCTGCACCATACGGCGCTGTGCCTCGGTACCACTCATCATTGTCATCAGTAGCTCGTAGCCCTGCCGCTGATGGAACGATTCTTCCTTACAGACCCGGATCATCGCCCGGGCATACGGTCCGAAACTGCTGCGGCACAACGGCACCTGGTTGCAGATCGCCGCGCCGTCCACCAGCCAGCCGATAACCCCGACATCGGCATAGGTAAGCGTCGGGTAGTTGAAGATCGACGAGTATTTCTGCTTGCCCTCGATCAATTTGGCCGTCAGATCGGCCCGGTCTACTCCAAGTGTTTCGGCGGCCGAGTACAAGTATAGGCCGTGGCCTGCCTCGTCCTGCACCTTCGCCATCAGAATGGCCTTACGGCGCAGCGACGGTGCCCGAGTCAGCCAGTTTCCTTCCGGCTGCATCCCGATGATCTCCGAGTGCGCATGCTGGGCGATCTGGCGGATCAGCGTCTTGCGATAGCCGTCGGGCATCCAATCGCGGGGTTCGATCCGCTGGTCTCGCTCAATCGTGTGATCGAATCCTTGCTGAAGTTCCGCCAGTGGTATTGTTGCAGTCATACGAATCACCGTCCGTCGAAAATCGGCTGGGTTTTGGCTAGGAAGGCTTCGACCGCCGCGCTGTGGTCGCGGGTCACGCCCAACATTTCCTGAGCGATTCGTTCGCGCTCGAGCGCATCGGCCAGCCCTGCGGACGTTGCCTGTACCAACTGCTTGACGTGCTGGTACGCCCGGGTGGGGCCGTGCGCGAGGGACCGTGCAATTTCCGCGGCTGTGGTTTCAACCTCGTCGTCGGCAACCACCCGGTGCACCAATCCCCAAGCATGGGCTTCGATAGCGGTGAATCGGTCGCCGAGCATCAGCAAGCCCGCAGCCCGGCTGGCGCCGATCGCATGGACCAGTGCGTGGGTCAATCCTGAATCGCTGGCTAGTCCGATACCGGTGAAGGCGGTCGCGAACTTGGCGCCGGTGCCGACCACTCGGATATCTCCGGCCAGCGCTATCCCCAGTCCCGCTCCCACACATGCGCCGCGAATGGCGACGACGACGGGAACCGAGAGCTCCGACAACGCCTGGATGAGCGGATTGTAGTGCTGGCCAACAGTTTCCATCGCCGTTGTCGGATCGGCGCGCAGGGCATCGACATGTTCGGCGAGGTCCTGTCCGACACAAAAGTTCTTACCCTCGGCGTTCAGTAGCACCGCGCGCACCGCCGCGTCGTCGGCGACTCGGCGCAGCGCCTGGAGCAGGCCGAGCTTGGTCGCGGTGTCGAGGGCGTTCGAGGCCGCGGCACGCGAGAGCGTGATGGTGGCCAAGCCGTCGGCAATGCGGGTGATGACGGCGCTGTCGTTCGAGGTCATGCCCATCCTTCCATCGGCGCCCAGGTGAAGAACCCTTGACCGGTCTTGCGCCCCAATTCGCCGCGCTCGACCTTTTCGCGCAGCAGTCGAGGTGGCTCGAAGCGCGGTCCGAGGGTAGCCGCCAGATGTTCGGCGATAGCGAGGCGCACATCGAGACCCACCAAATCGGTGGACCGCAGCGGGCCCATGGGGTGGCGGTAGCCTAGTTCCATGGCGCCGTCGATCGCCTCGGCATCCCCCACGCCCTCTTCGAGCATGCGGATCGCTTCGAGTCCGAGACCGACGCCGAGGCGGCTGGTGGCGAATCCTGGCGAATCATTGACCAGGATTTCGACCTTGCCCAGCGCGGCGACCCAGCCCCGGACGCGCTCGACCACCAAATCCTCGGTGGTCGCGGTTCGGACAATCTCCACCAAGACCGAGGTCGGAACCGGATTGAAGAAGTGCATCCCGATAAATCGGCTCGGATCCTGCAGTGCGGCACCGAGTTCCGCGATCGATAGCGAACTGGTGTTGGTGGCGATCACCGCCTCGGGGCGCACGATTTTGTCGACCGCCGTCAGCACGTCGATCTTGAGCGCCGGGTTCTCCGGAACCGCTTCAATCACCAGATCGAGGTCAGCGGGCAACTCCGTGGGCGCGGCGACAGTGGATACCCTCGCGAAGATGTCGATCGGCTTGACGTCACCAAGCTTTCCGCGCGCTTGAGCCTGACGGAGTCCGCGCGCGACCCGGTCCATGGCCGCAGTCTGGTCTTCCGCCTCGGCGATGACAACCTTGCTGCCACGTGTCGCGAATACCTGCGCGATGCCCGCGCCCATGCGGCCGCCGCCCACCACGGCGATCCGAGCCGGTATCTGTGTTTCGGTCATGCCTGCTTCTCCAGGAATGCGGTCATGCGGGAGTGCTTGTCTTCGGTCTCGAACAGCACCGCCTGTGCGATGTCGTCGGCGAATGGATGCGAACCCGGCGCGTCGACAATGGTTTTCGTCAGTCGCAGCGCCAGCGGCGCAAAGGGTGCGATGCGATCGAGAAGTCTGTGCGCCGCGATCACGTGGTCACCAGGACCGGTGACCTCCATGACGAGCCCGGCGTTCAGCGCGCCCGCCGCATCGAGAATGCGTCCACCGAGCAGCACCTGCTTCGCGATGGATGCCCCGACCAGCAGCGGCAGGCGGTAGCTCGCGCCGGCGGCAGCGATGATGCCCAGCCCCGGCTCCGGATTACCGAACTTCGCGGTGCTCGTCGCGATCCGAATGTCGCAGGCATATGCCAGTTCGGCGCCGCCTCCCAAGGCGTACCCGCTGATGGCAGCGACGGTGGGCAATGGCAGCCGTCCGATCCGGTCGAACAGGTTGCGGTTGATCCCGGCCAGTGCATCGTCGCGGGTCCGGGCACGCAACTGGGCGATATCCGCGCCTCCGGCGAAATGCTCGCCACGTCCGGTGACAAGCAACAGCTTCGGTGCACGCTCCAACTGCACGCAGACATCGTGCAGCTCGGCGATCATCTCGGCGTTGATGGCGTTGCGCTGCGCGGGACGGTCGAGGATCACGACCATGCGGTCGTCGCGTTCCTCAACCTTCAGCGTGGCGTAGGGGCTCATGGCGCCTCGATCAACATCGCGACGCCCTGCCCGACCCCAACACACAGCGTAGCCAGACCACGGTGTGCACCCTCCCGCTCCATCCGCCCCACCAGCGTGAGCAGGATTCTCGCGCCCGAACAGCCGAGCGGATGACCCAGCGCGATGGCGCCGCCGTCTGCATTGACGATCCGCTCGTCGAGCTTCAACTGCCGAATCACCGCAAGCGACTGCGCGGCAAACGCCTCGTTCAACTCGACCGCTTCCAGCTCCTGGATCGACCAACTCGCCTGCGCCAGTGCCTTCCTGGTAGCTGGCACGGGACCGAGCCCCATCACATTCGGCGCCACACCGGCGCTCGCGCTCGTGACGATCCTGGCGCGCACTTGCAGCCCGTAACGCTCGACTGCTTGTGCGCTGGCCAGGACAAGTGCGCTCGCGCCATCCGACAGCGGTGAGGAAGACCCCGCGGTGACGATGCCACCTTCACGGAAGACAGGTGTCAACCTCGCCAACTTCTCCAGGGTGGTGCCGCGGCGCGGAACCTCGTCGACATCGAGAACTCCGTCCTCGCGCGGTACCCCAACGATCTCCCGGTCGAAGTGCCCAGCATCGGCAGCCGCGACAGCGCGCTGCTGACTACGCAACGCGAAGGCATCACTCTCCGCCCGCGTAATGCCTTCCAGGGCAGCTACTTCCTCGGCGGTCTCCCCCATCGTCAGGGTTATCTTGCGAGTCTGCGGACCCGGGCCCGCCGGTATCGCGTTATCGGCGGCGACGAACTTCGGATTCGTGAATCGCCAGCCGAGAGAGGTATCGGCAACCTCGCCCGGACGTGCCCATGGCGTACCAGGCTTGGCCATCACCCAGGGCGCGCGGGTCATCGACTCGACGCCACCGGCCACGATGACGTCCGCTTCGCCGCTTCGAATCGTGGCGGCGGCGGATACGACAGCCGTTAGGCCACTCGCGCACAAGCGATTGACCGTGTAGCCGGGCACGCTGTCGGGAAGCCCCGCGAGCAGCACGGCCATCCGCGCGACATTCCGGTTGTCCTCACCGGCTTGATTAGCCGCGCCCAACACGACCTCGTCGATGGCCTCCACCGGCAGACCGGCCCGGCGCACCGCCTCGGCGACGACGAGGCCTGCTAGATCATCTGGCCGGACCCCAGCCAGAGCGCCGCCGTATCGGCCCTGCGGTGTCCGCGCACCGTCCACGAGGAAGACTTCGCCCATCGCTGCTCCTTTTCGGCTCCTACCCAGAATTATTAACCGAACATTCGGTCAGTATCAAGGCGCAAACTGGCGCATCGGAGGGTTCAGCGGGCGATGCGTCAAGATGGACAGATGACAACGGCGCGTGTAGCCCACCGAACCGGACGCCCCGGCAGACCCGGGTACGACCTCGACTCCCTACTGGCGGTCGCGGTCAAGGTGTTCAATGACAAGGGCTACGACGGCACCAGTATGGAGGTGCTCGCCAAGCGGCTCGGAATCACCAAATCGGCTATCTATCATCATGTTTCGAGTAAATCCGAGCTGCTCGAATTGGCATTGGCGCGCGCGCTGAACGGCCTGTTCGCCACCACGACGGAAGAGCGGGCCATCACCGGGCGCCACGTCGACCGGCTCGAATACGTCGTCCGCCGTAGCGTCGAAGTCCTCGTAGCAGAACTCCCCTATGTAACCCTGCTCCTACGCGTACGCGGAAATACCCCGGTCGAGAAGCGCGCACTAGCGCGCCGCCGCGAGTTCGACGCATTCGTCAGCGGACTGGTCCAAGCCGCCGCCGACGAAGGCGACCTCCAGCCAGATATCGATCCAGCCCTGGTCAGCCGCCTGATCTGGGGCATGATCAATTCGATCGTCGAGTGGTACCGCCCCCGCAACGATGGCTCGGTCGACGAACTTGCCGACACCGTTGTCGGGATCGCCTTCACTGGGCTGCGCCGGACCGGATCCGGCGCCTCATAGCCCTCGCCACTTGACAGAGGCCCCGCTGTCGCGGATCGTGATTACTGACCGAATGTTCAGTTGATCGGAGTGTTGATGAGTGAGCTGCTGCAAAGCTATGTAGGTGGGCGTTGGTACACCGCGCCCGACCAGGGCATGCCTTTGCTCAGCGCGGTGGACGGCAGCGAAGTGGCTCGGATCTCGTCCACCGGCCTCGACCTCGCCCACATGGTCGACTACGCGCGCACCGTCGGCGGGCCAGCGCTGGCCGCGCTGAGCTTCCATGAACGTGGTGCGGTCTTGAAGGCGCTGGCTCTGGTCCTGATGGCAGGCAAAGAGGAGTTCTACGCACTCTCTGCCGCCACCGGCGCGACCGCACGGGATTCCGCCGTCGACATCGACGGTGGTTTCGGAACCCTGCTCAGCTACGCGAGCAAGGCCCGCCGCGAGTTGCCCAATAACACTATCTATCTCGACGGCGCAGTTGAGCAGTTGGGTAAGGAGGGCACGTTCTTCGGCCAGCACATCTACACATCCCGTCGCGGCGTGGCTGTGCAGATCAATGCTTTCAACTTCCCTGTCTGGAGCTTCCTCGAGAAGCTGGCGCCCGCGTTCATCGCCGGTGTGCCGTCGATCGTCAAACCCGCCAGCCAGACCGCTTATCTCACCGAGCTCGTCGTGCGCCGGATCATCGAATCAGGACTGCTTCCCGAGGGGTCCCTACAGCTGTTATGCGGTAGCGCCCAAGGCTTGCTCGATCACCTGTCCGGCCAGGACTCGGTGGCGTTCACGGGCTCGGCCGACACAGCGGCGACACTGCGCGCTCACCCGAAGGTTCTGACCGAGGGCGTGCATTTCAATGCCGAAGCCGATTCGCTGAACGCGTCGATCCTGGGCCTCGATGTGACCGCAGGCAGCACAGAGTTCCATCTCTACGTCAAGCAGCTCGTCACCGAAATGACCGTGAAAGCTGGCCAGAAGTGCACGGCGATTCGCCGCGCTTTCGTACCCGAGGCGCTGGTCGACGATGTGGTGGCGGCAGCATCGGCCCGGTTGTCGAAGGTGGTCGTCGGCGCTCCCGGCGCCGAGGGCGTGACGATGGGTGCCCTGGCCGGCCTCGAACAGCGCGAAGAGGTCCGCAAGGCGATCCGCGGCCTGACCAAGTCGGCGCGTGTCGTCTTCGGCAATCCCGAGGAGGTCCACGTCGTCGGCGCGGATGCCGTGAGCGGCGCGTTCCTGTCCCCGATTCTGCTGCGCTGCGACGACCCGAACGCCGTCGAGCCGCATGAGATCGAGGCGTTCGGGCCGGTCAGTACCGTCATCGGTTACCGCGACACCGCCGATGTGATCGACCTGGCCGCGCGAGGCAAGGGCAGTCTTGTCGCCTCGGTGGTAACCGCGGATTCGGCCATCGCTCGCGCGCTCGTGCTGGGCTTAGCCTCGCACCACGGCCGGATTCTCGTACTCGACAGCGAGGACGCCGAGGAGTCGACCGGACACGGCTCACCACTGCCTGCGCTGGTACACGGAGGCCCGGGACGCGCCGGCGGCGGTGAGGAACTCGGCGGTATCCGAGGAGTGCTGCACCACATGCAGCGCACGGCCGTGCAGGGAACTCCGAACGTGCTGACCGCGGTCGGGCGACGCTGGGTGACCGGCGCGAACCGGTTCTCGGACGAGGTGCACCCGTTCCGCAAGAACCTCACCGAACTCCGCCTGGGCGACACCATCATCAGTGGACCACGCCGCGTGACCCACGCCGACATCGCGCACTTCGCGGAATTCACCGGCGACACCTTCTACGCACACACCGATCCCGAGGCCGCAGCCGCCAATCCGCTCTTCGGCGGCATCGTCGCCCACGGATACCTGGTCGTATCCCTGGCCGCCGGGCTGTTCGTCGACCCCGCACCCGGGCCGGTCCTGGCCAACTTCGGCGTGGACAACCTGCGCTTCCTCACACCGGTCAAGGCCGATGACGAGCTCACGGTGACCCTCACCACCAAGCAGATCACCCCCCGCGCCAGCGCCGACTACGGCGAAGTCCGCTGGGACGCGACCGTCACCAACCAGGACGGAAATGCCGTCGCCACCTACGACGTGCTGACCCTCGTCGCCAAGCCCGACGGAGACACCGAATGACCTATCAGATCACGATCTGCTACGGAAAGCCGGACGATCCCGTCACATTCCACGAGCACTACCGCACGATGCACATTCCGCTCGCCCGAAAGGTGCCTGGTTTGGTGGGCTACACCTTCGCGAAGTGCAGTTCACTGGATGGCTCCGAGCCCGCGTACTACGCCGTCGCCCAACTGCAGTTCGACACCGAAGACGATCTGCAGCAGGCCCTAACTTCCCCCGAGCTGAGGGCGGCGGGTAGGGATGTACGCAACTTCGCCACTGGCGGAGTTGCCATGTACATCCAGAGCATCCAGTCGGTTCTGTCGTAGCTGATTACAGGCCGCGGACTCGCAACATTCCGTGGCCTGCACCATTAGCCTCAATACCGTCTA
>NZ_BAFR01000080.1 GCF_000308435.1 Nocardia araoensis NBRC 100135 | reverse complement strand
GGTGGTCGGCCAGGTGGTGCGGCGGTGGTCGAGCCAGAGGCGGATGGCGCGGTGACCGAGATCACCGAGGCGTTGACGCCGTTCGGCGAGGGTGATGCGCCGGTTGGCCAGGTCGACGTCGGCGAGTTTCAGGCTGCGAATGGCGCCTGTGCGGGCGGCGTTCTCAGCGGCCAGGGCGACGTGACCCGCCAGGGCGGGGTCGGTGGCCAGTTGCTCGACGGGCGTGGATCTCCTCGTCGGTCATCGGCAGCAGGGCCAAATCGGCGGGGCGGGTATTCGACCTCGGTGGCACCCAGCGGCCACTGCGCGATCCTGACGCCCACGACAACGATTGAGCAGGCTATCTCGGTGGCGAGGGGCGTACTCGTCCTCGGGCGGACGCGCTGAGAGTCATTCTGAGATTTCTGTGGTCATGACTCGTCGATGACTTCGATGCGGTGGTCGTCAACGATGTGTCCGTTCTCGTCTTCGATCCGGAGGGCTTCGATTCGGGATTTGACGGTGGGGTGCACACCGTTCATGAAGTGCATCTTCAGTTCTGGTGGTTTACCGTCTACCCAGTACTCGGGGTTCGTGTGGGAGATGGCCAGTTGTCTGCGGGCTTGTGCTTCCAGGTCCTTCTGGTGAGAGCGTTGAGAGTCGGGGTCGTTGGTCTTGACTTCGTGCCAGACGCGGCCCTCGTCGGTGACGATGTCGACCTCGCTGGCCATCCGGGCGCCGGTCGGTGTACTGACATCGACGAGCGGGCCCAGATCGTGGATGTTGTCTAGTTTCTGCGCCATCCGGATCTCACCCTCGTATCCACGAATTCCCGCCTCGGGTCCTTGCAGGGCGGCATCGTTGATCATGCGCCGGGTGACCGGGTCACCTGCCGCCGTGCGGGTCGCCACCCTGTCCGAGAACCGGGTGACGATGTCGCGGTGGGCGTCGATCCCCGCCTGCCAGCGGTCGGCTCCTTTCTCCGCCAACTCCGGTGACCTGTCCAACAGCGTGTTCAGGCGTTGCTGGGTCGCATCCAGGCGCTCGTGCATGGCTGTGAGCTTTTCACCGGCCGCGCGGAGTTCCGGTCCCGACAGCGGCTGTTGCTCGTACCGGTGTGTCGCGGCGAGCCGGTCGGCGATGCTGACACCGTCGCGCTCAGCTGCTGCCTGCATCTTGTTGAACCATTGGCTGGTGTTGTTCGCCGCGACGCTGTCGATCATCCGTTGAGCCTTCGCCGTCTCGGTGAACGCTTCGGTTTGACGCTCGGCGAGCCGGTCTGCCACATGTGGCGGGAATCCGTGCCGGGCGAATTCGGCCCGTTGTTCCAGCAGCGTCTCGCGGTAGGTGTTGGCCATCGGCTGCTGCCGGTAATCGTGGTATCGATCGTGCAGCAGACTCTTGGCATCGGCGACCGCACGCGGATCAGCGCCACTGTTTTCGATCAGAGCCACAGCTTGCTTCAACCCTTTGGGCAGCTGCTCGGCCCGCTCACTCTGCGTTGCAAAGCGTTCGAGCAGGTCATCGACGTGCCGTGGCCCGATCCTCCTGGGCGAGGAGCCGACCTCACGCAACACCGGGGTGAGCCCGATCTTGTCCGCCCACTCGGTGGTACGAGCCGTCGCGTCACGGATGATCAACTTTTGAGCCCGCTCCCCAGCCAGATACTCATCCACCTGGCGCCGCGCCGATGCGTCAGCCGCGTCCGCGGACTCGCCCCGCTCGCGAAGCTCGCGGGACTTGTTGTTGAGAAACTCCCGCCCCAGATTGGTCTCGCGCACCCGACGCTGTTCGGAGTACTTCTTCAGCACCGCCCGCTCGACCCGAGCCGTGGTCTCCCCGTCCACACCGGTGGCCCGGATACCTGCCAGCAGACCCTGCATCCCCTCGGGAAGCTCCTGACCATCGTGAGCGTCCTCGACGAGGTGTGATGACCGTTCCACCTCACGCGCGCTCGCCGCGATCTGCTGCCCACCGTGCTCGTCCGCGTCTCCGTGCTTGCGCATCGCATGGCGCAACTCATCAGCGTCGCCGCGATACCTGTCGTGCAAGCTGCGACCAAGCCGGCGACTGAGCAACTCTTCCAAGTCATCCCGTAACCGTCGCAAAAGCGCACTGAGCTCATCAGTGGAAAAGCCCCTCACCAAATACCCTTTCAACGCGCAGCCGCAGTTCGAGCACGGTTTTCCTGCCTGGATCCCCCGTCCGGGCAGCCGACGCGCGGCGAAGCTTCGCACCGGGTTTGCCCCGACAGCTTCGTGTGGTCCACCGTGGTAGCGGGCGGTGTGGTCCTCGAACAGCTCAGCGGCGCGGCGGTTACACGGCCGCGCCCTCCAGTGGTCGGGTCGACGCCATTGCTGGCTACCGATGGGCGGGCCTTACGGTCAGTGAGGAACAATGGACTGGACTTGCGGCCGCCCACCATCCGAGGCAACAACCGCGCGATGCCGATCTGCCACGCGGTTACCTCCCGCGCCCCCCTTGCGGGTCACCACCGCACACCGGTACGCCGTGTCGAGATCAAGCACATCCAGCATCAGCATCTCCTCGGCACACGCCGAAGATTCGTAGAACATGTACTACAGCAAGGCTCCCGTAGCGGCGTATCCGATCCTCGGATCTGGCCGGCCAGTTCCGTGCTCAAAGCCTTGTCTGCAACCGGCGGCGCGGGCCGCGCCCGTGAGCGCGCCAACGGCTCCCCCGACCAACCAGCCCTGCGCCCGCCATACCCGCACGCCGACGCCAGCGCGGTCAACCGGATACTCAACGTCTTCGCTGACTTGCCACCCCACACGAACATGGGCCAACCGATCGACCGATCCGGCTCCTGATCCAGGAGGGACACATCCGTATTCACCCCTGAATCGGCCACCAACCGATCGAACGCCGCCGCGTACGTCGCCCGCATGTTACGCACTGTGATCGTCACCAGGTAGATCCGCACCGCATCTGCCGACCGCGCACCACCCACTGGAGTCGGCGTATCTGAACCCGACTCGTCGGACCAACTCCAACCCGCCATCGCAGATAGTGTCCCGAGTCACCTCACAGGACCATGTCACTATCTCCGGCAACTCCTTAGCGCCGGATCGAGCGGACTTACTCCTCGGCCTCAAGCACACCGGAGACTGGGTGAAACTGTGGCCGTTCAACGCGGTCTGACCACATCAATCCGGGTTGCGCTGAAGTCGTACACACCCTGAATCGGTACTGCCGACGATAACTGTGCCTCGGTGGATAACTGTGTGCACACGGCTTGCGAGGTCCTGCACCGATATTTCGGTGCCTTGCAGGAGAACCAGGTTCGCGAGCTTACCCGCGGCGACTTCGCCGATCTCGTCTGCCGCACCGAGAAGACGGGCGGCGGAACTCGTCGCCGCACGCAGCGACTCGGTGGGTGTGAGACCGGTTTCGCATAGCAGCTCGAGTTCACGCAAGTTCTGTCCATGGGGGGCGATACCGGCATCAGTGCCCATCGCGATCATGACGCCGGCGTCGCGGGCAAGCTGCACCGATGCTAGGTGCGCCTCGAGTACGTCGGTGATCTTCTCGCGAGTCGCTTCGGTGAGTGTGGTGCTGTGCCGGGCTTGGCGGAGCAACGCATCCGGAGCTGAAAGAGTCGGAACCAGCCATGTCCCTCGTGCGGCCATCATTTCGACCGCTTCCTCATCGAGATAGACACCATGTTCGATCGAGCGAACGCCAGCGCGTACGGCGTTCTTGATACCGGCCGTGCCTTGTGCGTGAGCCATGACCGACAGACCCGCTGCGGAGGTCTCGGTGAGAAGTGCGTCGAGTTCGTCGTCGCGAAAGTGTGCCATTCGCGGGTCACTGCGTGGGCTGGTCACGCCGCCACTGGTGGCGACTTTGATGACATCTGCTCCGGCTCGCACCAGTTCGCGGACCGTTCGCCGGACCTCGTCGACGCCATCGGCGACGGTGGTAGCCGGCGTTCCTGGATGCGACGGCCAGAGTGCGTGGACGCACCCGCCGGATGCCATCCATTCGTCGGCGTGTCCGCCTGTTTGACTGATGATCCCGATCGCGATCTGCATGTCCGGCCCGGATATGAGACCGGACGAAATCGCGCGTTTGACACCGAGATCGGCCCCGGCGGCATCCCGTACGGTGGTAACACCTGCTCGCAGTGTGCGTGAGAGGTTGCGCGCTGCTCTGAAGAACCGTAACGAGAACGGTTCCTCGATCAATCGGAGAACATTGATCTCGTCCAGGGTTACGTGGACATGGCAGTCGATGAATCCAGGCACGACCAGGCAACCAGCCGCGTCGATCTCGTAGTCGCCATCAATGCCCAGGCCGACGTCGACGATGCGCTGGCCTTCGATTGCTACATCGGCGGTACTAGCGCTACCCGACAACGGATCGAAAACGCTACCTCCACGGACAATAAGCCGCTCGTTCATAGTCTTCACACCACATCGGGGCCGTAAAGTGCGCCGACCCATATCACAGCGAGCGCTCGGGTGACCACGTCTGGATCGGACAACGGTGCGCGGCCGAAGGACGCCAGCAGGTAGCGCTCGTTCATCCAGATAAGAGCCGCTGCCACCTCGCGGGGTTCGCTGACCCGGCTAGCGCCCTGCTCGATATCCTTTTCAATGCGTTCGGTAGTCGCGGCGATCAGGCGATCGGCGAGGGCTTGGTAGCGCCGCCCCATATCGGGATCGTAGCGAGCGGTATCGGAGATGGCCTGCAAGAGCCGGCCGTGTTCGGCGAAGATCTTGGTGAGCCCTGCCAAGCTGCGCCGCAGATCCGTGATGCTGTCGCCGGAGTCCTGCCACCAATTCACCGCGACGTGCTCCAGTTCCAGACCGACATCATCGAGTATCGCATTCAGCAGCTGCTGACGGTCTTCGAAGTATCGGTAGAAGGCTGTCCGGGCTACCTCTGCGGTGGCGGCGATCTCCTCGAGCGAGATTTCTGACCAGCTTCGGTCCTCGAGCAGCTCCTGCGCCGCGTCGAGCAACCGTCGACGCGCGTCTCGTCGTTGGGCGCGGCGACGGGCGCTCAGCTCGTGCTGTCGCGTAACCAAGATCTTTTCCCTCTCGTTCGAGTGGCTGCCGAATCGAACTCCTGGCGCACCTTGCGGAGCGCTCCAAACCGCATCCTATCACTTGGTGTCGCACGATCAGTGTTTCTATATGTTTGACATGATGTCACACACCACCTATGGTTGTCCGCAATCGAGGGGTTCCAAGCGAAGCTGGCCCCGACTAGGCAATCAGCCAAAGAAGAGGTAGATGATGCGGATCAGCCTGGCATACACCGGTTTTGGTTCCATTTTGGCGAACCTTCCAGCGATCCACGCGGCCGACGAGTGCGGTCTCGACGGCATCTGGTATGCCGAGCACATCTGCAACCACGATGCGATCGTGCCCGCGACCGTCTACTTACGAGAGACCGAGCGCCTGGAACTCGCGCTGATGGGCGTCAGTACAGCTGGTCGGCATCCAGGGGTGGCGGCTATGGAGCTCGCCTCATTGGCCGAGATCGCCCCTGGCCGAGTCCGAGCGGCTGTCGGAACCGGTGTGCCGGAGATGATCGCGAAGCTCGGCAAACGCCCACGTCGACCGGTCCAGGAGACGATCGCATTGCACCAGGCTCTTCGCACGGCGCTCGCGGGCGGTGACTTGAATGCAGACTACGGCGATTTTGGTTTCACGCAGTTCAAGATGAACCCCCTGGCGGGACCCCCACCGCTGGACATCATGGCCATCCGGCCGCGCATGGTGGAAGCAGCGGCGCGGCACGCCGACGGGGTCTGCCTCAGCGCTGGCAGTTCGCGTAAGTATTTGGCGCAGACGGTTCAGCGTGTGGAAACTACCTTGGCTGAGTCCGGCCGTGATCGTGCGAGTTTCCGAATCACGAGCCTCGTTGCCGCGTTCATCACCGACGATATGAGCAAGGCCCGGAGTCAGGTAGCTGCCTTGCTGTCCACCTTCGACCCGGCGACCACGGAGTACCTGGCTGCGGGCGCTATTCCAGATGGGGCACTCGTGAGGGCTGTCGGCGAGGGCGGCCCGTTCGCGGCGATGCCTGTGTTCACTCCCGACGTGATCGATGCAGTTGCAATGGTGTGCCCTCCAGACGGCATCGGGGAGGCATTGGGCCGATATGCCGAAACCGGAATCGATGAGCTCGCGGTCGCATTGTTCGCGCCGACGGAGCAGATTCCCGAACTCGTCCGAGCAATGGCCGCGAGCCGGCCGACGCTCGGCTCCAGTCTCTCCTAGAGAACGAACGGAATGAGGATATGACCGACGCTGCCAGCATGCTCGACACGGATACTCAGGAGATTCTGCGCCTCCATAGGGAATTTGTCGACGCCAACGGTCCCCTCGACTCCACGTATTTGCGGAATCGAGTCGTGTCGGGCCCGGACGAGATGATCTGGTTCAACCTCAACGGGTCAATCTACACCGGAGTGGATCATATTGCGCAGCTGTGGGACATGCTCGCGTCGATCATGGCCGGTGAGGCGATGAGCTCGGAACTGCGAGACGAGCATGTGCATGTGGTCGGCGACTGCGCATGGGTGACCTATCTCAACCACTACCGGGCGGATTTCGGCAATCTCGGCAGTTTCAACGCCGGGATGCGTGGTACCGAGATCTGGCGCCGCGACAATGGAATGTGGCAACTCGTGCATGTGCACTTCTCGACTCACGTGCCCAATCAGATGGGCGGGCACTGATGTCCGCGTGCTTCAAGCAGGTTAAAAACGCCGCGCGGGTTATGGTGCCCAGACCGGGCGGCGAGTTGTCCGTGTTGCTGCGACGCTCCGCGGGTGCCGCCCGAACCCCAGTGGTCTTGATACATGGCATCAACGGCGCCGCACGAGACTGGTCACATGTCATGGAACTGCTGTCGGATCGGCCGGTCCTCGCCATAGATTTGAGCGGGCATGGAGGTTCAGCACCGTGGTGCCGCTATGACGCGCAGACCTATGCCGAGGACATCATGACCGTGCTCGATCACTTCGCCTTGGGCGAGGTGCATCTCGTCGGTGCTTCGTTCGGTGGCGGGGCCGTGATCACCGTGGCGGCGCAGCGACGAGTCCAAGTGCGGTCTCTCACGATTGTGGGTGGGGCGCTGAGTCTGGCTGGTATCGCCGACGTCGATCAGATCGCTGCAGAGCTACGCAGGCTGGGTCCCGCCGCCTTCTTCGAAATGGTTGCCGAGGCCAGCTTCGCGCCCGGCACCGATCGTGCAGTCATCGACGAAACTGTGCAGTTGGCTGCGCTACGTGACATCGACACGATCGAAGGAATCATGCGGGATGCGCTCACCGCTGACGTGTCTGCGGCCGCCGCTTCCGTCCAGGCGCCGACCCTGGTTCTGACGGGCGAATACGACCAGACCTGCCCCCCGGCACTCGGTGCGGCACTCGCGCGAGCTCTCCGCGGGCATCACGAGATCCTCCCCGGTCGAGGCCATATGGCACATGTAGAGGACCCCGGCACGGTTGCCGACCGGATTGATGAGCATCTGGATGTAGCCGAGGCGGACGTTTCCGTGGCTGAGGGCTGAAATCTATGCATCCTGTCGACTTCGGCTACAGTGCGCCGACCACCGTGGCGCAGGCTTGCACCGAACTTTCCGGCGGCTCGCGTTGCACCCGCCTGCTCGCCGGCGGAATGAGCATCATGCCACAGATCATCCGGCGGCTCGCCCGGCCGGAACATCTCGTCGACATCACCAGAATCGCTGCACTGCAACAGCTGACGTCGACCGGTGAGGGCCTGCGGGTGGGAGCTGCCGTCGTCCAGCGCAGACTTGAAGGGAGCGCCGAACTCGCCGGCTACGACCTCCTTCGGCAGGCATTGCCTCGGATCGGGTCGGTGTCCACGCGCAACCGCGGCACGGTTGTCGGCAGTCTGGCACATGCGGATCCGGGAGCACAGCTCGGCGTGTGCCTGGTCGCGCTCGGCGGTGAACTCACCGCTGTGTCGACCGCTGGCGCGAGGCACATCCCGGTGACCGACTTCTTCCGCGGACCGTATACGACGGCGCTGCGGGCCGATGAACTCCTTACCGACGTGACCTTTGCACGTCCGCCCTTACATACCATCGGGTACTTTGAATCGGTCTCGCTCCGCGGACGCGGGGATACGCCCCTGATCAGCGTTGCCTTGCTCGGACGCCGCCGCGTAGATGCCGTACCACGGCTTGTGGTCGGCGGCGCGGGGCGGATACCGAGTCCAATTCCCGCGTCGATACTCGATGACCTCAGCGACAAGTCGATCGCCAGCGCATCGCACACCCTTCAGCAAGTATTGCGTTTCGACGACGACCTGCGGGCCAGCGCCGATCATCGCGTTCGCCTGACGGTACGCGTACTGACTCGGCTGTTGCACCGGTACCGCGAGGAGAGCCGATGATACACGAGACACAACCGATTACTGTTCACATCAACGGTCGTCCAGTATGCGCCGCTGTCGCCGCGCGGTACTCACTGTCCGACTTCATCAGGGAACGCGCCGGACTCACCGGAACACACGTCGGATGCGGCGAGGGCGTCTGCGGCAGCTGCACTGTTCTGGTAAACGGTACTTCGGCCCGCTCGTGCCTAATCCTAGCAGTGCAGGTCGACGGCGCCGAAATAACCACCGTCGAAGGACTATCCGCGACTGGCGAGCTGTCGGCAGTTCAAACGACACTGCTCGAACACGGCGCCTTCCAGTGCGGCTTCTGTACCTCCGGTGTCGTGGTTTTGATCGAAGAGTTGCTCGCCGAAATCGACGACGGGGCGCGACTGACACCGGAAGACATACAAGATCGGCTTGCCGGAGTTCTTTGCCGCTGCACCGGATACGCGCCTATCGTGGCCGCGGCAACCGCCTGTATCGCGGACCGGGTGAAGGGGATGCGATGACCGCCCCAGGCACGACCGAACGTAACCACCGTGCGCGGCTGCTCACCGGCGACGCCCGCTACTTGGCCGACAATGCCTCCACCGGCGATCTCCACCTAGTTGTCGTCCGGTCCCGGCAACCACACGCCAAGATCACCGTCGACGCCGACCCTGCACGGTCGGCACCAGGTGTGCAAATGGTACTGACCGGCTCCGATATCCGTCCGGCCACCTCTCCGATGCAGATGATGTGGAACGCGCCGATTCAAGCGAGCGCACCGACCTGGAGTTTGGCCGGCGACCGTGTCCGCTACGTCGGCGAGCCGATCGCTGCCGTCGTGGCCGACGACCCCTACCTCGCCGAGGACGCCGCCGAGTTAGTCGCCGTGCAGTACGACCCACTACCGGTATCGATCCAACCCGACCCGGATGGACCGCGCTTATATGACGACTGGCCGGACAACGTCTTCGGCCGGACTCGGTTCGAGGCCGGCGACCTGGAAGCCGCGCTCGACGCTGCCGCCCTCGTTGTCCGCGGCCGATATGGCCACGATCGGGTTGCCGGGTTACCACTGGAGACGCGAGGGGTCCGGGCCGAATGGACCAGCGACGGGCAAGCGCTCACCCTGACCACCTCGACCCAGTCACCCCACCAGGTCCGCGCTTCGCTTGCCCACACCCTGCAGATCGCGCCCCATGAGGTGCGCGTGCTGTGCGGCGACATCGGCGGCGCATTCGGCACCAAGGCATGTGCGTACGTAGAGGAGACGCTGGTCGCATTCGCCGCTCGGGCGGTGCGGCGCCCGGTTCGCTGGATCGAAAGTCGCGCCGAATCTTTTGTCGCCACAGTCCATGGGCGCGGCGCGACCGTCGACATCGAGCTGGGCCTAGCGAGCGATGGAACAATCAGCGGACTGCGCGCACAGGTGCTATTGGACTGCGGCGCAACGCCTTACATGGTCGGACTCGGTACTGGCATAGTGACCGCGGCCATGGTGTTCGGCCCGTATCGAATTGCCGATGCGCTCTCCGAACTGGTAGGTGTCGTCACCAATAAGACTCCAATCGGCGCCTACCGGGGCTTCGGCATGCCGGAAGCCACGTTCGCGATCGAACGCGCTCTCGACGAAGGAGCGCGGCGCCTTGATCTCGACCCGGTCGAGATCCGCCGCCGCAACATGCTGCAGCCCCACGAGCTACCCCATTGGACACCAGCCATGCTGTGTCTCGACAGTGGCGACTACCGACAGCTGCTCGACAAAGTTTCCGATCGAATCGACTGGCCGCGCACACGTGCAACGGCCGCCGACGCACGCGCAGGCGGGCGACTGATCGGCGTCGGGATAGCCAGCTACGTCGAGGCAACCAACTTCGGGCCGTCGCTGACATCGGCAATGATGGGAATTTCCAATCCTGGTCATGACCGCGCCGTGGTCCGGATCGACGACTCGGGCCAAGTGACGGTGCTCACCGGACAGATGCCGATGGGGCAGGGCCTCGACCTCGTTCTCATTCAGATCGCTGCCGAAGAAATCGGCGTTCCCGCTGCTCGCGTCTCGCTCGTCTGGGGAGACACCTTGGCCTGCCCATACACCGGCTATGGCAGTGGCGGAAGCCGCGGAGCGGGAGTCGCGGGCTCGGCAGTGATGACGGCCGCGCGTCAGATGCGAAACCGGCTTCGCGCGCTTGCGACACACCTTCTCGGCGTCGAGGATACCGCCGCCGTGCACGACATCGGCGACGGATTCAGGGACGACTCCGGCAATACCCTCAGTATTACGCAGCTTGCGGCCGCCGCTTACCGAGCCACAGATCTGCCTGCAGGCATGGAGCCCGGACTCGAGACTTCCTACAGCTACGATCCGAACGCATTCGCTTTCTCCTATGGAACGGTCGCAGCTGTGGTCGAGGTTTCCACCGACACGGGTGCAGTCGACGTACAACGCCTCGTCTTCGGACACGACTGCGGCCGGCAACTCAACCCAAAGATCGTTGCCGCGCAGATACGCGGCGGCGTAGCGCAAGGTATCGGGGCCACATTATTCGAGCACCTGCCGTACACGGAAGACGGTCACCCCGCCGTCCAGTCTCTGTGGGACTACTTCCCCCCACTGGCCGCCAATGTTCCCGATATCGAACTGGTGCACACAGAAACGCCGTCACCGTTCTCGCTCAATGGTGCGAAAGGAGTCGGCGAGAGTGGCGTGATCCCGATCGCGGCCGTAATCGCCAATGCCATCCGTGACGCACTCGGACACGACAGCCAGGTCACGGACTCGGTGCCGATCACCGCCGAACGACTGCTCGAAGAGCTGGAACGCGATCGGCGGATCACCGATCCGTCGGCAACCATATAACGAGAGGACCATCCGATGAAATATGCGTCTCAAGAGTGGCTGGATCGACAGTGTGAGTTGCAACAAGCATTTACCTCACGCCCCGGTGCCTCTGCGCGAGTGCAGTATCGGCTTCTAGACGCCCCCGGTGGAGGCGAGATCCGATATTACGCCGATGTCCAGGATGGGCGCGCCGTCGAGCAGAAACTTGGAGACGACCCCCACGCGCAATGTACGATGATCTGCTCCTATGACGATTCCGTCGCGATGCTACGCGGCCAGCTTGCGCCGACCACCGCATTCATGGACAAACGAATAAAGGTGACCGGCGACGTGGCGAAGCTGGCTCCACTGATGCCGCTCACGCAAACCCAGGAATACCGCAAGCACTACGAACAGCTCCTCACCGAAACCGAGTTCTGATATGCAGCAATCGGATCCACCCGGGCGTAGGTCGCGATGACATTCTCGATTCTCGCCTACGACCCGATCGCCGGTCAGCTCGGCGTGGCGTCGCAATCGCACTATCCCGGTGTCGGCGCAGTCGTCACATGGGCCGAGGCCGGCGTCGGCGCGGTCGCCACGCAGGCCTTCGCCGATCCCTCGTACGGCCCACGCGCGCTCGCGCTGATGCGCGCCGGGATGGACGCGGGACAAGTTTCAACCCACCTTCTCGGTGCCGACGCGGGGCGCGAGACACGCCAAGTCGGCATCCTAGATGTCGCCGGGAACGTCGCAACGCATACAGGTCGGCTGTGCGTGCCCGCGCTGAGCGAGGCGCACGCGCCATACGCCCTCGCGATTGGTAACACCCTCGACAGCGATACCATCGCCGCCGCGATGGTCCACGGCTACGAAACTACGGACGGCGATCTGACACATCGCCTGCTCGCCGCATTACAGTCCGGTCAAACAGCCGGCGGCGACATCCGCGGGATGCAGTCCGCAGCGCTGCGTGTGGTTCGCACCGAACCGACACAGGACCCGTGGGACGGCGTGATCCGCGACCTTCGCGTGGACGATCACAGCTATCCGATCGCCGAGTTGGGCCGGCTGGCCGACCTGTACGACGTGTTCGATGCCATCTCCGAAGTGGTCTTCGCCCCGCAAGGTGTCGTACTCGGAGCGCGTGAAGTCCATTCTGCACATAGCTATGTCGCGGCGGCCGAGCGGCTGGTCCGCGCGGATCATCTCCTCGGGGCCAACCCGGAAGCAGCGTTCTGGGCTGCGGTTGTACACGCCCGCGCCGGACGATCCGACCTTGCCCGGCGTCTGCTCGACAGTGCTACACGGCGAAACCGCAGGCTTCCCGAGCTGTTCCGCCGACTGGTCGACACAGGCATTCTCACCGAAGCCGACGTCGACGCGTCGATCAGGACTCGGCA
The DNA here is from genome assembly GCF_000308435.1 of Nocardia araoensis NBRC 100135. Lineage (GTDB taxonomy): Bacteria > Actinomycetota > Actinomycetes > Mycobacteriales > Mycobacteriaceae > Nocardia > Nocardia araoensis. Next base: position 54,079 of record NZ_BAFR01000080.1, on the reverse strand, counting down.
TTAGCCATGTGCTCGGTCTTCCCAGCTAGGACAGCGATGAGATCGGCCGCCCTCAGCAGCCTGTTCGTCCTGATCTCTGCCCAGTGGCTTCGGGATCGTAGCCACGACGACTCCGTGGACCATCGTCGACCGAGTGTCAACCTCGGCTGGGCTGGTCGTGGCCGCGGTATCGCTGCCACGCGAAACAGTACGCAGAACCGCCCCACTCACCTCAGCGACAAGACCGCCGAGGCCACTCGCCAGCGGATTAGCCGGTGACAGGAGGTCCTAACGAATGCGTGATGTTCTCCCTCAACTTCTCTCCTGGTGGCATGCCGGTGAAGTGGTCGGCGTCGGCACCGTAGTCGCGACCTTCGGCTCCGCTCCTCTTCCGCCAGGAGCCACGATGATCGTCGGACCCGACGGAACCTCGGTCGGGTCGGTGTCGGGCGGCTGCGTCGAGGGAGCGGTCTACGACCTGGCGTCGGCGGCGGTCAACTCTCGAACCCCGGTCCTCGTGCGGTATGGGATCTCTGAGGAAGACGCACTGGCGGTAGGCCTGACCTGCGGTGGCACCCTCGACGTCTTCGTAGACAGAGTCAGCCGCCAGACCTATCCCGAACTCGATACGATTGCCGCCGACATCGAGGTGGGACGCGCGGTCGCGGTCGCGACCGTGATCGAGCACCCGAACCCCGCGAGACTTGGTCGCCGACTCGTCGTACGCCCCTCCGACGGGACAGCCGACCGCGCGAACACCGGGTCGAAGGGAGCCACGCCCGCCCGAACGGTATCAACGCTCGGGTCCACGCGGCTCGACGGCATGGTTCGGGACGATGTGTTGAGTATTCTCGCCGCCGGTCATAACGCGACACTGAGTTACGGGCCAAACGGTGACCGGGGTGGCGAGGGAATGCGTCTCTTTGTCTGGACCTGCGTTTCCCGGCCGCGACTAATCGTGTTCGGCGCCACGGATTTCGCGACCGCGTTGACCAGAGTCGGAGGATTACTCGGGTACCACGTTACCGTCTGCGATGCTCGACCGGTCTTCGCAACGAAGACCCGGTTTCCCCAGGCAGATGAAGTCGTTGTCGACTGGCCTCACCGCTACCTTCGCCGAGAACGCGACGCAGGCCGGATCGATCCCCGAACAGTGATCACAATCCTCACCCACGACCCCAAGTTCGATGTGCCCGTCCTGGCAGAGGCACTACGACTGCCCGAGGTGGCGTACATCGGAGCGATGGGCTCCCGCAAAACAAATACCGACCGCCTGGCTCGACTACGTGAGGCAGGACTAGCCGCCAGCCAGGTTTCGAGGCTTCACAGTCCGATCGGCTTGGACCTAAGAGGCCGCACCCCCGAGGAGACCGCGATCAGCGTCGCGGCAGAGTTCATCGCGACGCGCTGTGGCGGCACCGGCCGGCCCCTGCGCGACCTCACCGGGCCTATTCACTCCCTCGAGACGAATCGTCTCGAATCACCACGGCTGCACAAGTTTCATGAGAACGTCGAGCCTACGTTGTAACTCCAGCTCGGAATCCTACTCGTCGTCTTCCTCCTGAACTACCGCCGAATCCCTGTACCGGTTATCTTTCGGCGTCGGCAGCGGTCCCGCCCCACCCGCCTACCCGAGTTGCGCTGTGCTGACCCGATCAGCGCGCCCCACCTTTCCTCGGAGAGTTTTTTCGGAAAATCGGCACTGTCCTCCGGCAGCGGTCACCGCGGTTCCCATATCGAGCGCGGGCCGTTGGCTTCTTCCAAGATCAGCCACGTCTTGGTCGACCGGACCCCATTCAGAGCATGCAGCCGCTCGAGCACCAAGTTGCGAAGTGCGGTGTTGTCCGGTGCTCGAACCAGAACGAGGACGTCGAAATCACCACCCAGCAATGAAAAATGCTCTACGAACGGCAGAGCACTCAACTGACTGGCAACCCCTTTCCACGAGCCCTGCCGGATTGAGAGCGCAATAAATGCAGACGCGCCGAAGCCTGCTCGCTCGTGGGCGATGCGGGTGGTGAATCCCTCGATCACCCCCACCTTCTGCAGTCGCTCGATTCGTACGTAGGCGTGGGCACGGGAAATGTGCACTTTCTCTGCGAGTGCCCGCACCGAGATTCTGCTGTCGTCAACGAGTTCCTGGATTATCTGCCGGTCAATCGCATCGAGTACATAAGGGTCGTTTGTGTCGGTGGCCATCTGTCCATCTCGGCGTGGTCGCTCACACGGCAGTGAGACATTCTGTCACGTACTCGGACATTGTAGTCCGTTTGCCTTCGTTTTCCGCATAGCGTTGTCGTTTAGCCGCTTGCTTGCGAGGATCGGCAGGACACAATGTATTTGGAGGCAATGTGACGCTCGTGGAGCCTGTCGATGCGCTGCAGTACCGGAAGTTCCTCCCGGCGGATACCGCGGTGCAGTACCTGGATGCGGCGGGTCAGCCGAAACAAAGTGAGGCACGGTATCCGCGCCCGGACGATGACCGGCTCATCGAGATGTATCGGAAAATGGTGCTCGGGAGGCGGTTCGACCAACAGGCGACCGCCCTGACCAAGCAGGGGCGATTGGCCGTGTACCCGTCCTCCCGTGGACAGGAGGCCTGCCAGATCGCGGCAGCGATGAGCCTGCAGCCTTCGGACTGGATGTTCCCCACTTACCGAGACTCCGTCGCCCTGGCCGCCCGCGGGATCGATCCGGTAGAAATCCTCAGCATGTTTGCCGGTGACTGGCACTGCGGCTACGACCCCGCCACTCACCGCACCGCCCCGCAGTGCACCCCTCTGGCAACACAGCTACTGCATGCCGCCGGCCTGGCCTACGGCGAGAACCGCAATGGCAACGACACGATCGCGCTGGCGTTCTGCGGAGACGGCGCCACCAGCGAAGGCGACTTCCATGAAGCTCTGAACTTCGCAGCCGTGTTCAAGGCGCCGGTCGTGTTTCTGATACAGAACAACGGATTCGCGATCAGCGTCCCCCTCGCGCGACAGAGCGTCGCACCCAGTCTCGCGCACAAAGGTGTCGGCTACGGCATCGGCTCCGAGCAGGTCGACGGCAACGACCCTGTCGCGATGCTCGCGGTGATGGACGAGGCAGCACGGTTCGTCCGCGCGGGCAACGGGCCCGTTATCATCGAGGCCCACACCTATCGGATCGACGCGCACACCAATGCCGACGACGCCACCCGGTACCGGGACTCCTCCGAAGTCGAGCAGTGGCTACAGCGCGACCCCCTTGCACGTTTGGAGACCTACCTGCGCGGCAAGGACCTGATGGACGACGCGTTCGCCGCCGCACTCGCTGCCGAGGCCGAAACAGCTGCCGCGGAGCTACGGTCAGGAATGAACATCGACCGTCCCGCCGATCCACTCGACCTGTTCCGGTATGTCTTTGCCGAGCCCACCCCACAGCTGCACGAGCAGCAGGCGCAGGTGCAGGCCGAACTCGCTGCAGAGTCCGAGGAGAACTGACATCGTGCCCACACTCACCATGGCGCAGGCACTCAACGCCGCGCTACGCGACGCCCTGACCGCGGACAAGAACGTCGTAATCTTCGGCGAAGATGTCGGCACACTCGGCGGCGTGTTCCGAGTAACCGACACGCTCGCTCGTGATTTCGGCGACGACCGCTGCTTCGACACCCCGCTGGCCGAGTCCGGCATCATCGGCTTCGCGATCGGCATGGCGATGGCCGGATTCAGGCCCGTGGTCGAGATGCAGTTCGACGCATTCGCCTATCCGGCCTTCGAGCAGATCGTCTCGCATGTGGCGAAGATCCGGAACCGCACCAAGGGCGCTCTGTCTGTCCCGATGGTCATCCGCATTCCCTTTGCCGGAGGTATCGGCGGCGTCGAGCACCACTGCGATTCCAGCGAGGGCTATTACGCCCACACTCCCGGTCTCAAGGTGGTCGCGCCCTCCACTGTCGAGGACGCCTACACCCTCCTGCGACGAGCGATCGACGACCCGGACCCGGTGATCTTCCTCGAGCCCAAGCGCCTGTACTTTTCCCGAGCAGACGTCGATCTCGCCATCGGGTCACCGATCGGGAAGGCTGCCGTGCGCAGGACAGGCAGCGACGCAACTCTGATCGCCTACGGGCCGTCAGTCGTGGTCGCACTCGAAGCCGCCGAGGCCGAAGAAGATCACCATTCTCTCGAGGTGATCGACCTGCGCTCGATCGTCCCGTTCGATGACGAGACGGTAATGGAGTCGGTTCGTAAGACCGGACGTTGCATCGTGCTTCAAGAAGCACAAGGATTCGCCGGGGTGGGTGCCGAGATCGCCGCCCGCGTCCAGGAACGATGCTTCCACCACCTGCAAGCTCCGGTCCTGCGGGTCAGCGGATTCGACATCCCCTACCCCGCCCCGAGATTCGAGAGGTTGCATCTGCCGGGCGTCGACCGAGTCCTCGACACTGTCGACCGGTTGCAGTGGAACGACACTGTCGATACCCGCTGGGCGGTGACCGCATGAGCCACCAAGTATTCCTGCTCCCCGATCTGGGTGAGGGCCTGACCGAAGCCGACATCGCCGAATGGAAAGTCAAGATCGGCGACACCGTCACTATCGACCAGGTGGTCGTCGAGGTCGAGACCGCGAAAGCGGTCGTCGACGTGCCGATCCCGTTCGAGGGCACCGTCGTTGCCCTGCACGGCGACGAAGGCGCCACGCTGCAGGTCGGCACACCTCTAATCACTGTCAGCTCTGTCGGCGACGCCGCAGCAGAAGACGATCTCCGGGCTGGATACAAGCAGTACCGGATCGAGGAGCGCGCCGGATCCGGCAATCTCCTCATCGGCTACGGCACCAGCGAGGACACCCGCAAGCTCCGTCGACGCGCGAGACCGACCGCGAGCCCCCCGGCGACCATCGCACTGGGAGGAGAAACGAAGCCCACAAATTCACCTCCCACATCGATGGCCACCACCTACGCGGTCCGCGTGATCTCGCCCGTCGTGCGAAAGCTCGCCCGCGAGAACAACATCGATCTTGCGCACGTAACGCCCACCGGTCCCGGCGGCACCATTCGTCGCGCCGATCTCGAACTGGTTCCTGCGGGCGCCGACTCCTCGAATGGGTCAGTCGCGCGAGCAAACCGGGGTACCCGGCGGATTCCGCTCAAAGGCCTGCGCAAGGCCGTCGCGGAAAAACTCTCGACCAGCCGCCGAGAGATTCCTGATGCCACCACCTGGGTGGACGCCGATGCCACCAACCTCGTGCAAGCCCGTCACACGATCAACGCATCTCTACCCGAAAACGAGCGAATCAGTCTCTTGGCCTTCCTGGCGCGGTTGACCGTCGCCGCACTGCAGCAATTCCCGGAGCTGAACTCAACCGTCGACCCCGATCGCGAAGAAATCATCCAGTTCGCACACGTACACCTCGGCATCGCGGCCCAGACTCCGCGTGGCCTGGTCGTTCCGGTGATCGAGCACGCCGACTCGTTCACGACCACCCAGCTCACGCGGCTGCTACAGGAGACCACTTCGCTCGCTCGCGACGGCAAACTTCCGCCGGCACAGCTGGCCGGCAGCACATTCACCTTAAACAACTACGGGACCTTCGGAGTTGACGGAAGCACTCCGATCATCAACCACCCAGAAGCCGCGATTCTGGGCGTCGGCCGCATCATCGACAGGCCCTGGGTGCTCGACGGTGAGCTGACCATCCGCAAGATCACCCAGATCTCGCTCAGCTTCGATCACCGCGTCTGCGACGGCGGCACCGCCGGCGGATTCCTCCGGCTGTTCGCGGACTATGTCGAGAACCCCATCGCGGCCTTGGGAAGGCTGTAGATGACCGGCACACACAGCGACGTGCTCATCCTCGGCGGCGGCTCCGGCGGCTATTCCTGCGCGTTCCGCGCCGCCCAGCTCGGGCTGTCCGTCACATTGATTGAGGCCGACAAGGTCGGAGGCACCTGTCTGCACCGCGGCTGTATCCCTACCAAAGCACTGCTCCACGCCGCCGAGATTGCCGACAACATACGAAACAGCAAGTCGTTCGGGATCAGGGCGACGTTCGACGGAGTCGACATCACGGCGGTCCACGAATACAAGAACAGCACCATCGACCGCTTGTACAAGGGATTGCAGGGGTTGGTGGCCCACCACAAGATAACCACCGTAAAAGGCCGCGGCACCTTCATCGGTGACCGGACGATCGCTGTCGATGGCATCCGCTACACCGGTACCTCGATCGTCCTGGCCACCGGGTCCCACGCTCGCACCATTCCGGGCATCGCGATCGGTGAGCGGATCGTCACCAGCGATCACGCGCTCGATCTCGACTTCGTACCCGAGTCGGCGATCGTGCTCGGCGGTGGCGTCATCGGCGTCGAGTTCGCCAGCCTGTGGAACTCGTTCGGCGCCGACGTCACCATCGTGGAAGCACTCCCCCGTCTCGTCCCTGCCGAGGACCCGTGGTGCTCGAAACAACTCGCCCGGGTCCTCCGCAAGAGCGGGATCTCGATCCGTGTCGGAACCAAGATCGCGGCAGCGAAGGAGTCCGCCGACGGTGTCATCGTCGAGCTCGAAGGCGGCGAGACACTCGAAGCGGTTGTATTGCTGATCGCCGTCGGTCGTGAACCTCGCACGGTCGGTAATGGTCTCGCCGAACACGGCATAACCCTCGACCGTGGGTTCGTTGTCGCCGACGAGCGCCTACATACCGGTGTCGACGGGGTATATGCGGCCGGTGACATCGTTGCCGGGCTTCAACTCGCGCACCGGGGGTTCCAACACGGCATCTTCGTGGCCGAAGAGATCGCGGGGCTCGCGCCTGTGCCTGTGGCCGAGCATCTGATTCCAAGGGTGACGTACTCGCATCCCGAGGTCGCATCCGTCGGGCTCACCGAGAACGCGGCGCGTGAGAAGTACGGCGACGTTACCGCCGTGGTCTACGACCTCGCCGGTAACGGTAAAAGCCAGATCCTGAAAACCACAGGTGGTATCAAAGTCGTCCGGGCCGGGGGTGTGGGCACGCCGGGACCGGTAGTAGGGGTGCACATGGTCGGCGATCGTGTCGGTGACATGATCGGCGAGGCTCAGCTCGCGGTCGGGTGGGAGGCACTTCCCACCGACGTCGCGTTGTACATTCATGCCCACCCCACACAGAACGAGGCACTCGGGGAAGCCATGCTTGCCCTCTCAGGGACCCCACTTCACGCGCATGGCTAATTGATAGGAGGTAGTTCAGCTGCAAACCTGCCAGCTCCATGCGAGGACAGCTCACACCCCTGGCCTCGCTCATGGACATCTCTTCTGTCGCTGTTACATTACTGTGGTCGTCGGTCAGACAGCCGGATGTGGGCGTGTCATCTGCGGCCCCGATGTCGCAGACGCTCCCGATTTGGTGGGCCGGGCGCGTTGTCCGCGATATGGCCTTGTTTTGCGCGCACCTGAATGACCACAGGTTGCGGGTCGTGGCCGGCCTCCACCGGGCAGATCGGCAACTTGGGCACTGTTGCCGCGTAGTTGAGTATCACCGTCGACCACGGCGCCTCTATCACCACGCTCGGTCTCGCCGCTCCTCGGTTACCTGCGCTGCACAAGCTGCGGGAAGCATCACGGCAACTGAGAAAACGGCAGCTTGCATGCATTGATGTCCAAATGGCCTCATGGGCACCGGCGGATGCCGAATCAGTAACGGTTCCGCAGGCAGCATCCCCCTTCGATTCCCGACACAACCCAACATCTGCGTGGCGACAACTACGAAAGGCTGATTCATGAGTCTGCACGACACCCTGCGCTGGCAGGGGGAACTGACAGCGACCCGACACGACCCCCAAACCGGGGCATCGTTCGTCATCCGCATCTCCTCCACAAGCCTCGGACCAGCAGCCGGCGGCACGCGGGCGGCTCAGTATGCCTCCTTCGCAGACGCCCTCGCTGATGCCGGCAAACTCGCCGACGCGATGACCTTGAAGATGGCTGTGAGCAATCTGCCCATGGGGGGTGGCAAATCGGTCATTGCCTTGCCTGCCCCGCGCAAGGACATCGATCAGGCCACCTGGAACCGGATCCTAACACTGCACGCGGAGAACATCGACAAGCTCAAGGGCAACTACTGGACCGGACCCGACGTCAATACGAACTCCGCCGACATGGACACTCTCAGCGAAACAACGAAGTTCGTCTTCGGACGCTCCCCTGAGCGCGGGGGCGCCGGGTCGAGCGCGTTCAACACGTCGCTCGGGGTGTTGGCGGCGATGAAGGCAACGGCTGCTTACCGTGGCCTGGGGACCCTTGACGGGCTCCGTGTGCTGATTCAGGGACTGGGGGCAGTCGGCAGTGGAGTGGCCAGGCTTGCGGCGGACGCCGGAGCACGCCTCCTGGTCTCCGACACCGATCCGGCTCGAATGGCATGGGCGCAGCAACGCGGATATACCGTCGTCGGCGTCGACGAGATTCTGCGGACACCATGCGACATCTTTGCGCCTTGCGCCATGGGAGCGGTCATCGGCACCGATGTCGCCGCGGAGCTGCCAGCTTCCGCCGTCGTCGGTGCAGCCAACAATATCCTCGCCGACGACCACGCAGGGGCCATACTCCGTGAGCGCGGCATCCTCTACGCCCCAGACTTCGTCGCCAATGCCGGTGGGGCATTCCATCTTGTCGGCCGGGAGGTGCTCGGGTGGGGCCGCGAGACCGTCGAAGAACACACCCGCGGGATCGGCGACATCTTGACCGAGGTGTACACGTTGGCGGAAAGCAGCGGGATCACAACTGATCTTGCTGCACGCGCCGTGGCTCGCACCCGCCTTGAGACAAGCCGCGCCGAGACTGCCGCTTGAAGCTGGCGCCGCCACCACCCGGCAAGTAGCCATCGCGGTACGAAAGTGTCCACCTGGCTCGGCACTTGACGCTCTCTATCGGCGCACCCCGTCGGGAACCACAGGTACCAGTCGATCGGCACCGGGTCTGTCAGGAACCTTTGGGGATGGAGGTGATGATCCCGAACAGGTGCTGAAGCAGCCTGCCGCCGCTTCTGCGAGGAGGATCACCGTGAACGACAACACAACTCGGTCTGCTAGTGATGGGTTGGATGTTCGGATCGCGCATGAACTGGTAGAGCAGGCCCGCTGCGAGGAGCTGTCGTTGACCGGGCCGCTGGTCTGTTGACGGCTGTGCCCCGCCGCGTCATAGAAGGCCGCTCTGGAAGCGGAGATGCCGAGCATCTCGGATACGCCAAGGGCGATCGTGTAGTGACGGCCGAGATGGAGGCTGACAATCACCGCAATGGCACCAGCCGCACGATCGTCCATACGATATCGGCCCGGTCACCGTGGAGGCGCCCCGGGACCGGGCCGAAGAGTTTGGGCCACGGATGGTGCCCGAGCATGCGCGGCGGGTCACCGGGTTCGACGAGGCGGCGGTCAGCCTGTATGTCAAAGGGTTGACGACTGGGGAAATTCGCACTCATCTAGCCGAGATCTACGGCGCCGACGTCTCACGGGAAACGATCTCGAAGATCACCGACGCCGTGGCCGCCGAGTTGGCCGAATGGCACGCTCGATCGCGCCGACGCCGATTTCAGAATTGCATTGGCGCGCTCGAGTTCTGCGTTCTCACGCCACAACCGCTTCGGCTCCGCGGACTCAGCAGAAGTGACGCCCCGGAAGGCACCGACGTCGATCTCGGCCTGCCACACCCGCGTCCGGACCGTTTCCGGATGCGTGGCTCCCAGCAGTTCCGCGACCGCCCGCATCGCAGACCACTCCGACGAATGCCGGCCATGGACCTCCACGAACATCCGCACCGCCCGCTCACGCCACTCGGCCGGATACTTCTTCCTCGACGACACGGCCAAGATATGCAGTCTCTCTACCTGCCAAGGCGACCCAGACGCACCTCGTAATGCCGGTGCTGGACGACGGCGTCACCGATTGAAGCCACTGGCCGACGTCAGGTCTGCTGTGCGCCTGCTATCAGCGGGGCCAGAGAGTGCGTAAACCGAGTCAGACCCTTGAGGCCCTGCTCGGAACATCAACACAGCCGGGAAGAGCGGACGAGTGCCGAAAATTCTCTGTGGTGAAGCCAGTTCTCAGAGCGAGAAGTCGAGAATCAGCCGCTCCCTCAGACCACCTGCCGCCAGCAAACGATGCGCTTCTGCAGCCTGCTCCGGTGCCATCGCCCGGGTCCGGAGTGGACTCAGTACACCCTTGTCAACCTGTTGCCGAAGACGATCCAGCGCGTCACCATCCGTCAGGCGCAGATCCACCCGAGCCCGCAGCACCGAGATCCCCCGCCCCGGTTCCGGCCCTTCCCACGGACGCACTACCGCCAGTCTGCCACCGGTTCGGATCGCCGGCACCACTGCCTCACCCAGCACCGCCGCATCCACCAGCGCGTCGACGCCGTTCGGTTCGACCTCGCGGATCCTCTCGGCGACCTCGGGCCCCCGGCGAACGACCTCGTCCGCGCCGAAGGAGCGCACTAGCACCTCGTCGTTATCGGCGGCGTCGGCAATTACCCGTAATCTCTCGGCCTTCGCGAGCTGGATGACATATGCACCAACGGCACCGGCAGCACCGATCACCGCGATCGTCGCCCCCGGTTGCAGATCGAGCCGATCGACGATGTCGCGCGCCGTCAAGCCGTTCATCGGCAACGTTGCGGCATCAGTGAAATGCAGGCCGCTCGGTATCGCTGCGGCGGCTTCGGCAGCGACAACCACCCAATCCGCATAGGACCCCCCACCAACCGCCATCGTGCCCTGGGCAGTCGCAACCATCACCCGCACACCGGCACGCCATGACGCGCCGGGGCCTACCTCGTCGATCACCCCAGCGGCATCCATACCAAGTACGTATGGCGGATCCCACTCGGGTCGGCCACGCCGACCCGCACGGATCACGGTGTCTGCGGGGTTCACTCCCGCCGCATGGACTCGGATTCGAATCTGCCCCGGTCCCGGATGTGGTTCGGACAGATCGAGAACCTGCAGTTGCTCCGGACCGCCGAACTCGTAAATACCAACAGCTCTCATGATCTAGGCAACGTTCCGCAGGTGCCGATTAGTCCCCACCCGGACAACCCGCGGGATTCGGTTGTAAAGCAATCACGTATGAACCGCCTTTTCTGCTGTCGCCTGCCAAGGTGATGGGTTCTGGCACAGATAGTGTGATCATTACGAGGGTCGCCGAATTTCGGCAGTCGAGCAGGACAGTTGTGGCTGAGTAGTGCTCGCTTCCGGAGCATGTCCAGGTTTGATCATACAAAGCACTGCTGTTTGAGGGCCTTGACCTTGTTCACGGTGCCCACAGTTGGACCATTGCTTCCAGGGCAGGGTGAGCCCGGCAGTGACTGCGGCGAGATCGTGCTCGAGGCCGGCCGCGAACGAATGCAGCGCGGAAAGGTCGTCGGCGCTGACTGGTCCATCCATTCGGATAGCGGGTCACCGCGCCGGTCACGCATCATGACCGCGAACGCGCCGATGTGGCGGCGGGTGGTCGCGAGTTCCGGACAGCGGGCCAGGATCTGGTTCAGTTGTTCGTTGTCGTCGCCTGTAAGGGTTTCAGGGTCGCGCATGATCCAGGGAGGTGGCAGCGGCAATCACCTCGTCCGGTGAGGCGGCAATGACAAAGCGCCGCACTTCTTTCCGATCGAGGCTGAGTTCCTTGGTCACGGAATCGTTCTTCACGACGTCCAAGACGGAACTCGTGCACATTCGCTCCCGGCCGATGCTGGCCCAGTTTCGGAAAGAGACGTTCGACTGAATCGAGAACTACTACAACACTCAGCGAAGGCACTCTACGCTGAATTATTTGTCACCAGAAGATTATTCGTCAGGGTACAGAGAAATCAGTCAGATTGCGGCTTGGTCCGGTGTCCACGAAACCAGGAACACTTTAGCGGAACTTCCTCCGGATAGGGGTTGCACGATCTACTCGTCGGCGATGATGGTGCGTGTAGTAGCTATACGAACCGTCGAATACCGATTCGTATAGCGGCGTAGCGTTCGGACGAAAGCCTCCTCAATGACTCTGCCCGGCAGCGAACCACTCCGCCGCCGACGGCGCTCCGTTTGTCACGAGGGTGCCCGTTCGCTTGGCTCTACCGATCCTACTTCGGGCGCCTGTCTACAAGCCGTCGCGCTTTACCAACTGACCGCTCGATTGAGTCGGGGGGCAGGACATCAACGACGACACTGACCCCGATTCGCTGCTTGATCAGCTGTTTGAACACTACAGCTGCGGCCGTGCGGTCCTCCGAAGAAGCCTCGGCGCGGCTTTCCACGCGAACGGTCAGGCGGTCCAGGCGTTCGGGGCGGTCGAGGACACACTGGAATTGGGGCGACAGTGCGGGGACCGTCAGGATGAGCTCCTCGATTTGTGAAGGAAACAAATTCACGCCCCGCAGGATGATCATGTCGTCACTGCGGCCGGTGATCTTCTGCATCCGCCGCATGGAGCGGGCGGTGCCAGGCAGCAGCCGGGTCAGGTCCCGGGTTCGATACCGCACTACCGGGAACGCTTCCTTAGTCAGCGAGGTGAAAACCAGCTCGCCCTCGGTACCGTCGGACAGCACCTCGCCGGTCTCTGGAGCGATCACCTCCGGGTAGAAGTGGTCCTCCCAGATGTGCAGGCCGTCTTTGGTCTCCACGCACTCCATCGCCACGCCGGGCCCCATGATCTCGGATAGTCCATAGATGTCGACGGCCTGAATGCCCAGCTTCTGCTCGAGCTCGGTCCGCATGGACTCGGTCCACGGCTCGGCGCCGAAGATGCCGGTGCGCAGGGAGGTGGCGGCCGGGTCGATGCCGTGCTCGATCATGGCGTCGATCATCGTGAGCATGTAGGAGGGGGTAACCATGATGGCGTCGGGCCGGAAGTCCTGAATTACACGGATTTGCCGCTCGGTCATGCCGCCGGACATGGGCACCACCGTGCACCCCAGGCGCTCGGCGCCGTAGTGCGCGCCCAGCCCGCCGGTGAAAAGCCCATAGCCATAGGCGACGTGCACCATGTCGCCGCGGTTCACCCCGGCGGCGCGCAGGCTGCGGGCGATCAGGTCGGCCCAGTTGTCCAGGTCCCGGCGGGTGTAGCCGACCACAGTGGGCCTGCCGGTGGTGCCGGACGAGGCGTGGATGCGGTTCACCTGGTCGCGCGGCACCGCGAACATGCCGAACGGGTAGCTGGCCCGCAGTTCGGCCTTGGTGGTGAACGGGAAACGCGCCAAGTCGGACAGTTCCCGCAGGTCCGACGGGCGCACGCCCGCGGCATCGAAGGCCGCGCGGTAGTGCGGAACATTGGTGTAGGCGTGGTTCAGCGACCAGCGCAGCCGCTCGAGCTGCAGAGCCGCGAGGCGGTCGCGGTCGGCGAACTCGATGTCAGTGTCGGAGAGGTTCTCGGGTGCGGGAGCGGCGGTGCTCATGGCGGAGTCCTTCATGAACGCGGTCAGCAGTCGAAGTCGACCGTGAGGGTGTCAGTGGTCGGATAGGTCTGGCAGGTGAGTACGAAGCCGGAGGCGACCTCGTCGTCGTCCAGTGCATAGTTGCGGCGCATGTTGGCCTCGCCTTCGCAGATCAGCGCACGGCAGGTGCCACAGACACCGCCCTTGCAGGCGAAGGGCAGGTCGGATCGGATCTGCTCGGCCGCGTCCAGGATGGTGCGGTCGCGCGGTAGGTCGGCGGTGGTGGAACGCCCGTCCGAGGTGATGGTGACACGGCTGGTGGGACCGGTCTGCGCGGCCTGCGGGTGCCGGTCCGGTGCTGGCGGCGCCTCGCCTACGTAGAACAGCTCGCGGTGGATTCGTGCCCGGTCGAGACCGAGCTCGGCGAGCACCGTCGTCGCGTCGGTGACCATTCCCAGCGGACCGCACAACCAGGCGTGATCCACGGCGTCGAAGGGAACCAGATCCGTCAGGATGGCACGGATCCGGTCGGCGTCCAGGCGTCCGGAGAACAGCTCCACGTCGCGCGGCTCTCGTGATAGGACGTGGATCACCGACAGTCGGGGACCGTAGCGATCCTTGAGGTCGGCGATCTCATCGGTGAACATCACCGACTGGGTGCGCCGATTGCCGTAAAGCAGGGTGACGCGCGCACCGGGGTCGGTCAGCACCGAGGCCGCGATTGACATCAGCGGTGTGATGCCCGAGCCGGCCCCGATCAGCAGGTGACGAACGCCGCCGACCGGGTCAGCGGTGAAGGTGCCAGCCGGTTCCTGCACTTCCACACGGTCGCCCTGCGAAACTTCGCGTACGAGCCAGCGGGAGAACAACCCGGCCGAGACCTCCCGTACCCCGACACGCGGAGCGTGCCCGACGGGGGCGCAGATCGAGTACGAGCGCCGATGCTCGACGCCGTCGACCTCGCGCCGCAGGGTCAAGAATTGTCCGGGTCGGAAGCGGAACCGCTCGCGCAGCTCATCGGGCACCGCGAAAGTGACGGCCACGGCGTCGTCGCACAGCCGTTCCACCGCCGAGACGGTCAACATGTGGAACGCCGTCGCCCGCTGCTGGGGCGCGGGTCGCTCCGTTGCGGTCGTCATCTCAGATCTCCTTGACGTGGTCAAACGGCTCTTGGCACGTCCGGCACCGGTAGAGCGCCTTACACGCGGTGGCTCCGAACTCGGAGATGCGCTCGGTGTCCGGCGAGTCACAGCGTGGGCAGCGCACCCGCCGTCGGGCGGGGATCAGGGTCAGCGCGACCGGACCCCGGCGCGGCGCCGGGCCCGGTGTCGAGTAGCCGTGCTCGCGTAGCTTGCGGCGGCCGTCCTCGGTGATCCAGTCGCTGCTCCAAGCAGGGGCGAGCACTGTGTCGACCCGCACTTGCGGGTAGCCGCTGCCGCGCAGCGTGCGAGCTATATCGGCGCGGATCTCGGCCATGGCCGGGCATCCGGAGTACGTCGGCGTGATCGTCACGACAATGGTCCCGTCCACGTCGGAGCGCACATCGCGCAGCACACCCAGGTCGGCCAGGGTCAGTATCGGCATCTCCGGGTCCGGCACGGCCGCGGCGAGTTCGCACGCGGTGTCGAGGGTGTCGGCGGCCACGCTCACCACCGCCCTTCAGGATGGGCACGGGCCACGCTCTGCATTTCGGCGAGCAGGGCGGCGAGGTCGCCAGTGTGCTCGCCGATGCGCCCGATCGGCGCGGACGCTGCGGCGGCCGGCAGCGTCAGGTCGGCGGCACCGAGGATGGTGGCGACGCTTCGGTCGAAGTCCGCAGATAGCTCGGCCGGATCGGCAGCGATACCGGCGCCAGTGAGTTCCCGCTCCTCGTCGGTGGTGGCGAACAGTTCCGCGATGTACGGGGCCAGCGCCCACAGCCCGTTCTCGATGCGGCGCCGCGACTCCTCGGTGCCGTTGCCCAGCACCACCACCCAGCGCCCGGCGTAGTCGCGATGATAGGTGAGCTCCTTGAGGCCCTTTTCCGCGACCGCCGACAGTACCGGGTCACCGGATTCGCGGAGCCGGTCGAACAGCAGGGTCCGCCAGGTGATGAACAACAGCATCCGGGTGACAGTGTGGGCGAAGTCCCCGTTGGCGACTTCACACATCCTCACGTTACGGAAGTCCGGCGCGTCACGGAAGAACGCCAACGCATCCTCAGCAGGGACGGGTGAGGTCTGCGAGATCACCGGCACTACAGCGGAATCCGCGGCCGCCGCGCGGGCGAACAGTAGCCGAGCCTGTCCGAGCAGGTCCAGGCCGATGTTGGCGAGGGCGACTTCCTCTTCGAGTTCGGGCGCGTGGGTGCACCACTGGGTGAGCCGCTGGGCGCTGACCAAGGCGTCGTCGGCGAGCATCAGGCAGTAACGCGCCAGGGCGGTGCGGTTCACACCCTCGGGCACCGAGGCGTCGACACCGGCCAGTGGGTCGTCGAAATCGCCGCCGAAGGCCCACCGACCGTGGTCGTCGCCCTCCAGCAGGCCGGAGTAGGCGTTGTCGTGATCGATCATGGCTGCCTCACATATGCGGGACGTTGTCGGGGATCTCGTAGAAGGTCGGATGGCGATAGACCTTGTCCCGGTTCGGGGCGAAGAACGGGTCCTTCTCGCTCGGGCTGGAGGCCGCAATTGCCTCTGAGCGCACCACCCACAGGCTCACGCCCTCGTTGCGCCGGGTGTAGACATCACGGGCGTGCCGCAGCGCCATTTCGTCGTCGGCGGCGTGCAGGGACCCCACATGCACGTGGTTGAGGCCGCGCTTGCCGCGCACGAACACCTCATACAGCGGCCACTCCCCGCGAATCCCGTTGCTGCCGAACATCATCGGGCTCGTTTCGATTCGTGCTGAGCGAACGCGGCCGCGGCCTCACGCACCCAGGCTCCGGCGTCATCGGCCGCCCGGCGCACCGCGATGCGCTCGGCATTGCACGGGCCGTCACCGGAGATGACTTTGGTGAACTCGTCCCAGTCCGGGGTGCCGAAGTCGTGGTGTCCGCGGCTTTCGTTCCACCGCAGCTCGGGGTCGGGCAGGCTAACGCCCAGCGCCTCGGCCTGCGGCACGCTCATGTCCACGAAACGCTGGCGCAGTTCATCATTGGTGTGCCGCTTGATCCGCCACCGCATGGACTGCGCGGTGTTGGGCGAGGCGTCGTCGGGCGGGCCGAACATCATCAGCGCAGGCCACCACCAGCGGTTGACCGCGTCCTGCACCATCTCCCGCTGCTGGGCGGTGCCGCGCATCATGGTCATCAGCAGCTCGAAGCCTTGGCGCTGGTGGAAGGACTCCTCCTTGCAGATACGCACCATGGCCCTCGCGTACGGCCCGAAGGAGCTGCGGCACAATGGGACCTGATTGCAGATCGCGGCGCCGTCGACCAGCCAGCCGATCACACCGACATCGGCGAAGGCAAGGCTCGGGTAGTTGAAGATGGACGAGTACTTCTGCGCGCCTACGATCAGCTTGGCGGTCAGATCACCGCGGTCGGTGCCCAGCGTCTCAGCCGCTGAGTACAGGTAGAGCCCGTGGCCGGCTTCGTCCTGGACCTTGGCCATGAGGATAGCTTTGCGGCGCAGCGAAGGAGCCGAGGTAAGCCAGGCACCCTCCGGCTGCATACCGATGATCTCCGAGTGGGCGTGCTGGGCGATCTGCCGGATCAGGGTGCGGCGGTAGCCCTCGGGCATCCAGTCCCGCGGTTCGACGCGCTGGTCGGCGGCGATGGTGTGGTCGAACTCTGATTGCAGTTTTTCGGTGGACGTCATCGAGGTGTCTCCTCACCGACCCGTGAACACGGGAGTTGTCTTGTTGAGGAACGCCACGACCGCGTTGCGGTGGTCGCTCGTCGCGCCGAGTTCCCGCTGGACGGCGCGCTCGCGCTCCAGCGCGCCGGACAGATCAGGAGGGCCGTTGCGGACGAGATACTTCACCGCGCGGTACGCGGCGGTCGGTCCCGAGGCGAGGCGAACGGCAAGTGCACGCGCGGTATCGTCGAGTTCGGCTGCGGGCACCCGCTCATACACCAGGCCCCACTTCTCGGCCTGCTCGGCGGTGATCTTGTCACCCAGCATCAGCAGCCCGGTAGCATGGCTGACGCCAAGGCTGCGTACCAAAGCGTGGCTCAGCCCTGAGTCGCTTGCAAGACCAATACCGGTGAACGCGGCGGCGAAGGAAGCGTTGTCGGCGGCGACCCGGATATCGGCGGCCAGCGCCATCCCGAAACCCGCGCCGACGCAGGCGCCGTTCACTGCGGCCACCACTGGGATCTCGAGTCCGGCCAACGCGCCGATCAGGGGGTTGTAGTGCTCGGCTATGGTGCACATCGCACGCTCGGGGCTGTCCCGCAGCACCTTCGCGTGTTCGGCGAGATCCTGGCCCACGCAGAAGTGTTTGCCCTCCGCCCGCAGTAGCAAGGCTCGAGCATCCGGGTTCTCGGCCACCCCACGCACTGCGGCCAGCAGTGCTTCCTTCAATGCGGTGTCCAGTGCGTTCGCTGCGTCTGGCCGGGCCAGCGTGAGGGTGACCAGCCCCGCTACGGACTCGACGAGGACGGGTTCGGTTGTGGTGGCACTCATCGTGTCTCCTTGGTGTCCCAGGTGTGGAAACCCCGGCCGGTCTTGCGGCCGAGTTCGCCGCGCGAGACCTTCTCGCGCAACAGCTGCGGCGGCTCGAAGCGCGAACCGAGATCGGTGGCAAGGTGTTCGGCGATCGCCAGTCGCACATCCAGTCCGACGAGGTCGGTGGAACGCAGTGGCCCCATGGCGTGCCGGTAGCCCAGTTCCATGGCGCGGTCGATGGCCTCGGCGTCGGCCACGCCGTCCTCGAGCATTCGAATCGCCTCGAGTCCGAGAGCGACACCGAGCCGACTGGTGCCGAAGCCTGGGAAATCGTTGACGACGATCCCTTCCTTGCCGAGCCCAGCGACCCAGTTGCGCACCGCGGTGACGGTCGCCTCGCCGGTGACGGCCGAGCGCACGATCTCGACCAACCTGGAGACGGGCACTGGATTGAAGAAGTGCATGCCAAGGAACCGAGCCGGATCGGCAAGGGCAGCGCCCAGTTCACCGATCGGCAGCGAGCTGGTGTTGGATGCGATTACCGTGTCCTGGCCAACCGTCTGCTCCACACTGGCCAGCACATCGAGCTTGAGCGCGATATCTTCCGGCACGGCCTCGACCAGGAGGGTGGCATCGGCCGGCAGGTCGGCGATGTCGCCGACCATGCGCACCCGATCCAGCACTTCCTCGGCCATGGTGCCCGGGAGCTTGCCCTTAGCGGCCGCGGCGTCGAGCCCATTCGCGATGCGGGCGTGGGCGGCTGCACGATCACCGGCTTCCGCGACCGTAACGATGCTGCCCAGAGTGGCGAACACCTGCGCGATACCCGCGCCCATACAGCCGCCGCCGACGACGGCGACGATGGCTGGTGCATGCTGTGTCATCGGTTCCTCTTTTCCAGGAATTCGGCCATCCGGTTGTGTTTGTCGGGCGTCTCGAACAGAACGGCCTGGGCGAGGTCGTCGGCGAACGGCCGCGGAGCGGTGGCGTCAATCACGAGTTTGGTGAGCCGCAGCGCCAGTTCGGAGTTACCGGCGAGGCGGTCGATCAACGCGTGGCCGGCCTGCAGGTGGGCGCCGTCGTCGACGATCTCCAGTACTAGTCCGCTGCGCAGCGCTGTCTCGGCGTCCAGGCGAGCGCCAGCCAGCAGCACCTGCTTGGCGAGGGAGTTCCCGACCAAAGCGGGCAACCGGTAGGCGGCGCCGGCCGCGGCCATGATGCCCAGTCTCGGTTCTGGATTCGCGAACACTGTGGTGGGGGTAGCGATGCGGATGTCGCATGCGTAGGCGAGTTCCGCACCGCCGCCGAGGGCATAGCCGTTGACCACCGCGACAGTAGGCAGCGGCAGCCGGGCGATTCGATCGAACAAGTTGCGATTGATCCCCGCGAGCGCCGCGTCCCGGCCCCGATCGCGCAACTCGTTTATGTCGGCACCACCGGCGAAGTGATCACCGCGGCCGGTCAGCAGCAACAGTTTGGGCTCTCGCTCGAGCCTGCCGCACATCCGATGCAGTTCGGCGACCATGGCCCCATTGATGGCGTTGCGCTGCGCGGGCCGGTCCAGGGTGACCGTGATCCGATCGTCGGACTCGGTGACCTCGATGGTGCGGAAGCGCTCTGTCGCGGTCACGGTGTCTCCACCGGCAACGAGACGCCCTGCCCCACACCGACGCATAGAGTCGCCGATCCACGGCTGTGATTGCCCTGCGCGGTCCTGGCCCCGTGGACGAGATACACGTTCTGCACGTCTCAACTCCTGCTGTCGATGTCACGATTATTACCGAACATTCGGTTGGTAATCAACATCTATTTCTAGGTTTTCCACCGGAGCATCAGGTCCTGGGAGGATGTGGACCATGACTTCCGAACGCGCCACTCGCAGGCCGGGCCCCGGACGCCCGGGATACGACCTGGACTCGCTACTTTCCGTCGCAGTGAAGGTCTTTAACGAAAAGGGCTACGACGGCACCAGCATGGAGGTGCTCGCCACGCGTCTCGGGATCACCAAGTCTTCGATTTACCACCACGTGTCCAGCAAGGAGGAACTGCTCGAGCTGGCATTGTCGCGTGCCCTAAACGCGCTCTTCGCCGCGACCACCGAGCCGGAGGCAACTAGTGGAAGTTCGGTATCGCGATTGGAACACCTGGTCCGACGCAGTGTCCAAGTGCTGGTTGCAGAACTTCCCTACGTGACGCTGCTGCTGCGCGTCCGCGGGAACAGTGCGATCGAGCGTCGGGCGCTGACCCGTAGGCGCGAGTTCGACGAGTTCGTCGCGACGCTGGCCCACGACGCCGCAGCCGAGGGCGACCTGCGCCCCGACATCGACCCGGCGTTGATCAGCCGACTGCTGTTCGGCATGGTCAACTCCCTCATCGAGTGGTATCGCCCGCGCAGCGGGGCGGACACCGACCAACTCGCCGACGCCGTGGTCGCGATGACTTTCGACGGTCTGCGCACCCACCCACGCCGGAGGCATTCTTGACAGGATCCGGAACCACGAGGATGGTAATTACCGACCGAACGGACGGTGCGAGGAGACGTGGTGGGCAGACTTCTGCAAAGTTATGTGACAGGGACGTGGTACAGCGCGCCCGACGAGGGTTCGCCCGTGTACAGCGCCGTCGACGGCAGCGAGATCGCCCGGATCTCTGCAACCGGCCTGGACTACAGCGCAGCGGTGCAGTACGCGCGCACCGTCGGCGGCCCCGCCCTCACGTCGCTGACCTTCCACCAGCGCGCGGTCGCGCTGAAACAGTTGGGGCAGACACTGCTGGCGGGCAAACAGGAGTTCTACGAGCTGTCCCGCGCGACCGGTGCGACGGACCAAGATTCCGGCATCGACATCGATGGCGGTATCGGCACCCTACTGAGCTACGCGAGCCGGGCGCGGCGCGAGTTGCCCGACGACACAGTCGTGCTGGACGGTGCAGTGGAGCGGCTGGGCAAGACGGGCTCCTTCCTCGGGCAGCACATCTACACCTCCCGCCGCGGCGTCGCGGTGCAGATCAACGCGTTCAACTTCCCAGTCTGGGGCTTCCTGGAAAAGCTCGCGCCGACGTTCATCGCCGGATTGCCCACTATCGTTAAACCCGCCGGGCAGACCGCCTACCTGACCGAGCTGGTTTTCCGTCGAATCATCGAATCTGGCTTGCTACCAGAAGGTTCGATGCAACTGGTGTGCGGCAGCGGCCAGCCGCTGCTCGAGCACCTCGGCGGACAGGACTCCATCCAGTTCACCGGTTCCGCCGACACCGCGCGTGTCCTGCGCACCAACCCAGCGGTGGTCGCAAGCGGCGTCCGGTTCAGCGCCGAGACCGACTCGCTCAATGCCTCGATCCTAGGCATCGACGTGACCGCCCGATCCGCTGAGTTCGACCTGTTCGTCGAGCAGCTCGTGGTGGAAATGACCGCGAAGGCGGGCCAGAAGTGCACCGCCATCCGCCGCGCCTTCGTACCGAATGTCCTAATGGACGACGTGATCGCAGCGGCGAAAGCCCGACTGCAGAAGATCGTGACCGGCCCCGCCGACGCCCAGAGCATCACCATGGGTGCCCTGGTCAGCGTCGAGCAACGCGACGAGGTGCTCAAGGCGGTACGTGCCCTGACCAAGAGCTGCGAGATCGTTCACGGCTCGGCCGAGCCGCCGACCGGCCCTGGCGCCTACTTGCCACCGATCCTGCTGCGTTGCCACGACTCTGCCGCTGACGAGCCCCACGACATCGAGCCATTCGGGCCAGTGGCCACGGTAATCGGCTACGACGACACCAGCGACGTGATCGAACTCGCCGCACGCGGCCACGGCAGCCTGGTTGCCTCCGTCATCACCGGCGACCCTGAACTGGCACGGGAGATCGTGCTCGGCCTGGCACCGTACCACGGGCGAGTGCTCGTCCTGGACAATGTCGCCGCCAAGGAGTCCACCGGACACGGTTCGCCGCTGCCAGTGCTGGTTCATGGCGGCCCGGGGCGTGCGGGCGGTGGCGAGGAGCTCGGCGGCATCCGTGCCGTGCTGCATCACATGCAACGCACCGCCGTGCAGGGCAGCCCGCAGGTCCTCACCGCGGTGGGTCACCGGTGGGTCACCGGTGCCTCCCGCACCGACGGTGGTGTGCACCCATTCCGCAAGGATCTCGGCGAACTCGCCCTCGGCGACACCATCGTCGGTGGCCCACGCAGGGTCACCCTGGACGACATCACCCATTTCGCCGATTTCACCGGCGACACCTTCTACGCCCACACCGACCCCGCCGCGGCCGCGGCCAATCCGCTCTTCGGCGGCATCGTCGCACACGGCTACCTCGTCGTCTCGCTGGCGGCCGGACTGTTCGTCGACCCAGCTCCCGGTCCGGTCCTGGCCAACTTCGGTGTAGACAACTTGCGCTTCCTCACCCCCGTCAAGGCCGACGACGAACTCACCGTGGTTCTGACCGCCAAGCAGATCACCCCACGCAGCGGCGCGAACTACGGAGAGGTCCGCTGGGACACCGTTGTCACTAACCAGAACCACGAGGCCGTCGCCACCTACGACGTCCTCACGCTGGTCGTCAAACCTCAAGCAGAGTCCGCATGAACCGCCGGATCGCCGTCTGCTACGGCGCCCCACCGACCCTGCCGCGTTCGACGAGCACTACCGCAGCGTGCATATCCCCCTCACACTAAAGGTGCCCGGTTTGAAGGACTTCGCCTGGGCAAAGTGCGCCGCACTCGACAGCTCGACCCGCCCTACTACGCCGTCGCCCATCTCCGCATTGAGACCGAGGAATCGCTGCGGCAGGCGTTGATCTCTCCCGAGATGAGAACCTCCGCCCAGGACGTGCGCCACTCCGCTACCGGCTCGGTGACGAAGTACATCGAACACTACGGAATAAGCGGACATTAGCCCTGTTACAGGCCTCATCCCAGCGGTCACAACCGTCATCACCGACCCAGTTGAGAACAGAACCACCGCTATACCGCGCCGACCCTGGCAGGTTCGCTCCATCCTGTTGCACACACTCCCAGGCCTCGGCTTGGCGGCAAGATCCCACCGAAGTGGTGCAAACGTACGCGATGGCCCGGGCAAGTTTGTCGGTAATTCCACAGGCCGCCGTCCGAAAGATAGGTATACCGGCGGCAGATCGACCGTCGTGGATACCGCGTCGCGCGAAGGAGAATTTACGCACCACAGCAAGCGCTATCAAGCGAGGATTCGGATGTATCTCCCGCGCGAAGATCGCCCGGATGCAGGTGGACACACGCATCCGGGCGACGATGGGCGCCTTATGATTCGACGTTGCACGGCTTGTACGAAATTGCTCGCGCCACTGACCTCGTCCTGCTCGTCGTGTCAATCGACGGATCTGGAGTGGGTGGCTTCGTCCGGCGAAGGGGCGATCGTCTCCTGGAAAATTGTGCAGCGCTCTACGGGCAACCGCCGCGAGGCTACGGAATTGTCGACGATCGCCGTAGTCCAACTCGATGAGGGACCTATGGTCTTCACCACAATACTCGGCGAGATACCGCCGTACTCGAAAGAATCGGTGCGCGTGAAGTTCGCACCCATACCCACAGTGGACAGGTTCCCCGTCTTCACAGTGGACACAACCAGCAGAACAAAACACGACTGGCGGCCTGCCTCCAGAGCATCCGCCCAAGAGTGATCCGGCAGCCAAGCGATCGAGGATTGGCGTGAAGATCGACCGCATCAGATACGATACGAGTTGGGTTCAATCGGCGCTGAAGCAGTGCATTTACTTGGAAACGGTCAAGTCGGTCGACGCTGACGCAAAGTTTGTGATCGAGTTCGCGATTCGATGGGCTCCGTTCGGTGGTGCTAGTGCCGGAGATCTGTTGGTCGCCTTCGGCGCCACTCGGTTGCGATTCTTGCAACTAGTCCGGGAGGCCCTTGACCCTCGCCCAGACGACGACCCGCACGCGCGAGCCCTCAAACGTGATTTGGTGGGCTCGCTATCCTGGGCATGGCTCGTCTGTACCGATTCCGCAGCTCCGTACACCATTGGCTGGCTGTCGCTATGAATGCTTGTCGTTTCGCATGTCGCCAGACCAATGGAACCCGTCGGAGCTAGGGTGAGGTAGCCGTCGGGACTGATCTTGCCGACGTCCCCGGTGCGCAACCAGCCCTCGTCGAACTTCTCCGGATCGATGACTGTGCCGTCGGGCGAATATAGTAAGAGCCGGTGATCCACGGCCCGCGTACCTGCAACTTCCCCAGCGATTCGCCGTCGTTGGGAACCACGCCGTCGTCACCGACCAGACGCGCCTGCACCCCGGCGGGGAAACGGCCCTGGGTGACCCGGTGGGCTCACTTCTGCTCGTCGGTGACCGCGGTCGCAGGCGGGTGCGCCACACTGCCCAGCGGGAGGTTTCGGTCATGCCCCACGCGTGCAGCACCCGCACGCCGTGCTCGATCGCGACGAGCCTGCCGAGCTGGATGGCCTTGCTGGGCGCGATGGCGGCAAATCGCTCGTATTGTCTGGGCTATCCGCTGAGGGACGGCTGGGGCGAAATAGCGCCTCTACGATCGAGAGGCGCGTGGCCCTACAGTATGGCGGCCATGTTGGGGTGCCGTTAAGGACGTGTCAGGAGCGGCGAACGAGGCTGATTGACCAGGTCAGGTTGTTGAAGGACCGTGTCGTTGCCGTCGGCAGGTATCAGCATGGACCGCAACCTTATCGGCGCCCATGTTCACTGACACCTACGAACCGGACACCGGACCCCGGACGTCGGCCCGGCCGGGGTGCCGTTGGGGGTCGGGGAGTATCGGGGAGTAATCGGGAGGTGAGGAGGTCGCCCGTCGAGTTGCCGCAAATAAATTAGTGTGCCGCTATGTGCGGCAAGAGCTAAACCGAGCCGTCGCGTTAGGGCGTGCATGGCGATGTGAAGGCCGGGACCGTTGCCGTGCGTGCCTGAGATGTTCGAAACGGAACCGGGTCTTGCCGGAAATCGAGATTAGGCATTGTTGTTCTCCCCTTGCCTGCGTAGCCAGGAGTCCCATGCCTCGTAGTCGGGATGGTCTGGACCGATCGTGACGAGAGCGTCACCGATTATTTCGTTGGTTTCGGCGCGCATCGGCACCGTCAGGGTTCCGTCGGAGTTGCGTGTTGCCTTCATGTGAATCGTCCCCTTTTAGAGCGGGTGCGGCTCGAGGCGGTGTTGGAGGTTCGAGAAGTAGCTGTCGAGTAGAGTCCCCTGAGCCTGTCTATTTTTTCTGCTTATGTCGAGTGCCTCGGCGATGGCGTTAGCTCGGTAATCGGGTGGCATCTGGCGGTTAAGTGCCCAGGCGGCAAGCCCCTCAGCGAAGGTTTCTTCCCGGCCGGCGTTACCCGGCTGAGCAAAGTAAGGCTCCCTTGTATCCATCTTGTCGTACAGTTTCCTGAACTCTACCGACTCGGACGCGTTGCCGATGGCCCTGTCGAAGGCATGACCAGTCTCATGCACAGCCAGGGAAACACAATCGTGTTTGCCCCTGCCGCCGAGGACCACTCGGCGCGTTGACTTATTGTACAGTCCTGGTACGCCGTCCCAGGTCTTTTTGCGGGGCCATCCGCGTGGTGTTACTCCGCGAAGTTCGGGCAGGACGTCGGTGACCGGGCCGTCGATAATATCGATGCCGCCTTCGGGGTGGCTGGCGAAGTATTCGAGGAGTTTGTTATGGAAGCTGTCCGGGAGACGTTCCAAGTCACGTAGATGCCGTTCCGTAGCGCGCCCATACCCGATAATTCTGAGCCGGTCGCCGTATATGGCGGCTAGGCGGGTGCCAGTGCTGTTTCCGAAGCCGCGACCAGCCTGGCTGGTGCGTTCTTCCGCTGTCATCGACGCGGCTTCACTTCCAAGCACCTGCCTCTCACCCGCCAGGTCGGCGTTTTCCGCCTCCCGCGCAGCCGTCTTTGCCCCCTCACCGATCTCACGCGTGAGCCTCGCACGGTGTTCGGCCGCCTCGCCCGTCCGAAGCATCTTCGGGACTATCCGCTGACGAAATAGATCGGCAATGGCCCTGCTGAACCGCACCCCGTCCCCTACCCGTTCATGGCGGTGTCACCGCAGGCCGCGTGGCGTTGCCGCGTCGGAGGGAGCGGCAGACGGATGTCGCACTTCGGCGATGTCGGTGATGGTGTACTCGCCGGTGGCGTGCATACGCCGCAGCTGCTCGGTGCGCTGCTTGGCTGAGAGCTTGGGCGCCCGGCCACGAAGGCAGCCTTTGGCGCGGGCCACGGCCATGCCCTCGCGGGTGCGCATCCGCAGCGGGTCGACGTCGAACATTGCCGCCCCTGACACGACCCTTAACGGCACCCCATGTTGGTGAGTATGTGGCTGATCTTGCGTTCCGAGTGCAAACTCTATTTGTGTGGGCGGGCGCTGGCGTCGATAATTTTTCACCGGCACCATCCGCCGCAGAATGTAAACTTTGCCCCGCAACTCGAGTCCAATGTGCGATCAGCGGGCCAGCTGTGTGAGGAGGAAGTTGCAAGCTGCGCTGGACGCCTGGTCGAACCGTTCGCCGTACACTGCAAAATGGCCGCCGGGCAGCAGTTCGAGCTGTTTCGGTTCCAACGCATCGGCATAGCTGGTCAGCGCGATGTCCGTCGGTGTCAGCGTGTCGTCGTTGGCGACTATCATCAGCAGTGGCGTCGGTGAAACTCGCCTCAGGAACGCTTCCGGGGCGTATGACTGGAGCTTGTCCACACTGGAGAGGGTGACTTCGTTCCGCCAGGTAGGAATCCGCGGCCCGTTCGCCATCAGCCACTCATAGACCTCGTCGCCCGGCATCGCGACCAAATCGGCGGGATCATCAGAGGCCGACTTGATCATCTGGTGCGGCTTGCCGGCAGCCCGGGCGAGGCGGTCGGCCGCAATGGCGTCATGCACAGCGGGCATGGCGATCGGAGATACCAGCCGAGTGAACGTAGCCCACCCGTGGGTCAGCGGCACCTGGGAGACCACAGCACGAACACGCCGGTCGATGGCCGCGACAACCAACGCGTGCGCGCCGGCGAAGCTGGTGCCCCACACCGCAATACGATCCGGATCGACACCATCCAAGGTCTGCGCAAAGGTGATCGCATCACGATAGCCGTCGATCTGCGCCGTCGGGTCCACCTCGTATCGCGGCTCACCGTCGGAGGCCCCGAACCCGCGGTGGTCATATACAAGGCACGCGAGGCCAGCCTTGCTGAAGACCTCGGCGAACGGCGCCACCCACTCTTTGACCCCGGCAAAGCCGTGTGTCATTACCACCAGTGGCACCCCGGCCACTGCTGCCTGCGGCTTATACAACCACCCGCGCAAGGTCACGCCCCCACTGGTGAATTCCACATCAACGCGCATGACGCCTCCAATCAATTCCATTACGTCATGTAATGGAATTAAAAATAGACGAGCCGAGGATGTGGTGTCAACCACAATCGGCTATACGCGGGTAGCCGACGGCATCCAGCGCAGAGCGGACGGTCAGCTGCACCAACTCTTCGTCGATTGGCCCCAACGTCGGAATCAGCGCACGCATCAGCATCGGTCCGGTGATCAAGTCACAGATCCATTCGGGGTCGGTTCCCGGGACGATCTCACCCCGTTCCACCGCGCGATCCAGGATCGCCGCGGTTGAGACCCGTCGGGGATTCAGGAATTGCTCATGGAAACGACGAGCAAGATCCGGGCTCCGGGACAGGTCCTCCAGCAAGCCCGGCACCGCCATGCGCACGAGGGGGTCGTTGAACAATCCCATCTGGTGGCGCTGGATGGCCAGCATCTCGGATTCGAGTCCGCCTAGATCCTCTGCGCCCGGATCCAGTCCATACCTGTCGATCAGCAGTGCCATGACGAGGGCAGCTCGGTCCGAAAAGCGACGGTACAAGGCCGGACGGCTCGTTGCCGCCACGTCGGCTACCGCTTGCAAGGTGAGTGCGCCGTAGCCGCGCTCAACGACCAACTGTTCCGCAGCGGCCAGTAACGCGGCGTCCAGTCCGCGATCCCGCGGACGGCCCGCCCGACTCTGCATCCTGTCGTACATGCGTTCACCGTACCCAGATGGTTCGCAGTGCTAACATACAGGCGTCAGGGGCTATGCGCCCCGCCCGGCTACGATAGCGCCATCGTCGAACCGCAACTCGGGCATCAAGCGCACAGCGACGAACCGATCCGCGCGATATCCTTGTATAGGCCACCAAACAGGACCGGCGTATGGGCAAGATCGACCCGTTGAAAACTCAGCGCGCCGTGACCCCCGAGATCACGGCGGAGCTGGCAGCAGCCGGATTCACCGACGCACACGACATCGGGCGCGGCGGATTCGGCGTGGTGTATAAGTGCACGGAAAAGGCCCTTGACCGGACCGTCGCGGTCAAAGTTCTAACCGCCGACATCGACGAGGGGAACCAGAAGCGGTTCGTCCGGGAGCAACGGGCGATGGGCCGACTGACCGGACATCCGAACATCGTGGGCGTATTGCAGGTCGGCACCACCACGACCTCCGGTCACCCTTATCTGGTGATGCCCTACTATCCGCAGGATTCCCTCGACACCCGGATCCGTCGTCACGGTCCGCTGTCAGCGCAGGAAACACTGCGGCTGGGAGTGAAGCTGGCCGGGGCACTCGAAACCGCGCACCGGCTCGGCATCCTGCACCGGGACGTCAAACCCGGCAACATCCTGATCACCGACTACGGTGAGCCCGCACTGACCGATTTCGGCATCGCACGAATCCCCGACGGGTTCCGTACCGCCACTGGCACGGTCACGGGTTCGCCGGCGTTCACCGCGCCGGAGATGCTGAAGGGTGAGGCACCCACACCCGCAGCCGATGTCTACGGACTCGGCGCCACGCTGTTCGCCGCGCTCACCGGGCATGCAGCGTTCGAGCGACGCAGCGGCGAGCAAGTGGTCGCCCAGTTCGTGCGGATAGCCACCCAGTCGAGGCCGAATCTTCGCGAGCACGGCGTCGACGAAGACCTTTCGCTGGTGATCGAACATGCCATGGCTCACGCCCCCGAGCAGCGGCCACCTATAGCGACGTTGGGCGAGCAACTGCAGCAGCTGCAGGCCCGACACGGATGGCCTGTCGATCAGATGGCGATCATGACCGAATCAGGGGCCGAGCAGCACAAGAGCGCCCCGGTTTCGTTGATCCCGCTGACTACAGGCCCCTCGCCGGTGTGGGGCTCCTCGCAGTTCGGTTCGGGAATCACAGGAAGAGGGTCCCTTCCTCTCGAACTGACGAGCTTCATCGGCCGCCGCACGGAACTGACCGAGGTCAAGAGCCTGCTGGCGAGCTGCCGACTGGTGACGCTAACTGGGGTCGGCGGGGTAGGCAAGACCCGACTGGCGGCGCGCGCCGCGACCCGTGCACAACGAGACTTCCAGGATGGGGTGTGGCTTGTCGAACTCGGAGAGCTGCACGACGGTGGCCTACTGCCCGGAGTAATCGCCGCCGCTGTGGGGATGCGCCCGCGAGAACAGCCGGTGCTCGATGCGCTGATCGACTACTTGGGGCGGCGGCAACTGCTACTGGTTCTCGACAATTGCGAACAAATCGTGGACGCGGCAGCGAAGGTCGCCGGGAGCTTGCTCCGGACCTGTCCGAACCTGCGGATCCTCGCTACCAGCCGCGAACCGCTGGGCGTCGACGGGGAAGCAGTGCTGCGGGTGCGGCCACTCAAAGTTCCCGATCTGGAACGGCAGCCGTCGCTGCGAAGCGCACCTCGCTACGACGCGGTCACGCTGTTCGTCGAACGGGCCGCCGCCGCCGTACCCGGATTCGCGCTCACCGAGAACAACGTCACCACCGTGACCGAAATCTGCTATCACCTCGACGGACTACCGCTGGCGATCGAGCTGGCGGCAGCCCGCCTGCGGGCGCTCACACCCGAACAGATCCTGCAGCGACTCACCGATCGGTATGCGCTGCTGACCCGCGGCAGCCGCAGCGCGCCGAACCGCCAGCAGACCATGCAGTGGTGCATCGACTGGAGCTACTCACTGTGCACGCCCGCTGAACAATCACTTTGGGCACAGCTGTCGGTCTTCGCCGGGAGCTTCGAACTCGACGCCGCCGAACAGGTGTGCCGGAACGACATCGCAGCAGAAGACCTGCTCGACGTAGTCACCGCCTTGGTCGAGAAATCGATCCTGATCCGGGAGGAATCGGGCTCGGCGGTGCGGTTCCGGCTGCTCGAGACGGTACGCGACTACGGCCGCAACAAACTCGAAGAGGTCGACCAGTATACGGAATTGCGGCGACGGCACCGGGACTGGTATCGGCAACTCGCCGAGTCCGCCGACACCGATGGGATTATCCCCCACCATCTGGACTGGATTGCCCGCCTCAACCGCGAGCAACCAAACTTGCGCGAGGCGCTGGACTTCTGCCTGGCCGACACGGAAGCGGAACCCGACGCCGCATTATCGTTCGCTGCCGCCTTGCAACTGTTCTGGTTCTCCCGCGGCCAGGTCGTTGAGGCACGGCATTGGCTCGACCGCGCCCTCGCCGGCGGACCCGCCACTGCCACGACGGTACGCGCTAAGGCTCTGTGGCGTGCCAACATGGTGGCCGCAGCCCAAGCCGATCCCCGCGGGGCATCCGCACTGGTTATGCAGGCGCAAGCGCTCGCTGAAGGGACCGAGCACCCAGTCGTACACGCGTTCGCGGATCTCACCAGAGCCCTTCACGCGGTCAGCACTGGCGACCCTCCGCGCGCACATGCCCCCCTGGAAGCCGCGCTCAAGTCGTTTACTGCGCAGGGCGACGTCTCTGGGCAGGTCTGGGCCCTGCTCGGCCTCGGATGGGTGCATGCGCTTCAGGAGGACTGCGCCACAGCTCTCTCGTACCACGAAAAGGCCCTCGCGATAATCGAATCCTATGGCTATTCCCTACACCGATCATATGCGCTCTGGGCCACTGCATTTGCCGCGTGGCGCCACGGGGATGGCGACCGGGCTCTGCGGCTTCTCCGGCAGTGGCTACACCTGAGCAGGCAGCAGAAAGACCCGCTCATGGCCGCTATAGCCCTGGAAACGCTGGCGTGGATTGTGGAATCGCAGGGCAACGCGCGACGTGCCACCGTGTTACTCGGGGCCGCCATGGCATTGTCTCAGTCGACGGGCACCTCCACAGTTCCGTTTCCCAACCTGGCGATCCACCATGAGCACTGCGAGCGAAGGGCCCGTCGCACGCTGGGTCTGCGAGCTTTCGAGGCCGCCTACCGCGAAGGCGCATCGCGCGATCTCGATGCCGCGACCGACTACGCCTTGGGAGAGCAGCCACAGGCCGTAACAACCCCCGGTCCAAATCCCCCGACGGCGCTGACCACAAGAGAGCGGGAGGTAGCCGACCTCATCGCTGACGGCCTCACCAACCGGGCCATCGCCGCCCGCCTCAGCATCTCCCAGCGCACCGCTCAAGGACACGTCGAACACATACTGACCAAACTCGGATTCACCTCACGTGCCCAGATCGCTGCCTGGGTCGCCGAGCAGAGCCGAGCCACACAAAGGTGAAGCATCGTTCCGAACTTCACTCGCGGTCCATATCGGCGCGGCACTGCTCGGGCACCTCGACCTCGATACCTTCCGCGGCTACGTCACCGTGTTCGACGAAGACGTGGTGCGGCACTATCAAGCTCACCTCGCCGCCCGGCGGCGCCTGCGCCCGGCCGAGGAATACACCGCGGTTACCGAGGACGAGTGGAGTGAGTTCGAGGAGCACTTCGACCAGCGCAAGGTCGAGCTCGGCGGGTGCGCGCGCCCGTACGGGGCGCCGTGCCAGCATGAGCACGCTTGTATCCGGTGCCCGATGCTGACGATCAACCCGAAAATGCTTGCGCGCCTTGATGATATCAAGGCCGATCTGATCGCGCGGCGCGCCCGAGCCGCGCGTGAGGGCTGGGCCGGGGAGATCGAAGGCATCGACCTGACCCTGACCTACCTGCGGCAGAAGCGTGAACAGACCAGGAGCCTGGCCCGGTTGTCGACCCCGAGCACGACGATGATCACTCTGGACCCGAGGATGCCTCCGCCCCGGTAGTGAAAGTGCAGCGCGCCGGGTCCGGGCTCCCCGGCAGGGGTGTGGTCCCACCTACACGACGTTCTTGCAGGTGCCGGACGCGCGGTTGGCCCGGCATGCGCACTGCTTGCAAGCCGGGCCGCAGTCGACGACGTACTACCTGGCTACGCGAGGTTCTCGATGTAGAAGCTGGTCAGCTTGTCGAACGGGATCAGTTCGGTGCGGTCGTAGAGGTCGACATGTCCGGCGCCGGGCACGATGACCAGTTCCTTGCGGTACCCGGCGAGGCGGAAGGCCTCTTCGCTGAATTCGCGGGAGTGGGCGTTCTCGCCGGTGATGAACAGCATCGGGCGCGGGGAGATGGTCTCGATGTCGTTGAACGGGTAGAAGTTCATGAACTTGGTGTTGCTGGAAAGCGTGGGGTGGGTGGTGGTGTCGGCGGTGGCGCCTTCGGGGGTGACCGCGCCGCGTTGGGTGCGGTAGAAGTCGTAGAACTCGCGCTCGACCGGGGTCGAGTTCGCGGTCAGTTCGTGCACGGTGCCGCCGGTGTATTCGACCGGCCCGCCACGGAATTCGATGTCGCGTTGGGCGGCGGCTTGGGCGATGATCTGCTGGCGCTGGTCGGCGGTGACGGAGTGGCCCAGTCCGTTGCGGTTGGCCGCGCCCATGTCGTACATGCTGACGGTGGCGACGGCTTTGATGCGGGGGTCGATCTTGGCGGCGGAGATGACGAAGCTGCCGCTGCCGCAGATGCCGAGGGCGCCGATGCGTTCGGGGTCGACGGTGTCGAGGGTGCGGAGGTAGTCGACTCCGGCGGAGAAGGTTTCGGTGTAGATGTCGGGAGCGACGGCGTTGCGAGGGTTGCCGTCGCTGCCGCCCCAGAAGGTGGTGTCCAGGGCGAGGGTGACGAAGCCCTGCTCGGCCATCTTGGTGGCGTAGAGGTTGGCCGATTGTTCCTTGACCGCGCCCATGGGGTGTCCGACGACCATGGCAGCGGCGCGGGTGTCGGGGGCGAGGTTCTTCGGGACGAACAGGTTGCCGGTGACGTCCATCTGGTACTGGTTCTTGAACGTCACAGGGGTCGTGGTGACCTGGTCGCTGGTGTAGAAGTTGTCCGCACCATTGGAGAGGTCGCCGGAGGCCAGGCCCGCGATCGGGGTGACCGGCGCGGCGGATGTGGTGGTGTCGGCGCCGGAGCAGGCCGAGGCGGCCAGGACGGCGAGTGTGGCGATACCGGCTCCGGTGATGCGGGCCCAGTGCCGGGGACGTCGGCGCGGTGTGGTGGTCGTGGTGTTCATGGGGTGCTCCTGGTGCGGGTGTTCGGAGAGGTCAGAGGGTGAGCAGGGTTTTGATGGCGCGGCGTTCGTCCATCGCCTTGTAGCCTTCGGCGGCCTGGTCCAGGGGCAGGGCGAGGTCGAAGACCTTGCCGGGGTCGATGCTGCGGTTCCAGATACGGTCGATGAGCCCGGGCAGGAACCGGCACACCGGCGCCGGGCCGCCGAGGAGGTGGACCTCGGCGAAGAACAGCTGGTCGGCGGGCAGGGTGACGCCGTCGTGGGCGACACCGACATAACCGACGTGGCCGCCGGGGCGGGTGGAGTTGATGGCCTGCATCATCGATTCCTGGGTGCCGACGGCTTCGATGACGCCGTGTGCACCGAGCCCGCCGGTGAGGTCCTTGATCGCGGCGACGCCCTCGGTGCCGCGGGTTTCGACGATGTCGGTCGCGCCGAACTCCCGGGCCAGTGTTTGGCGGTCGGCGTGGCGCGACATCGCGATGATGCGTTCGGCACCGAGCTGTTTCGCCGCGAGCACCCCCATCAACCCGACGGCGCCGTCACCGACGACGGCGATCGTCTTGCCGGGCCCGGCGGCTGCGGCATCGGCGGCGAACCAGCCGGTGCCGAGCACGTCGGAGGCCGCCAGCAGCGACGGAATCAGGTCGGGTTCGGGCATGGCCGGGGTGGCGACGAGGGTGCCGCCGGCGAAGGGGATGCGGGCCAGTTCGGACTGGGTGCCGATCGCTCCGGCGACGAACGAGCCGTGCACACAGCGGGATTGGAATCCGGCGCGGCAGATCTCGCAGGTGTTGTCGGAGATGCAGAACGAGCCCACAACGAAGTCCCCGACCGCCAGGGTGCGCACGTCGCCACCGACTTCTTCGACGATGCCGGCGTATTCGTGGCCCATGAGGGTGTGGTCGACCGGTTCGATGCCTCGGTAAGGCCACAGGTCCGACCCGCAGATGCAGGTGGCGGTGAGTCGGATGATCGCGTCGGTGGGCTCGATGATCTTGGGGTCTTCGCGGTCGACGACGCGGACGTCGCCGGGGGCGTACATGACTACTCCACGCATGGGGGTTGTGTCCTCTCGGTGGCTTCGGGGGTGTCAGCGGGCGGTGTAGCCGCCGTCGACGGGCAGGGCCACGCCGACGACGTAGGAGGCGCCGGGGCTACACAGCCACAACACGGCATCGGCCATCTCCTCGGCGGTGCCCAGTCGCCCGATCGGTGCGTCGGCGGCCACTTGGGCAGGGTCGAGGTCACCGGAGTCGAACATCTTGGTGACCATCAGCGTTTCGATGGTGCCGGGGCAGATGGCGTTGATCCGGATCCCGCGCGGCGCGTATTCCAGTGCGGCCGAACGGGTCAGGCCGATGACGCCGTGTTTCGCGCCGTGGTAGGCCGCGCGTCCGGGCAGCCCGACCAGCCCACCGAGGGACGAGCAGTTCACGATCGCACCGGAACCCTGTTCGCGCATCTGGGCGAGTTCGTGTTTCATGCATGCCCAGACGCCGCGCAGGTTGATGCCGGTGACCCGGTCGAACACCTCGCCTGGTTCGTCGGCGGCATCGACGGTCGGGGACTGGATACCGGCGTTGTTGTAGGCGAGGTCCAGACGCCCGAACTCGGTGACGGTCGCGGCGACGGCGGCGGCGACTTGGTCTTCGTCGGAGACATCGCAGTGCACGGTGAGAACCTGGTGTCCGGCCGCGCGCAGCTCGGCACCGGCGGTGGCGAGGGTATCGTCGTTGACATCGGTGAGAGTCACCGCGGCGCCGGCCCGAGCGAAGGCGCGGGCGGTGGCCAGGCCCATGCCGGAGGCGGCGCCGGTGACGAAGGCGACCTGTCCGGTGAAGTCATAGGTGGGGTTCACGACGGGTGTCCTTTCGTTGTCGGGTCAGGCGGCGGTGATGGTGAGGGTGGCTCCGGCGGATTCGGCGGTGATCGCGTCCAGGCCGGTTTCGATTTCGCCGATCATCACGATCCCCGGAGAGGGGACGCGGAAGCCGTCTTCGAGGTAGTAGACGGCCAGGTCGTGACTGGGCGCCCAATAGCCGAGCTGGCCGGCGCGATAGCCGGATTGGCCCTGACCCGCGGCGAGTTCACGAGGCAGGGTTCCTGCCTTCTCTCGGCCGCCGAGGTCATGGACGTCGAGGGTCAGCGGCAGCAGCGACGCGAAGTCGCGGGCGGTTGCGTTGTCGTAGACGCGGGCGGTGACCTCGCCAGCACCGGTGCTCAACCGGATCTGCATGTAGGTGTCCTCCTGGCCGGCTATCGCCACCGACGGCGTGGCGCCGGCGGGTGAATTCGCGGTGGCGGGTGTGGGCGATGGGGATGGGTTCGAGCAGGCAGTGCTCACGACCGCGACCACGAGCAGGCTCGCGACGGCCAGAGTGGTTCGCAGGCGCATAAGACAAGAGCTCCCGTCGGTGAGGAGGCGGTACATGGTTCAGCTCACTCCGGCCAGGACACGGGCGGTGTGCGCTCCGGGTCGCGTCGGAGTGTCGTCGGCAGCCGACCGGGGGCGGATCACGGCGAGCACGCCGATCGGGACCAGAGCGGTCGCGGTGATCGCTGCGCCCAGCACCGCGGGGCCGGTGACACCGAGCGGTGTGGTCAGAGCCGTCGCGGCCAGGGCCGAGCCGGCGGCGGTGCCGAGGTTGAACGCTGCGGTCGCCAGCGAGGACGCCAGCCTCGATCCGTTCCCAGCGAAGCGCATGGTCTGCGCAATCAACACCGGGTTCGCGCCCAGCCCTGAGGCTCCCAGCACCACGACCACGGCAACGACGACCATCGACTGGCTCGCGGTCGCGGCGAGCACGAGCAGCAAGATCGAGGTAGCGGTGATCGCGGTGGCGATGGTGCCCAGCGGCCACCGGTCCCCGACCCGGCCTCCGGCCGCGGTGCCGGCCAGCGCGCCGATGCCGAATCCGACCAGCACCAGCGCCACCAGCGAGGCGGGGATGC
Source organism: Nocardia araoensis NBRC 100135 (assembly GCF_000308435.1). Lineage (GTDB taxonomy): Bacteria > Actinomycetota > Actinomycetes > Mycobacteriales > Mycobacteriaceae > Nocardia > Nocardia araoensis. Next base: position 17,906 of record NZ_BAFR01000080.1, on the reverse strand, counting down.
CGGCGCGGTCGGTCAGCAACGGGCTGATGAAGCTGTAGGCGCCCAGAAACCCAGCTTGGGCCAGGGTGATCGCGGCCAAGACCGCCCACACCTGCCACGGGCGTACCGCGGCGACCTCAGCACGCACCGACACCGGCGCGCCACTGACACGAGCCGCGGTGGGGGTGAAGCGCAGTACCGCCGCGAAGGCCGGCATAGCGAGCAGCGCGAGCATCCAGAAGGGGCCACGCCAGCCGGTGAATTGCCCCGCGAAGGTACCCAGCGGCACCCCCGCCACAACGGCCAAACTCAACCCGCCCGACATCACCGCCAGCGCCCGCGCACTGGCCCCCGGCCCGGCGACCGCCGCGGCCACGACCGCGCCGGTGGCCCAGAACGTGCCGGTCGCCAGCGCGGTCACCACACGCGAGACCATGACGACGGTGAACGAGTCGCTGAGCGCGGCCACCGCGTGCCCGGCCGCGAACACCGCCAGCGCACCGATCAGCGTCGCGCGGACGGGCAGGCGCAGCGTGGCCAGCGCCATGACCGGCGGCCCGATGATCATCCCCACCGCGAAAGCGGTCACCAGCAGTCCGGCGCGGGCGATGTCGACCCCGAGATCGGCGGCTACATCCGGCAGCAGTCCGGCGATCATGAACTCGGTCGTGCCCATCAGGAAAATCCCGGCAGCCAGCACGTACACCAGCACCGGTAACCGGTGCCGTGCCGCAGGCTGGTCGATGCTCGGCGTGCTCATCTCACCTCGTCGATGTCGAAGAATTTCGGAAGCGGAGCCGTCGAGCTCCGCAACCCATGCAACGCCGCCGACGACGGTCATGGGAGGTGAGGATCAGAGGGGTGCTGACAGCACCCCTCTCACAGAACCTGGCAAACACGCAGGCCAGCCGCCTAGCCTCGACATCATGGAGTCGAGCAACCGCGCCACCGAGATCGGCCAGTTCCTGGCCTCACGCCGCGCCAAGATCACCCCCGACCAGGTCGGGCTCCCGGTCTACGACGCAGGCAAACGCCGCGTCCCCGGCCTGCGCCGCCAAGAAGTCGCCACCCTGGCCGGGCTCTCGGTCGACTACTACATCCAGATCGAACGCGGCAAGGTCAACACCGTCTCCGAATCGGTCCTCGAGGCCATCGCCCGCGCACTCGAACTCGACGACGCCGAACGCTCACACCTGTTCGACCTACACCGCAATGCCCTGACCAGCCCACAACGCCGCCCCCGCCGTACCAGCAAATCGCTCCGACCCGGCGTACGGCAACTCCTCGACACCTACAGCGGGCCCGCGTTCATCCGCAGCGCACGCCATGACCTCGTCGTGGCCAACCGGCTCGGCTACGCCTTCTACAGCCCCCTCTACCCCGACCCGCTGGCGCCGGACGTCGCCAAACCGGTGAACTTCGTACGGTTCTGCTTTCTCGACCCCCGCGCCCGCGACTTCTATCCCGACTGGGACCTCATGGCCGACGGCGCGGTCAACCTGCTGCGCACCGACGCCGGACGCGACCCCTACGACCGCGGAATTTCCGACCTCGTCGGCGAACTATCCACTCGCAGCGAGGAATTCCGGATCCGGTGGGCAAAACACAACGTGCGCCTGCACTACACCGGCACCAAGACCTTCCACCACCCCGTCGTCGGCGACATCACCATCGGCTACGAAACCATGCCCCTACCCGCCGACCCCGGCCTGGTCATCAACTTCTACACCGTGGAACCAGCGACTCCCTCCGCCGACGCGATGACTCTGCTCGGCACCTGGGCCGCGACCAACATCCACTCACCTGCGGCCGCTGACCCCTCCGCCGTAGCGTCCCGCGAGTAGCAATCCAGGCAGCCGACGAAAACTCATCTGGATTGCTGTCTGATCGCCAGACAAGTCGGATGATCGTTTCTCGTTGACGGAATCGTGGGTCAATTTTCACGAGATCGGCGAGTTTGCTTGAAAAGGTGCAGGGAAGCAGACGATCGGCGAAGTAGCCGCAAAACTCGGCGTCGAAGCTCACGTGCTGCGGCACTGGGAACATGTTGGGGCACTCACCGTGGACCGCGATGGAAACGGCCACCGCACCTACAACGACAGCGCTATCGAGCAGGCACGCACGGTGTTGAAACTCCGGCGCGTTGGGCTCTCGCTGCCCGAGGTGATCGCCGCCATGGCGCCGAAGAAGTCAACAGCACAGACGATCGTGAAGGCGAAGATCGCGGCCCTCGAAGATGAGATCGTCCAAAGGCAACAGGCGATCACTTTTCTGCAGCACACCGCCGAGTGTCGCCATCGATATCTCGAGGACTATCCGGACTGTGCGAGCTTCGTCCGCGAATCCTGAGACGCCATCCGCTGGAAGCTCGATCGAGTCCGACGTCGCGCCACGCTGCCGTCATCAACGTCCCGCCCGCAACAGCTAGCCCTGACGAGCGCTTTCGGCACCGACGGGCCGTTGGCGATGAGGGTTCGCGGATCGTGGGCGCGGGCCAGGACAGCGCCGGGCCCGGCGGTGTACTCGCGTTGCGGCGCGGCGTCAGCGAAGATCCACAGCTACCACCACCGGACAGTTGCGGATCTGCCGATCGACGGCCGTCCGGTGGTCGGGCGGGAGCGGGTTCGGCGGCTGGCCTGTCCGACACCGCTGTGCCGCCGAACTTTTCGGGAACAGGTGCCTGGCCTGCTCGAACGCTACCAGCGCCGCACTCCCCGGCTGACCGGTCAGCTGCGGGCGCTCGTGAGAGAACTCACCGGCCGGGCCGCGGTCGGTGTCCTGGCTGCGTTGCCGGTTCGGATGTCTCGTCATACCGCGGCGTGAGTGCTGCTGCGAAATTCCGATCCCGCACCGGCCGATTCCACCGGTCGTCAGCGTGGACGACTTCGCGCTGCGGCGCCGGAACCGCTACGGCACTGCGGTTATCGACGCGGTCACCCACGAGCGGATCGCTGTCCTGGCCGACCGCAAGTCCGACACACTCGAAGCGTGGCTGCGTGACAACCCCGGCGTAGAGGTCGTCGGCGATGGATCAGCCACCTACGCCGAAGCGATCCGGCGCGCACGGCCCGACGCGTTGCAGGGTCAGTGACCGCTGGCACCTCTGGCACGGCCTGGCCCGATCGGTAAGGCAGGTCGTCGCCGCGCATGGCCGATGGCCGGTCCGAAACCGCAAACCCTCACCCGGAGATCAGACACGCCCATCAGACATCAAGTGCCACCCTTGATCGGGAGTTTGGAGCCGTTGGCTGGACCGACCAGCCGCGGTTCACTCGGGTCTCATTGTCGGTTGGGTGCGAGTCCGAGGATGGGCAGGATGGCGTGGTCGATGATGTGGGTCAGTTCGTGGTCGGTGGGTGGCGTGCCGAATTGCAGGTGGTGGAGGGTGGTGACGCCGACGGCGACCTGGACCGGCAGGAGAGTGACGGCAGTTGGGGAGATTTCGCGGCGGGTGGCGGCGCGGCGGAGGGATTCGAGCATGATCTGCTGGCGGGGTTCGATGATCTGGTCGAAGACTGCGGCAGCGACGCCGGGGTGGCGGTGCGCTTCGGCGAGCAGTCCGTTGATGGCCAATCCTGCGGGGGTTGCGGCGAGGGCGGCGATGGCGCGGAGCATGTGCAGGAAGTCGTCGCGGACGTTGTCGGCGAACGGCGGGTTTTCGATGGGTGGCAGTGCTTGGTGGATGGTGTCGATGACGAGTTGTTCCTTGGTCGGCCAGTGGCGGTAGACCGAGGATCTGCTGGTGTGTGCGCGGGTGGCGACGCGTTCAATGGTCAGGCCGCTGTAGCCGTTGTCGACCAGTTCGGCAATCACAGCGTCGAAGATCGCTGCCCGCACAGCGGTGGCCCGGCGGCGGCGTGGTGGGGTGTCCGGCGCGTCGGGTGTCACCGCTGTTGTCCTCCTGTGGTGGTCAGCTCACCGTGTCGTGTGCACATCGTGCCTGGAAGAACGCCACCGACCCGCACCTGGCCACCCGGTAGTCGGTGAATCGGTGGGCCAGCTGACGCTCCAGGTCCTCAAGCGTATCCCCGGTGTTGGCGAACATGCCTTTGCGGTTGAACCAGGCCAGTAGCAGCCGGGCGACGGGGCTGTGTGGTTCGCGGCGACCGAGTACCGTGCTGCCGAAGATCCGGCCTCCGGGTGCGCAGACGGCGGCGGCATGGTCGAACACGACTGCTTTGTCGCGTATGCAGCCGGGCAGGCAGTGCAGCAGGAAACTCAGCCCGATCGAGTCGAATCGGGGTGGATCGATTTCTAAGGGGCGCAAGATGTTTCGCTCGTAGATCTCGGGACGGTGGAGTGCGAGTCGGCGTGCGCTGTAGGTGAGGACTTCGGGGTTGAGATCGGCGAGAGCGAGCCGTTCGGGCGGCCGTCGTCGCAGCGAGTGCTGCAGGAAATATCCCGTGCCAGGGCCCAATTCGAGATGGCGTGCGCCGACGTGCAGGTCGTAGTGATGTTGGGTGCGGGCGCGCGGTGCTCGCCACACGAACCGACTCACCAAGCCGAGGACGACGACGTCGTAGCAGGTAAGGAGTGCTCGGGTGTATGCGCGTGCTCCGCGTTCGACGGCTTCACTGGTGGGTGCGTGGGTGTCGGGATTGGTCATGGTGACCCTTTGCGGTCAGTGGTTGAGCTGAGGGAACAGGTCCAGTGCGTTGCGGCGGTTGATGCCGTGGCGGTGGGTGGCGGTCAGGGCGGGGTCGGTGTCGAGGTCGGAGGCGGCGGTGGTGATGAGGTCGGTGTGGGCGGCGGGCCAGTCGCTGCCGTAGAGGATGTGCGCGGGATCGACTGTCGCCATCAGGGTCGGTGTCGAGGCGGGCGACATCGGGGCGGCGGTGTCGTAGTAGAAGCGATGCAGATAGTCGGTCACCAGTGCGGGATCGACGGGTGGTTGCAGGTAGCTGCCGGCGTCGCCGAACCGGCTGGCGATGTAGGGCAGGAACCCGCCGCCGTGGGGGAGGATGACCGACAGGTTCGGAAAGCGGTCCAGGGTGCGGTGCACGGTCATGGTGACCGCCGCGCGAGTGGTGGCGAGCGGGTAGTCGCACAGGAAGCCGGGCACGCCGGGGACAGCGGGGGTCACTGGTGTGGTACCCGGTAGGTCGGCGGGGTGCAGGTTGATCACCGTGGGGCTGGTGTCGAGCTCAGTGAGCAGCGCATCGAAGGCGGGGTCGCCGAGGTAGCGGCCCGCGGTGTCGTGCGTCATGGCGTTCATCCCGACCGCACCGGCCCGGCGACCGTACCCGGCCGACCACACGGCGATGTCGAGGTCGTCCAGCGGCAGTGGCGCAAAGAACGCGAACCGGCCCGGATATGCGGCGGCGAGATCGGCCATGGCCTGGTACGCGACGGTCAGGCTCTCCCGATGCTGGGCGCGGTTCGCGTAGAACAACACCGGTGTCGCGGCGGTCACCACGGCGGTCTCGATCCCCGCGGAATCCATCGCCGACAGCGCGGCATCGAGATCCCATCGTGTCCACCACGGCAGCGCCTGCGCGATCACCAACCCCCGGGCTTCGGCCCATGTCAGCCACTGCGGCGGCGTGAAGTGGTGATGAATGTCGATGCGCCGACCACCGGGGTCCTGCTCGGCCGGACCGTCGGCGGATGACAGCGCGAGTCCGCAGCTCGCGGTGGTTGCCGCGGCAGCGGCCCCGGCCAGGACACGACGTCTGGACAGTGCTCCCATAGCTCCCTCTCAGTTCTCGTCAGACCATAGTTAAGATACGGTACTGTACCTTTATATCTCAAATTCTTTTGATTTAGAGGCACATATGTTGCTTACAGTGGGGTTGTGAGCGTGCTGCCGAGTGGTGCTTGCGGCACAAGCGGACCGTGTCGCCGGGTTCGCTCGTCGTGCGGGCCATGCTGGTGCCCTGTGCGGCCCTGGCCGATAGTGCCTACCGAGCGGACTACACGGTGCCGTCGACGGATTCGGGGAAGGCGCAGGAGATCCTCGCCTGAGAATTCCCTGGTAGCTCCGGGAATCGGCCACGATCGTGTGGCACGGGACGTCGGGGGCGGAGCGCGACCGCGACGTGCAGCACCGGATCACTGCCCTGCTCGCCGAGGTCGGCGGCCATCCCGCACGTGGCAGCGGTATCGTGCCCGTATCGCCCGGCGCTCCAGGATCGGCGGCAGATATCGCCGCCGACGGCCGCACCGCGAGGGCGGAGGTGCCGTTCGATGCGCCCCGCACCGACTTGACCAAGGATGATGTCCAGCCGATCGTGGACACAGTGGCCGCGACCCGCACGGACCGCCTCGACACGGCGGCAGGTGGCGCGATGATCGAGGTGACCGAACAACCGGCGGCCGGGCTCAGCGAAGCGGTCGGGCTGGCTGACGCCGCCGTCATACAGCTGCTCGTGTTCGGTTCGATGCCCGCGATGACACTGCCGATCATCACCGCAGTCGGGGCACTCGGTGCCGGACTCAGCGTTGTCGTGCTGCAGTCACACCTGTACCCGATCACCGATACCACCCGGCGCTGGGTGCGCTGGTCGGTCCCGGTGTGGGGATCGACTACGCGCCGTTCATCGCCAACCGATACCGGACCGCGCTGCGCGTCGGGAACAGCCCCCTCGACGCCATCGCGGACGCACTCGAACCTCCGGGCGCGCCGTGCTGCTCGCGGGTAGCATGGTCTGTGCCGCCTTGCTCGCAACCATGCTGCTGGGAATCGGATTTCTCGACGGGCTGGCCATTTCCGCCGCACTAATGATGGCGCAGTCGGTGCTCGCCGCGGTCACCGTACTGCCGGCCATGCTCGGCTACTACCGCACCAGCGTCCTAGGCGGCAGAAGAACCGCCCGGCCGACGGACGCTGGCTGCGCATCGCTGCAGCGCCATCCCCGGATGCTGGCCTGCGTGGCGGTCGCGGTCATGGCCGCGCTGAGCCTGCCGGCACTGTCGTTGCATCTGGGGACGGCCGATGCCGGAAATGCTGCAGCCGGGCGAATACACGCAAGGGCTACGAGATGCTGGCGACCGGATTCGGGCCCGGCATCAACGGGCCACTACCCCTGGCCGCCGAGCTCCACACCCCCGCCGATCACACCACACTCACCGCCCTGGCCGACACCGTGAAAACCATTCCCGGCGTTGCCGGCGTGACTCCGCCGGCACTCAACCCCGCGGGCAGCACCGCCCTGATCCAGATCATCCCCGCCACGGCGCCGCAGGATCGCGCCACGATGGCCTGATCGACCGACTGCGGGGACCACACGGCGATCGCGCAGGGCACGACGCTCGAGCCGTATCTCGGTGGGCCACCGCCGCCTTCGCCGACACCCTCGCCGCCAAAATGCCGCCGTTCGTCACCGTCATCGTGCTGATGGGCACGGCACTGCTGCTGGTGGCATTCCGCAGCGTCGCCATCCCTGTCACGGCCGCAGTCATGAATCTGCTCGTCATCGCCGCGTCATTCGGCGTGCTGGCCAGGGTGTTCCAGTACGGTCTCGTGCTCGCAGCCATCGGCGGCTACACCCCGAGGCCGATCGAACCGTTGCCCCGATGATCATGATCGCGGTCTTGTTCCGACTGTCCACGGATATCAGGTGTTCCTGGTCAGCTCCATCCACGAAAGATCGCTGCGCGAGGGTGACAACGCCCTCGCGGTCCGATCGGGACAGTCAGACACCGGCCGGGTCATCGACCCCGCGGCAGCCATCATGATCAGCGTCTTCCTCGCGTTCGTCCTGACCGGCCAGCGCCTGCTCGCCGAGTTCGGCATCGGCTTCACCGCCGCAGTACTCCTCGACGCCTTCATACTCCGCGCCGTCCTCGGCCCCGCCATCATGCTCAGCCCCGCCAACTGGTGGCTCCCACCATGGCTCGACCGGCTCCTGCCGCATATCGCGATCGAACCATCCCGGATCGACGCCCAGAAACCGACCACGACTATTCTCCAGAAGGATCCCCCATGACCAGTACATTCAGCACTCACGGCGGAGGGCCACGGTCTCGCTCGCAGCGGCTGTCGCGGCGTTGACACCGGTGGCGGCGCCGGCAGCGCCGCTGGTGCCCAGCCTGCCGATCGGTGCACCGGCGTACACGGTGAACCGCGACAACCCGAAGATGCCCCCGGCTACATCTACTACTCGACCGGGGTGAGCGCCGCGGCCACGCTGCCGGGGCTCGGGCAAAACCTGTCCAACGTTCCTGCGCTCGCACCGGCCAAGGTTGTGCTGGACAAATCATCCGGGCATGAGGTGTGGCGCTACAATCCCCCAGCTGGCCAGGACGTGCCCAAATTTCGCGCCCAAACCTGCCGGGTGGCCCGGAGGGTTTCACCTCCGGGCTCCCACAGATCGCAGCATGACAGTCTCCCGTCACTGCGCTCGTCTCATCTAGTGCCAGCCGGGGGTGTTGCTCGGGTTGCTGGACACCCGGGAGGATATCCGCCGCAAGTATGTGGAGCTGGAGCGGCTGCGCAACGGCGGATTCACGCCGTCGTCGACGGGGATGCGTAACGCGCTGGGTGCGGGATCTGAATGCGGTGATCCCGGCGTCGGTGGATCTCGCAGGTGTCGGCGCGTCGGCTATCGCTTTGGCATCGTTCATCCACTGCGTGTGCGTTACAAGTATTCGCCCCGGAGGACGGTGAGCTGTCGATGTGGGCTAGGACTCGTCAAGGTCATCTTTGTATACTGGCGAGGAGGGCCTCGAGCATTTCCATTTGGCGCTCTCCAGCAGCCACCTGGGGCAGCAGCACTCCGACGATCTGTGCGCCGGCTAGAAGGGTCAGAATCTGGTCGGCGACCAGTGGCGTGTCCACCGGTGCGATATCCCGTGCGTCGACTGCCTGCTCAAGAAATTCGATCAAGCGGTCGCGCCAGTCCGCCAGCATACGTTCGTTCATCGCCCCGAGATGTTCGTCGTAGATGGCCCGCTGCCACAGGGATATGGCGATGCGGGCCTCCAGCAAAGTCTCCTGGGTGGTCGGCAGGACTTCGCGACAGAAGATGCGCAATGCGTCCAGGCCGGTGGCTTCGCCGAGAGCGGCGGCGATGCGTCGTTCGGTGGCGTCGTAGACGTGCTCGTAGGCGAACCTGAGGATGTCGTCTTTGCCCTTGAAGTAGTGCGACAGTGAGCCGTTCGCGTAACCGGCCTCGCTGGCGATGTCGCGCATGTTCACCGAGTCGAGGCCGCGGCGGGCGATTAGCCGCCATACGGCTGCGGTGATCGCAAGCCTGCGTTCCTCGTGATCTACCAACTTGGGCATGCGCCACCACGGCCTCGCCGGATCATCCACCCAGCATAGTGACGCGCTAGGAAATCATCGGCGCCATGGTCGCTGTCATAACCGAGGATGCCAGCAGATTGACCCGCTCCTTTGCCGGTCGCACCGCAGCACCCGCCGATGAACAGGCAGCGATGACTGCGGCGCCACCCACATCAGCAACGGAGCGTAACCGAGCACGGTCGCGTCGTCGGGTCCTCCGCCGCCGTGGTGGTGCGCAGCGGCGGTCCGGGTCCGGCCTGCGCGCTGCTCCGGACGATCCCCGCGATCGCCAAGAGGTCGATCACGCAATGCACGGCGGCCGAGTCACGGCGACAGGCGGGCGCGACGGTGAACACGCAACCGAATGCGATGGCGGTCACCGGCAATCCCACCCGGCGGCCATGCCCTCATGTGCTGATCCGATCAACGCCGACACCGTTCGGCTCAGCCCGCAGTGTCGGCCGACGCCGCGAGACCGACCGGAGCCGGGTGGGGCCGAATCTTTGCCGAGACCATGCCGAGTAAGAAGACAGCCACGACGATGAAGAGCAGTACGTTCGCCGCCCGTGCACTCCCCACCAGGGTCGTGAAGTTGGCGACGACCGTCACCGCCACCGCCAGCAGGCCGAACGCGCCAAGTACCGGGGCGATTCGCGTGTGCCAAACTCGGCGATCGAGCCGTGTCCGGGCGAAGAAGGTGATCACCGCGATACTGGTCAGGAGCATCAGGATCAGAATTGCGATGGTCGCCAGACCGGACAGCCAGGTGAACAGTTGCAGCACCGGATCGGCGCCCGCCAGTGCGAACGCGCCGACCACCAGTAGCGCCGAGGCGGTCTGGGTGACCGAACCGCGATGCGGCGAGCCGTGCCGCGGGTGCGTCCGGCTCAGCGCACGTGGCCCGTGACCGTCTCGCGCCAGCACGTGGAGATAGCGCGAGATCGCATTGTGGAAGGCCAGCAGCGCGGCGAACAGACTGGTGATCAGCATGATCCGCATGACATCGACCGCGAACGGGCCAAGGAACTTCCCTGCTGCCGTGAAGGCCAGTCCAGAAGGATCGGCGCCCGCCGCCGCGGCCACCTCGTCGCTGCCGAAGGCCAAAACCATCGCCCAGCTCGCAATCGCATAGACCACACCGATCACAAGCACCGCCGCGTAAGTGGACAACGGCACCGTGCGCTTCGGATCGCGGGCTTCTTCGCTGTATATCGCGGTACCTTCGAATCCGACGAAGGAAGCGATGGCGAACATCAGCGCGATCCCGGGCGACCCGCCGAGAAACACCGGGGGTGTAAACGATACCGCGTCGATGCCGTGCGCGCCGCCGCGGATGAACACCGCCGCCGACAGCACGAGGATGATCCCGATCTCCACTACCAGCAGGACGCCGAGCACCTTCGCACCCAGTTCGATGTTGCAGTAACCGAGCACGGCGACGATCGCGATTAGTGCCAGCGCGTACAGGAACCACGGAAGCCGTGGTCCGCCGTAGTCCACGACAAGACCTTGCACAGCCGACGCGGCCAAGCCGTAGATGGCGGCCTGAATCGCGGTATACGCCAGCAGGGCAAGTCCGGCTGCCCCCAGCCCCCATCTTCCGCCGAGGCCCTCCCGTACGTAGGCGTAGAAGGCGCCCGCATCCACCATATGCTTGCTCATCGCCGCGTATCCGACGCTGAATACGAGCAGCACCGCGGCGGCGACCAAGAAAGCGGTCGGCGAACCGGCTCCGTTGCCGAGCGCGATCATCACCGGCAGCGCGCCGCCGATCACCGTCAACGGCGCCGCCGCGGCCACCACCAGGAAGACGATCCCCGTTACGCCCACCGAACCGCGCAGCCCTTGGTTGGCGATGTCATTCATGCGAACCTCCGTGACAAGCAGCGGCTTCACGGCAGTGCGCCGAGGTTGCTGCGGGAACATCGAGCGTGGGATTGCCGTCGAAGAACCCGTGTGGCTTCAGCACGAAGCCGGCATAGTCGACGGGCATGATCGGCCAATCCTCCGGGCGCGGGAAGTGTGTGAGACCGAAGGAATGCCAGACCACAAGATCCTCGTTTTCCAGCGCACGGTCGGCGGCGACATAACCGGGCAGCCCTGCGCCGCCGTGGTGCTGGTTTACGAAATCGCCTGCCGCATAGCGCTCAACTGGTGAGTATCGGGTCACCCATAGGTGTTTGGCGGCGAAAGCTGCTCGGCCGGCGATCGAGGATCCCTCGGCCGCCAACAACGGCTCCTTGCCCTCCGGGTACAGCACGTATGCCACCGGCTGACCGAGCCCGTTGGTGACTTCGGGGTTGACGATGTGCCAGGTGCGCCCGGCTTCGTTGTCCGCGAGCCGCTGTGCCAGCGCCTCACTTGCCAGCGTCGTCCGCCGCAGGGTGAAGGCGTTGCCGTGCGGATTGTCGGGGCCGATCGGAATGCGCTTGGACTCCACCTCATCGACCCGGTTGCGATGCCCGTCGACCATCATGTCCAACCGGGCGTTGAACAGATGCTGATGATACGGGGCACCCAGACCGGGCGCGATCTCGCTGGAGTAGGGGTGGCCGGGTCCGGGATAGGCCGATGTGAAAGGGATCCCAGTGGCCTTGGCCTCGAATTCGATGGTGCCGTCGAGGTACAAGTACCAGAAGAAGCCGTAGTCATAGTTGCCGATGGTGGTGAAAAAGGAGATCACCAGCCTGCGCTGGCGGCGCACCTCATGCGAACCACTCCACAAATCGGTGTGTTTCCACAGCACACCGAAGTCTTCTTCGTGCATGCAGATCGCGTTCCGCAGGATGCGCGGATTGCCTGTCTCGTCGGCGATCACCGCGTCGAAGTAGGTGATGTCGCCGACGCAGTCGCAGCCCAGCTCCAGCGCGTTGGCGTAACGGCCGACCAGGTACTCTCCCGTGTCGAAGTAGTTCTGCCAAGAGCGGATCGGCGACGGGTCGCCATAGGGAACGACCATTTCCGAGATCGACGCACGATGCACAATCGGCCGCAACCGCCCACCGTCGCGGAATCCGATCTGGTGCAGTACGAGCCCCTCGCGGGCGTCGAAACCGACCCGCAACGACCACTTCTCCCACTCGACGAGATTGCCGTCGACAGTGAAGCTCGGGCCTTGCGGCTGGGTGATCTCGATCGGTTTCTGCGTGCTGCGCGCCGGGCCGGTGACCGACGGATCATCGTAGTTGCCGGATGTCGTCGGCACCGGCACCGGTCCGGTGTCGATGATGCGCAACACCTCTCGCGCAGTCACGTCGACGAAGGCAACCAGGCCGTCGATAGGGTGCGCCCACGCGTGGTCCTTCCCGTGATGCTGCAGAAAGGCCAGCCCGCGCAGGATCCTGCGGCCGTGTTCCCCCTCAAACTGGAAGACTCCCGCGGACAAAGGGGCGACGCGCACCTGGGATACATCGAGGCTGCGGTCGGCAAGCGCCCGCAGCCACCCCGGATCGGCGGACAGGATCTGTTCCACCAGACCGAATTCTTCGTCCAGGATCGGCAGTTGGCCGTCGGAGACCGCGTCCAGAGTCCGCTGTGCGATCACTTTCCGGGCGCCGAGAGAAACGACCAAGTCGACAGAGGCGGCGTCGTGCACATCGTGCAACAGCACTCGGAACCGCCGGTCGAGTTCGCCCGGCCGGTCGTACAGCGCGTACTTGTCCGGCTCCTCCAAGCCGACGTAGACGAAACGCGTTGTGTCCGCGATCCACCCGGCTGCAGCGATGATCGACCGCACCTCGGCGATCTCGTCGGCGATCGGTAGCGCCAAGGGATGATCGACCAGTTGAGGAGTGAGGGTCGGCATCGGCACCTCCTTCTTGATACTACGAATGTTGGAAAACAACGGTGTCGCCCGTATGTTGCGGTGCCATCGGCCCGAGGTTACGTTCGGGTGAAGCCAGGCGTCGTCGCGCTCAGCCGTTGACGATGCGCGGCTCCGCGACCGCTTTCAGGCCTTCGATACCCGAACTCGAGCCCGTAGCACGAACTCTTCACACCCCGAACGGAATGCTCGGGTGCGGCGTGTCGTTCGCATTTACCATGCCGTGCTGGCACGCAACCACGCGGCAACCCTCGTGCCGCGGCAAGGTCGCCCGACTACACCGAGGCCCCCAGATCCGCCTCGAGGCGGATCGCGCTCGCGTCCTCCACATCGACGTACGCGATGACAGGCAAGGCTAGGTTCGTCCTGTAAGTCACCGGAGCCAGAGGATGATGGCGGCGATGGTGAGTTCGGCCTGGTAGTAGGCGGCGCGTTTGGCGTAGCGGGTGGCCAGGTCCCGGAACTGCTCGAGTTGGTTGAAGCATCGCTCGACCACGTTGCGTTGTTGTATGCTTTGGCGTCGAACACCGGTGGTCGCCAGAAATTGATGTTCTCGCTGTCGCCGGGCTGATGTGGGACAGCACATCGTCATCGATGCGCCGGCCTTCTCGACGCAGCTACCAATCTTGAGGTGTTTGGCGACCGATATCGGGACAACCACCCTACCCACCTAGATCGAGATCACCGCCGAACTCGAATCAAGCCCCTAACGCCAGTTTTCACAAGATCGTTGGTCACGGGCCGAATATGGCCCCATGCGACGGACGATCTACGCGGCTCGTTATCTGTCGGATCCGGACTATCGGCGTAGGATCTCCCGTCAACTGAATAAGGGCGAGTCGATCTACGCGCTCAAACACGACCTCATCTACGCCCACGAAGGAGCGTTCCGGGCCCGGCACCTGGAAGCCCAGACCGAACCGGCGTGGTGCCTGACCCTAGCTACCAACGGGGTGATCGCGTGGACGACCGAGTATACGGGCTTGCGGTCGAGCCGATCCACCCTCTACCGCGCTCTGGAGCCCCACCTCGCGCAAGCGCCCACCACGTCACGCGGTCACCGACATTCAGCTCATCGGCGGGCACTACAACATGCCGCCGCCCAGGACCTGGCACGGCAGAAACGGCGCATGTGTTAGTGGTCAAGAAAATCTCCCCACTGGCGGCCAGTTGAGTTAACACACGGGCGGACAGCAGATTTCCCACCGAGGTCGGCCAAAGGCTCCCGGGGTAGATGGTCGCGGGGGCGGGAAGTCTGGTGTGGAGATCTACGTGTCGGAGGACGGCCCGTCGGCGAGCGCGCGTACTGCAGAGGACACAGCTGCGCGGAGGCGTTCGGGTGTGTAGTCGGATCCGAGAATCATTCGACGCAACTGCGGCATGGCAAGACTCCAACCGACCAGACCGAGAGTGAAGAACAACAAGGCGCGCGGATCCTCGTCGCTGGTGCGTGCTGCGGTTTCGGCGGCGCTGATTTTGTCGAGGTAGTGCTGGGTGCGCGCCTGTTCGTCGGGAACCGTGTCCTCGCCCATTTCCAGCGCTTCCCACATCAGCAGTCGCAGGGCTTCGGGATGGGCGCGGTGGTAGTCGAACAGCGCTCCGGCATAGGCGCCCAGTTCGGCATCGTCACCAGGTGGCACCGCTTCGGCCAGGTCGGTCATCAACCGCTCCAACACGGCGGCGAACAGTGCTTGCTTGTCGCCGAAGTAGTCGTAGATGGCTCGTTTGTTGGCTTTGGCGGTGGCCGCGATCCGATCCACGCGAGCTCCGGCGACACCGTGTGCAGCGAATTCGGCTGCCGCCGCGGTGAGGATGCGTTCCTTTGTTGCCGCTGAATCGTATGCCACGTCCGAAATTGTAACGAACTGGTTCGTTTGACGGCGTTGCCGTGAACTCCTAGTATCCGAACTAACTAGTTCGATCGTTTAGGGAGATGGTGATGACCACGACCGATGAGCCGACACCCGACCGGCCATCCACCGAGACCGGTATGGCGGTGCGCCCGCTGCTGTTCACGGTGATGGCGATCTGTAGTGGGGTGACGGTGGCCAATGTGTATCTGGCGCAACCGCTGCTGACGTTGTTCGCCCAGGGGTTGAGTGTGGCGCCGTCGTCGGCAGGGGTGGTGGTGATGTGTGCGCAGTTGGGGTACGCGGCGGGGATCCTGTTCCTGGTGCCGTTGGGCGATGTCCGTCGCCGACGCCCGCTGCTGATGGTGATGCTGAGCGCGACGGTGATCGCGCTGTTGCTCGCTGCGGCCGCGCCCGGCCTGTCGCTGCTGGCGGCGGCCGCGGCGCTGGTGGGCGGATTCACCGTCGTCCCCCAGGTATTGGTGCCCTTGGCCGCCGAGTTGGCCCCGCCACAACGGCGTGCCTCGGTCGTGGCGGGAGTCCAGATCGGGCTGATGACCGGCATCATCGGTTCCCGCGTGGTCGGCGGCGCGGTGGGCGAGGTGTTCGGGTGGCGCGCAGTCTACGTGCTGGCTGCCGTACTCACCGCAGCGTCGGGGCTGCTGACCGTGGCCTGGACTCCGCGTGAGCCAGCTCGCGCGACCACGCTGGGCTACGGCCGCCTACTCGCCTCGCTGCCGCGACTGGTGCGGGCAGAACCCGCCCTGCGGCACTCGTGTCTGCTGCATGCGAGCCTGTTCGGCGCCTACAACGCCACCTGGACCTCGCTGGTCCTGGTGCTGACTCACGAGCCTTATCACTTCAGCACCGCCACGGCGGGCTTGTTCGGGGTCCTGGGGCTGGCCGGCGCGTTCGCGGCACCGTGGGCGGGGCGGTTCATCGACCAGCGTGGCCCGTTGCCGATCATCACCGCCGCGCTGTTGCTGACGCTGCTCTCGGCCGGGGCCTACACGCTGGGCCGCACCGTGCTGGGGTTCATGGTGGCGGCGATCGTCGCGGTCAACGTCGCGGTGCAGTGGAGCCAGATCGCCAACCAGGCCCGCATCTTCGCCTATCTGCCCCAGGCGCGCAGCCGCGCCAACACCATCTACATGGTCGCGGTCTTCCTCAGCGGCGCGACCTGCGCCGCCCTGGCCGCAGCCTGCTACGCGGGCTTCGGCTGGCCCGGGGTCTGCGGTCTGCAAGCGGTGCTGGCCATCGCCGGACTCGCGGTGCTGCCCTTCGCACGGCGTTACGACCGTCGACACCGCACGATCGCATCCGCCTGAACCCCTACGACTTCCCGGAACCCTCCATCAACACCCTCATTACAAAGGAGATCACCACAATGACCATGCCCGCGATGCCCGCTGCCGTGATGCAGTTCTTCGCCGCCTCCCAGTCCGGCGACCCTGACGCCTGGGCGAACGCATTCGCCACCGACGGCGTCTTCCATGATCCGGTCGGAGAACCGCCGATCCTGGGCCGCACCGCAATCCGCAAGTTCATCGCCTCGGTGCTACCGAACTTCAGTCCCTTCCTCGGCCTGACTCCGCGCGAAGCCCACACCGTCGGCGATTCCGTTGCGGTCTCCTGGACCGGTGCGGCGGTCACCCGCACCGGAACTCCGGTGAACTGGTCGGGCATCAACATCTACGACCTCGACGAGGACGGCCTCATCCGGGAAGCACGCGCCTACTTCAACCGGGCCATCTTCCAAGCCCAACTCGACTGATAACACCCATCGCGAGCCCACCGCTCGGTCAGCGGCAGCTGTGAAGTCGAACGAGGAGATCATGGAGATTCTGGCTGCCTAGGACCTGACTGGCAGCTACCGCAAAGCGGCCGAGCTGGTGGGCTGCAATCACCACACCGTGCGCCGCTACGTCGAACTACGCCGGGCCGGAACACCCCCCGACGCTCCGGCCCGGCGCGCGAAACTCATCGACGCGTTCATGCCCAAGATCGAAGAACTCGTCGAGGCCTCCGGCGGGCGCATCGGCGCCGACCACGTCCACAAACGCCTGCACGCGCTCGGCTTCGATGGCAGCGAACGCACCACACGCCGCGCGGGCGCCGCCGCGAAGGACTCCTACCAGGCCGGGCACCGACGCGTCCACAGGCCTTGGGTCAGCGAAACCGGGCTCTGGATGCAGTGGGACTGGGGCGAAGGCCCCCGCTTGGGTGAGCGGCGAGTGACGTTGTGGTGCGCGTGGCTGGCCTGGTCGCGGTTCCGGGTGGTGATCCCGGTGCTGGACAAGACCATTCCCACGGTCGCGGCCCGCCTAGACGCCACCTTCCGCGCCGTCGGCGGCGTCCCGACCTACTGCCTGACCGACAACGAGAAGACCGTCACCACCACCCACATCGCCTCGTTGGCGGTCCGCAATCCCGACATCGTCGCCATCGGCCGCCACTACGGCACCACCATCCGCACCTGCCTACCCGCCGACCCGGCCTCCAAGGGCGGCGCGGAGAACACGGTCAAGACGGCTCGTTCGCCGAGAGCGAAGCCGCCTGCGACGAGTTCATGGCCGAAATCAACGCCCGTCCGCATCGAGAAACCCGCAGGGCCCCCATCGAAATGCTGGGTGAGGAACGCTTCCGGCTGCATCCAGTCCCCGCGTCGGCCTACACCGCCGCGTTCGGCACCACCCGCCGCGTCCACGACCGCGACTCCACCATCCGCGTCGACCAGGTCCGCTACTCCGTCCCGCACCAGCACGCCGGACGGGAAGTGTTCGTGCGCTGGCACAGTGACGATCTCATGGTGACCGCGCTGGTCGACGGCGTCGCCACCGAGATCGCCCGCCACCGCCGCTCCACCCCGGGCAGCCCGGTCATCCTCGACGAGCACTACCCGCCCTCGGCGCCCGGGCAGCGCACACCGCGACCGGCCACCGCCGCCGAGGAAGCCTTCCTCACGATTGGGCCCGGCGCGGTGGCCTGGCTCGAAGAAGCTCGGGTCGGCCTCCACCACCAGGCCCGG